>NZ_BACP01000056.1 GCF_000260415.1 Liquorilactobacillus mali KCTC 3596 = DSM 20444
ATAATTTCACGGAGTAGCAAGTAAAATTATTATTGCACATTTAAATTCTATATATTAAAATAATAAATTGGGGTAGCCTAAAAATAATATTTTAAGTTGCTAAGGCAGGTTTATATAAATTGAACAATTTAAGGGGGTGATTGAAATGACAGCTGCAGAGAAAAAGTTAATTTGTATAAGAATTGATGACATTAAAAGTGTTTTAGAAGAAAGATATTTGTCTCCAACGGATTTTTCCAATATTTTAAATGCATTGAAGAAAGATATTACTTCTATCTAACTTTAATAAAGCGAGCAAATTAATGCTCATTTGTACTTATTGTGCACGCGGTAGTAATTTGTTCACTTTTTACTTTGAATTGAGTAATAACTTGATGTGTAACAAGTAAGAGCCTCAGCTTTTTTAAAGAAAAGTGAGGCTCTTTTGTATTAAATTGATATAATTTTTTGTTACTTCATTTTGGAAAGACAGTACAAATAAAAGTCTTTTAAAATTAAGACTAAATTTTATAATATTTTTATTTAAGCGATTTATTTATAAGTTTTCCCTTTAGTACATTACGAATAATATTCCTTTATGAGAATATGTAGTTACTATTTTGATTGGAGGAGTAACTATTGGGAAAATTTTTAAGTTCTTTAAGTGAGTTTATTTATAAACATGCTAAATTAACAATTTTGTTAGTCTTAGCAGTGGCCGGTATTATTGGTGGCACAGCAATCTATCAAGGTTCAAATTTTAGTGATGCAAGTTTGGAAATGAAAGGAACAGAATCACAAACTGCTTTGAATATTGTAAAAAAAGATTTTAGTTCTGTATCATCTGAAAATGCTACAGAGAAAGTTGTTTTCAGGGCAAAAAGTGGTAAATTGACTGATGCAGACAAAGTTCAAGCAATTAATCAATTTGTTCAAGAAGCAATGAAAGATAAGAATATTAAGGCTGTGATGACTCCTGCACAGCAGGGAAATATTGTAAAAAAAGATACAATTGGTTATGCCACAATTGTATACAAACAAAAGAAAGAGAATCTTAAAAAAACATCTGTAAATCGTGTACTTAATGCAGTTAAAAAGACAAAAAATGTGGGAATTCAAACAGAATTAACAGGTGATTTAACGATCAACCAGATGGATACTGGCGAGAAGTCAGAAATTTATGGTTTGATTGCAGCAGTTATTATTTTAGCAATAACTTTTGCCTCATTTGCAATGGCCGGATTACCAATTCTTTCTGCTATGATTGGCCTGGCTATAAGTGTTATGGGAATTATGATTTTGTCACATCATATCACGTTTGTTTCTGCGGATTTGTCATTAAGCGGTATGATCGGATTGGCTGTCGGTATTGACTATGCGTTATTCATTATTTCTAGATACCAACAAGAGATCAAAAAAGGCTTAGCTAGGAAGAATGCGCTGGCAAAAGCGATGACAACGGCCGGTAAATCAGTTATTTTTGCAGGAATAACAGTCATCGTAGCCTTGCTTGCTATGAGCGTCCTAGGAATAAGTTTCTTAACTGTTATGGGAGTTGCAGGAGCGATATCTGTTTTATTTGCTCTATTTACCTCATTGACATTTGTTCCAGCAATGATTGTTTTATTGGGGAAATTTGCCACTGGTGAGAAGAAAAATAAATTCCTCAAAATATTTTCCAAAGCAAATAAAAATTATGGTTGGGGTAAATTTGTTAATAAATACAAATTTTTATTAGCAATTACTTCGATTGGACTGCTAATAATAACGGCTATTCCTTTTAGTCATATTAATTTAGGCCTTCCTACTGACGGTAATAAGAGTACCAAATTCACAGAACGACGGGCATATGATCTCATGAAAAAAGGTTATGGTGCTGGCAACAGTGCTACTCTAGTTGTTTTAGCTCACACGAAAGATCAAGCTAAAGCGGATTCCGCGTATAAGACGATAAAAGACGATAAAAATGTTTCATCAACTACACCACCCATGCAAGGTAATGGTAAATCTGGTAATTATTTCATGCTGACAGTAACACCCAAAACTGATGGCAATAGTCTTGCAACCAAAAAATTGGTTAATAAGATCAGATCGCAATCTGAAAAATCGGGTATACCTAAGTTACTGGTCACGGGTTCAACGGCTATCAATATTGATATGTCAAATGCTTTAATGAAGGCCTTACCTAAGTTTGCTGCAATCATTGTCGTATTTTCGTTTATTTTGTTGATGATTGTTTTCAGATCATTATTGATACCAACTGTCGCTGTTGGTGGCTTTGTGTTATCCTTGCTAGCCACATTAGGAACGCTAGTTTTTATTGTTCAAGATGGGCATATGCAAAATTTGGTAGGATTGACTGGCAAAAGTGCCATCCTGAATTTTGCCCCAGTTTTGGTTATTGGGATTTTATTTGGACTCGCAATGGATTATGAGGTCTTTCTTGTCAGCCGAATTCGAGAGGTTTACAATCAGACTAAGGATAATAAAAGGGCAGTATTGGAGGGCTTGAAAAGTAGTGGTAAGGCAGTTTTTGCTGCGGCTCTGATTATGACAGCAGTCTTTATGGGCTTCGTTTTTGCAGGTGATTCAACAGTTAAATCGATTGGGATTGTCCTAACCTTGGGAATTTTGTTTGATGCGTTTATCGTACGAATGATTCTTGTTCCAGCAATGATTGCTATTTTTAGAAATAAAAATTGGTATTTGCCAAAATGGTTAGACAAAATACTGCCCCATATTGATGTCGAGTAGTGGTTTATGAAGGGGAAAATAATTTCCTCTTTTTTTCATTAGAAAGGAGGAATTAAAAATGTCCGTCTCAACAACTAAAACTGAAATCAAAGATATTTTTTTTATTAAGGGTAAGTGGTTGATATTATTATGGATGTGTTTTATTTTTGTTTTTTCTCTCTATCTTTCTTATTCCCGGCTAGGATTAATAACGTATATGGCAGGTTTTTTAATTTTTCTACACGTGATAATTCTTTTTACAGCTCGTAAACTATTGAAAATATTTAAGACTGTTAATTTAGTTCTCAGTATCCAAATTATGATATCACTTGTTATGGGAGGCTTGATGATTTATAATCCAACCTCTGCTCTTACATTCCTAGTCGGTTTTTTGCCCGTAGTTGTTATTGAAGAAATAACGTTTATCAATAGTAAAAGATGGGTTAATCCATTTTCTTTAGGATATATTATTTTATTATTGATTTTAGGTCTTATTATTAGTGATTTGGAGAGTGAATTTTTCATACTTGAATCAATTGTTGCACTGGTTTTTGTTTCAAGATATTACTATTCAATGATTAATGCTAATTATAAAAAAAAGATTGAATTACAACAGCTAAATAATGAATTAAATGATGCTTATAAAGAAGTTGCACGTCTAACAACACGTGAAGTAAAGCAGAAACTCGCCAGAGATTTGCATGATACATTAGTCCAAGATTTAGTTGGTATCAATTTACAGTTAGCTATAATTGAAAATCATGTACAGAAGAAGAACTTCGATAGCGCTGCCAAAAGTCTTAGGGATACTCAAAGACTTACCAAGGAGGCGATAGGTGATTCACGAAAGACAATTGCGGAATATCGTAAAATTAAAGACGAAGATATTAAATTAACTGTAAAGGCTAAGGTGCTTGAAAAAACACAACTTTTGAAGAAAAGATACGGTCTAGTTACTGATATTAATATTACCGAGGATCTTGAATTACCTAGTAATCTTTTAATTGATGTGCTAAGAATGATTAATGAAGCATTAATTAATGTAATACGTCATGCAGATACTGACAAGGCCCAAGTTGACGTTTACATCAAAAAAGAAAAATTAATTGTTAAAATTATAAATAATGGGATACCATTTCCTGAAAAGTACCAACAACGACATGATCATTATGGCTTGATAGGTATTAGAGAAAGAGCAAAAGCACATGGTGGAGATCTTAAGATATGGAGTACGCCAGAAGTTGGAACTATTGTTCTTGTTGAAATTCCAATAGGAGGGAAAATAAATGGTGCATAGAATCATGGTTATTGATGATCATCCGATTGTCCGTAACGGTTTGGCAGGAATCATCAATACTCGGGAAAATTTAAAGGTAGTAGCTAGTGCATCTGATGGAATTGAGGCTTTAGAAACTATCAAGGGATTAAAAGATAGTTTACCCGATGTGATTCTAGTGGATGTATTAATGCCACGGATGGATGGAATAGAGTTTATTAAAGCAGTAAACATAACTTCAAAAATAATTATTTTGTCTACCGAAATTGATCGGTATGCGGTGATGAATATGCTCTCATTAGGTGTTCAGGGTTATTTGTTAAAAGATGAGGACCCAGACGATATAGTTAATAATATTGAAAAAGTTGTAAGTAACGATGACTATGTAGCTCTGAGTACTGAAATTATTGATGAAATCAATAAAAATAAGTCCAAAAAGTATTTCAATCTATCAGATAGACAGGTTGAGGTATTAAATATGGTGGCTAATGGCTTAACTAATAAACAAATTGGACAAAAATTATTTACCACAGAAAGAACGGTGAAGGCGCATTTAACTGAGATTTATACACTTTTAGATGTTTCTAACCGAGCACAAGCAATCGCTGTAGCGATAAAAAGAAATATTATCTGACTTAATAAAACAAATACTATAATTTGTAAAGAATTACTGTAATGTAAGGAGAAATCGTTATGCTTATAGATGATCAAAAGAATAAAATATCTGGTATTGTTACTACGCAAATAATGAAAGTTATTTATCCTCTTGTTATAGCTCGGTCAATAACAGGCCAGTTTTTAAAAGTTAAATTAACAAAAAAAGAAAGAAGAGATCCAGTACTATGGCAAACATTGCAAAGTATTTGTGAAGCTAAACTATGGATCCCTGTTACTTATAATAATCACTATCTATTGCAAAATGATTGGCTTATCTAGTCTAAAAATGGCATATGTTTGAGTTTATAAAAGTAATTTAATTTGGTAATTACTTTTATTTTGTACATCAATGACCATTGCTTTATAATGATGATGCTAAACAAACTAAGCATAAGCAAGTTATTGAGAAAGAGGGCCTGAATGATGCATATTGAATTTCCAAAATTGTCAAGAGACACACCGATAATTGGCAAAGGAACCCAAATAAAACGGTCAACATTAGGACAATGGGTCGAATTAGGAGAAAATAATTTGATCGATAATTGTGTAATTAGCGATTATGATTATACTGGTCAGTATTGTTTCATGCAAAATAGTGATTTAAAAAAATTCATTAGCATAGCTGCCCAAGTTCGAATTGGACCAACTAACCATCCGTATGATCGTGTTTCACAGCATATTTTTTCGTATAATGGTGCATCATATGGCTTTCCTCAAAAAGATACTGCTTTTTTGGAAAAACGCCAACAAATAAGGACAACAATTGGGAATGATGTTTGGATAGGTCATGGCGCAATTATTCAATCGGGTCTAACAGTTGGTGATGGTGCAGTAATTGGATCAGGAGCTGTGGTAACACATGATGTTGAGCCATACACGATTGTTGGCGGAGTATCAGCAAAAGTGATCAAAGAGCGTTTTCCAGATGAAATTAAAACTGATTTGGAACGTATTGCCTGGTGGGACTGGTCACGACAAGAGTTAGAAGAGTATTATTTAGATTTCAGATTACCAGTTGCAGAATTCATAAAGAAACACTTAAAGGATTAAATTTTTGTTAAAAAGCATGGTAAAGGCACCACGCTTTTTAAATTCCCAAAATTACATTACAAATTACACCATATAGGAAAGAAATGGAACACGTTTGTGCGAAATAAAATAGAGGGGAGTGTGACATAAGTCGGTAAAATTTGAGTACTAACAAGAAATTACGAACATAGCGAGTAATTTGCTATGAGTAATTCGAGGTTAGGCGGAAACTTTTGATTTATGGAACACGTTTATCCGGAATAAATAGAAGAGCTGGGTCAAAAGTTAACTTTTGACCCAGCCCCCAGGAAGAAGAAGATTTTTTTTAGCGAGCGTACTAATAATTAACTGCAGATTTGCTAAATGATTGTTTGGTTGAAGTCAGCTCATAAGTATCTCTGGCAATCATCAGTTCTTCGTCAGTTGGAATCACTAATAAGTGTGCTTGACTGTCAGCAGTTGCAAAGTCAAAAGGTGAGTCATGATACTGATTTTGTATTGACTCAAATTTAATTCCTAAACAATTTAGACGTTCGCAAATCAATTCTCGTACGTGATTATCATTTTCACCGATTCCCCCAGTAAAAACTAGAGCGTCGGCACCACCCAATTCAAGCCAGTATGCTCCGATATAATCGCAAATTCGTTTTACAAACATTTTTATTGCTAGTTCAGCTTGTGGATTTCTTGTAGATTCACGTTCAATTTCGCGCATATCTCGGCTGACTTCAGATACACCCAGTAAACCAGAATGTTGGTTTAAAACTTTCATGCACTCATCCATATTTGAAAAGGCGTGATGTTTCAGCAAATAGACCAAGGCTGATGGATCAACATCGCCGCAGCGAGTACTCATCATCAGTCCTGTTAGAGGAGAAAACCCCATTGAAGTATCAAAACTTTTACCATTTTTAATTGCTGTTACCGAAGCTCCAGAGCCTAGATGTAATGTAATCAATTTCAATTTACTTAGTGGTAACTTCAACATTTTTGCTGCCTGTTGTGCAACAAAGCGGTGACTTGTACCATGTGCACCGTATTTTCTAACCTTATATTTGCGGTAATATTCAAGTGGTAATGCATACAAAAAGTTTTCTGGTGGTAGATCAGTATGAAAAGAAGTATCAAAGACAGCAATTTGAGGACAATTGGGTAATAGTAGTTCCGCATCCAAAATTCCGGCTATGTTTGCTGGGTTATGGAGAGGGGCTAGTTCGCTGATGCTTTCTAATTTTTGTATTACTTCTGGTGTAATTTTTGTTGAATGTTGAAAAAGTTCTCCACCTGCAACAATGCGGTGGCCAATCGCAGTAATTTCTTGCGAAGTAGTAATAATTTGGTGTTTCTTCAATAAATCCAAAGCGAGTTCAACGGGTGTAATTTTCCCCGTGTAGTGTTGTGCGATTAATTCATGATTTGGTAATGTGATGGTCACTAGTTGATTAGTTTCATTTGAGTAATCAACCATAATTTTTGCTAGGCGTTGCTCAGAGGGCATTGCAAACAAGCTGATTTTCAATGATGAACTACCGGAATTGATTGATAATACTTTCTTCATCAACAAAATCTCCCTTCATACATGTGATTATATTCACACAAAATGGTAACACTATTAATTTTTTTGTCAATTATTAATTTAAATTATTTATAATTGCTTATTTGTAGGTAATTGTAAATTAAAAAGCTCATGTTGATTTTATTTTTATTAAGTGTTGTAATTCACAAGTGAAAGCGGTATTATAAACTTGTAACAAAATAGTGATTATTTTCACAAATATTAAAGCAAAATTGACATTTAGGGAGGATTAACACATGACAATTACAAAAAAAGTTAAAAAAGCGCTTTCCCCTGAAGAAAAAGCGAAACAATATGAACAGGCAGAAGCTTATACTGGTAGCTTAGTTGAGAAAGCCTTGATTGCAGAAAGATCTTATGCCTCTTACACTCAAGCTGAGGTTGATAAGATTGTTGCAGCTGCAGCACTAGCTGGTTCTGAAGCAGCTTTGTTATTGGCACATGAGGCAGTTGATGAAACTCAACGTGGTGTTGTTGAAGATAAGGATACAAAAAATCGCTTTGCAACTGAAAATATTTATAATCTAATTAAAAACGAAAAAACAGTAGGTATTATTGGAGAAGATAAAGTTGCTGGTCAAGTTAAAATTGCTGCCCCACTGGGAGTTTTAGCTGGAATTGTTCCTACTACTAATCCGACGTCAACAGCAATGTTTAAAACTTTGCTGGCTCTCAAAACACGAAATGCAATTATCTTTGCCTTTCATCCACAAGCACAAAAATGTTCTGCTCATGCAGCTAAAATACTGTATGATGCTGCAATTGCTGCGGGTGCTCCCAAAAATATCGTTCAGTGGATTGAAGTGCCAAGTTTGGACAATACGACAGCCTTGATTCGTAATCCAAAAATTGCTTCAATTTTAGCTACTGGTGGCCCCGGAATGGTTAATGCTGCATTGAAATCTGGAAATCCTTCAATGGGTGTAGGCGCGGGGAATGGAGCAATCTTTGTAGATCATACGGCGGATTTGGACCGAGCAGTCGAAGATTTACTGTTGTCTAAAAGGTTTGATAATGGGATGATTTGTGCAACTGAAAACTCTGTTGTTGTTGAATCACCTGTTTATAATGACTGGTTGAAAAAGATGCAAGATAAAGGCGCCTATATTGTTCCTAAGAAGGACTATCAAAAAGTTGCTGACTTTGTTTTCAACGATCGACATGGTGTTAATGGACCAGTTGCTGGGAAACCTGCTAGATGGATTGCAGAGCAATCAGGAGTTGTTTTACCAGAAGATAAAGACGTTATGTTGTTTGAGCTTGATCCGAAGAATATCGGCGAGAAGCTCTCTTCTGAGAAGCTTTCGCCACTGTTGTCGGTTTACAAAGCGAAAGATCGTCAAGATGGAATCGAAATTGTCAGCAAGTTACTCAATTATCAAGGTGCCGGTCATAACGCAGCTATTCAAATTGGTTCGCAATCAGATCCATTTATTAATGATTATGCAGATCAGACTAAGGCTGCTCGAATCTTGGTCAATCAACCAGATTCACTTGGTGGAATAGGCGATATTTATTCTGATGCACTGCGTCCAAGTATGACACTCGGAACTGGATCATGGGGGAAAAATTCATTGTCACATAATTTATCGACTAGTGATTTATTAAATGTAAAGACTGTTGCTAAACGTCGTAATCGACCTCAATGGGTTCGTTTACCAGAAAAAATATACTATGAGAAAAATGCAGTTTCCTATCTGCAAGATCAAGTTGAAAATATCAATCGTGCCTTTGTTGTTGCCGATCCCGGAATGGTAAAATTCGGCTTTGTTGATAAGCTTTATGAACAATTATCGTTACGTGATGAACCTGTAAAGACTTCGATTTACGGGACAGTTAGGCCTGATCCAACGCTAGGGCAAACGATTGAAATTGCGAAACAGATGGCTCAATTTGGGCCAGACACTATTATTGCTATTGGTGGTGGTTCGGCTTTGGATGCTGCTAAGATTGCACGCTTCATTTATGAGTACTCTCTTGACCAGCCTGAAGGATTCTTAGATAGTTACGATCAGGTAAGTGAACTCTTCACGCGCTTACAGCAGAAGTTTATTGATATCAGGAAGCGAATTGTTAAGTTCCATCATCAATTGAATACTAAGTTAGTAGCTGTTCCAACGACTTCCGGTACAGGTTCCGAAGTGACACCATACGCAGTTATCACTGATGATAATACACATGTTAAATATCCATTAACTGATTATGAGTTGACGCCACAGATTGCGATTGTTGATCCAGAATTTGTTATGACAGTTCCAAAACGTACGGTTGCTTGGTCAGGACTCGATACTTTGTCACATGCACTCGAATCATATGTTTCGGTGATGGCCTCGGACTTCACTCGTCCATGGGCATTGCAGGCAATCAAGTTGGTTTTTGAAAACCTGGGTGAATCATACAAATTTGACGCAAAAAACCCAACAAGTGGAGGAGAAAAAGCTCGTGAGAATATGCATTACGCTGCTTGTTTAGCTGGAATGTCATTTGCGAATGCTTTCTTAGGAATTAATCATTCATTAGCACATAAAACTGGTGGTGAATTTGGATTACCTCATGGGTTAGCGATCTCTATTGCAATGCAGCATGTTGTTCGTTTCAATGGTGTTGCCGGTAAGGTTAAACGGACACCTTTCCCTCGCTATGAAGTTTATAGCGGACAAAAGGACTATGCTGATATTGCACGTTTTATCGGCCTTCAAGGTAAAGACGATGCTGAATTGGTTGAAAAACTTTGCCAAAAGATTGAAGAGTTAATGGCCTCAGTTGATGTTACACCAAAATTATCAGCTAATGGCGTTACTAAGGAAAAGTTTGAAGTTTCCCTGGATAAATTAGTGGACTTGGTTTATAACGATCAGTGTACGCCAGCTAATCCACGCCAGCCTAGCTTAGATGAAATTCGCCAGATATTAATTGATCAATTCTAGATTCTATTAGCTGATTAAGGTGGGCAAAATTGGCTAGTATATGAAATTTATCAATTTTACTGATGGATTTAAAGAGCTCTCTTCGGAGGGCTTTTGTTGTATGTGTGAACATGTCTTAAAAATAGGAATAATATTAAAGAAACTTTCTTTATATACTTGGTATTTCAAACTAGAAGTATCTATGATACTTAAAATAACAGCAGGAATTATTTGTATTCTTTTAGGAATATGGGAGTTTTATACAGTTAGAGGAGTATTCGTAAGAACCAAGAAAAATAGTGGGGAAGAATACTTCAAATTTTTTGCTTGCAGGTCTTGGGAGTGCCATAATATTTTGAGTAGCGCTAATAGGGATTGGAATTACACTAATACTTAATGGATATTAGTAACGATGAGCTTTTATAATACTAAGTTGCATAGCTTTAATATGAAAAAAGACTAGTTCAAAAATTTAAATTTTGATCTAGTCTTTTTTTGTATACTTATCATATTTGATTGCTTAATCTATCGTATTAGTTTTAAATTTTGTATCAAATAATGGTGTTTTAATCAAATTCAATTAATTTGAAAAGACGAGAACCATTAGTTATAAAAAGAACCTTTAATCTTTTTTAAATGAAAGTTGAGTTTGTATAAGAATAATTACAATAGTTGTCATGAGAATTAAAAAAATTTTGATAAATTAAATTATTGAGAGAGTGAAGTAGTTGTGGAACAGAGAAAAAATACTTTTCCTAAGAAACGCATATGAATTGATTTATGATTAGTTGCAATATTAGTATCAGCCGCTTTTTTTATATGGTTGGAATATCTGTCATATCACATCAAAAAAGGTGATAGTTTAACTGGAAATATGAATAATTAATATAACTTATTTCAAATACAGCAGTAAAAGGACAGTGATGGCAATTGATGGATACAATGAACTGACAATGTAATAACATTAAAATAGTTTGAAAAATAGTGAATAACATAGAGCTACGTTTTTTTAAATGTGATATTTTTTTCTGAAACGTGTAGGTGTAGTATTTAAATATTTTTTGAAAAGTTTGGTCAAATAACTTTGATCTGAAAAGCCTAGCATTGCTGCAATTTCAGTAACAGTTTTATTTGAGAAAACTAGTTGACTCTGTATCTCACGTATTTTCTGTTCATTCGCATAATTGACAATAGTTTGGTTTGTAGCTTGTTTGAATGAATAACAGAGATAGTTTTTGGAATAACCCAGTTGTTCTGCCATGATTGTCAAATTAACAGGTTCATTTAAATGTTTAAAAATATAATCTTGAATTAAAAAAATCAAGCTTGAATTGGAGAAGTTTTGTGCTGCCCTAACTCGTTTTACAAATAATTCACCGATTTCTTGTGTTAGATCGACAACTGCAACTGTTAGTTCGATTATTCCAGCTTTTTCAACTAATTTTACTATAATTTTAGTATCACGTGCAGTGTTAGGTGTTGGGATAGGGCTAGCCAACCCACTAGCAATTAGTCTAATTGGAGTTTTCTTCTTTGGTGATGAGAGGGCTAAGTTGATGGGGTGGCGCTCAGCGATTGCTGGAGTCGGCACATCATTAATGACATATTTTGCGGGGCAACTTCTTAACATTAATTGGCATGCAGCTTATTGGGTATATTTGCTATTTGTCCCAACCTTGTTATTGTTTATCTTTTTTGTTCCAGATCCAGAAAAAACTGGTGCAGTAGAACGGCAAGAAGTTGAGCAGCAAAAGGAACTAGCAGAGGCTCAAGATAAAGGTCAAAATGTTCAAAAGGATTCGAAATTATTAGTTGCAACATTAGCGATTCTAACCTTCCTAATTTTGATTGCAATTATGGTTTTAGCAATTAAGTTACCAACATTTTTTGTTGAAAGTAAAATTGGAACTGCTACTCAGGCAAGCAATGCATGGAGTATTTATAACTTTGCCAGCGTTGCTGGAGGAATTTTATTCGGTTATTGTTACAAAGTTTTGCGTAAATATTTATTGCCAATGGGTTTGATTGCATCAGGAATTGGGATGGCATTCATCAGTATATCTAAAAGTGTTGAATTAATTTACATCCTGTGTGTGATAATGGGAATTGTTAGTGCGATGATTATCCCATATATTTTTATTCGGATCAGTGAGACATCTTCACCTAAAAAGGCGCCATTATATACCTCAATTACATTAGTTGGTTCAAATTTAGGATCTTTTTTATCACCATACGCGGGGGAAATATTAGGAGTATCAGGTAAAACTGCAATTTTAAACGCAGGTTTTCTGATGATTACACTATCGATTATTTCATTGATAGTAATCGTAAAGATTAATTCTAGTAGAAGAAAAGATGCAGCATAGTATAGAGAAAGGAAGATGTTGAATAATGGAATTTCAAAAGAATCAAATGATTAAATTTAAACACAATTCTAAATTGCTTGAGAAGGCGCAACAAGCTAAACCAGAGTTAAAATTCGAAAAAATTGTACCACAAAGAACTGTTGAGATTGTTCCTGATCATGAAGAATTATTTGGCTATCGTGTTGCACCATTGTCACATCGAATTACAGAATTGAACCAAATGGCATTTGGTAAAGGAGAGCGTGTGATATTAGATCTTGGCGATCATCATGTTGGTAATTTTCAAATAAAAATTGATTCAGTTGGTTCGCCAATGGACGCTTCACTTTGGTTACATGTTGTATTTGCTGAATTGCCAGTTGAGTTAGGAACCATTCACGAAGATTACCACGGCTTATTGAGCAGCTCTTGGTTAGCAGAGGAATATCTACATTTGGATGTTTTACCTTCACTTTTGAAAATGCCTCGTCGATATGCTTGTCGTTATATTATGCTAGAAGTATTGGATACATCACCTAAATGGAAAGCTGTTTTCAATGAACCATTGTTTACAGCAGAAAGTGCAGTATCTCTAGATCAAGTTTCAAAATTGAATTCAGGAGACTCAGTGTTGGATCGGATTGATCAGGTTAGCTGTAAAACACTCCATGATTGTATGCAGGATGTTTTTGAAGATGGCCCTAAACGCGATCGACGTTTGTGGTTAGGTGACTTAAGATTGCAGGCATTGTCTAACTATGCAACTTTTGATAATCAACAATTGGTTAAAAGATGTTTGTATTTATTTGGTGGATTGACAACTGAAGATGGTCAAATTTCAGCCAATATTTTTACGCAAAGAGAACCAATTCCTGATGATACTTTTTTGTATGATTATAGTTTGTTTTTCGTTTCAACTTTAGCAGATTATTTTGAACGTTATCATGATTTAACGGTATTGAAAGATTTGTTTCCAATAGCACAACAACAGCTTGATCTGGCATTGCAGTTAATGAATCAAGATGGCCAAATTGAACTGAACTCTAAATGGCCAGTGTTTATTGATTGGTCGCAAGAGTTTGATAAAGCGGCCTGCGCCCAAGCAGTTACAATCTACGTAGTGAAACAATTTTTAGAACTGGCGAAAGAAATGAATGTTGAGGTTAAAAGTTATCAGAAAATTTTGAATAAATTGACTAATTTTGCAATTGAAAAGTTGTATGATCAGCAACGTGGCTTATTTATGAGTGGAGCTGAGAAAGAATTTAGTATTGCTAGCCAAGTTTGGATGGCGTTGGCAAAAGTCTTACCTCCTGCTGAAAATCATGCACTAATGGAAACAACACAAAAGGAACTTTTCCCAATTTCTGGAATCGCGACACCTTACATGTATCACCATGTGTGTGCCGCATTATTTGAAACACAGCATTCAGCAGCAGCACTCGATCTAATCAAGAGTTACTGGGGAAGCATGATTGAGTATGGTGCTGATACTTTTTGGGAAGCATTTCAACCTGAAAATCCGACTTTTTCTCCGTATCAGAGCATGGCAATTAATAGTTATTGCCACGCATGGAGTTGCACACCAGCATATTTGCTTAGAAAGTACCTAAAGTCTTAAGAACAGAGTGATGAATATTTATAGTTTGGCAAAGAGGAGAGAATTATATGCGAAATTATTTGAGTATAGATATTGGTGGAACTAATTTAAAATACGGTTTGATTGATCATTCTGGTAATTTGCTCTTCAAACAACAGGTGGCAACACCTACTGAAAAAGTATCTTTCATTAGAAAGTTAAAAGAAATTATAGCTGTGTATCAGCAAGGAATCTTTGGTGTGGCAATCAGCGTTCCTGGGAAGGTTAACTCTCAAAAAGGCATCGTATACTACGGTGGATCATTACCATTCTTGGATCAGTTGAATTTTAAAGAGTTAATTCAAAACCAATTTGATGGCTTGTCAGTGGCAGTTGAAAATGATGGTAAAGCTGGTGCTTTAGCGGAGTTATGGCTGGGTTCTTTGCAAAATAAGCCTAATTCAGCTGCCATCATTCTTGGCACAGGAGTAGGTGGTGGAATTATTATTAATAATCAATTATTACCTGGTAGTCATTTTCAAGCAGGTGAATTGAGTTTCATGATTAATAATTATCAACTTGATGGTTATGATAAAATGGTTGGAATGAGTTGTTCAGCCGTTAAAATGATTGAACAGATTGCAATAACTTTAGATTTACCTGATAAAAAGGACGGGCTAGCTGTTTTTGAACTACTTAGTCAGCAAAATCAACAGGCTTGGGATATCTTTAGGACATATTGTCGTCGTATTGCCTATCTCATTTTGAATGTTCAAAGTGTAGTTGATTTGTCAACTTATGCAATTGGTGGCGGTATAAGTGGACAACCATTGTTAGTTAAAACAATTAATGAAGAATACGATGAAATATTGTCAGAGCTGCCTTTAGTCAAAGAAACTTTAAAGCGTCCAGATATAAAAAAAGCCAAATTTGAAAATAGTGCTAACTTATATGGTGCTTTATATAGTTTACTGCAAGAAATGGATAATTGATATTACTCCTGAAATTAAGATTCCAGAAACTTTCAAAAGCATAGATAAATATTGTTTGGTAGTGGTAATTGACTTGTACTTGTTTAAACATAGTGAAAATTCATAAATCATATTGTTGAACGAAAGAAAACAGCTAATACATTTAAAAAGAAAATAGGTAATTTGTTAATTAGAATTTGAACTATTAAAAAAATATCTTCAAAAAATATACCGTAACGAGAAAAGCTATTTGTTTTCCTGCTACGGTATTTTGATATGATCAAATAAAAATATTGATATATGGGGTTTATGTTAGTGGGAGTTTAGAAATGAGTATATCTTAGTAAATAATTTTTATAAGCTTTTTTAGTTAGCTTAATTTACTGAAGATATGGCAACTGGAATGTTGCTACAAGCTAAAGGCTAGAAAACAGGTTTTGTAAATGAAAACCTCGCAATTGGGCTAGCTCCTGAGACCTTTCAAGACCTTATTAAGCAGCGAGATCGTTGGGGTCGTGGAAATATTCAAGTAGCAAAAAAGTGGAATCCCTTATTTTTGAAGGGATTGACCTCAATGCAGAAGCTACTCTATATTGATGGTATTAATTATTGGTTTTTTGGAATACGAAAAATAATTTTTTTGATAGCTCCACTGTGGTACATCTTATTTGGTTTTTCAAGTTTGAATGCAACTTTCAGTCAATTATTATTGATTTGGGTGCCAATGTTTATAGCTACACAATTGGCATTTAAATTAGTTGGACAAGGTAGGCAGAATGTAATGCTAAGTAACCTGTATGAAACTGCTACTGCCCCTCATATAGCATATGCAATTTTATCGGAATTAGTCGGAAGAAAGCAGAAAAATTTTGCTGTAACACGGAAGGGGATAAATACAACTAAATCGAAATTTAATTTTAAATTTGGGTGGCCGTTGGTATTAATTACTTTTTTGTCAGTTGTTAGTTTGATTAAGGTAGTATATTTGATGACCCAATCTACAAATTTAAGTAGCGTTTACATTAATGTATTTTGGATTGGATATAACTTGATAACTTTAGTTTTAGCAATTTTTTTATGTATTGAAAGGCCTCGGTTAAGGAAGGCAGAACGATTTGAGAGTCATAGAAAAGGAAAGCTGTCCCTAGTTTCATCAAAAGGAGAATCTGTCGAGCTTGAAGCAAACATAATTGATTGGAATGAAAGTGGTGCTCGAATTCATTTTATTTCCAAAAAAAAGCTATTGTTAGGTAATTATCAAGGAAAATTAATGGTTGATGATCAGTATTTGAATGTTAGGGTCGTATGGATAGCATCTGAGGTACTTGCTGTTGAGTTCCTTAAAGTAAGTATTGAACAGTTTGCCTATCTAGTAGGAGAGACTTATGCACGGCCTTCACATACCATCGAAAGCATAACTTATAATAATAAATTAATAAAACTTTTATTTTTGCAATTTTTTAGACGAAGAAAAAGAATGTCGAAAAATAAAAAACTCTTTAAGCGATAAAGTATATTTTTTATGAACTTTAAGAACATTTTTATATGCAATTAAAGAGGAGGCAAGTCAGAATTTAATTTTTGACTTGCCTCCTCTTTTTACTCTGAGTTAACGATATGATACTTGTAATGAGCAGTAATAAAATTATTTTTTAAAGTCAAATTTCTCGATGACTTTTTTTAATGTGGTAGAAGATGCTTGCAGCTGAGCTACATGATTAGTAAATTCTTCCATTGATGCTTGTACTTCCTCTGAATTTGCTGAGACTTCCTCCGTGCCAGCTGAATTTTCTTCTGTGGAAGCAGCAATATTTTCCAAACTTGTCTGAACCTTATGTTGAATTTTTTCGATTTTTTGGCTAGCCTCCTCAACTTCTTTGATTCCAAAGATTAGTTCTTGATTTACATCGAAAACATTTTTGGACGATGTAATAGCTTGTTCAATTAATTTGGTTTGTTTTTCTCCACCCTCAATAGAGTCATTCATTTTATTGGCAATCTCATCAGCATCATTGCGTATCTTCCCTAAAATATCACTAATTTCTTTAGTTGAAGTCTTACTCTGATCGGAAAGCTTCCTAATTTCTGTTGCAACAACTGCGAATCCCTTTCCAGCCTCGCCTGCACTTGCAGCTTCAATTGAAGCATTTAAAGCTAGTAAATTAGTTTGTTGTGTAATACCGCTGATAACAGATACGATCTTGTTAACGTTTTGAACTTGTTTATTCAAGTCCTTGATACTTTCGCCTAGTTCCTTTGTTTTAGCTAATTCGTCTTCCCAATTGTTGGCAACATGGTTGGAAAGTGTAAGGTTTTCCTGATTCATCTTACCAGAATTTTGTGAGTGCTTCATCATATTCTCAATTTTAATTCCTAAGTTATCAATAATAGTGGTTAAGGTTTCTAGTTGACCCACGCTATCAGAGGTTTCCTGTGCTTGTGAAGTAGTTACTTCAGCAACACCCGTAATGGCTTGTGCAACTTCTTCTGTTGCCTTGCTTGTTTGCTGTGACAAAGATAATAATGACTCAGACTTATCTGCAACTGTAACACTTTCTTTTTGTACACTGTCAATTACCCTACCTACAGCATCGACCATTCTATTGTAATGAAAGGAGATTTGGTTAAACTCGTGTCCGTTTTCATCTGGTTTACTGAATCTATGTCCTAATTCTTTTGGGTGGAAGATAATTCTAAAGAAGTTCTTATTTTCACTAGAATAACTTATTTTTGTGAGTTTTCCTTTACTTGCAGCCTCAAAATGTTGGATATATATGGAAACAGTTTCTTTAATGAATTTCGAAGCATACAATGCATAAAATGATACGATAATTATTAATACGAGCATAGTAACAATTGAGATCATTAGTAAGGTATGCAATTCTGTTTGTAAGTCATTTTGATCTACAACAGAAAAGGACCATTCGTTCCCCTTTTTGTTATATACAATTTGAGCGGTATCACTATTTTTAACTTTCAGAGTTCCTTGTTTTTGTTTTGCAGCTTTGAGCGCCTTAAACACTATATTCTTCGTGATACTTTTACCGCTGTTAAAAGTATATTTTTCCGATTTACCCTGTGAGGCAATTATTGTTCCGTTTTTAGATACTAATGTTACGCTACCTGTTCTTCCAATATTCAAGCCTGAAATTGTCTTTTGGACACCAGAATATGATAGATCAATTCCTAAAACACCGACTATCTTTCCTTGATTGTTTTTCACGGCAATTGCGGCTGTAGTTAGCATTTTACCAGTTCCAGCATCCTTGTAGGGACTTGTCCAAAATACTTCTCCATCTTTCTGAATTGCTCCCTTATACCAAGGACGTTCACGTGGGTCAAATCCTGAAGGTAATTTAACAAAGGTAATCATTTCTCCATTAGTAGAGCCAAATTCAATTTGTTTCATTGCGACATTGCCTTTTTTTGCCATTTTTAATGCATAGCGAACATCTTTAGAATTGTAATTTGTTTTTGTGAAAACGGAAGATGATGCTAGACTTTCTAGCTCTTGATTTATTGAGGTATGTAAATCGTTATTACTTGCAACAAGAGTATTAACAGCACCTTTCTGACTGCTTTCATTACGTGTGGTCAACATGTTTTTCGTCGAAAGATATGAAAAAAGCATGATTAAAAGAGCAGTTGCAACAATGAACCATACTAACAAATTCCAGACAAACCTTCCCAAACTTTTTTTGCTTTTCATCCAATTAAACACTCCTTTTCATTAAACGCCTATAAATCTTTATCGGGTTCTTTTTCTGAAAATTAAGGGATAGTATGTATAAATTTGAAATTCGACTTCGTTTGTGATGGAAAATGTCAATGTAAGCCACCATTTTTTATAGATGTTTCAAATGAAAAAGCGAAAATTACAATTAGGAAAAATGTTGATGTAGAGTAGTAGATAACGTGTGAAAAGATGATTTAAAAATTATTTTTTCTGTTCAACAGTGCAAAGCTGAACTGAGAACAAATGATAACTGGTATAATTAATGGTGAGTTGAAGTTAAAGTATGATACCGTAAAGGCATTAATACGTGAAAGGGAAAATCTGCAATGAATTTTTATTCTTATGATTACTTAGTTCAACAAAATAGTCAGCAAAACATTTTTTATCTTAGCAGTGTTGTAGTTGTAGCAATCGTTGCTATCGTGATGGGAGCTCTTTGGTGGAGGCAGCGCACAGAATTAAAATATCGTGATTTATTTGTTATAATGATGCTTTTGCTGTTTCTAGTCATTGGAAGTCAGGTGAATGAGTGGCAGAATGTAAAAAATGAGTATAATCAGAAATCACAGGTAATTCGAGTTATTCAAAGTGCTGCTAGGGAAAAACATGTAAAAAAAGAGCAAGTTTGGGCAAATACAACTAATATTACAAACGGGATGTTGATTAAAGTTAAACAGCATTTTTATAAAGTAGAAGTAAGTGATGATAGTAATAGTTTTACTCTATCCAAGTCAGTTCTAATCAATCGTACAATTCATTACGTGAGGGTGAAAAATTAAAATGTTATCTTATACAGATGTGACAATTAAATTAGCAATAGGATTGCTGACGATTATCTTACAAATCAATTTGTCTGGAAAAAGTAATTTAGCTCCCATTAATGCCCTTGATCAGATGCAGAATTACGTTTTAGGTGGAATTGTAGGGGGTATGATTTACAATGAAGGCGTTACTGTGCTGCAATATATTTTGGTCTTACTGATATGGACATTGTTGGTAGCAATTCTTAGATTTATTACGAAGCACAATAAGTATATGAAGTGGTTAATTGACGGCAAACCACAGACTTTGATTAAAAATGGTAAATTGATTGTTGCTACTGCATTGAAAAATGGAATGAGTGCCAATGATTTAACATTTCGCTTGCGTACAGAAGGAATTTCAGATATTAAACAAGTAAAGTCTGCAGTACTTGAGCAAAATGGACAATTGACAATTACGCAACGTGGCGATGAAGCAATTAAGTATCCGCTGATTTTGGATGGCCAAATAAATGAAACAATACTAGAGGAAACTGGGCATGATCTTGATTGGCTCGAAAAGAAACTAGCTGCTAAAAATTTAGAGGTCAAAGATGTTTATTTAGGCACCTATGTTGATAAAGAATTAAATATTTTTACATACACTGAGCCTAAAATTTCCAAGCAGAGCTAATGAATTATCTTCAGCTTATTTTATTGGATAGGACATAAGAAGTTTGAATAGAAAGGCTGATTATTGAATAATGATTTCGGTTCCTAATTCATTAGCAATGAATTCTAATAATTCTTTTTGTTCATTTGTAAAATAATGGTTACGCCGATAGGCAATACTTGCAATCAACTGCGGTTGTAGTTCGTCTAGCAGGGGAATACTTACGATATTAGGATAATTGTTTTGTGCGACTTCAGAAAGTATTGTGATGCCAATATTTTGTGAAACCATATTCATTAGAAAGCTTACGTTATTGGTTTCGAGAACTTCATGCAGTTGTAATTTATTTGTTTTAGATAGAATCTGTGCGACTTTTAAATGAACAAAGTTTTGATTTAATAATATGAAGTTTTCATCCTTTAGCTCAGAAAAGTGGACACCTTTTTTCTGTGCTAAAGGGTGTTTTTTTGATACGAAGATGTGAAAATTACTTGCAGCAAAGTCTTGAATAATTAAGTCGTTTTGTGTAGTCTCAGTGAATTCCTCAGTATTTAATGAACCAATCAAAGCAGCATCAATTTTGCCATTTTTTAGAGATCTTCTGAGGCTGTTAGATCCTGATTCGTAAATTTTGATATGATTCAGTAATCCCTTGTTATTTAGTTTTTCAGCTATTTTATAAAAATATGTATTTTCGATGATGGAAGCTAATCCTAGGTTGAAATTTTTGGCAGTGAGACGTTTGATTTCTTTTTGGGCGGTTTCAAACTCATTAATAATTGTAATTGAATGGCGGAAAAGCTGCTCCCCAGCAGGTGTGATAATAAGTTCTTTACGTGATGATTCGCGGATCATCAGCTTTGCATCAAACAGTATTTCTAATCGTTTAATGGAATTACTGATAGCAGGCTGACTAACATTATAGAACTTGGCAACTTTTGAGAAGTTTTTTAGTATATACAGTTTTCTAAAATACTGGATATCTTGGAAGTTCATATGAGTATTGCTCCTTTTTAATAACATATAGTTATAGTATTTGTTAAATTTGATTATACACTTACTTATAATATATCCTATAAGATGTTTTTTACACAGATATTAAAATATAGGTATTTAGTACAAATTTTGTTTGATAAGGGAGAAAAAATGTCAACAGTTGAAGAATTAAACGCAGTTGTCGGGAAAAAACATGTTATTACAAATAAAGCTAAGTCACTACGTTTTCGAAAGGGATATCGTTCTGGCAAAGGGGATGCATTGGCCGTCGTCTTTCCGGCTAATCTTGTGGAACTTTGGCAAGTACTAAAGATATTGCATCGACATGATATCATCATCATTATGCAGGCTTCCAATACAAGCTTAACAGAAGGATCTATACCCGCAGATGGATATGATCGTGAAGTTGCTGTTGTAAGTGGACATCGAATTAAGGACTTACAGCTAATTAATCATGGAAAGCAAGTGTTAGCATTTCCTGGGACAACATTATTTAAATTGGAAAATGCTTTGAAACCAATTAATCGTGAACCGCATTCAGTGATTGGTTCATCGACTTTAGGTGCTTCTGTAGTTGGGGGAGTCAGCAATAATTCTGGCGGCGCATTAATCCGTCGCGGACCTGCCTATACAGAATTGTCACTGTATGCAAGAATCGATGAGAATGATGAACTTCATTTAGTCAATCATTTGGGGGTTGATTTAGGAACGACACCAGAAGAAATTCTGACTAATTTAGAGCGGCGTAATTTTGATGTTGATAATGTAAAGAAGGCCGAGCATTATGGCCATATTCCAAATTATCAAGCACGTGTACGTGATGTTGAGGCTGACACACCAGCACGTTATAATGCTGATCCGCATCAATTGTATGAAGTCTCAGGCTCTGCAGGTAAGGTTGCTACCTTTGCAGTGCGGCTTGATACCTTCCCAAAAGATGGTGAATCACAAGTCTTTTACATTGGGACAAACCATCCTAGTGTATTAGAGGATCTCCGACGTCATATCATGAAGAATTTTGAAAATTTGCCTGTTTCAGGAGAATACATGCACAGTGAAGCGTATACTTTGGCAAAAAAGTATGGTAAAGATTCACTGATTGTTATTGATAGATTGGGAACAGATTTCCTACCATATTTGTTCTCTTTAAAGGCAACAGCTGAAAGAATATTGGGACATTTTCATTTTATTAAACCATATCTACCGGATAGAGTTCTGCAAAAACTTGGAATGTTATTTCCGAATCAGTTGCCGAAACGCTTAGAAGAGTTCCATGAAAAATATGAGCATTATCTTATCTTAAAAATGGAAGGTGCTGGTATCCAAGAGGCACGTGAATATTTAAAAGATTACTTTCAAACAGCTGAAGGGGACTATTTTGAAGCAACTCCTAAGGAAACGAAGAGGGCTGAGCTTCATCGCTATGTAACAGCGGGAATCGCAATCCGTTATCAAGAAGTCTTTCAAGATACAATTACTGACATTTTGCCTATCGATGTTGCATTGAGACGTAATGAGTATGATTGGTTTGAAAAATTGCCAAAGGAAATTGAAGACAAGATTGAACATAAATTATATTATGGGCATTTTTTGGATCATGTTATGCATCAAGACTATATTCTAAAATCTGGTGTGGATCCGCATGAATTAAAGGAAGAAATGTTGAAATTATTGGATAAACGTGGTGCAATTTATCCTGCAGAACATAACGTTGGACATTTATACAAGGCAGCGCCAGCATTGGTTGCGCATTATAAGAGGAACGATCCGACAAATAGCTTTAACCCTGGAGTTGGTAAGACAACAACACACAAATATTGGGGTGAGTATTAAAAAAGTTACAATCAAATTATAAATTTGAGCTGGGTTAAAAGTTAGATTTGAGATGTAGTTTATAGTTTACTATAATTAAGAATTGAAGTTGTGATAATAATAAAACTATATGTCAGTTAGGTTGTGTATCGCGTGAATGACTTTTTAAAAAAAGACAATTTTGTTCTTTTATTCTCTACAATTATGCTTGGAATCATAGTCGGAATTAGTTCGTTATTGCTGAGCCTTTTACTAGACGGAGTTGAAAGATTATTTCTTAGCTTTCAGGAAAGTGCAGGAAATCCGGCATCATTAGAGATACTTCCAGTGCATCGATTTTTATCTGTTTTTATTGGGGCAATAGTTGCGGCAGTTATTTGGTGGATTATTAGGACAAGAGTCAAAAAGCCAGTGACCATCACCAAAGGGCTAGCGGGTGAGAAAATGCCTCCTGTACAAACTGCAATACATGTAATGACTCAGATTTTTTATGTGGGGACAGGTGGCTCAGTTGGGCGAGAACTCGCACCGCGTGAAGCTGGTGCAATGCTCGCACAATGCTGGAATGGCCTATTGCATAGATTGCGGCTTGACTTATCTGAAGATGACAGCAAATTATTAATTGCCGCTGCCGCTGGTGCAGGATTTGCAGGCATTTATAGTGCTCCTTTCACAGGAATGCTTTTTTGTGTAGAGATATTGCTTAAAAAGGTAACTAAAAAAGCGATTGTAGTAAGTTTAATCATGTCCTCAATTGCAATGCTTATTGGTACAGCTGTAAAGGGCTTTGGTCCATATTATTTAGTTGGTAACCAACAATTTTCGCTTGCTTTTTTAATATTTGTGTTCTTTGTTGCACCTCTTTGTGGGATACTGGGTGCAATTTTTCGTAGGAGTTTCAAATGGGCTGGAAAGTTTCAGGCAAAAGGAAATTGTATTTTATGGCAATTACCGTTGATGGGATTAGTAACAGGAATAGCAGCATTATCATTTCCTCAGATTATGGGAAATGGGCGGGCGCTGGCACAATTATCCATCGACACCTTTAATCAACAAATGATCTGGTTATTGCTCGTTGGGGCCTTGGCAAAGGCGATTATTACAGTGTTCACTATTCGAGCAGGTGCTTCTGGTGGAACGTTAACTCCTTCAATTGCACTTGGTGCAGTAATTGGAACTGTTTTAGGAATAATCTTTCATTCTTTTTTTATTGCTATTCCGATTTGGCAATGCTCGTTATTAGGAGCATGCACGCTATTGGCGGCTTCACAACAAGCACCTCTGATGGCTTTGATGATGATCATCGAGATCAGTCATCTGAATTATTCTGCTTTTTTACCTCTTGGAATTGGTGTTGCGCTGGCAATAGCGGCTTCAAAATTAATTCCAGAATAATTAAATTAACAAATTGAGATGTCTTGGAAACTATATGATGGTTTATTATGAAATAAACAGAGGGACTGGATCAAGAATTAACTTTTGATCCAGTCCCTCTTACTCATTTAGTGTGTATAAAAATAACAGGATGGTACTTTTTTGCACTAAAAACATATACAGATATAAATAATAACTTAAACCACTGTATACGACTAGCAAATGACTGTACCTTTATTAAATTATGATAAATATTCATTGAAAGCAACACCTAGACGTGTTGCGATTGATTTAATTTCAGAAATTGTAACATCATCAATATTGATTCCATTTTCTTTTGCATCAAGGTAACTAAGTTGTTCTTTATCACCATGAACATAGATTGTACGACCGGCAACAGCAGGCAATTCGCGGATTTCTTGCAGATAATCAGAAAAGCGGGCAATAATCGCTTCTTTATTGCCAAAAATGTCTGGATCAATTGCAATGAAACTTTGACATGGGCCAACTTCAGGATTGCTGCCATCAATTTCAGATGAGATGTCGCCTTGTGAAAGAATCGAGGTGAATATTTCTACTATTATACCTAAACCAAATCCCTTATGACCACCTGTCAGTTCAGAAACTCCACCGAGTGGGGTCAAGCCAACATTTGATTTTGGAACACGGAGTAAGTCTAAATCCTGATCATTGGTATGATCATATATGGGGTCGATCCCATCTTTGGCTACCCAAAATTCGGGGAAATCTTTTCCTAATTTACGATAGACTTCAATTTTACCTTGCGGAACTGTAGTGGTGGCAAAATCAAGTATGAAGTTATGCGGCTGAGCGGGCATTGCAAATCCAATTGGATTAGTTCCTACAAATGGCTGGGTTGAATTGGTCGGCACCATTCCAGGACGAGAATTTGTCGAAGACATTCCGATTAATCCTTGTTCTGCAGCCATATTTGCATAGAAACCGGCTATTCCATAATGGCTTGATTTCTTTGTAGTGACAATGCCCACTCCATGTTCTTTGGCTTTTTTGATTGCAAGGTTCATGCTGTAGATCCCATTTAATTGACCAATTCCAAAATGAGCGTCAATGACAGCACTAACAGTAGTTTCCTTTACAATTTCAGGAGTACTATTGATTTTAATCTTACCGTTTTGAATGAATTTATCGTACATGGTCATGCGCTGAACTCCATGTGACTCAATTCCATGCATATCAGTATAAATCAATGTATGAGCAATTTTTTTGCTGTCAGCAGATGAAAAACCGTAAGCTTTGTAGATTTTAACGACGAGTTGAAGCATTTTTTCACTATCATATTTCTTAATCACATTAATCACCCTTCCATTTTTAGGAGAATTACAACGACATTTTAGCATAAAAAACATATATCTAAAGTAAGTATTGATGAAATTAATTGGGATTTTCTATGATTATCAAATGGAAATTCATGTAAAATTTAAAAAAGTTTTATATAATTTATAGTTTAAATTAGCTCTAAATAATTAATGGATATAGATTTGGCTATGAATGTGTTAATATGAGCAAATATATAATATTTTTCTTTTTAATATATTTATATTCCCAATATTAGGAGCTTATATTACATAATTAATTTGACAAATAATTCACAAATAGTATGATAATTAACTGTAAGAAGGGGGAAGAATTAATGTTAAATTTATCAAAACCAAAGATACCTTTTAAAACAATTGTTTGGAAGAGTATATGGTATGGTTTTATAGCTGGTATGATTTCAGGAATGGTCAAAATTGGATGGGAGAATATTTTGCCTCCCCGTACTTTGGCTAGAAATGCCACAAATCCACCACAGCACTTATTAGAACAATTCGGAATGTCTTCAAAAGCTGTTCATGCGTTTGTTTATTATTCTACGGATCAAAAAGTATATTTTGTTGCACTGATTATTCATTTTGCATTTTCAATTGTTTTTGCGGCATTATTCATTTTCTTGGCACAATATTGGAAGAAAACAACATTATGGCAGGGCGCTGCATATGGTATTGTGATTTGGATCGCATTCCATATAATTATTATGCCAGCAATGGGAACTGTGCCAGCACCTTGGAACCAACCATTCGATGAACATTTTTCAGAATTTTTCGGACATATTGTTTGGGCATGGTCGATTTATGCAGTTGCAGTTTGCCTAGCAAAAAACGAAAAGAAAAATAAATTGGAAAATTTATAATTTTTGGTAGACCGCTATTATTAAAACTTACGAGAGTTGCGACGAAAGTAGGGTGTTGCTGCTCTTTTTTTATAGACTTCTTCAGAAAAATTTTGGTTTAAATTTAGCAATGGTCTATTATTGATTTTGAATAAGTTTATTGATGATTCAAGAATAAGGTAGTAGACTTCACTTGTAAAAAGAATAAGTCTAAAAATTTGATTGCTGAATAAAGAACGGCTACGGCTTTATTCCTGAAAAACGAGATGCACTATTTTTATTTGTTATAAAGTATGTAGTCTTTGCAGCATTTTTAATAATAGACTAACAAGATATGTTGTATATGGAGGTATGAAATTGAGTGTACAAATTGATTCTTTATCTGCCGTAGGCTCCCAAATTGAGGGTTTACAAATTATTAATGCAAAAATGGTGACTGAAGGTCGTGGAACTGTTCGTGAACTTTACCGTCAGAGTAGTTATTCTGAAATTCTACCAAGCACTGTTTCTGCATGGAGCCAAGTGAATTTAACAAGAACTCAGCTTGGTGCGGTTCGCGGGCTTCATGGTGAGGCTATGTCAAAACTTGTCACTGTTGCTTATGGTTCTGCTTTGGGTGCGTATGTAGATACGAGACCAAATAGTAAGACAATAGGTGCGGTTGTGACAGTTCGTCTCACGCCAGGGATTCAAGTCTTTGTTCCTCAAGGGGTGTGCAATGGATTTCAAGCACTTGATGACAACACTGAATATCTATACTTCTTTGATAATGAATGGGCTCCAGGAATGGCAGGAGTAGCATTATCTCCCTTAGATCCAGGTTTGAATATTGACTGGCCAATTCATATTGACCCCAATAACCGTGAGCAGATATCTGAAAAAGACTCAAAGGCACCGAGTCTTAATGAGGTACTCGAACTCTTGTCTTCAAAGAATCATAAAGATTAAAGCTAGTTAGTCTAGAGGAAAGCAAGTTAGGAAATTTATATTTTTTATAGCTGTCCACAGGTGCGCTAAAAAAATAGAGCATATTTTAGAATTAAAAAAGAAGAGAATGAGCAGAATATAGTTGCTGCTGAGCTCTTCTTTTTTAATTTGGAATAAATGCAAATTCTGTTAAGTGTTGTGACAATCTTTTTTTGGTATAATTATACTGATAGAAATTAGGACGTATAGATTCATAGAATGAAACGAACGATTTATTGAAACTAATCGGAGGATAAGTATGACTAAAAAACCAATTATTGGTATTTCGGGAAGTATTATTAAAGACCAGGGGGGAATATTTCCAGGTTATCGACGCGCATATGTAAATAATGATTACATCAGAGCTGTGAATAATAATGGGGGAATTGCACTAATTTTACCAACAAGTCCTGCCGAAATGGCTAAACAAATTATTGACGCAGTAGATGGTTTGATTCTTTCAGGAGGACAAGATGTAAGCCCTTTTAATTATGGTGAAGAAATTCAACAGAAATGTGGTGCAATTTTTCCGGAGAGGGATAAGTTTGAATTTGCATTACTTGAGGCAGCAGAAGAGAAAAAAATTCCGATATTAGGTATTTGTAGAGGTGCGCAAATAATTGATGTTTACCGAGGAGGGTCACTATATCAGGATATTTCGTATCGTGGTGAACATACATTACGTCATTTTCAACTTCAAGATCCGCCAATGCCAACGCATAAGATAAAGATTGCAGAAAATTCTTTGTTAAATAAGATTATGCAAAAGAATAGTGTGATCGTTAATTCATTTCACCATCAGCTAGTTAAATCTGTGCCAGCAAGTTTACAGATTACGGGGACAACTTCTGATGGAGTAGTAGAAGCATTTGAAGATTCTAACTTTGAATTCTTTTTAGGTGTTCAATTTCATCCAGAAATGTTAATCGATAGTGTTGAGAGTGCAAATATGGTATTTCAGAGAATGGTGGAAGCTGCAAAATAATTAGGGTAGATTATTGGGAAATATGAAATTTGGGGGAATTATCATGAAAAAAGGGAAGAAATCTATTTTATTATTGGTTTTATTATCTGCAGGTCTATTAACAGCATGTGGAAATCAAAAACAAGCATCAAGTTCTAGTAAGAAAATAAGTTCAGAACAGACTTCAGTGGAAAAGAGTTCTAATTCTTCTCAAAAGAGTAGTAGTAAAAAGAGCTCTGCTTCTGTTGCCAAATCCTCATCTTCTGTTAAGAATGCAATTAGCTCGAGCACATCTTCATCCAGCGATAGCAGTGTTGCTTCAACAAATCGGTTAAGTACTTTCAATCAGCAGCTACGTAAAGCCCTAGGCACTGTTATCTTGCCAACTGTCGATGGGTTAGGGACCGGAAGTGACAAATTAAATGTTCGTTATGAGGGAAATCAAGCTAATTATACAATTAGTTATAGTGTTGGCAGTGTTGCGCGTCAATTTAATGATACTGCAATAACAAGTGAAATACCGTATGTGCAGCTAAAAAAGACATCTTATAGTACTTCAAGTGAGGCGAGTGCACAGGTTGATTATGTGAGTCAAGACGATTTGCAGGGATTACCTACGATAGATTTAGGTCACAATATAACAGGTTACGAAGATGCGGGAGCGGGACAAAGATACCTTTCGTGGCATGAAGGAAAATGGTCGTTAATGGTCCATGCAGCTGCAGTGAATCAGCAGAATCCTAAGCCGTTAGCTACAAATATTGTAAATATGCTGGAGTCTTATAGGCTACCAGCACCTACGCAATATGGAGCAATTAGAGCGGATGTGGCTAGTTCATATGGTAGCCGTAACCAAGTGATTACATGGCAGCAAAATAATGTAGTGTATCAATTAAGTGCGCATGATATCACAACGGCTATCAAGATGGCAGCAAGTATGAAATAATTATTTTTCAAAAACTAAGTTAGTAGAAGTTAATATCTTGAAAAAGTGATAAGTATTAGTCTTTTTCAAATTTTATCCATACTTACTTAATATTTGTGTGTTACTTTGAGTTATAGTGCAATATAAAAATCAATTCTTAATTTTACGTATTAAAAATATTAAATTAGTAATTGAAGGAATGAATAATATGGAAATATACGGAACTTATGGAAAATATCTTCCAGAAATAAAAGATGAAATTATGCATAAAATTGATGAACTTAATCACGAAATTGATGGACAAGGTGGAAGAAAGTTGTATGAGCATTTAATTGGGAGAGTCAAATGTGAAGACAGCATGATTGAAAAGTGCCAAAGAAAGGGTTTGACTCTCACACCTAAGAGTGCGCTTAGTAACTGCAAGGATGCGATTGGAATTAGAGTCGTATGTAATTTTATTGACGATATCTATAAATTGGTCAACCTTTTGAAAACACAGGAATGGTGTAAAGTAGTCAAAGAAAAGGATTATGTTTCAAAATCAAAGCCTAATGGTTATAGAAGCTATCATTTGATTATAAAGGTTAGTACTCCATACCCAGATGTTAATGAAAAAAACCCTGGTGACTATTATGCTGAGATTCAATTAAGAACGATTGCCATGGATTCTTGGGCTAGTTTGGAGCATGAATTAAAATATAAGCACAATATTAAGAATCCAGAACAGATAGGTAATGAGCTGAAACGCTGTGCAGATCAACTGGCCTCATGTGATGTGCAAATGCAAACGATTAGGCAAGTAATTCATGAGTATGATTAGGGAGTGACATGATGCGAATATTACTGGCTGAAGATGAAAAAGAATTATCAAGAGTTTTAATAGCTGCTATGCAGAGTACAGGATATGAAGTTGTACCAGTGTATAACGGGTTAGAGGCTGTAAAAGAGGCTGAGTCAGAAATTTTTGATGCAATGCTTTTTGATGTCATGATGCCTGTAATGACTGGTATAGAAGCAGTACAAAAAATCCGAGCTGCTGGGAATCAAACATACATTATCATGCTGACTGCAATGGCAGAAGTTGATGACAAAGTCACAGGACTGGATGCGGGTGCTGATGATTATATAACAAAGCCGTTTTCTCTAAAAGAGTTACTTGCACGGCTGAGGTCCTTGGAACGGAGAAATGAAAATTATACTGAAGATACACTGGATTTTGGAGATATAACATTAGTAACGACAGAGCAGAGATTGGAAAGCTATAATTCAATCAGCCTATCTGCAGAAGAAACAAAATTGTTGAATATACTCATTTTGAATTCTAAGAAAAAGTTAGATAATAAGACATTAATTGAACATACTTGGGGCAAAAATGAAAAAATCGATTCAGAGATGCTCTGGATTTATATTTCTTACTTGAGACAAAAACTGCAATCTGTTAACGCACATGTAAGTATTTATGGTAATAAAAGGGGACCTTACCAACTTATTAATAACAGTAAGGAGGATCCTAAATGATCCAAAAAATTCGCTATAGCTTTATCTATATGTCGACTATTGCTCTATTCGTGGTACTAGTTACGCTTACGGGTAGCATTGTAGGAGTTTCATACTATAGAGCAAAGCAACAGGTTAATAATGTACTCATAATACTCCTGCAAAATAATGGGAAAATAAATTCGCAAATTAACACTCAAAATGTTAGAAAACGTTTTGGACCAACATTCAATCAGGAAAGCTTATACCAATATCGCTACTTTAGTGTTTCATTCAATAGTAAAGGGAAACAAGTGGCTTTAGATAATTCACATATTGTTAGTGTACCTAGAGAAACCATAGCTAGCCTAGGTTATCAAGTATTTAAGAGTGGGCAGCAGTCTGGTACTGTTCAATCTGAGGTATCAAGTTATGCTTATAAAACTCAAAAAAAGAATGGGAGAACGACAATTGTTTTTCTTGATCAATCTGTAATTATGGAGAGTACCAATAATATTATGAAGATTGGTTTGATTTTGGGAATAACGAGTCTAATTCTATTTACTTTGATATTAATTGCTATATCCAAACGGGTAATTAGACCAATTGTATTAGCGGATAAGCGGCAACGCGAATTTGTAACAAATGCGGGACATGAATTAAAAACACCATTGTCAATAATCAAGGCTAATAATGAGTTGCAAGAAATGATAACTGGTCAAACAGAATGGACCATAAGTAATGAACAACAGGTTGATCGTTTGACAAAACTGATAAATAATTTGATCTCATTAGCTCGTTTGGAAGAACAGCAGCGACTAAACTTATCAGTGATTGAGGCCTCAGAGATACTTGAGCATGCAACAAATAGTTTTAAGTCTGTTGTTGCGCAAGAAAATAAGAAGCTGAAAATTAATATTTCTCCTAGTCTTAGAATAAATGCAGAAGAAAATAGTTTTCTTGAGCTTTGCAATGTTTTACTTGACAATGCCAATAAGTATTGTGATGACGGTGGAGCAGTAAGTGTAGCATGGATCCCTGATAAAAAGCTTAAGAAAGTAACCTTAATGGTAGGTAATACTTATGCCAAAGGTAAGAATATCAATTACAGCAAATTTTTTGAGCGATTCTATCGAAACGATAAGTCCCGAAATAGCGCGAAAAAGGGATTTGGGATAGGTCTTTCAATGGCAGCGAGTATAGTTGATGCTTTTAATGGAAAAATAGGGGTAAGTTATCAGAAAGAAACTATTTTCTTTAGAGCTACATTTAAGCTCATAAGGTAGCCTTTTTTGAATGACTATTCATTCTTACTGATTTCTTTTTTTATGCGGTACACTGTACCGTGACTAATTCCGTATTTGGTGACAAGTTCTGCCACGGAGTGTCCATCATTGAGGTCTTTCTTTATCGCAAAATAAATTTTTCTTTTCTGAGGGTTTGGTGAATCAGCACCATATAGAACGGGACGTCCTTTGTAGACGCCCCGTTTTTTTGCTAGTTCAATTCCTTCTCTTTGTCGTTCCTTAATCTTTTCACGTTCACTTTGAGCTTGAAATTTGAACACGGTCACTAAAATATCTGTTAACATATTTCTTAAATTTATGTCTGGAACATTTGAAAAATCAGGTAAGTCCAGACTCTGCAGGGACGCACCCCTTTTTTTGATATACTGAATAATTTCTGTTAAATCATCAGCATTTCTTCCAAGACGATCTAAACTTGTAACATAAACAATATCATTTTTTTTAATACACTTTAATAAATTTAAAAGTTCAGAGCGGTTATTAATATTCTTTCCAGATTCTTTTTCTGAAAAAATTTTCCCCACTGGAATCTTTTTAAGTTGCTCAATTTGTCGTGCTAAATTCTGATCTTTTGTAGATACTCGTACATAACCAAATTTCATATAATAACATCCCAAATAAATAATTATGAATATATTCATATTTTTCTGATATTCATATTCTACTATGGGTAGACCCTAATTAACATGGTTTTACTATAGAATAGGACTTTAAGAATGTCAAATAAGCTTTAAAATTAAAAATATAGTGTGCATATTCAGTGAATTTAAATGCGATTTCTCAAATAAATGGTAAAAAATGATTATTTTTTTGTTACAAATTGATATGCATTTATAAGAATTATTGAGAAAGTAGGTCCAAAATAATTTCAATTTTGGGTCTACCCTAATAAAAAATAGATTCAATGGTTATATTTTTCTATCAAAAGATGTCTAAATAATTTATAAAAAAGAATATCTTACTTTGGAAAGTTTGGTACAAGGAGGCATTACTCCAGTGAACATTAAAAACAATGAATGTAGCAAAAGTTTGCTAAATAATTTATTTTTTTGCTTACAGCCAATTATTAGAAATGGTGATGATAGCAATATAAATGAATATGAGTTACTCCTAAGAAGGAAAAAAGATCAAAAGTTTCCTGAAGTTGAATTTGAGTATCTGAGTCAAAACAACAACAGGAATGAATTGTTAATGGCATGGAGCTACAGAGAAATTCAAAAGTTCTTGGAACTAAATACGCAGTGTCTACTATGGATAAATATTAATCCTCAACAGCTTTCCTTTAATTCGACATATTTATTTTTGAAAAGCCTAAAAGAATTCAGAAAAAATATTAAGATAGAAATAACAGAGCAGATTCCTGATAAAGTGGTGGATAAAAGTACAAGTCTAATAAGTTGTATATGCAAGATAAGGGAAATGGAATATGAAGTTGCAATTGATGACATTGGAATGGGCCTTAATACGCTTTCATTTGTGTTAGAAAATATTACGCAAATTAGCAGGTTAAAGTTATCACTAGTTTCTCTTAGGCTGTTAAACCAAGAAGAGCTGATACTATTAATTAAATTCTGGAAGTTAGTTGCGAATGAAGCTAAGTTAGAACTTGTGGTTGAGGGAATTGATTCTGAGGAATTAAGAATATTGGTTTCAAACATTGGTATTACAATGCAGCAAGGCTTTTTATGGGAAAACGAATTTAAATATCTTTACTAAAAAAGACTTTTTAAGTTTGAAGAATATCTTCAGAATTAAAAAGTCTTTTTATTTAAAAATCATTGTTACAGTATAAGGGGGGAAGAATTAACTTTGATTATTAGGGTGAGTCTTCCAAAATATCACTGACATAATAATCAAGAAGATAGCACCAACTATTACTGAAATTCTGGTTTCTGGATTGAAGAACATAAATAATAAAGTTAGAAATAATGCAAAAAGAGCAAAATAACTGCTAAATGGATATAAAGGTAGTTTGAAAGGATGATCTGCTAATTCATTCTTTTTTATTTTGCGGAATTTTAACTGGCTAAATAAAATTACAAACCACGGCACCATTCCTGGGAGAACACTTGAACTATAGACTAAGACAAAAATATTAGAACTACTTTTAACAAAATAAGGTAAAACTTCATTTAGTATTAAACCAAGTAGAATTCCAAGAGAAATTGTCAAAACCGGTAAGACAGGTACGCCCTTTGATGATAACTTTGTAAACTTAGCATTGATTTCCTTCTTTAAACCAAGTGTATAAATCATACGACTCGAACTAAATATTCCTGAGTTGCAACCTGACATTGCAGCTGTTACAAGTACGAAGTTAATGATAGCGGCAGCGGCAGAAATTCCAACGCGCGAGAATGTCTCAACGAACGGGGAGCCAACCTTAGCTAACTGATTCCAAGGATAGATTGTAACAATAATGAAAATTGAACCAATATAAAATAACAAGATGCGGGCGACAATAGATTTAATTGATTTAATAACCGTAACTTGTGGGTCCTTAGCTTCGCCAGCCGTAATTCCAATAACTTCGATTCCTTGATATGAGGCAATTACAATTGAAAGTGCGAAGATAAAGCCTTTAAAACCACCCGTAAAAAACCCGCCATGAGACCACAGATTAGAGAAACCGATTGGGTGCCAATTATTTCCTAAGCCTAATAGAATTACGAGTGCCCCTAAAATTAGCATGAAGATAATAGTTAAAACTTTAATTAATGCAAACCAAAATTCGAGCTCGCCGTATGCTTTAACAGAGACAAGGTTCGCTATGCAAAGCGTAATAATAACAATTGTTCCCGAAATCCAATCGGGCAGATTCGGCCACCAATAATTTAAATACTGACCAACAGCAATTACCTCACTAATACCGACTACCAGATATTGAAAAATGTTACTCCAAGCGGTGAGATAACCAGCAAGTGGATGAATATATTCCGAGGCATACTTTGCAAAGGAACCTGTTGAGGGATCAACATAAAGCATTTCGCCCAGTGCACGCATTACTATATATAGCACTAGTCCTGCTAAACCATAAGCCAATAAAACAGATGGACCAGTCCATTTGATTGTAGCAGCAGAACCCATAAAGAGTCCGACCCCGATTGTACCGCCTAAAGCAATCATCTGCATTTGGCGTGAAGATAAAGCCCGATTTAATTCCTTGTTGCTTTTTTTCACCATGTACACTCCTCTGACAGAAAAAAAGACTGTGACAAAACGATTTTTTGTCACAGTTTTTCTGCTAATTTACGCAATAAATGCATTTTGTTCATTAACTAACTCTTTGTGACTAACAAAAAATTGACCACACTAAATAATTGCAAGACTAATAAGTTATAAAAAGTAATTAAAATTTGATATCTTTTAAAAGAACCAAAAATGAATAATTCTCATAATAAATTAATAAATCAATTTTAACCTATTTGCTTTAAAAATACAATGCTGTAAAAAACTTTGATTTTTTAATTATTTACTATATAAAACACTCTTTTTATAATATAGAATGAATGACGTTGAATGTTTATACTACTTGACAAGCAGGCTCAAAATGTTACTTTTGAATAGTAATTCAATAAGATTAATTAAAATTTATGGAGAATTAAGATGACAGACAAAAGGAAACTTACATTAATGAGTGTGATGCTCATGATATTTACTTCTACATTTTCGTTTGATAATACGTCAATCGCATACTACACCATGGGGGATGCTGGAATTATATGGTACATTCTAGCTGCCCTTTTCTTTTTTGTTCCCTCAACACTGATGTTTTCAGAATTTGGTGTTGCAATGCGTGATGAACCAGGGGGGGTCTTTACATGGTTAGAAAAGTCTTTAGGTCTGAAATGGGCGTTTATCGGTGGTTTTATATGGATTGCATCTTGGATAATCCTGACTGTTTCAACAGTTTCTAAAATCTGGATAATGCTATCCACAACGATCAGCGGTACTGATAAAACAGGACAATGGCATATTTTGGGCTTGAATTCAACAGAGACAATCGGTTTTATTAGTATATTATTTATCATAGTTGTAACAGCTATTTCTGTGAGAGGCTTAGATAAAGTATCTAGTTTAGCAGCTGCTGGAGGAGTAGCTGCGGTTATTTTGGCATTATTTTTTATAGGTGCAAGTCTTTTTTTTCTTGTTCTGAATGGCTTCAAATTGGCAGAACCAATTAGTTTTCCCAAAAGTTTCATTGAATCGCCACGACCAAGTTATCAATCAACTAGTCAAATGATTTCTTTTCTAATTTATGCTGTTTATGCATACGCCGGGATTGAAGCATTGGGTGGTATTTCGGATAAAATGAAAAATGCAAGAAAGAATTTTCCAATTGCACTGGGGATCAGTGCGTTGTTGATTGCATCAGCTTATGCAGTTATTATCTTTCTGTGGAGTGCCTCGGCAAATTGGCATGAAGTATTTCAAAAGAACGGTGTGAATTTGGGTAACACGACATATATTTTGATGAGTAACCTAGGATATAGTATTGGTAATACGCTTGGACTATCGGCTAGTCGATCTGAATCGTTAAGTTTCTTCTTTGCTCGCTTTGGATCTTTTACGATGTTATTGAGTTATCTAGGATCTTTTTTTGTAATTGTTTATATGCCAATAAAGTCATTTATCTTGGGAACCCCAAAAAAATTATGGCCAAAGTCACTTCCAGCACTCAATCGCTTTGGAATGCCGAGTAATGCTATGTGGTGGCAAGCACTGATTGTTTGTATACTGATTGCATTGACTTCGTTTGGAAATAATTCTGCAAAAGCTTTTTACGAGATCTTAACATTAATGGATAACGTTTCATCTACCTTGCCATATTTATTCTTAGTGAGTGCTTTTATTTTCTTTAAGCACAATCAAAAAATTGTGAAACCCTATGAGATTTTTAAGGTGAAATGGAAGTATGTGACTATAGTTATTGCGGTTAATCTCATTCTTTTAATGGGGGTTGGTTCGACAATGGTTGATGCAATTTCAACTAAAAATTATTTGAATCTCTTTTTGGAATTAGTTGGACCAGTTTTATTTGGAGTTATTGGTTATTGGCTTTATGTACTGTACGAAAGACGTACAAAAAAATTGGGAAAATAATTTATTTTTTGGGTTGACATATAGATTATGAAGTATTAGAATTCCATTAAGCTATTAGAACGATATGAATAATCTTGTGAGAAGAAGAGTAGCTGATTGTGATTTTTTACAGAAAGTCTGTCGCCGCTGAGAGCAGATATTAATTAGGTTAGTGAAGATGAGCTTTGAGATAGAGATATTTGGTAGATTGCTAAATATTCGGTAGGAACCGTTAACTTCCCAGGCATAGTATCTATTATGTGCTGATGAGACACTTTTTAAGTGTGAACAAGGGTGGTATAGCGCTAATTCGCCCCTTACCTGTTTTATGAGACGGGTAGGGGGCTTTTTTGTTGTTTTAATAGTCTGAGCTGTTGTCAAGTACTGGTTTTAAGTCAATGAAAGGTGGATTTTAATTATGGTTAATTCAACAGTTACAAAATTACATTATGATATTGTGGGTAGCTTTTTGAGACCTGATGAGTTAAAGAAAGCCCGTGAGGATTTTCATAGCAAGAAAATTACTGCAGAAGAATTACAAAAAGTTGAGAATGATTTGATTAGTAGGTTGGTTGAAAAAGAAAAAGAAAGTGGCCTGAAAATTGTAACAGATGGTGAATTCAGAAGAAGTTATTGGCACCTAGATACATTTTGGGGTTTTGAGGGAATCGAACATGTTAAACCTAGTCATGGATATTTATTCCATGATGAGGAAACCAGAGCTGATTCTGCAAGGGTCGTTGGCAAAATAAAATTTAAGGAAGATCATCCAGATTTATTAGCTTACAAGTTTCTAGCAAAGTTAGTTGAAAATGACAGTGAGATAACTGCACGACAAAGTATTCCAGCACCTGCTCAATTTTATTCAGAACTTGTTAGGGATGAGGCAAATACTGAAGCTTTAAGAAAGGTTTATCAAGATGATGATGAATTGATTGCCGACATTGGTACAGCATATCATGAATTAATCCTTGCATTATATGAAGCAGGTTGCCGGGATATTAAGTTAGATGATTGTACATGGGGAATGGTTGTTGATAACAATTATTGGGCCACTCGTGCAAGCGAAGGATTAGACCGGCAAGAAATCCAAAAAGTATATCTGAAAGTTAATAATGCAGCATTGGTAGATCTTCCAGATGATTTAAGGATCAGTACTCACGTCTGTCGCGGAAATTATCATTCGACATGGGCGGCTTCAGGTGGATATGCACCAGTAGCTGATTATCTTTTTGCAAAAGAAAACGTTTCTGCATTTTATCTTGAATTCGATGATAATCGTTCGGGTGACTTTGCACCATTAACCAAGGTTCCAGAAGGAAAAGATGTTGTCTTAGGATTAGTGACAAGCAAACATCCAGAGCTTGAATCACCAGAGTCTCTGATTGCTAGAGTGAACGAGGCCACACAGTATGTTCCATTAGAACACTTGCAATTAAGTACACAATGCGGATTTGCTTCAACTGAAGAGGGAAATAAGTTATCACCAGAGCAGCAATGGGCAAAAATCAAATTGGTAATTGACACGTCAAAGCAGATTTGGAAATAAAAATGTAGATTTAAAATAAAAGCCGATTAGTATCCAGTGATGAAGTTTAGTATATCGTAGTTTTTAAAAGCAAACATGAATAAAAATAGGAGGAACTTATTATGACAAAAGAACAATTGCATTTTGAAACATTGCAGGTACATGCTGGACAAAAGGTTGATGAAACTGGAGCTCGTGCCGTTCCGATATATCAGACAACATCATATGTATTTAAAGATGCGGCACAGGCGGCTGCACGTTTTGCTCTTCAAGATCCTGGTAATATCTATAGTCGCTTGACCAATCCGACAACAGCAGTTGTTGATGAACGTATCGCAGAGTTGGAACATGGAACCGGTGGAGTGACACTAGCAACAGGTGCAGCAGCGATTACGGCGGCAATTACCAATGTTGCTGGGCAAGGTGATGAGATTATTTCAGCAAGTACAATTTATGGCGGAACTTATAATTTATTTAATGTAACCCTGCCTAAGTTAGGGATTAAGACGCACTTTGTAGATTCAGATGATCCGAATAATTTTGCTGAAAAAATAAATGAGCATACAAAAGTAATTTATGTTGAAACAATCGGTAACCCAGATATTAACCTGATTGACCTTGAAGCAATTGCAAAGATTGCCCATGAACATGGAATTTTGGTTATTTCTGATAACACGTTTGCTTCACCATACTTGTATCGACCACTCGATCATGGAGCGGATATCGTAGTTGAGTCCGCAACCAAGTTCATCGGCGGACATGGAACTGCAATGGGCGGAACAATTGTAGAAAATGACAAATTCGATTATCAAAAGAGTGGACGATATCCAGAATTTACGACACCAGATCCTCAGTATAATGGATTAATTTTTGCTAATTTAGCTGGTGGAGCATTTACGACAAAGGTTCGTGCCGAAGGGTTACGTGATACTGGAGCAGCCATAAGCCCATTTAATTCTTTCTTACTACTTCAAGGACTAGAAACATTATCACTGAGAGTAGAACGTCATGTTGAAAATACAAGAAAAGTTATTGAATTTTTGCAAGCACATCCGAAAGTATCCTGGATTAAGTATCCTGAATTAGCAGATAATAAATATAAAGAATTAGCGAAGCGAGATTTTCCGAATGGAGTGGGCTCTATCTTTACTTTAGGATTAACAGGTGGAGAAAAAGCAGGAAAAGCATTAATTGAGAATCTCGAAATTTTTTCATTGCTGGCAAATGTAGGAGATGCAAAGTCATTAATCATTCATCCAGCATCGACAACACATGCACAGTTGAATGAAGATGAATTATTACAGGCAGGAATTACGCCAGATTTGATTAGAATTTCAATCGGAATTGAAAATGCCGAAGATTTAATTGCAGATCTTAAACAAGCACTAGACAAGATTGAGTAATACTCAAGAGAGTGAAAGGCGGAAAAGGTGAATGATCAATTAACAAGAAAGCGGGCAGTTATCGAGACGATGCCTACAGTTCTTGGATATGTTGGGATCGGAATAACTGTTGGAATCGTCGGCAGAGCCTCTGGATTGACAGTATTAGAAGTCTTATTGATGTCAATGATTACGTATGGCGGATCAGTTCAATTTGTTATAATTAGTATGATTATTAGACATAGTGAGTTACTGCCAATTATTTTGGCAACTTTCCTAGTAAATGCAAGAATGATTCTGATCAGTATGTCAGTTGCACCTTATTTGGAGCAAGAGTCAGTTTTAAAAAATATATTATTGGGGACACTGCTGACTGACGAAACATACGTATTGAGTATGAATAAAATTAATTATACAAAAAAAAGATTGAATTTCGAATGGCTTAATATAAGTAATCTGATAGCATATTTTACGTGGGCAATTGCATCATTTACTGGAGCTTTGATAGGTGATTATGTAGGAACACCAAAGAAATTCGGTTTGGACTTTGCGTTAGTTGCAATGTTCATTGGTCTATTGTATCTGCAAATCATCAGTGAAAGAGAAATCAAGATGATGTTGCAATTATTGGTTGTTTTATTCACATTACTTGCAATATATATTGGATTGATTTTTATTCCTGCAAATATACTAATTTTGTTAGCAACAATTTTAGGCTGTTCCTTTGGAGTGATAATGAAAAATGTATTCTTTTAATTATGTGTTTACGATTATTATATCTTCTGGGTTTGTAGTTTGGTTATCTAAAGTTTTTCCTTTGGTGATTTTAAAAAAATATAAGTTGAATGAAAAAGCGGTGAGCTTTTTGAGTTTTGTTCCAATCACAATAATGTCTGCTCTCTGGTTTGAAAGTTTATTTGTTCAGCATCTAGGTCAGCTACCAGGTTTAGATATTGAGAATTTAGTGGCATCAGTTCCAACAATCCTGAGTGCGATATTAACCAGAAGCCTCTTGGTAATTGTAGTTGTTGGAATTATCTCCTTAGCTCTTATTAGAGTGATTGGAATATAGATTTTGAAGTAACAAATAATGATAAAAAAAGAGCCGCGGTAATTGTTTGATGAACTCTGGAATTAGATCAAAAATCTGATTTTAGAGAATCATTACATTTTATCGCGGTTCTTTTTATTTTATTTCGACTAATCAACTGGAACAGTAAATTGACTATTGTATAAGTCGGCATAAAATCCATTTTGTTTCATTAATGAGTCATGATTTCCAGTTTCAACAATTGAGCCATGATTCATTACTAGTATATTATCTGCATCACGAATTGTAGAAAGACGATGGGCAACTACAAAGCTAGTACGATTATCGAGTAAGCGTCCCATTGCTTTTTGAATAAGGATTTCGGTTCTAGTATCAACTGAGCTGGTTGCTTCGTCCAAAATTAGGATATCCGGATTTGCTAAGAAAGCACGTGCAATTGTTAGGAGTTGGCGCTGTCCTTGTGATATATTCGAAGCTTCTTCATTCAAAATTGTTTGGTAGCCATTAGGTAATTGTCGAATGAATGTATCAGCATGGGCAGCTTTAGCAGCTTGATAGATTTCTTTTTCTGAAGCATTTTCACGTCCGTATTTGATATTATCGTAAATCGAACCGGTGAAGAGCCAAGTGTCTTGCAAAACCATTGCAAAATGTGAGCGGACTTGTTCACGCGTTAGGTTTCTAGTATCACGGCCATCAATTTTAAGTGAACCGCCTTTAATGTCATAAAAGCGCTCGAGCAAATTGATCAAAGTAGTTTTACCGGCTCCTGTAGGACCTACAATAGCAACCTTTTCACCGGATTTAACTGTAAGATTCATATCCTTAATTAGAATTTCGCTGTTATTGTAACCAAAAGCGACATGTCCAAATTTAATTTTTGCGGTATTTTGTGATTCATCTGCTACAGCAACACTAGTATTTTGCATTTCTTCTTCATCCAATACTTGAAAAATACGCTCAGCAGATGCAACCGTGGCCTGAATAGTGTTGGCCAAATTGGCAAGCTGTGTAATTGGTTGAGTAAATTGGTTGACATATTGCAAGAAAGCCTGAATATTCCCTAGTGTAATTTGACCATTTGCGACTTTTAAACCACCAACAACAGCAACAAAGACATAGCCAATGTTAGAAACAAAGTTCATGAGCGGCATAATCAGACCAGAGATGAATTGAGCTTTCCAGGAAGAACGATAGTAGGTGTTGTTTTGCTCTTTAAATGTCTTGATACTTGATTTTTCTTTGTTGAATGTTTTAACAACAGCATGACCCGAAAAACTTTCTTCGATTTGATCATTAAGCAACCCTAGGCTCTTTTGCTGCGCCGCAAAATACTTCTGAGAACGTGGAGCTACCAGTGAAATAACAAGTATACCAAGTGGAACTGTAATACAGGCAATTAAGGTCATTTCCCAACTGATTGAAAGCATCATGAACAAGACACCAACAAAAGTTACCGCACTCGTGACAATCTGTGCGAGGCTTTGTTGCAGTGTCCCAGCAATATTATCCATATCGTTAATTGCACGAGACATGATATCACCATTTGAATGAGTATCGTAATATACGATTGGAAGCCGTTGTAGTTTTGACTTAAGGTCTTGACGAAGGCGGAAAACGATTTTTTGTGAGACATTAGCCATAATCAATTGCTGGAAAAAAGATAGAGAAGCTGAAAGAACATACATGACACCGACAGTCAGCAAAATATTTTTAATTTTTGTAAAGTTGATAGGAAGCGAGTTGAGCTGTTGCCCAGCTTTCATTTCTTTATATCCTTTTAGGAAACCATTATAAATAGTAGTAGTTGCTTCACCTAAAATTTTGGGTGAAAGAATTTGGAATATTACAGAACCGATGGCGAATGCAACAACAATGAATAAGAACCATTTCCATGGTGCCATATACTTACACAAACGCCATGTTGTTTGCCAAAAATTTTTGGGCTTTTCTGTTACTTTACCTATGTTACTTGCAGGTCCGTGATTAGCCATTAAATATCCTCTCCTTTCAATTGTGACTTAATAATTTCTTGATAGGTTGAGTTAGTTTTTTTCAGTTCTGCATGTGTTCCTTTACCAACATTTTGTCCCTCATCAAGGACAATGATTTGGTTAGCCGTCGTAACGGTTGCAATTCTCTGAGCGACTATGATAACGATGCTTTGACTAATTTTTTTATCATTGGATAGGGCCTTACGCAATTTTGCATCTGTTTTAAAATCAAGTGCAGAGAATGAATCATCGAAGATATAGACATCGGCTGGTTTAATGATTGCACGAGCAATTGCGAGGCGTTGGCGCTGTCCACCTGAGAAGTTGGCTCCGTTATGTTCTACAATGGAGTCTAGGCCATTATCTAGGTCTTTAATAAATTCGGCCGCTTGGGCAAGTTCAAGTGCATGCCACATTTCATCCTCCGTCGCATTCGGTTTTCCAACTTGCAAATTACTGCGAATTGTACCTTTAAATAGGAAAGCTTTTTGTTGAACAAATGCAATCTGTTCATGAAGTTTGCTTTGTGACAGTGTGGAAATATCTGTTCCATTAAGATTGATTTGACCTGACTCAACGTCGTATAACCTCGGAATCAAATTTACTAAAGTTGATTTACCAGCACCAGTTCCACCAATGATTGCGAGTGTTTCACCCGAATGTAGGTTAAAATTTATTGATTCAAGTGCGCGACGTTCAGCATGAGCATAGCGAAAAGCAACATTTTTAAATTCTAGTGAGAGTTCAGAATTATTCAAAGAAGTAGGATTTGAATCTTCCTTAATTGAATATTCTGTATCTAAGACCTCTTGAATACGAACTGCTGCTGCCTGAGCCCTTGGAATAAATACAAAAACCATTGAGAGCATCATGAAACTAAATAGAATCATTGCAGCATAGGTCATAAATGATACTAAATTTCCTATTTCCATTAAGCGATCGGAAACTAAGTTGGCTCCAATCCAGATAATTCCGATATTTGTTCCATTCAGAATTAATGTCATAATTGGAAACATCAAAGATACCAAGCTGAAGGCTTTGATTGCGGTATCTGTATATGATTTATTTGCATCTTCAAAACGATTTTGTTCAAAATTATCCTGCCGGAAAGCTCTAACAACGCGAACACCAGTTAATCCTTCACGAAAAACAAGGTTAATGCGATCAATCTTTTTTTGTAAACTGCTGAATAATGGACCAGCAAAGGACATAACAATTCCAATTGCAATTGCCAATAGTGGTAGTGATACAAGAAATACAATTGTGAGTTTTTTTTCACTTAGATAAGCCATTATGATGCCGCCAATTAACATTGCAGGTGCTTGAAGCATCATTCGCAAAATCATAACTGTCACATTTTGAATTTGTAATACATCGTTTGTTGTTCTTGTTGTGAGTGAAGAAGCACCAAATTTATCAACTTCGTGATTTCCGAAATTAAGAACTTTTTCAAATAATGCATTTCGCAATTTGGTGCCAAGTTTTTGAGCTTGTGTTGATGCAAAAAAAACATTACCTGCTGAAGCTAAAATTCCAATTAGTGCTATTCCCAACATTTTTGCACCAGTATGCCAAATATAGGTTGTGTTACCAGTAGACACTCCTTTATTGATCATATCAGAAGTGAGTGTTGGTAAATTGAGATTACAGAAAACCTGAATAATCATGAATAGTGCAGCGGCCAAAACTGGCCATTTTTCTAAGCGATTGCGAACTAATTTATACATAATCGACCTCCGTAACATCTGAATCAATTTATTTTTGTAACCCCATATTGGAGCCAAGAAAGCATTTTAAGACACTTCTCCTGCACAGCAATGACAGAAATTGAGTCTTCTTTTTTTCGTTGAAGGTGAAAGTAATTTCCAACAGATTTAAAGAAAATACTCAACATCAGACTGACCAAATCACTAAATTCTTCAAATGACTTAATTCGTAAGAGAGATAAATTAGTTTGCTCATATAGTTCCTGGGTCAATTGATGTATATTTCCATGTCCTAGTGATTTTTGAAGACGAAAATCATGTGCCTCAATCATTGTTTGATAAAATTTGGAATGACTTCCTTCTAATACATCCATAATATTTGATGCAAAAAATTGCTTGGATGCTTCGAATAAATCTCCATCAGTTTTCTTCAAAATAGTTAGATAGAGTTCATTACGTTCTTTTTGAATTTGTCCAACAAAATAGAGATAACAATCTAATTTATCATCAAAATATTGATAGAAACTTCCTCTAGGGATACCTGCGGATTCGATAATTTCACTGATTGCTGAATCATCAAAACTTTTTGTTGAAAATTCATGACTGATTGCAGCGAAGAGTCTCGCTTTTTTGGGGAGAGCAAGATTGAAAAAAGTATCTTTGGGCATTATAACTTCCTCCTTTTTATGACGACTTGTCATGTGACAATGTGTCATTATAGTTTATTAAAAAAGAAAAAACAAGAGCAATTCAAAAATAATAAGAAAGATTAAAGATAGGCAGATAATTTATATTATTTTTAAAAAATCTAATGTAATAAATATTGTGCACTAATAAACTTTCTCATCTATATAAATTTTTTTTGATTAGTTATTGAATATTTCCGTGAGTGTGCTAGAATTAGTTCAACTTAATTGATATTGATTCTCAATTAAAGAATAGGGGGAATACTTAATGAAAAAGAAGTTTGTTTTTGTGTTAATGATTGCGTTTGCATTTTTTACACTGGCCTTTAAAACCGCGAATGCGAATGCAGATAGCGTAAAAGTCTTGCCATCAGGTACATATACATTGAATGTTGGATATTATAAAGACGAGGCTACAACCACTGCTTCATCAATGGATAATATGTGGGGTACATCTGTACAACTTGTTGTTGATTCAAGCAATGAGGCAAAATTAATTTTTTCTCAAGTATCGGGCATGTCAATAATGACTGGTGCTAATTTCGATGGGCACTCGCTAGTCGAAAAAAGTGAAGGAAATACCGGTACGTGGACTGCTAGCTTAACGTCTCAAGAGGCTTTAGATTTAGTTAATGGTGATGTGTATTTAGCAGATGTAAGTTATAGTTCTGGTGGATATAATGGAAATCCTAGTTTTTATGTAAAAATTAATAGTGGTGTACCTGATGCAGTTATTAAGACAACTTCTGATGCAGATTCATCAAGTTCCAGTTCAGCAAGTTCATCATCGAGTTCGGCAAGTTCAAGTGGCGCATCAAGCTCTAATGCAACTTCAACGAGTTCCAGTTCAGCAAGTTCAAGTAGCGCACCAAGTTCTAATGCAACTTCAACAAGTTCAAGTAGCAGTGCAGCAAGTTCAAGCAGTGTATCAAGCTCTAATGCAAGTTCAATAAGTTCAAGTGCTGCTTCAACAAATTCTGTTGAAACAGCAACAGTTGAATATCATCAGGTTGATGGTAACGGTAATGATCTAAATGTTTTGTCCATGATTCAAGAGGATGGTATCTGGGATACAACAATTAAGATCCAAAAGAATGCTGATGGAACAGCAACTGTTACAATTACACAAGGTAAAATGATGGATTACATGACAACGGTTAAATTTGATGGTGTAGAAATGACCAAAAACGTCGCTTCAGCAGATGCAACAAGTGGAACATGGACTGCTGTTTTGAGCAAAGAAAAAGCTGCTGATTTAACAGCAGGTAACAAAATTTTGCTTGATATGACATATACAGTTCCTAATATGTTTACTCATAATGTTCAAGCATTGGCAGTCATTAAAAGTATCACTGGAGGAACAAGTGTGGAAACTGATAATGATGGTAAAGCTGCAACAACTGGGGGAAATGGAGATATTGAAGATGTAGTTGCACCAGCTAAGGCAGTTTCTACAGATCCAAGTGATAGTTCATCAAGTACAGATGGTTCTGTAAATTTAAGTGCTGATAGTTCTGTGAAATCAAGTGGAACAACTCTTCCACAAACAGGTGAGTCTAATTATTCCTATGCTTCAATCTTAGGTGTCTTGGCACTTATTACTGCAGTTGGATTAGGAGGAACACTTTTAAGTATTAGGAGATTTAGTAAATGAGAATTAAATATTTATTATTAGTTGCAGGGACTTTCTTATTGGTTTTCTTTATGAAAACGATAGAAGTTTCTGCTTCTTCGTATCAAGTTAACTATACAATTGAAAAATATGGCACATCGCAGACATCTATTGCGGATGCGTATTTTGTGAAACCAGCAACTGTTTCGGTTGGACAAGGACAATATAATGTTAGTATCACGATCAAAACAAGCCATGATTTAGGTTCATTTCCTGTACAAATTTTGAATATTAATGGTCAGGGGCCACAGGTCAGCAAAAGTACCTCTGGGAACGCAGATTATTACACTTTTTCCTTTACTACAAAGTCTGTAAAGCAGTCGATGTCAGGCAATATGAAAGTTGATATTGATAGTATGGATTACCATCACACATATGGTTTTACCTTACTAATGAATGGTGGGAGTGTTCCTGAACTTACTAGTAGTTCGTCTTCGGTCAGCCAACAAAGTACTGCACAAAGTACTGTGGCAAGTTCGAAGCAAACCAATAGTTCAACATCCAGTGGCAGTGCAGCTAATAAGACTGCATCTTCAAACAGCACTAGTTCAACTGTAGCAACGACCTCTTCTAGTTCTGTCTCAATAGAGTCTTCTGCCACTACTTCAAACATATCCAGTAAAAGTACAAGTAAGACAGCTAGTAAAAAGGAAAACAACAGTAAAAAAACTAAGGATAAAGAAGATAAAACAAAAAAGAATAAGAATAAGAAAAAAGAAAACAAGAATAATAAAAGCAAAAGCGGTAATAAGAGTGTGCTCGGATTTTCAATAACGGCAATATTAATTGGCGGCTGTGTTGGAGCATGGGGGTTGATTCGCCATTATAAAATCTAAAAAAGTAATAAAAATAATTTCAGGCATTATTATCTTAATGGCAGTAGTTGGATTAGTGTATTTGAGTCAGAAAAAGCTGGATAGTCAATCATCAGAAAAGCAGCCTAGAATAGTTACAACAACGGTAGCTATTACAGATGTTTTCTCCCGCTTAAATATGAAATTGGTCGGTGTTCCGAGTGATAGTAGCCTTCAAAAAGTACCGAGTAAATACCATAATGTTACGCGTGTGGGCAATCATGTGAGTATTAATTGGGATAATTTACTGACGGCTAAGCCCGATATAGTTTATGTAGACTCAGAACTGACGGATGAGTATCAAAGTAAGTTAAAAGAACAAAAGATACGTATGAAATCCTTGAATTTTCAAAATTACGAGAGTTTAGTAAAGAGCATTAAGTACCTGGGTAGAAAATATGATAGACAAAAAGACGCACAAAAGTTGCTTTCACGAATAAAGATAAAGAATGTCAGCAGAGTCAAGAAACCAAAGGTATTGATATTAATGGGAATGCCTGGCGGGAGTTTTTTGGCGATGAACTCAAAAACTTACCTAGGTGATTTAGTTAAAAGAGCTGGTGGCGAGGTGGTCGGTGCAAGTCCGACTTCGCTTTATACCACAGCAAGCAGTGAAGCAATTGCAGAGGCTAATCCAGATATTGTTATTCGGTTAGCGCATGCAATGCCTAAACAGGTAAAAGCAGCTTTTATAACAACTTTCAAACAAAGCCCTTATAATAATTTGAAAGCAGTCAAGGAGAAACATGTCTACGATGTAGAAGCACCGAAGTTTTCACCAACAGCTAACTTGAAAGTTAGACAAGCATACAATCAGGTAAAGAGGTGGCTTGATCAGGTTGACAAATAAGCAAAAAAAAGTTTTGGTTTAATGCTTTTAGGATGTATTTTCCTAGTTTTTTTTCAGTTAATATTCAGAATAGAAAACCAAAGCGATTGGCAACTAATTATCGTTCAATTAAGGCTGCCAAGGTTAATATTTGAACTTGGAACAGGGTTTGCTATAGGATTAAGTGCATTGTTGCTGGCAGCAACATTGAGACAGCCATATCTTGATGGCTCCATGATAGGGATTGCAAGCGGTTCGGAATTAATGATTGCATTAATAACGGTTTTAGTACCAAGTTCATTGATATATCGTGTCTTAATTGGGACAGTTGCGGGAATACTGTGTTTGTTATTACTGCGCGGCAGTATCTTCAAATATCATAATCATGTTTTATTCTTAGTTATAGGTGGATTTTGTCTTGCAATGTTTTTCAATGCACTCACGACTATCTTGACTGAGAGCAGTGGCTGGACTGGTAAAAGCCTAGCAAATGTCACATGGCTTGATGTTGGCTGGTTGGTCCTGATTATTTTAGTAGCAATTGCTTCTTGGAGAAAAAATAGCAGATATTTACAATATTTTGCTTTGCCTGAACTGCAGACCAAACAACTTGGAATCGATGAAGCTAAAATTGCCTTGAATTTACAGTTAATAGCGGCAGGGTTGTTAGGTGCAGTAACAGCTGTTTTAGGAACAGTTTTCTTTGCAGGGGTGGTAATTAATCAATTGATTCGTGAATACACTCATCTTGGAATAATCGCAAGAATACCGTTTGTTATTGTTTTTAGCATTTTGGATGTGCTTTTGGCAGATACAGTCGCACATTTTATTTTCTATCCGACGGAATTACCTACGAATGCAGTTTTATTAGTATTACTAGCACCTGCATTCTTATTGCTACTAACGAGGTGGTCGCGTGCAGTTTGAAGAGTTAACAATGGAATACAACAAGAAGCCGGTTTTTCACGGAATCAGTGGAGCCCTACAGGATCAGCGAATAACAGTTCTTTTAGGTCCAAATGGCAGTGGAAAGACAACTTTAATGATGGCAATGGCCCAACTTAAGAATCCTAGTAAGGGAAGAGTAATAAAGAATGCAGAAACAGTTTTTTATTTGTCACAGAAGAATCAGGTTTTTGATTACGTTACGGTGGGTCAATTACTTGAAATTGCTCAATTACATGGTAGGAAAAATGACATTGTAAGTGTAGAAAAAACAATAAAAAATCTAGGATTGACGAAGTTGCTGACCAGTGATATTAACACTTTATCAGGAGGCCAGCAGCAAAGAACGTGGTTAGCCTACGCCTTTTTGCAAGCAACAGATATTTTATTACTTGATGAACCCATGACATATTTAGATGTGAAATATCAGCAAGTCTTGTATAACATGATAATGGAAGGAAAAGAAAACGGACAGACTTTTCTTGTTAGTTTACATGACATTGAGTTCACACGGAGATGTAGTGATAATATTTGGTTTTTGACGGCCAATCAGTTGGTTTCAGGGACAAAAGAGCAGCTTTTGACGCAGAATTCGATTTATCAGTATTTAGGAGTTAAAAACTATTTTTCTAGTAATAACAATTAAAAATATAGTAAATACTGTGAATTTGATAGTGAATAGAATTCAAAAAAATAATAGATAGTGAAGTAGAGTGAATTGAAATTTAATTTTCGATGCACTTTATTTTTTTTATGAAAAAAATAAATATAATAATAAAAATAAGAATAACAGGTAAAGCAATTTGCTTTGCAAAAAAGGTAGCGCTTACATAATTGTTTAGAAAAAATTCAAAGCAATAAAGTTTATAAATGGTAAAGAAAAAAGATGAATTAACATAGGATGTAAGTTGCCCATTATTAAAATTATGTTAGAATAGCGGAAATTAAAACGTATCAAAAAAGAGATGGAGGGTTAACTATGCCAGATACTTATAGTAATGATATCGTGATTGATGGCAAAAAATACAAGTATTACAATATTGATAAATTTATGGTGGATCATGGTAAGAAGATTCAAGAACTACCATATTCAATTAGAATTTTATTAGAGTTGACACTACGTAGAAGTGAAACACATACAGAAATGCAACAATTCTTATCTAATTTTCTGGATTGGGATCAAAAACATGATCATGATATTCCGTATAAACCTGAACGAGTAATATTGCAAGATTTTACAGGGGTTCCTGCATTGGTTGATTTAGCGGCAATGCGTGAAGAATATGAAGCACGCGGACAAAATCCTGATGAGATAAATCCTGATGTTCCAGTTCATCTAGTGATTGATCACTCTGTTCAAGTTGATATGGCTGGGAATGAAGATGCATTTGAATATAACATCAAGCAAGAATTCAAGCGCAATCGGGAACGTTATTTATTTTTGAAGTGGGCACAGGAAAGTTTTGATAATTTATCTGTAATTCCTCCAGATACTGGAATTATTCACCAGGTTAATCTTGAATATCTTTCGTCAGTTATCAGACAATCCGACGATTCAGTACCAACTTTATTTCCAGATACCTTGGTAGGTACAGATTCACATACTACAATGATTAATGCGTTGGGTGTGCTGGGCTGGGGAGTAGGCGGAATTGAAGCCGAAGCCAGCATGCTTGGACAGGAATCTTACTTTCCAATGCCGCAGGTGGTAGGAGTGTATCTGACAGGAGAACTGCCTACTACGGCAACTGCGACAGATTTAGCGTTGACCTTGACCCATGTGTTAAGAGATTTTAATGTTGTGGGAAAGTTTGTTGAATTCTATGGACCGGGGTTAAAGAATTTACCTCTGGCTAACCGCGCAACAATTTCAAATATGGCTCCTGAATATGGTGCTACATGCGGATTCTTCCCAATTGATCAACAAACAATTGATTATTTGCGGCTGACTGATCGTACTAAAGATCAAATTGAAATTGTTGAAGCATATGCTCGGGAAAATTCCTTGATTTATCAAGAAAATCAAGATAGTCAAAGAAAATATTCAGAATACGTAGAACTAGATTTAAGTGAGGTCGAAAGCAGTGTTGCTGGACCCAAGAGACCGCAGGATTTGGTCAAGTTGCCCCAACTTGCACAACAGTTCAGAAAATATGATGAGCTGGATGATTGCGTGGTTAGTATAGATGAAAATAATTTTCAGTTACGTCCGGGAGCATTAGGAATTGCTGCAATCACGAGTTGTACAAATACATCAAATCCAGAAATTTTGATCACAGCAGGTTTACTAGCTAAGAAGGCAGTCGAAAATGGTTTGAAGATTCCAGAGTATGTAAAGACGTCTTTTGCACCCGGTTCACGCGTAGTTACAGAATATCTTGCTGCTGCAAAATTACAAAAATATCTTGATGATTTAGGATTCAACATAGTCGGTTATGGCTGTACGACATGTATTGGTAATTCAGGAAAGTTAAAAGATGGCGTGCAGGAAGTAGTTGCGGAGACTGGGTATCCGTTGGCGGCGATTGAAAGTGGTAATCGTAATTTTGAAGGTAGAGTAAATCCGCTTATTAAGGACACATATTTAGCTTCACCTCCATTAGTTGTTGCATATGCATTGGCAGGTACACTGGATATTGACTTGAGTAAAGAAGCACTTGGATACAATCAAAAGCAAGAACCGGTATATTTAACTGATCTTTGGCCCGCTGCTGAAGAAGTAAGTGAAGTAATCCACAAGTATTTGAAGCCAAGCTTATTCTCAAAAAATTATGGGAATATTTTTAAGCAAAATGCAAGCTGGAATGCCCTTCCAAGCACTAAGTCGACCAATTACAATTGGGATAAAAAATCAACATATCTTGCTTCGCCACCGTTGTTTGAAAAGAATGAAAAAAAATTGACTGGTTTGAGAGTGTTAGCAAAATTAGGTGATTCAATTACTACGGATCACATCTCTCCGGCTGGGTTCATAGGTCAAAGAACACCAGCAGGAAAATATTTGTTATCACGAGGAGTAAAGCCCCAGGATTTTAATTCCTATGGATCACGACGGGGAAATCACGAGGTTATGATTAGAGGAACACTTGCAAATATTCGTCTTCAAAATCAGTTAACTCCAGATAAACAAGGTGGTTTTACCAAGAATTGGTTAACCGGTGAAGAAACTACAATTTATGATGCCGCAATGAGTTATCGTGCAAAAAAAATAGGCTCAATAATTTTGGCCGGAAAGGACTATGGAATGGGGTCATCTCGAGACTGGGCGGCTAAGGGAGTTCAATTGTTAGGTGTTAAGGCTGTTATTGCTGAGAGTTTCGAAAGAATTCATCGTTCTAATTTGGTAATGATGGGAGTCTTGCCGCTGCAATACTTACCAAACGAAAATGCACAATCACTTAAACTAGATGGGGCAGAAAGTTTTTCAATTGAATTAGATGGTAAATACGCTCACGTAACAGCTAAATCTTCAAATAAGATTACTAAGTTTGATGTGGTTTCGCGGTTTGATGCACCTATTGATATCAAGTATTATCAGACAAATGGAATTTTGCCATATGTATTAGAAAAAAAGATTTCTGGTAACTAAGTTAATACAAAGGAGGAGAATTGGGATGGATTATCCAAAAGGATTGGCAGGTGTAGTGGTCGACCAAACTAAAATAAGTTCTACGGCCGGGGCCCATTTAACTTATGCTGGGTACCCGATTGAAGAATTGAGTGAAGCTTCATTTGAAGAAGTTGTTTTTTTACTGTGGCATACAAGGCTGCCTAGTGAGCAGGAACTTCGCGATTTTCGGGCTGATTTGGTTAGTAAGATGATTTTACCTGCTGAAACAATTCGTTTATTACTATACATTGCTAAGGAGCCGCAGCATCCAATGAGTATTCTCAGGACGACAACATCACTTTTGGGAACGACAAACGATGTTGAACATGATGAACCGCCTAAAATCTTAGCAAAAATGTTAACGGCAATTGCTGCTATTTTGCGAATCAAAGATAATGAAACGCTAATTGATGTTGATCCTAATTTGAGTGTTGTTGAAAACTTTTTATACATGATTAGAGGAGAGCGCCCTGACGCAAAGCTAACTAAAATGTTTTCGAGCGTCATGATTTTACAAGCTGATCATGAGTTTAATGCCTCGACATTCACTGCTCGTGTTGTTGCTTCAACTTTTGCTGATTATTATTCATGCCTAACAGCGGCAGTTTCAGCCTTAAAGGGTCCGCTTCATGGAGGAGCTAATGAACGTGTTTTTGAGATGATTGAAGATATTGAGAAGAAGCAGATTAAGCCCAAAGACTATGTTGAACTTCAACTGAAGAAAAAACGTAAAATAATGGGATTTGGTCACCGAATTTATAAGAATGGAGATCCTCGTGCATTTATTTTGGAAAAGATCGCAGCAGAATTGGCTCCACAAACTGGAAATGAACGATATTTTAAGATTCAGCAAGAACTCGCCGAATATATGTTAGAACGGTTTGGACTTCATCCAAACGTCGACTACTATACTGCTTTGATATATCATTGCTTAGGTCTTGACAAATCAGTTTTTACTATGATTTTTGCAACTTGTAGGACTGCAGGCTGGTTAGCTCATATTATGGAGCAACGGCAAGAAAATTGTCTGATTCGTCCTAACTCAGAATATGTTGGACCTACTGACCGACATTACACAAAGAAATGATTAAGGTGGAATGATAAATGAAACAACCAGAAAAATTAAAGCTTGTTGATGGAAAGCTGTTTGTGCCTGATAATCCAATAATTCCTTTTATCGCTGGAGATGGAATTGGGCCGGAAATATGGCAAGCCGCACGGCGTGTTTTTGATAGTGCTGTTAATAAGATTTATGGTGATAATCGGCAGGTTCACTGGAAAAGGGTTTTAGCTGGGGAGGCTTCTTATCAGGATAGTGGAAGTTGGCTTCCAGACGAGACATTAGCGGCTTTCAAGGAATATTTAGTTGCTATTAAGGGACCACTGACAACACCTGTTGGAGAGGGACACCGTTCGATTAATGTGACACTAAGGCAGGAATTGGATTTATTTGCATGTGTCCGACCAGTGCAATATTATGCGGGAACCCCGTCACCTGTTAAACACCCAGAAAATGTTGATATTACAGTTTTTAGAGAAAATACAGAAGATATTTATGCTGGAATTGATTTTGAGAGCGGTTCGGCAGAGGCAAAAAAGTTATTGAATTTATTAAAGGACAATCACCAAGAGAATAAAGTTCGCTTTCCTGAGACATCATCTTTTGCAATTAAACCAGTTTCAAGTGAGGGCTCTAAGAGAATCGTAAGAGCAGCCCTTAATTATGCTATTTCGCAAAAGAAAAGTTATCTGACCCTTGTACATAAGGGAAATATTATGAAAAAAACGGAAGGTAACTTTAAAAAATGGGGCTATGAGGTTGCGGCAGAGTTAAAAAATCAAGTATTTACAAGTGTTGAATACAATCAAATTAAGCAGCAACAAAATAAGACGGCTGCTGACAAAGCTCAACTACAAGCAAAAAAGGATGGTAAAGTGATTGTTAATGATATTATTGCCGATAACTTTTTTCAACAGTCATTATTACATCCTGAAAACTTTGATGTAGTTGCAACGCTGAACTTGAATGGAGATTACATATCAGATGCGCTGGCTGCTCAAGTTGGTGGTATTGGGATTGCACCCGGTGCGAATATTAATTATCAGACTAAACGCGCTGTTTTTGAAGCCACACATGGGACAGCTCCTCAATTTGCGGGACAAAACAAGTTGAATCCAACTTCACTGATTCTTTCAGGAGTAATGTTATTTGAATATATTGGGTGGAATGAAGTTGCACTGGAGATTAAACGTGCGGTTGCGACTGCAATTGAGGAACAGCATGTGACAGTTGATTTCGCGGCAGCATTGCCACAAGCAACTGAACTTTCAACAAGCGGATTTGCAGATTATTTGATTGAATTAATGGCTAAAAATGAATAATTAATAGTACTAAGCAAATTTTGTTATCCTTGTTCATGGTGAATTATTACTATAACGACTTCTTAATTATTTTTAAGGATTACAGACAAACGCGTTTTATAAATCAAAACTTTTCAGCTAGTAGCTGATTTAAACTATATTTATATTATCAATTTACGTTAAAATTTATTAATATAGATAAAGTATTAGAAAATTCATTAAAGTAAAAAATGTTTAAAAAATGATTGACGTAATAGCTGATAAGCGGTAAAATAGCTTTAAGTTTTTATTAAAGATGATAATCTTATGAGAAGAAGAGTAACTGTGAGGGCTAATTATAAGAGAACCTAGGATGCTGAGAGTAGGTATTAGCGCGATTAGTGAAGATGAACTTTGAACAAGTGGTGTTTGGTTATAAACCAGGTATTCGGTAGGAACCGTTAAATTCCCAGGTATTTTTGTACTGTTGAGGCACCTTTGGTGCGAAAAAGGGTGGTACCGCGAATAAATTTCGTCCCTTGCTTGATAATTATTTATGAGCAAGGGACTTTTTTTGTGTAGATAAAATTGGAAGGGGGGTTGCTGCTCTTTATTATAGTAGTATATATCTGAGTTATTGTATTTTATGAAAGATGAGTATTTTGTTTGGACATGCACAGAGAGACTACGGTGTTGAGAGTAGTTCATGAAAGGCAAGAGAAGATGGTCTTTTTAGAGAAATTGATTGTGAGCTGAGAAAAAGTGAGCATGAGACGGTTATGCCCGTTAGCGTATCAAGGTTATGATTTCTAAATTAAAATCAAGACCTGTTGAGGATTGTTAAGATGACTTAGCAATCAAAGATCGAGTGGTAGCGCGATTAATCGCCTCGTAGTCTAAATTGACTATGAGGTTTTTATTAGCATAAAAATCATGGGTTTTATAAAAAATTCATAATTTAAATTTGGAATTAAGTAATTCAATTAATAAAGTCGGAGAATACTTAAACGTTTGATATAGTAAGAGGTAAAAGCATTTGCTGGGAAGTATCCAATATTTTTTCAGAAATGAAATACTTGATAGTGATAGCGTTGGGTTAATCGTGCTTGGAATTTTTTTAAAATAGTTATTTAAGAATGGAGAATTTGATATGACAGATAAGGGCGAGAAATTGAAGCGAGAGATGACAGTAAGGCATCTATTTATGATTTCTTTAGGTGGTGTAATTGGAACCGGTCTTTTCTTGAGTTCGGGGTATACAATTCATCAAGCAGGACCCGTCGGAACGATTTTAGCCTATGGGATTGGTGCAGTAATTGTTTATTTAGTAATGCTTTGCTTGGGAGAATTAGCAGTTGCTATGCCACAAACAGGTTCTTTCCATGTTTATGCAACACGTTTTATCGGACCTGCAACGGGATTCACTGTCGCCATTTTGTACTGGCTTACATGGACCGTTGCATTAGGTTCAGAATTTACAGCTGCAGGGTTGATTATGCAAAATTGGTTTCCTAAGATACCAACGTGGTGTTGGAGTTTACTATTCATGATCATTATTTTTGCTTCCAATGCATTTTCTGTTCGTTTCTTTGCTGAAACAGAATTTTGGTTTGCAAGTATTAAAGTATTGGCAATTATTTTCTTTATTGGAGTTGGGATACTTGCTATCTTCGGAATATTTTCTTTTAAGAAATATAATCCGCAACCATTATTTCACAATCTTTATGCAAATGGACTTTTTCCCACAGGATTTAAAGGTGTTTTTACCACAATGCTAACCGTTAATTTTGCTTTTTCAGGAACAGAATTAATTGGTGTCACTGCTGGAGAAGCTAAAGATCCAGCTAGAACGATCCCCAAGGCAATTCACACAACACTGTGGCGACTAATCATTTTTTTCATTGGCAGTATTACCGTAATGGCAACACTTATTCCTTGGAAACAGGCAGGGGTAGGTCAAAGCCCATTTGTTCTTGTTTTTAAGAGTATTGGACTTCCATTTGCAGGTGACATTATGAATTTTGTGATTTTAACAGCAATTTTGTCGGCTGCTAATTCGGGTTTGTATGCTTCAACTAGAATGTTATGGTCGTTATCGCATGAGAAGATGATTAATTCTTTTTTTGCTAAAACAACAAATAATGGAGTTCCATTGTACGCATTAACGGCTAGTATGTTGGGCGGAATCCTAGCACTGTTGTCAAGTGTTGTAGCAGCATCAACTGTTTATTTAGTACTGGTTTCAATTTCAGGACTTGCGGTTGTATTAGTTTGGGCGGCAATTGCACTTTCAGCAATTAATTTCCGAAAAAATTGGATAAAAGAAGGCCATAAAGTTAATGAACTTAAATTTGTGACACCTGGATATCCCTTTATCCCGTGGATTGCATTAATAGCCAGTTTATTGTCGTGCATTTTAATTGTATTTGATCCAACCCAAAGGCCGGCATTATTTTATATGATACCTTTTGTTCTAGGGTGTTATGGACTGTACTTTTTCAAGAGAAAACATGAAGAAAAAGGTGAGAAGGAGGAATCTTAAGATGAGATCACCATTACTTGAATTATTAAATGAGAGAAAATTATTGGTACTTGATGGAGCGATGGCAACGGAGCTTGAAAAAGCTGGGGTAGATACTGCTAATGAGCTATGGTCGGCAACTGCTCTTCTTGACGCACCGCAGAAAATAACAGCGGTGCATCAGGAATACTTTAAGGCCGGAGCAGATATAGCTATAACGAATACCTATCAAGCAACGAAGCAGGCATTTATGAAACAAGGAATAAGTGCTGACGAGAGTTCTGCATTAATAAAACAAGCTGTTTTCTGTGCACAAGAAGCAAGGGAGAAGGCCTCAGGAAACAAAAAATTATTATTGGCAGGAAGTATTGGACCATATGGAGCCTTTCTAGCCAATGGCAGTGAGTACACTGGTGATTACCATTTGTCTATTAAAGCCTTTCAAGATTTTCACTATCCAAGAATGCAGGCTTTGTTTGAGGCTGGGGCAGACTTATTTGCTATTGAAACTCAGCCTAACTTTGTTGAGCTTGAAGCTATTACGGAGTTGTTAGAAAGAAAATTTTCGAAAATGACTGCCTGGGTAGCACTTAGTATAAAAGATAATAAAAAATTATGTGATGGCACACCTCTGAAAAAGGTTGTGAAGTATCTTGACCAATTTGAGAGTATTAGTGCAATTGGAGTTAATTGTACGGCTATGGAGAATATAACTCCTGCATTGAATGAGATTCACTCGTTAACAACAAAGCCATTAATCGTCTATCCTAACAATGGTGATATATACGATCCTATTTCGAAAAAATGGCAAGTTAACGACAAAGCCCAGAAATTTAGTGATTTAGTTCCAACTTGGGTTAAGTCAGGAGCTAAAATAATTGGCGGTTGCTGTCGCACTACGCCAGATGATATTCGTGAAATTGTTGATGCTGTGAAACTGCAGTGAAATATGTGTGCTACTTTTAGTTTTGTTCATAAAAAAATTTAAAATGTTGTTGACAAAAAGATATCAAAGATTTATGATGACCGTAATTTAATATTCGTCCATACAAACCTATGAAGTGGAGATCAAGATAGTTGTGCACATACAGAGAACCGGCGTTGCTGAGAGTCCGGTTGAACGCAAGCTATTAAATGGACCATTGAGGGTGCGGTGAAAGCATGAGAAATGTTAGTACTCCGTAACGTAAGATACACGTCAGATATCAGGGATGTGATTGCATCCTGTAAAGAGTGTGGTTTATTAAGCAGTAATTGGCTGCTTTTTGGGCTACAAATTAAGGTGGTACCGCGGAAAATCCGTCCTTAGCAGGTAACTGTTATGGGCGGATTTTTTTGTAGAAAGGAGTAACAAAATGTTTCCTGAAATTGATGAATTAAAAAAGATTGCTTCGTCTTATAATTTTGTCCCAGTTGCTAAGCGTTTATCTTTAACAAAAGACGAGGAAGAACAGTTATTACTATCCCTGGCACACGATAAGGATACAGTTTATTTTTCAGGTGGAAATCATGCACTTGGAAATTATAGTTATTTTGTAATTCAGCCAACACGAAGCATTACTGTCTTAGATGGTGTTTTAATTGATAGCGACAAACAAAGGGACAAAATAATAAAAGATGTAAATCCCCATAATTATTTGGAGAAGGTCTTAAAGGAGCATGAACAGCCTGTTATTTCAGGACTTCCACCTTTTACTGGTGGATTAATAGGTTATTTCTCATATGAATATACTAAATATTATCAAAAGCATATTAATTTTCAACATGCCAATCCGGATAATATTCAAGACATTGGATTATTCTGTTGCGACAAATTGATTGCGTATAATCGTGATAAATCAGAAGTGAGTTTGATTATCAGCATTGCAACTGAAAATTTGGAAGCCAACTATAAGCGGGCAAAAGAAGAACTTGAGGAACTGAAAACGAGGGTGTTTGCACGAATTAGCAAAACTTATGAAATGCCGCAATTGAAGATGATCGGTGATTTTCAAATGTATTTTAATGAAGCCGAGTATTCAAATAAAGTTCAAATAGCAAAAGAACACATCACAGTAGGAGATATTTTTCAATTAATCATGTCTAATCCACAGAAAGTAAACTTAACTGGTGATTTATTACCGCTTTTAAAGCAATTAATGGTAGACGAACCGCATGCTTATCACTTTTATTTTAAGCAAAAAGGCTTTGCTGCCGTAGCGGCTTCACCTGAGACATTGATTACGCGAAAAGGACAAGAACTTGCAAGTTATCCTTTGGCAGGAACCCGAAAGTTGACAGATGATAGCGCAAAGAATCAAAAAAACTGTGCAGAATTATTAGGCAGTGCAAAAGAATTAGCGGAGCATAACATGTTAGTTGATCTTGGGAGAAATGATCTTGGACAGATAAGTAAATTCGGAACAATTCGTGTCACAAAGCATGCTTTTCTAGAAAAATTTTCAACTGTTGTTCATTTGGCATCTGTCATTAAAAGTCAGGCATTGCCAGAAAAAGGTGCACTGGATGTCTTAGATGCTGTTTTTCCGGCGGGGACCTTATCGGGGGCACCAAAAGTTAAGGCAATTCAAATTATTAACGAATTGGAACACTTTAAACGAGGAATCTATGGCGGTTGTTTCGGCTACATGAGCTTTTCAGGTGCTCTCGATATGGCAATTGGAATTAGATTACTGCACAGGAATGGACAAAATGGTATTTTGCATACAGGAGCTGGGATTGTGGCTGATAGTATAGCTAAAAATGAATATCAGGAATGCCTGAATAAATCGAGATCAGTAAGAAATGCATTAGCTAAGTCCAGTCTTAGAGGTGAAAAAAATGGAATTACTAATTGATAACTATGATAGCTTTACCTATAACTTGTATCAACAAATTGGACAATTTACTTCTGATATTGTGGTAAAAAAGAATGATGAGGTTGATTGTGATGCAATTGCGAGGTTAAAGCCGGAACATATTATTATCTCACCAGGTCCAGGCCGCCCAAATGATGCAGGTAATTGTCTGGAGATCGTTGATAAATTTGCTGGTAAAATTCCAATACTGGGTGTTTGCATGGGATTAGAGGTAATCGCTGCAGCTTTTGATACTGATATTGTTACTGCACCAAAGCTGATGCACGGGAAAGTCGACACTATCAAGGTAGAATATGTTGATGAAATCCTAAAGGGAACACCCCATAAATTCCAAGCAGCTAGGTACCACTCGTTAATTGCGGATTATCAACAATTACCTTCGAATTTTAATATTACGAGTGTCTCAAGTGATAATGAATTAATGTCCTTTTCAGATAGTCGAAAGCATATATATGCAATCCAATATCATCCAGAATCAATTATGACGGATAGAGCGGTTGGAAATACGATTATTCGGAACTTCTTAAAAGTTTAACTAGTGAAAAAAGTAAATTTAATATTTATCCATACAAACTACTGAAGTGGAGATCAAGATAGTTGTGCACATACAGAGAATCGGCGTTGCTGAGAGTCCGGTTGAACGCAAACTGTTAAATGGACCACTGAGGGTGCGGTCAAAGCATGAAAATTGTTAGTACTCCGCAACGTAAGATACACGTTAGATGTCTGGGATGTGCTTGCATCCCGTGAGGGTGTGGTTTATAGGCACAGTAACTACTGGCCTGAAACTGCGAATTAAGGTGGTACCGCGGAAAATCCGTCCTTAACAGGTGACTGTTATGGGCGCTTTTTTATTAGGAGGAGAAAAGATGGAAGAATTCCGATGGCAGATTCTTTTAAAACATGGGTCACACATATAGAAACAATTCTTAAGGAGGATATAAAGATGATAAAAGAAGCAATAAAAAAAGTTGTCAGTGGTAGTAATTTGAGTTATGAGGAAATGAATCGAGTAACAGATGAAATAATGTCAGATAAAGCAACGGATATTCAAATTGCTGCATTTTTGACAGCATTAGCAGAAAAAAAGGAAACGGTCGATGAGATTGCAGGAGCAGCTCAATCGATGAGGGAGCACGCACTAGATTTTGATTCCAGTCAAAAAGAAACACTTGAAATTGTAGGAACTGGTGGTGACAATGCCCACACATTCAATATCTCCACAACAACAGCTTTTGTTGTTTCGGCGACTGGAATACCAGTGACAAAACATGGAAATAGAGCAGCTTCATCTTTGAGCGGTGCGGCGGATGTATTAGAGGCCCTAGGAGCAAAAATAGATATTGATCCTAAAAAGTCGGCTGAAATCTTAGACAAAAATGGCATCTGTTTTCTATTTGCGCAAGAGTATCATCAAGCAATGCGCTATGTTGCAAAAGTCCGCAAAGAGTTGGCTTTTAGAACTATTTTTAATATTTTAGGACCACTTGCAAACCCAGCGGGAGCAAAGATGCAATTAATGGGTGTATATGATGGCCAGCTGCTCCAAGTTATACCTAGAGTAATGCAGCGATTAGGTGCCAATTCAGGGATGATTGTTCATGGAACTGATGGACTAGATGAAATTACATTAACCGGTCCAACTAAGGTAGTCGAGTTCAATAAAAAAGAAATAAAAAATTATGAATTGACGCCGGAACAATTCGATTTTCATAGCTGTACGGAACAAGATTTGGTCGGAGGAACTCCACAAGAAAATGCAAAAATTACCCGTGATATTTTGAGCGGAGTGAACGGTCCAAGGCGAGATGTTGTACTTTTGAATGCTGCAGCCGCAATCCACATCGTACACCCTGAGGTTGATTTTTTTGAAGGAATTCGTGAAGCAAAAGAAGCAATAGACAGCAAAAGAGCATTAGCTAAGCTGAATGATTTCGTTAAGCTGACGAATGATAACGAGGTTACTGTATGATATTAGATGATTTGGTTGCAGCAACATCTGAACGACTTGAGTTATGCAAACAGAAAGTAACGTTTGAAGAATTAAAGTTGCTTAGTAGGCAGAGTAAAAGCAAGGGACTTGCGGAATCTTTTAAACAGAATTTGAGAACCAACGAGCTGAGTGTAATTGCAGAGGTAAAGCAAGCTTCCCCCTCAAAAGGGGTAATCGTTAACGAATTTCCTTATTTGGAGATTGCTAAGGAATATCAAGCTGCAGGAGTTAGCGCAATATCTGTATTGACGGAAGAAAAATATTTCCATGGGAAGCTAGAATATTTGAAAGAAATAGCCCAGAAAAGTGAACTACCAATCTTACGGAAAGACTTTGTAATCGATCCATATATGATTTATGAAGCTCGGGTTGCAGGAGCAACACTTGTTTTATTAATTGTAGCGATTCTCAGTGATGAACAATTAAATGAGTATTTGGAATTGGCACATGATTTGGGAATGGAGGCAATTGTAGAGGTTCATAATCATCATGAATTAACACGAGCTTTAAACACGGATGCAGCGATTATTGGAATTAATAACCGAGATTTGACTAATTTCAAGGTGAGTCTAGAAACTACTTGCAAACTCAGCGCTTTGGTTCCAGCAAATCGGTTGGTGATTTCAGAGAGTGGGATTCAAAGTGGAAAAGACATAACTTATTTGCAGGATAATGCAAGAATTAACGGAGTTTTAGTTGGAGAGTATCTAATGCGTGCAGAGAATAAAAAGGATACAATTTTAAAGATGAAGGGATAGGAAATGACAAAAGTAAAGATTTGTGGCATCAAAGATTTAAAAACAGTTACCATCTTAAATCAGACTCTCCCTGATTATGTAGGTTTTGTCTTTGCTAAAAGCTCACGCCAAGTAAGCATTGAACAGGCAAAAAAAATTCGTAAGCAGCTTTTGCCTTGTATCAAAACAATCGGTGTCTTTACAGAATTTAAGAAGCAGACCATTGAGATTTTAGTTGAACAGAAAATAATTCAAGGAGTCCAATTTCATACTAAAATTTCGACTGTAGAAGTTGATAATCTCAAGAACAAAGATTTATTGATTTTTCAAATAGCAAATAAAACGACAAAACCTGCTAAAGAAGTGGACTATTGGATGTTTGATTCAAAAGTACCAGGTTCGGGACAATTAGTTGATTGGAATCAAATTGATGCAAAAGGACATCCATTTATAATTGCAGGTGGATTAAATGCGAATAATGTGGGCGCGGCCATCTCTAAGTTGCACCCAGGAATCGTTGATGTTAGTTCTGGGGTAGAGAAAAATGGACAAAAGGATGCTAATGAAATAGCTAAATTTATAAGGAGTGTTAAAAATGCAGACGAAAAAAACAAGTGAACTAAAAGGACGTTTTGGTGAATATGGAGGACAATATATACCAGAAACTTTGATGAGTGAAGTGACCAAGTTGGCGAAGGCATATGAACATTATCAAGATGATCCTGACTTTCAAGCGGAAATGATGGATTTATTGAAGAACTATGCAAATCGGCCATCGTTGTTATATTATGCTAAAAGAATGACTGCAGATCTTGGTGGTGCTCAAATTTATTTTAAGCGGGAAGATTTGAATCATACTGGTTCACACAAAATAAATAATGTGATTGGACAGATACTTTTAGCAAAGAAAATGGGTAAAACTAGAGTAATTGCTGAGACTGGTGCTGGACAGCATGGGGTAGCTACGGCTACAGTTGCTGCCCTTATGGGAATGGAATGTGAAATCTTCATGGGTCAAGTGGACACAAAAAGACAAGCATTAAATGTATACCGAATGGAACTTTTAGGAGCAAAAGTCAATTCAATCACAACTGGAACAGGAACCTTAAAAGATGCAGTTAATGCTGCAATGCAGGAATGGAGCAGAAGAACCAGTGATACACATTATGTCATTGGCTCTGTGATGGGTCCATATCCATTTCCAACAATGGTTAGTGATTTCCAGTCTATTATTAGCAAGGAAATCAAACAGCAATTGCAAGAAGAAACAGGCAAGTTACCTGATGCAGTAGTTGCCTGTGTTGGTGGTGGAAGCAATGCTATGGGGGCTTTCTATCATTTTATTGATGAGCCCACTGTAAGGTTAATTGGTTGCGAAGCTGCAGGTAAAGGTGTTAATACAAAACAGCATGCAGCAACGATCGAGCGCGGTAGTGTAGGAATTTTTCATGGAATGAAATCAAAGTTTCTTCAAAATGAAGACGGACAAATAGATCAAGTATATTCAATCTCTGCAGGACTTGATTACCCAGGAATCGGCCCACAGCACGCAGCCTTGGCAGATACTAAACGTGCAGAATATGTTGGAATTACTGATGATGAAGCTGTTGAAGCTTTTGAATATATTGCTCGTCAAGAGGGAATTATTGCGGCGATTGAAAGCTGCCATGCAGTTGCCTATGTGATGAAGCTTGCACCACAGATGAAAAAAGATCAGATTATTGTTTGCAATCTTTCGGGACGAGGAGACAAAGATGTCGCAGCCATTGCGAGATACAAAGGAGAGAAAATTTATGACTGAGCAAAGATTAAGAGAAGCCTTTGGCAAGCAGCATAAAGCATTTATTGGGTTTGTTACGGCGGGTGATCCGACTTTTGATAAGTCAGTTGCTTCAATTTTAGCATTGGATGCAGGTGGGGCAGATGTTGTAGAAGTTGGAATACCATTTAGTGATCCTGTTGCAGATGGGCCGGTTATTCAAGACGCAGACTTGCGAGCTTTCGCAGCTGGAATAACGACTACTAAAGTATTTGAATTGGTTGAAGAAGTGCGAAGGAAGAGCGATGTATCCCTAGTGTTATTAGTTTATTTGAATAATATTTTCAAATATGGTTATGACCGTTTCTTTTCTAAGTGTAAACAAGTTGGGATAGATGGTGTGATCATACCAGATCTACCAATGGAAGAACGAGGAGAAGTGTTGCCATTTGCACACAAGTATCAATGTGCACTGATTCCATTAGTAGCTCCGACTTCAGCAAAACGGATTCCACAAATCGTTCAAGGAACCACAGGCTTCGTATATGTTGTTTCTTCAATGGGAGTCACGGGGGTCAGAAGCCAGCTTGATTCTAATTTAGAGGACATGATTGCAGCAATTCGTAATTCAACAGATGCTCCTATTGCAGTTGGTTTCGGTATTCATACACCTGAGCAGGCGGCTAAAATCGCAGCGATTGCAGATGGCGTAATTGTGGGATCAGCAATTGTTAAGATAATTGCTCAAAATACGGCAGAAACATCTAAAAAAATTACAGAGTATACTAGAAAAATGAGCAAAGCAATTTATAAAATAAATAGAGAAAAAAGTTTATAAAAACTTGTTGACAACGCTTACAATGACTGGTATTATAATCACATAAAGCAGAGCGTGTTACTGATTCGATCAGGCATTAACCCACTTTTAGATTGGTTGTTATAAAAAGCAACCATCTAGGGCGGGTTTTTTTAATACTTAATTTCTGGAGGAAGTGATCATGAAATTTATTAAGAATTTTAATAATAATGCTGCTTTAGTTGAAGATGAACAAGGTACTGAATGGATTGTGATTGGGAATGGTGTAGGTTTTGGTAAGAAGAAAGGAATGCTAGTTGATGAAGGGAGGATAGAACGTCGCTTTGTAACTGCTGAAAAGAATAGCTTGGATATTGAGAGTTTCAAAGAAATTGAATCGCAATCATTAGAATTAACGACAAAAGTTATTGAATTAGTTGAACCTTTACTGAAGATTAGATTTAATGATTATCAATATTTTGTCCTTGCAGACCATATTGATTTTTCTTTAAAACGAGCTCATGAAGGAATTGAAATCAGCGATGGAACCGTTATTTGGGAAATCAGTAAGTTATTCAGCGAAGAATATCAGGCGGCAAAAGAAGCCATTAACTTGATAAATCAACAGGCACGTGTTCAATTACCAAAAAATGAAATCGTATTTATGACATACCATTTTGTGAATGCAAGCATGGATGGTTCACGGCTTCAAGATACAATCAAAATTACGAAATTGATTTCCGGAATTATTGATATCATACAATACCAATTTCATCTGACGTTAGATACAGAATCTTTTAATTATAGTCGTTTTGTTACGCATCTACGTGCATTGATGGTTCAAAGAGTTAGTAAAACAAGTATGATGGCTAGTGAACTAGATCCCGCATTACTCAAGTTAATGCAGCTGAAATATCCACTTGCATATGAAACAACTGAACGAATTGGTGATTATCTGCAGAAAGAAACAAACTGGAAGTTGCAGCCGGATGATAAAGTCTATTTAACCTTACATGTCTGGCGTGTGACCCATCGGCAAAAAAAATAATAAAAGTATTTTGGTGTGTTACTGATAAAGCAGGCATTAACCCAGAGACTTTGCAAATTATTTTATCCTAATTGGATAAATATTGCGTGGTTGTCTGGGTTTTTATTTTGAATTTAGGAGATGAAAAAAATGAAATATGAAGATCTCAGCAAAGAAATTATCGATGGAGTTGGCGGAAAAGAAAATGTTAACAGCGTGGTTCATTGTACTACACGATTAAGATTCAAGCTAAAAGATGAAGGATTAGCTAAAACAGAAAAATTAAAAACAACTGACGGTGTTATTACGGTGGTTCAGTCAGGAGGTCAATATCAAATTGTAATTGGTAACCATGTGGCAGATGTATATGATGATTTGATCAAAGTTGGTGGGTTTCAAGATGGAGGTTCAGTACCGGATGATTATGGTGAAAAGTCCGATATGAGCTTATTGGATCGCTTTATTGATTTAGTTTCAGGTATATTCACACCTATTTTAGGACCGCTGTGTGCAGCTGGTATGATTAAAGGCTTTACAGCGATGTTTGTGGCATTTGGCTGGATCACAGCGACTTCTGGGAGTTATTTGATATTGCATGCTATTGGAGATGGTTTCTTCTACTTCTTCCCAGTTCTTCTCGGGTTTACTTCAGCTAATAAGTTTAAAGTTGATAAGTTTGTGGGAATGGCAATTGGTGCGGTTTTATGTTATCCAGATATAGTTGCGATAAACAGTAGTAAGACAGTTTTGTATACATTATTTAAGGGAACTTTCTTTGCCTCTGATATTCATACAACATTCTTCGGGATTCCAGTAATTATGATGAATTATACTTCGTCAGTAATTCCAATTATTTTAGCAGTATGGTTTGCTTCACATGTTGAAAAGTGGGCCAAAAAGGTTATCCCAGACGTTGTTAAAACATTCTTAGTACCTTTTGTTACTTTAGTTATTACCTTACCAGTTACTTTTATTGTAATTGGTCCGATTGCAACTTGGTTAAGCACTGCGGTTTCAGATGTTACAGTTGCGATCTACAACTTTAGTCCTATTTTTGCTGGGATACTAATGGGGGCGTTTTGGCAAGTATTTGTTATGTTCGGACTTCATTGGGGATTCGTGGCAGTTATGCTTACTAACCTTGCTTCTAAGGGGTATGATCCAATCGTTGTTCTTGCATTCGCGGCATCATTTGCACAAACTGGGGTCGTTCTTGCGATGACACTTCAGACAAAAAACAAAAAAACACGCAGCATCGGAATTCCAGCAGTTATTTCGGGGATTTTTGGAGTAACAGAGCCAGCAATTTATGGCCTTTCGCTTCCTAGAAAACGACCATTTATTTTAAGCTGTATTGCTGCAGCTGTAGGTGGTGGATTACTTGGGTTTTTTGGAACAAAAACTTATATTTATGGTGGTTTAGGAATCTTTGCCTTCCCAAGTTATATTAATAGCAAAACAGGTATTGACATGGCCTTCTATGGTTCAATCATTGCAGCAGCTGTTGCTGCAATACTTGGATTTGTTTTACAAGCCATCTTTGGCAAGAATTATGTTGATATTGAGCCTGAAGTTGCGACTGCAGGAGCATCAACTGCTTCTCAAGTTGAAACTCCAGTGGATGAAAGTAACACCACAACAATCTTTAATAAAGCGACAACTTTGGCAAGCCCTCTTTCTGGGAAGTTGATTCAGTTATCAGAAATAGATGATAAAGTCTTTGCTTCTGGAGCCATGGGCAAAGGAATTGCAATTGATCCAACTGAGGGAGTTATCTATGCGCCTGCCGATGGAGAGATTGTATTGGCCTTTCCCACTGGACATGCGGTTGGATTGAAAACAACTGATGGGGCTGAGTTATTGATGCACATTGGAATGGACACTGTCAATCTTGAAGGAAAAGGATTTGAGATACTTGTAAAGCAAGGGGATCAGGTTAAATTAGGGACACCGCTTGTTAAATTCGATATTGCGGCAATCAAGGCAGCAGGCTACAGTGTTGTCACTCCATTAGTTGTTACAAATTCCAAGAACTACCATGAGATAAAAATAGTAACCGATAAGAGTGAAGTCACAAAGAACGAAGTATTGTTAGAACTATCATAGGAATGAAAGAAGGCAAAAAATGAAATTTTCAGATAACTTTCTGTGGGGCGGAGCAACTGCGGCTAATCAATGCGAAGGAGCATATCTGACTGATGGCAAAGGATTATCATTAGTTGATATTTTACCCGCCAAGACGGAGAAAAGAAATGAAGCATTGTTCGACCCAAAACAGGCATTAGCCACAAATTATCAGTATTATCCAAGTCATGAATCAATTGACTTCTATCATCATTTTCGTGAAGATATTAAGTTATTCGCAGAAATGGGTTTTAAGGTATATCGCATGTCAATCAGCTGGCCAAGAATTTTCCCAAATGGGGATGATGAACAGCCTAATGAGCAAGGATTGAAATTCTATGATGAGGTCTTTGCAGAATGTCGGAAATACAAGATTGAGCCTTTGGTAACCATTAATCATTTTGATACACCATTAGCCTTGTTTAAAAAATATAATGGCTGGACTGACCGCAGATTAATCGATTTATATTTGAAATATTGTGAAGTCCTCTTTAAACGCTATAAGGGACAGGTAAAGTATTGGTTGACCTTTAATGAAATTAACATGATATTGCACATTCCGTTTCTAGGTGGTGGACTTGACGTAAAAAGTACTGAGATCCCAGAACAGTTAAAATATCAAGCTGCGCATCATCAATTAGTGGCTTCTGCACTTGCTACAAAATTGGCGCATGAAGTGGATGATGAAAATCAAGTCGGCTGTATGTTAGTTGCAGGACAAACATACCCATACACATGCAATCCAAAAGACGTTTGGGCAGCATTAAATGCTGATCGTGAAGGATACTTCTTTATTGATGTCCAGTCTCGCGGATATTATCCAAGTTACGCTGACAAAATATTCAGAGAAAAAGAAGTTGAATTGGAGTGGGCAGAGACTGATAGGAGAGACTTATATGAAAATACCGTAGATTTTATCTCCTTTAGCTACTATTCTTCAAGGTTAACAAGCGCCGATCCGAATGTAATGGAAAAAACAGCTGGCAATATCTTTGCTTCACTTAAAAATCCATATTTAAAAACAAGTTCATGGGGTTGGCAAACAGATGGGTTGGGTCTGCGGATAACAATGAATCAAATTTATGATCGCTATCAAAAACCACTTTTTGTGGTTGAAAATGGCCTAGGAGAAAAAGATTTAGTTACTCCTGAAGATGAGATTCATGACCAATACCGAATCGATTATCTAAGAGAGAACTTACGTGAGTTGGGTGCTGCAATCGAAGATGGTGTTGAGTGCCTTGGTTACACTAGTTGGGGCTGTATAGATTTGGTCTCAGCCGGAAGTGGAGAGATGTCGAAACGCTATGGATATATATATGTTGATAGAAATGATAAAGGCGAAGGTTCACTACAAAGATTGAAAAAGGATTCATTTTATTGGTATCAAAAGGTTATAGCTACCAATGGCAAATATCTATTAGAGGAGGATGATTAAATGTATAGTAAGAATGTTCCCAGCAGTTTTCCAAAGAATTTTTTGTGGGGCGGAGCAACTGCTGCTAATCAAGTAGAAGGTGCCTGGAATATTGATGGTAAGGGAATTTCAACAGCTGAGGTAGTTAAACGAGCTACCAGCCGCAAGAATTTTACGTTTAATGAAGTGACGAAGAAATCTTTAGAAGAGGCTATTGAGGATACAAGTACAATAACTTATCCTAAGCGACGTGGAATTGATTTTTATCATCATTATGAAGAAGATATCAGACTTTTTGCAGAAATGGGCTTTAAAGCATATCGTTTATCAATTGCTTGGGCCAGGATCTTTCCAAATGGTGATGAAAATGAACCAAATGAAAAAGGACTTGTGTTCTATGATCATGTTTTTGAAGTATGTAAAAAATATGGAATAGAACCAGTCGTAACGATTTCGCATTATGAAATGCCTCTTGGACTAACATTAAAGAGCAATGGTTGGGAAACAAGAGAGACAATTGATGAGTTTACAAAATTAACGAAAGTTCTTTTCGAACGCTATAAGGGTCAAGTAAAATACTGGCTGACATTCAATGAAATTAACGCTGCAGTTTGGGGATTTAGTGGCACTGGAGCTCTTGATGAAGGACTGCCTGTAGCACAAAAAATGCAATTGCGTTACCAAGCTTTACATCATCAATTCATTGCAAGTGCATTGGCTGTATTACAGTGCCATGAAATTGATCCTGAAGCGAAGATTGGTTCCATGCTCGCAAGAATGCAAACGTACCCTAAAACACCTGCACCGAGTGATGTACGTGCTGCTCAACTGCAAGATCAATTGAATCTTTTCTTCACTGATGTCCAAGTTCGTGGTGAATATCCTAGATATATGAATCGGTATTTCCATGATAATGGAATTGAATTGGAGTTTGTTACAGGTGATGAAGAAACTTTAAAACAAGGAAAGGTAGACTTCCTGAGTTTTAGTTACTATATGTCCACTGTTACATCGGATGATGAAGATATCACTAAGGTGACTGGGAACTTTGCTCTTGGAGAAGCTAATCCGTATTTGGAATCAAGTGAATGGGGTTGGCAGATTGATCCAATTGGCCTCAGAATTACATTGAACGAACTATGGGATCGTTATCAAGTACCATTATTTATTGTAGAGAATGGTCTTGGAGCGATTGATGAATTGACAGCAGACAAAAAAATTCATGATGATTATCGGATAGATTATTTGCGCAAACACATTGTCGAGATGAAAGAAGCAATTAAAGATGGTGTTGAATTGATGGGGTATACATCTTGGGGACCAATCGATTTAATTAGTGCTTCCACCTCTGAGATGTCTAAACGCTATGGTTTCATCTATGTTGATCAAGATGATGAGGGAAACGGTAGTTTGGAGAGAATCCGCAAAGATTCATTTTATTGGTTCAAGGAGGTTATTGCATCAAACGGTGAAAAGTTGTAATTAATTATGAGATATGAGTTTAAAATAAAAGAGCTGAGTCAAAAATGAAGTGTAGAT
>NZ_BACP01000055.1 GCF_000260415.1 Liquorilactobacillus mali KCTC 3596 = DSM 20444
CAAATAATAGGCAGATAAGAATCTTTACTTTTCGATCTTTACTTTTCATAGTGCGATGTGGATTCATTTTGAAAAATGTTATCTAGATACTGCGTTAGTTTTCTAATTTCTTTGGAGATAACATTGAATCTTTGTATACCGTTGTCGTCCTTCATGAGATCTTACACAGTTCAATCTTCTTATAATACTAAAGTACAAATACTCAAATTAAATTATTTTACTATATTTCTATTTTATTTAAGCTTTTTTTAGATATGTTTGGCTTTCTTTATTGTGCTAGACTAACTCTAGCATGTTAACATATAGCATATCATCTAATAAAAAAATTTAAGAGGTGTTTTTATATGAACGACGTTAAAAAAATTGAAAACTTAATTGACGATTATGCTACATTTGCTGATACAAGGAATGCTGTTTCACAGTTATCTCTATTTACGGATAATGCAAAAACAGTTGTTTTTTATCCAGAGAAGCCTAATGAGCCACAGGTTATTGAGGGATCCAGAGCTTTGTTGGATGGCTTCTCTGGGTTAAATCAATATGAGAAGACTTTTCATTTTATAGGTCAAAAAAATGTATCTATCGAAGATGATAATAAAGCTAGCGCTTATGTTTATACGATTGCTCATCATCTAAAAAATGACTCAAAGGGGCATAAAAGTTTAATGGTGATGTATATTAGATATAATGACATTTTGGTAAAGAAAAATGATTCATGGTATTTTTTAGAACGTGACTTGCATATTGATTTTATTGAAAACAGAACTATTTAATAAAATTGTTAACTAAATTAAAGAAATGTGGTCTGATGAAGATCGGGTCTGTTATTGCAACAAGTAAATCAATTAAAAATTGTCTAAAATTATCGCCTTTAAAAATTAGCAAGTAAGTGTAAAACATCAGAATTAATTAATTGAAATAAGCTTCAGAACAGAACGAGTTATTACTTGTTTATACTTTAAAACAAAGAATAAAAAACCACCAAATATTTGATGGTTTTTTTATTTCTGATAAATTAAAGTGAATTACTTAGTAGCATTAATCAACTATTTGATCAATGCGACTGGTATAAAAGACTAAGCTATCTGGCTGATTGTATTCCTGATGATAGTAGTATTCATTTAAAACATGCTATCTTATATTTATCAGAAAAACATCTCATGATACCCCATAGATTAGAATAATCAGGCAATATAAATGCTGTGACAATTAATCAAAGTATCAAATTACTTCAAGGGACGCTTTCAAAAAGCTTATTACGCCTGCAAAAAATTCGATCTGATTGAAAAAAGTAAACTCTGAAAGTAAAAAAGAACGATTATACTCTTTAACGATGCTTGGTAAAAAAATAGTTACAGTCGCTAATCAATTGAACAGAAGCTTAATTGAAAAAAGAAAAGAGATAATTTCTAAGCAAAATGACAAAGATATCTAGGCCTTTATAAGATTGTTAAAAGAGTTTCAGCTTCTTTAGTCGTTCAACTATTTATAAATTTATTTGATACTTAGATATGATATAAGAGTAGATTCACAGGAGGCTGGCCAAAAGTGAAATTTTAACCTAGTCTCTCTACTTATTCCGGATAAACGTGTTCCATAAGTCAAAATTTTCCGTCTAGCCTCGGATTACTCATGGCAAATTGCTTGCTGTGTTCGTAATTTCTTGTTAGTACTCAAATTTTACCGACTTATGTCACCCCCCCTTACTATTACATCATTTAGATTTGCTATTATCAGTCTGAATATACTTAGATAATAAATAAGAACAGACACACCAGAGGGTTCCTATGATGTTGGTGCATAAAAACATAACCGCCATTCCACTACCTTCATTTTTGCCAACTATATTATCACGCTAAAAGCATAAACTATTGTGCCAATTCGTGCTATAAAGGAACTCAAATTATCAATTAGACTTTTAATTCCATCATTTTTTCGACTTAAAATACCATATTCAATTAAATAACAGCACATAGTAATAAAGTCCTCAACATATTGTTTTAAAATCTCATTAACTGTTTTTTCAGAATCATTTTTTAAAACTTTTTCTTGGTTTTCGGCCGTTATAGCATAACGATCATCCAATATTTTGGCACCAATACGTGGTTGAATGATATTGGAATTCAAGTTTAGTAGGCCTAGTGCAGCTATTAATCGAAGTGGCTAAGCTTAACCGTTTAACAATATACTTGTCCTTTAATCCCTGTGTAAAAGTATTAAAACTTGTTTATGAGATTAGGAAAGTCCTAAGGTTATTTAGGGGCTTTTTAGTAATGCAAATAATGAGCTATCATCCTATGAGTCGTAAAGAATTTATCCTTCATCGGATAAATATCGTCCTCATTGAAGGTTACGTCACAATATAAGTATTTAACCCAAGATGGTTTGGTAACGGATTAAAGAGGTAATATTTGGATATCTTTAAGGATCTCTTGAAATTTCGTAGTTATAACAACTGGTGGTACAGGATTAGTTACTTTTAACCAATTTTGGATAATTTTAGTAATTCCGCCAAGCATAAATTGCATTAGCACATTAATTTGATCATCACTAGTAACATTGTGCCATGAAAAGTTCAACGATAGGTAAGTATCAATTAATTTACCTTCCAATTGTTCAAATACTAGGCCAAATAAATGTTGATCAGTTAATATTTTTACAATTTTACGACGCTGATACCAAAAATTAAACAGAACATTAATAACTTGGAAAAAAGTGGGGTTTTTAATTTTTTGAATAATTTTTATGTATTGATCAAAGGTTTCATTACCGTAGCTGGCTAACACTTCTTCTTTGGAATGAAAGGCACGATAGAAAGTTCTTTTAGAAATTTGAGCATTCTTACTGATCTCACTAATTGTTATCTTACTGAAAGCTTTTGATTTTAAAAGTTCCAGCAATGCCTTCAATATTCTTTGCTTATTTTCGTCGGTAACATTGCGTTCATTGGTATCCAATTTTTTAACTTCCTTTGTGTACTGAGTATTTGCATTTGAAAAATTAAATGACTATAATGGTTTATGGTCACACATGTGACCATAAACCATTATAACTTTATTAAAAGGGAGATACAAGTTTGAAAAATAAAATTTTACAGCTCGAACAGAAGCACCTTAATTTAGTAATAGAAAAAATTAGTAAGGCTGTTAAAAAGACCCGAAAAAAGCTAGCAGATTCTAAAAACAATTTAGATAACCTCAAAAAGAAACAAGGCCAACTTAATTCATTAGAAAAAATGAAATCCAAGCCTTATTTTGCCCGACTAGACTTTATAGAATCCGATGAAAGTAAACCAGAAACTATTTATATAGGTAAACGAACCTTTATCGATGATAATGATTTTTTGGTGTATGATTGGCGTGCCCCAATATCCTCAATGTACTATACTGGTGACTTAGGCAAAACTTATTATAAAAGTCCGATGGGTAACCAGAAAGTTGATGTTAAATTAAAACGTCAATTTAATATTAACCATCAAACAATTATTAATATATATGATGCTAACGCATCCATTGGAGATCAATTACTTCTCGATACGTTGTCCAAAAGTTCGTCTAATAAAATGAAAAATATTGTTTCGACTATTCAAAGTGAACAGAATAAGGTTATTCGCAACGATCAAGACAATGTTTTAGCCGTGCAGGGAATCGCTGGATCGGGGAAAACAGCTGTGTTATTACAACGGGTCGCGTGGTTGCTTTATCAATACCGTTCAACCGTTAATTCAAAACAAATTTTAATTTTATCACCAAATGAACTTTTCAGTAGTTATATTAATGGAGTATTGCCAGATTTGGGAGAGCCGAATGCGTTGCAATTGACTTTCACTAAATTATTCAAAGAAAATTCATGGGTCTCAAATTATCACATTGAAAATTTAACAGAGCAGGCCACGCATCAGACTACCAATGCTTTTCTAAAGAGTACGGCTTGTTTTAATCGTTTAGTAAAGTATTGTCAATTATTAAATAAGGGGGAGTGCAGTTTTAAAAGTATCAAAGATGGTTCTAAATCAATTATGACTAGTAACCAATTAAAACGGATCTTCTATTCATTTAACGAAACTTATAAGCTATTTAATCGCTTTACGGCCACACAAGAACAAGTTAAAAATAATTTGGAACGATACCTGAATAAAATTAAATATCAAAAGTGGGTTGAAGAAGAAGTTGGTGCTATTAATCCACAAACTTTGGGGCTTGTGGAACGCCAGCAGAAATTTTCCTCAATTACTGCTGAACAAAATTACTGGCGGCAGCAGATTGTTACGAAAAATTATCATGAACAAATCGCACAAATTAATTCTGGGTCTTTTATAGATATTGTAGCCATAGCTGTTAATTTTTTGAAAAGTTTATTAGACTTAGTGGGAATTAGTGGTAACCAAGATGCAGTTAATGAAATTAATGTTGCTATTCAAAAATTAAAGGACCAGAAAATCGATCCCAACTTAAGTGCCATTTTACTATTTATCCAACAGCAGTTTAGTCACGAGATTGCCGATAATAAGATCAAGTTTGTTCTCATTGATGAAATCCAAGACTATACCCCCATTCAGATTGGAACCATCAAAACTATTTATCCTAAAGCCAAATTTACTTTTTTGGGTGATGCCAATCAAAATATTTTTGAAAACAATTATAATATTTTTGAGGATATTAACCATATATTTAAAGAGGATGAAGTCAAAATGATCACTTTAAATCGTTCTTATCGTTCAAGTGCTCCCATTACAGTCTTTACAAGTAATTTATTGCCACAAAATAAGTTTAACCACAATATTCAGTCTGTTAATCGCACTGGCTTGAAGCCAAAATTAATTACGGTAAACCAGGATAAAGATATGATAAAAGCATTAATAAGACTTATTGGACTAAATCAAGACATGCAAATTGCTATTATTTGTAAGTCCTTATCAGAAGCACAATCGTTGGTTAAACCAATAAAGAATCAGTCCATTCGAGTAGAATTAGTTGCTTCTGAGTTTCAGAAAAGTAATGCAAAAATTATTCTTATACCAGCTTATTTAGCGAAAGGATTAGAGTTTGATACTGTTATTGCTTGGAATATTTCCCAAGAACATTTTCCTGGTGAACAGCAGCGGTTGTTATTATATACAATCTGTTCAAGAGCCATGCATCGCCTCTTCTTGCTCACAACAGCCAATCCTTCACCTTTACTTTCAACTATTCCAAGCAATCTAATCGATCAAGAATAAATATGAGGTGTTATATGTGTCAATTATTTTCTAGTGAACAAAGCCCAATTTTTTGTTTGAAAAATATTAGAATCAGTGTTGTAGAATTGACTTTTGTCACCGCTGTTTCACCAACTTGGATTAGATATCAAGGGGCATTTTTACAATTTTTAATTTCTTTATTTTTATATTTCCAATATTATCTTTGTTGAATACTATTGTATAAAATCTCTTGTTTGTCAGTTTAAAACTATTGGTTTTCGAGACCTGAATAGCTAATTTAACTTGTAATTTTGTTTTTCATTAAGAAGAATCCACCTACTAGAATCGTAATTATTGCTAAGCCTAATAATAATGTAAGAGGTAAATTCCAATTATCAAAGTTACTATTAAGTTTTCCTAGTAAGGTTGGACTAATACAGGCCAATAGGTAACCAATTGATTGAACGATACCACTAACAATACTTGTTTCTTGGGCCGAATCTGAAAGAGTCGTTATCAAACCTAAAGCTAAAGAAAAGATAGCAGCAGTTGTTAATCCTAAGGTAATAATTGCAATGGTAATAATAAAGAACGTAGGGTGCTTTAAATTTAATAAACCTAATCCACTAATATAACCTATAAATAATCCTCCTAAAATCCATTTAGATGCTCCTTTTTTAGTGTTAATTCTAGGAATTATATAGGATAGTGGGATTCCGACAAATTGAAAAAGTGCAAACAAACTTCCTGTTGCCAGAACAGAAAGTTTCAAACTGACCAAAATGCTTGGTAACCAAGCAACTAGACCATAATAGATAAATGACTGTAATCCCATAAAAATAGCTAAGAGCCACACCTTTGGGCGATTGATTATTTTAGCTATCTTTATGGATTTATTTTTGGAAAAAGAATTTTTTTCTGAATCAGTGGACTTATTTGTTATCAAAAGCCAACCAATTAAAGTAATTATAGGCAGTATTGATACTAATTGGACAACATTCTGCCAGCCAAATTTTTTGGCTAAGGGAGCTGCTGAATATCCAATAGCTGCAGCCCATAAATTAAGTGTTGCTGTATAAATGCCGTTTAAAAAAGCTGCGTGTTTTGGAGCTCGTTCAACAATAATAGTTGGAGTTAAAATATTTAACATTGTAATTGCTATACCGATAAGCGCCGTGCCTAAAAATAACCAAATTACTGAATAGACACGAAAGAAATTGGCAATTATCAGGAGACTTAATGCTAATATCATTGTTTTATATGTTCCTAGATTCTGAATAACTAACGGAATAAATATTGATAGTAGGCCAAAACAGACAAGGGGGATACTTGTTAAAGTGCCAATTTCAGTGGTGCTGAGATTAAGACTTTGCATAATATAGTGACTGATTGGCGGTATTACAATAATTGCTAAGCGTAAGTTGCCAGCAATTAGGAAAACTTCCCAGGAAAAGTTAAAAGTGAGTTTCTTTTCTTTCAAAATTAGAATTCCCTTCTAAATTATTTATTTAAAAAATAAAAGAGACCTCACCTAAACAAGTTTTTCTTGCCTAGATAAGATCTCTTCTAGTAACATGACGAATTTTAGATTCGCTATCAGAAATTACGATAAATGCATTATAGCATTTCTGTTATTATAAGGTCAATTAGCGTTAATGCTTTATTATTCTGGGATTAAAACAAAAAGTACTGTGACTGGTTGTTTGTTTGGATTAAGAAAGCGATGTTTTAGGTAAGCCGGAATCCGGACAACGTCACCTTCATATAATTGATATTCTTGTTTGCCTAGTTCTGCTAAAAATAGGTGATTATGATTTTTTGAGTTTTCCGGTGTAGTTAATTATCCTTGATTACTCAGCAGACAGCACCTATATCAATTCATCCATAACAGTTCCAAATCTATCTGTTAAATCTTTTTCGCTAACATCCGTTATACGTGTAAAGCTAAGTCGTATGTGGTTAGACTGCACGCCAAATAAGAAATCTGGTAAAACAAGTAATTTATGATCTAAAAATAAGTTGTAATCAGCATTCATTATTTTTTTATTCACGTTCAATTGAACCCAAATATTGCTACCGTATGCAGGTAACTTATAAGAAACTAGTTTTTGTGCAGCAAATGGTTCCAATGCCTTAAGCAGATGTCTTTTTTGTTCTTCGAGGTTTTGCAGCTGGACTTGAATCAATTGCGATAATTGTGGCTGCTGTAGGAGCTGCGCGGCAGCTAATTGGGAGAAAACGCTAATACCTGATTCCATTTGTTGCCGAATTTCTGCCAGCCGCTCTACGATTGCTGGCGGTGCAATTAACCATCCAATTCGCGTATTTGTGCCGCTTAGCGATGAAAGAGAACCAACGTAAAGTACATTATTTGGATCTAGCTGTCTTAATGTAGAAAACTGTCTTTGAGTAAGCGCATTACTAAGCCCTAATGGATCATCTTCTACAATTGGCAGGTCTAGTTGACGACAACAATCAACTAAGCTTTCGCGCTCTGCTAGGGGCATATTTCGAGTTGTTGGATTCTGACCAGTTGGATTAACAAAGAGAAATCGTAAATGATGTTTATAGTAATGCTGCCGTAAGACATCTAGTTCTAAACCACCATTTTCCTTGAGTGGAACTCCAAATACGCGGATACCAGCAGCTTGAAAAAGTGATAGTTGATAAAAATATGATGGTGATTCAATTGCGATAGCATCTCCATAAGAAAGTAGGCCTTGAGTAATCAAGTAAAAAGCCTGTTGTGCACCCGATGTGATCAGAACTTGTGCTACCGAAAGGTTTTGTTTTAAGAAGGGTTCAAGCTGGATGCGCAACTGTTGCTTCAAATCAAGTATGCCGCTGATAGCATTTGTACTTTCTTGTGAGACTAGGTCATCGATGGTCATGGATGGAAAAGTGAGTGATAGGTTGGGAATGCTAATACTGGAATAGGAAAGGTCAATTACACCTGATTGCTTTTGCAATCTGTGTAACCGAACAGTAAAGTTTTCTGGGTCACCTAGGCGACTGGTAGTTATATATCTTTGCCAATTGACTCCTTGTGTTAATACTCCCCATTTACCAGAATTTATCCAAGTTCCACTTCCTAACTTACGGATGAGGATTCCGCGACTAACCAACTCACTGAATGCTCTTTGAATCGTAGAGCGATTAATGTTTAATTTTTTTGCCAGATCACGCTCTACTGGTAATTGTTCACCTGGCAGCAGATCACCCTTTTGAATTCCTTCAATAATTAGATTAATTATTTTTAAATACACGGCTTGGTTGCCATCCGGTAATTTCCAATGCATGATTGATTGGCCTCCTCTAAATTGGTTGGTATAAATATATTCCAATTGGTTGTTTAAGTTATGGCCACGATAACATAAAATAGGATAAATTTTCAATAAAAAATGGAGGAGATATAAATGTCAAAAACAGGAACAACACTTGTCAAACGTGGTATGGCACAAATGCAAAAGGGCGGCGTAATCATGGATGTGGTAAACGTTGAACAAGCAAAGATTGCTGAGAATGCAGGCGCAGTGGCCGTTATGGCGCTTGAGCGTGTTCCTTCAGATATTAGAGCGGCTGGCGGTGTAGCACGGATGTCAGATCCGGCAATGGTTGAAGCAATTATGGATGCAGTTACTATCCCGGTGATGGCTAAAGCTCGTATAGGACACATTGCGGAGGCCCGCATCTTAGAGTCCATTGGGGTTGACTACATCGATGAAAGTGAAGTTTTAACACCTGCTGATGATACTTATCATATTAATAAAAATGAATTTCAGGTTCCATTTGTGTGTGGGTGCCGTGACCTAGGTGAGGCCCTTCGAAGAATTGATGAAGGTGCAACTATGCTGAGAACCAAGGGAGAGCCCGGAACAGGCAACATCGTTGAAGCAGTTCGTCATATGGAAAAAGTCAATGAACAGATTACACAAGTTAAAGCAGCCAATCATAATCAATTAGTGATGTTTGCCCGAAACTTAAAGGCTCCATATGAGTTAGTTAAAGAAGTTCATGATAGTGGCAAGCTTCCAGTCGTTAATTTTGCAGCCGGTGGTGTGGCAACGCCTGCCGATGCAGCACTAATGATGAATTTAGGTGCAGATGGAATTTTTGTTGGCTCCGGAATCTTTCATTCTGAAAATCCAGCTAAGTTTGCTAAGGCAATTGTTACTGCTACGGCTCATCCAACAGATTATGCATTAATTGCAGAGATTTCTAAAAATCTAGGTTCACCTATGAAAGGAATTGAAATCTCAACACTTTCAGCCGAGCAGAAGATGGCTAACCGCGGAATTTAGGAGGGAAAAAGATGGTGATTGGAGTATTAGCTCTTCAAGGTGCAGTCAGCGAGCACGTAAATATGCTTTCTCAGTGTGGTGTTCGAGCTAAATTGATTAAAGAACCTGCTGATTTGCAAGATATTGAGGGTATTATTATACCTGGTGGAGAAAGTACGACTATTTATAAATTATTAGTACGTGAACAACTGTTACAACCATTAAAGAATTTAATTCAAAATAATTTTCCAGTATTCGGGACATGTGCGGGGCTAGTCTTGTTAGCGCAGCAAGAATCTTTAGGCGGCTTGAATGGGGAAGTAAAACGAAACGGGTTTGGGCGTCAACGTGAAAGTTTTGAGTCTTTGATTGATGTTGAGGGTTTTACGGAACCTTTTCATGGTGTTTTTATTCGTGCTCCTTATCTTAAAGAAGTGAGTTCAGATGTAAAAGTTCTAGCAACTTTAGTTGATGGTCGAATTGTTGCAGCTCAGCAAAAAAATGTGCTGGTAACTGCATTTCATCCGGAATTAACTATGGATAACAGATTTCATGAGCTATTTGTTAAACAGATGATTGTAACTAGTGAATTTGTGGATAATTAGCAGAAAAAAGAAATGTGACATATGTCTGGAAAATTTTGATTTACGAAGTATGTTTATTTAGAAGTAATAAGAAAATTAGCTCAAAATTCAATTTCCTGTGTGAGGTGACTTGAAAAAGGGGGCTATTTAGCTGATTTTGTGGAAGTTAGTTGTTTGTGTGGGAGATTTTTAAGAGTAATGATGTGAGTTTAGAATATCCTATATTATAGTAATTTTTGTAATATGGAGTAAATAAGGATTACTTGTTTCAAGTTATGTGTAAAAAGATTGAAGTCATTTTACGATAAGAAAGTATTTTACGGAATTAACAAAGCTAAGACAAGTTGTTTAAAAATTAAAAAGCCAGAAGTAAGAGCGAGGATATAAGCAAATATTGTTTTGCCGTTTTCGCTGTAACTTTCTGGTTTTTTAATGTATTTTAATTACAATATTCAGTTGATTTATGCCGAAATATAATATTAAGAATTTTTTATGCTGTAATGTCTGGCTCATTTTCCAATATCCATTGTTCAGCCTCTGGAGACCACAGGCCATCATGTTTTGCCAATACTTTTCCAAGCCCTGAAGTAGGGTCAACATTAGCTAATTCAATTCTTTCAAATTTTTTAGTAGGATAGGTTAGCTTTTTCCCACCACCTATTTCTGGTTGATTTAAAGTAGTTTCGGCAGCAGCATTTAATCCAAGAACGTGTGTAATTACTTTAGCTACATTTAATTTTCCGCTTGCAATTATTTCTGCGGCTTTGGCTTCATTTTCAGCATTTCCTCCTGAAGTTCCAGTGACATGTGTAAAGTTATAATGAACATCATAGAAATTCAATGTAGCTTTAAAGTCTTTATTAACAGGACCAGCAAATTGGTTCAAACAACCATCTGCACGAAGCAATTCTCCGGCAAGTGTAACGATTGGTGCAACGCTAATCATCGAAAAAACATCATCATATCCTTCATTATCAACGGCGCTTAGAAGAAGTTCCTTCTGCTTTTCAATTGAAAGATTATTTACGTTAATAAATAACATTTTTACTTCATCAGAAGGATAAAGTTTTTCAGCACGATCTAGTTTCTCTTGATTAATGTCTGTGACCACCACCACCTTAGGCTTAACATTAGAATGAATAGCATAGTCAATTGCTAACAGACCCATTGGGCCAGTTCCACCAAGCAATAATAAATTACCATTTTTTTTGATTCCCATTTCATGATTATAAGTATGTGGAATGAGGTGGAATTGTGCATCAAATGCAGCAATGACACAACTTAATGGTTCACAAAGAGAACCTTCATAATAAGCTTTTCCATTAAAAGGTATTAAACAATTTAATTCCATAACTTCATTTGGAATAATAATCACAGTTGCATCTCCACCAATATACGGATATGAATATCCTGGGACAAAGGGAGTGTCGTCACGAGCTAAGTTAGGCTGAACTACATAGTCCTCCCCAGCTGAGAACTTGTCTTGCCATTTTTTCCCGACTTTTAAAATCTTTCCAGCAAACTCATGACCAATTAGTGCAGGGTTATTTTTGAGATCGTCAGGTGTTTTTTTGTGATTTTCTCCTTCTTTAGCAAGTTTCCAGGAAGACATACACATTGTATCGCTAACAACAGTTGCTAATATTTCATCCTCTTTAATTTCTGGAAGTTCAAATTCTTCAATTCGTAAATCTTCTTTTCCATAAATTCTAAGGCCTGTACTTTTCATATTTAAAGACTCCTTCACATTTGTGATTATAAGGGGGCTACAAACTAATAGCTTTTATCAAAGTCAATGATAGCAAATAGTTCAAAAAACGGTAACCCTTTCCTTATTATTTTCACATTTGTGATAAATGAATTTTTTTAATTTGTTTTGCTACCTTATCAGTTGTGACTAGGATGTCAAATAAATTAGCTCTTAATCCACCAAAAATTGCTTCAGCCTTACTTTCACCTACAGCTACTCCAATAACTGTATTCATTTTTCGTAACTGAGATAGACTGGCACCTACCAAGTTTGGATATACTTCTCTATATTCGTCTCCGTCTATGGAAAAGGATTGTGACAATACATCACCCACCATGGAATCTTTATAAATTCCTTCATCTCCATCTTCTTTTTTATAAAAAGTTCGCCAATTATAATTATCTACCATTTTGGCACTTCCAATGCCCACAAGTGCGATGTTTACCTTTTCCCACAAGCGAACTGAGTTTCTGTTAGTTTCTGTAGAAAGAATTTCATGCATAAATTTTTCTGAGTTTAAAAAAACTGGAGTATCAAGAGAAAATAATTTTGAATTAGGAATTTTATCACACATTTGATGAACTAAATGATTGGCTTGGCATGAGATTTCGAGTTTCCCCATTGGGCTGCCAATTAAAGGTACAATGGAAACATTTTTTACTTTTTTTGAAAGAAAAAAATTAGCAATTACTTTTTTTATCGTTTCTCCCCAAGATAATCCTATTACACAATTATCTTTAATAAATTCATTGAGAAGATTGTTTGTGTAGACTGAAAGACTTTCTAGGTCATCTTGATAATCACTATTTTCTTCTGTAGGTACAATTATTGCTTGACCTAAGTTAAAATTTTTGCACATAAAATTAGCCAAATCATCATTTATCCGACTTGTAGGCGGAGCAACCGTTATCTTAACTATTCCAATTTGTCGTGCTTTCTTTAAAAGACGGCTAATTTCTGTTCTGTGAATATGAAGTTTTTCTGAAATTTGATTTTGTGAGTACTTTTGCGTGTAGTACATTTCGGAAACTTGTACTAGTCGCTCAATTTGTTTTGCATTTGAATAGGTCATTATATAAGCTCCTTTCTTCCTCGTTAAGTATATCACAAATGTGAAATAGTTAAAAAAGCGTTTACATTTAATAGAGAGCCAACTATCCTATAGACATAAAGGACGTTGCAAATTAAATAGCATTTTATCACAAATGATACTTTGAAAATTTCAGGGGGCTTTTATTATGGATTGGTTAGACTTAGAAAACAAAACTTTTATTGTAACAGGTGGTTCTTCAGGTATCGGCAATGCAATTGTAACTGAGCTACTTGCTGATGGTGCCAATGTTGTTAATGCAGATTTAAAAAGGGGTGCTTTAGAGAATGATAATCTGCATTTTGTTGAAACTGATGTTACTTCATCAGTTCAGGTAGATGCTGTTGTTCAAGAAGCAATCAAAGTTTTTGGGGATTTGGATGGTGTTGTAAATAATGCGGGAATTAATTTACCACGATTACTTGTAGATTCAGATGATCCGAAAGGAAAATATGAACTTGACGAGAAGGCATTTGAAAAAGTTTTCTCAGTAAATGTAAAAAGTGTCTTTTTAATGTCACAAGCAGTTGGGCGAGTATTGGCCAAGAGAGAGAGAGGCGTGATTGTAAACATGTCTTCTGAAGCCGGACTAGAAGGATCACAAGGACAAAGTGTTTATTCTGGAACTAAAGCGGCTATTAATGGGTTAAGCCGTTCTTGGGCTAAGGAACTCGGAAAGTATAATATACGTGTGGTAGGTGTTGCACCAGGAATTATGGAAGCTACAGGTCTTAGAACGCTCAGTTATGAGCAAGCATTAGCATATACACGTGGGATAACGGTTGAAAAATTACGCGAGGGATATAAGAGTACCACTACAACACCATTAGGAAGAAGTGGAAAGCTAAGTGAAGTTGCAAACTTTGTAGCATTTCTTTTGTCAGATAAGGCTGGATATATCACTGGAATCACAGCAAATGTTGCTGGTGGAAAATCAAGAGGATGAGAAGGTGACACGACTATGAACATTATTTTAGTAGGACATCATGAAATTGCTGTCAGTATGAAAAATGCAGTAGAGATGATTTTTGGCAAAGTAGATGATTTTTATCCAGTAACCTTTTTACCAAAAGAAGGTCTTCAGGAACTAACCATTAAATTGGAACATACTATTCAAAAATTAGATAAGGAAAAAGAAATTTTAGTGATTGCTGACTTATTCTCGGGGACTCCTTACAACGCAGCTGCAACTCTATATCTTCAGCATAAGATAACAGATGTTATTGCAGGTATGTCTTTGCCAATCTGCCTTGAAGTTGCAAGCCAGAAAGAAGGAATGAACACCTCTCAATTAGTTAACTATATTCTAGATAATAATGCATCGTATACCAAAGTATTAAGCGAAGTTTTGAATCAGCAAAAAAATGAAGAGGAGGATTTCGAATGATTATTACATTATCAAGAATAGATGACCGGCTTATTCATGGACAAGTGACAACTGTATGGTCGAAAAAAGCAGCAGCAGATCGAATCATTATTGTTGATGAAGATGTTTACAATGATGAAATTAGAAAAACATTATTAAAACAAGCATGCCCACCAGGCATGAAGGTTAATATCGTAAATGTCCCCAAAGCAATCGCTGTTTTCAATAATCCTAAGTATAAAGATGATAAAATTTTCTATTTATTTACTAGTCCTTCTGAAGCATTAAAATTAGTACAGGGTGGTGTGCCTCTGAAAAAATTGAATATTGGTGGAATGCAATATAGTGAGGGAAAAAAACAGATTACAAAGTCAGTGTCTCTTGATCAGCAAGATGTTGATGCTTTTAAACAGTTAGAAAGATTAGGCGTAAGTTTGGATTTGCAGGTTGTTGAATCTGATCCGCACGTTAATATTATGGACAAAATCTCTGAAAAGTATAAGGGGTGAATTAAGTTATGTCAATATTACAAATTATTCTAATCTTCATTTGGTCTTCAATTGTTGGTTGTGGCAGTGTACTAGATGAGTTTCAAACACATCGTCCCTTAATAGCCTGTAGTGTTATGGGAATCATTTTAGGTGATCCTGCGAAAGGACTTGTTTTAGGTGGGATGCTGGAACTGATTGCTCTAGGTTGGATGAATATTGGAGCTGCTCAATCACCAGATTCAGCATTGGCCAGTACAATCGCGACCATTTTGGTAATTGTGGGTGGACAAAGTAATGCAAAAGGGATCGCAATTGCTCTTCCAGTTGCTGCGGCTGGACAAGTTTTAACAGTTTTTGCGCGCACAATCACGGTTGCTTTTCAACATGCTGCTGTGAGGGCCGCGGACAATGCTAATTTTAAAATGATAGAAGTTTTACATTTCTCTGCATTATTTGTACAGGCGCTTAGAGTTTCTATTCCAACAACATTGGTTGCAGTGTTCGTTAATCCAGATATGGTAAAGGCAATGCTTAATGCCCTTCCAACAGTTGTTACTGGTGGATTAACGGTTGCTGGCGGATTTATAGTAGTTGTCGGATATGCCATGATTTTGAATATGATGAGTGTTAAATATTTAATGCCTTTCTTCTATCTAGGTTTTGTTCTTGGGGGATATTTAAAACTGAGCTTATTGGCTTTTGGGATAGTTGGTTTGATTTTTGCAATCCTCTATGTTCAATTAAATCCTAAGTTTACTAATAATAAAACAAAAGTTGTCGCCGAAAGCAGTAATTCTGGTTCATTTAACGCATTGGCTGATGATGAACTTGAGGATTAAGAGGAGATTTAATTATGGAAAATAAGAAAGATACCAAATTAACAAAAAAAGATATTTTTCAGACATTTATTTTTGAAAATTTTCAGCAAGCTTCTTTCAACTACGAAACGATTCATGGGTTGGCCTTCTGTGTTGACATGATTCCAACAATCAAAAGAGTTTATAAGACCAAGGAAGAGAGAGTAGCAGCATTAAAGAGACATTTGGCTTTTTTTAACGTTACACCTGCTCTTTGTGGCCCGGTAGTTGGAATCACGATGGCTATGGAAAAAGGACGTGCAGATGGTGAAGAAATTAATGAGGGAACTATTCAAAGTTTAAAAGTTGGTCTGATGGGGCCTCTGGCTGGAGTTGGTGATCCATTAATGTGGGGTACTTTGAGACCTATTTTAGCTGCACTTGGAGCATCTTTAGCATTACAGGGTTCTTGGTTTGGTCCTTTAATTTTCTTTTTTGCCTTCAATGGAGTACGCTTGGGCCTTAAATGGTATGGATTGAAGATTGGATTGGATAGGGGGCTGGCCTTGGTTAAGGATATTTCAGGCAATCTCCTACCTAAACTAACAGAAGGTGCAACTGTTTTAGGATTGTTCATAATGGGAGTTTTGGTTACCAAATGGACTACTATTAATATTCCGTTAGTGGTTTCAAAAACTACCACCGGTGGCAAGACAACAATTACTACTTTTCAACAGATACTTGATCAGTTATGTCCTGGACTTCCAGCACTAGGTTTGACAGTACTAATGATGTATCTTTTGAAGAAAAAAGTTAATCCAATAATTTTAATTTTCGGACTTTTTGGAGTTGGTATATTAGGGTACGGGTTAGGGATACTTAAGTAGTTTAGGAGTGATTCGATGACTGAGAATATTATTGCGTCACTGACTGGAGTATTATTGATTTTCTCAGGTTTTCTTTCTAAGAATGTCAGATTCAAAGAAATGGGGAAACCAAAGAATCATAAGATTAACTATCTTTATATTTTTGCTGGAATAATACTTATTATCAGCGGAATAATACAGCAATTTTGAGAGTTGAAATTATATGTACTAGTTTGATATTTGAAGAACCCAATTTTTGAGATAATTGTAGTAGGGAATCCAGTCGAAAGAAAGTCAATGAGAAATATTTTTAATTATTATTATGGAACTCATTCTTGAATTGGGTTCCTTTTTATTTGTTGCAAATATAGTGTTGTTGTTAAAAAATGAATAACGACGGTGTATCAATGATTATGATTATAAAAAAGTAGATATCGTATTTTTATTAGATTAAAAACTCAATAAAATTTCCGATATACAGATATGTATGAATAGTGTCCCTAATAACATTACATGGCAGGAGAGTATTTTATGATGAGAGATATCAAAACGAAGCACAGTATCGGACAATATGTAAGATATATTTTGATTTTCACAATTTTGATGGCTTTGATAGTTGTACTAACTGGGTCGTATTTTACTAGTCGTAAACTGTTGACGAAGCGAAATCTGTTGAGTCAGCAAGGGGCCGCGGTTAATTTAATGGCTGAAGAAAAAACGATTCATACTTCAACTATTGATGTTTTACAAAAGTTGGCTAATGAAGATGCTTTTAGCGGAGAGAAATATCAGCTTAGTCAAGTAAAACAAGTACTAAGGATAGTTAAAGAAGGAAATTCAAATATTAAGGGAATTGGATTTAGAACAAGCGATGGCAAGATGATTAAATCTGGAGAGATTTCAGAGAGTGCTAATTCAGGAGAACACTCTTGGTATAAGAATGCCATAACTTCCCCAGGTACAGTGACATGGACAGTACCATATAAGGATAAAAAAACAAAACAAATGATTAGAACTGCTTCACTGCAGATTAAAAATATGAGTGGACAGATAGGTGTTGTAGCTATTGATCTCTCGTATCACAATATTGAAGAAGCTATTTCTGCATTAAAAATTGGTCGAACAGGGAGTGTTACATTAGTAGATGACAAGGGCACGGTCATTGCTTCAAAGGGTAAGTCTAAAAAATATACTTTTAAAAGTGGACAAAATATTAATCAAAAAGCAATTTTCAAAGAAATTAAGCAAGCAGTTGGAAATCGAGGAGTAATACAACTAAAAACAGGAAACAATATGTG
>NZ_BACP01000054.1 GCF_000260415.1 Liquorilactobacillus mali KCTC 3596 = DSM 20444
AAAGAAGCGGATACACTACTAAATCAGATAGAGTAATGTATTTATTAAAAATTATTATTTGTAATAATCACTATATGTACGTACAAATATAAGTTTAAAGAAAAGATAAATTTGCATGATCATATTAAAGTCAGGACGTGAAATCGATGCAATGGATGAATCAGGTACAGTATTGGCAAACATGCATATTGCTTTACGCGATTTTATTGAACCTGGTATAATGAGTTGGGATATTGAGAGATTTGCTCATAAATTCATCTTAGATAATGGTGCAATACCCGAACAGATTGGATTTGAAGATTACAAATATGCAACATGTATCAGTATAAACGATGAAATTTGTCATGGTTTCCCAAGAAAAGAAGTTCTTAAAAATGGAGATTTGATCAAAGTTGATACGGTTATTAATTTGAAGGGCGCTTTATCAGATTCTTGCTGGAGTTATGTAGTTAGAGAGTCCACCCCGGACAAAGATCATTTGATGGAAGTCGCTCTAAAAGCTATGTACAAAGGTATTGAACAGGCACAAGTTGGGAACCGTCTAGGAGATATCGGTCACGCTATTCAAACTTACGTTGAAAGAGAAAATTTAACAATTGTCCGGGAATTTGTAGGACATGGTGTCGGACCAACTTTGCATGAAGCTCCAAACGTCCCTTCAGGTAAAGGTTTACGCTTGAAAGAAGGCATGGTTATCACTATTGAGCTATGGTAAACACAGGAACATGGAAATCAAAAATAGATGATAATGGGTGGACTGCTCGGACAAAAGATGGAGGCCTCAGTTGTCAATTTGAACACACATTAGCGATCACGAAAAACGGTCCACGTATTTTAACTTCACAAAACGATTGTTAAAACGTATTATTAAATTGGTACCGAGTATCAATGAATCAAAGCGTCCCCATTGCCAACCCCCATTAAAGTTGGCTTTTATTTATAATATTAATCAAAAGCCCAGTAAGTTACATGTGGTTTATAGTTTTAATTCTAAAAACATCATCTGTATCGTCACTGTTTTAATTAGTTTTGTATGGGAGGACTTGTTGTCTAGGTTTGGTTTTTCCTCAAGTGGTCATAGCTGAAATACTTAATATTTAATTGGTATTAACAATAAAAGGATTATAATAAACTTTAGGTACTAATTGGGAGGTAGTGTTTATGCCATTAATGCGTGTTGATGTAATTAAGGGTCATGATCAGAAATATTTGAAAAAGTTACTAGATATTGCATACGAAACACAAGTTGAAACTTTAGCTACACCAGAAAATGATCGTTATCAAATTTTAACACAACATGAGAAGTTTGAGATGCAAATTCGAGATACTGGATTGGGGATTGAACGAACAGATAATGTTGTCGTGTTCAATCTTGTGACACGTCCGAGATCAACAAAGGCTAAGCAAGTTTTTTACAGCAAAATTGTAGAACGTTTGAATAATGAATTGGGAATTCGTAAAGAGGACATCATGTTTAGTTTAGTTCCTAATAATGACGATGACTGGAGCTTTGGAAATGGTGAGGCACAGTTCTTAAATGGAAAGCTTTAATCTGACATTAGAATTTATCCGTAGTAAAAGATATTTAGCAACGCCGCTAAGTTTTTGTTGGGGGATTCTAAATGTCTTTTTTTGTTTCCAAAAACAGGTTTGCAAAGAAGCTATGAAAAAAGAAAATATATTTTATGTCAATATTATCAATTTCCTTCAAGATTTTTTCTACCTTCTTTAAGTTATGGACTGGTACTGTAATATTTGCTGCAGTGGCTGTTAAGACTCTAATAGTTTTCAATACTAGTCTTGCAAGAAGCACCAGTAACAATCGTATTTTTTTCGGACAAGTCAATGACTTTAATAATGGCTAAAATCGTTGAAGATGGGACAAATCATGAATCAATGAGTATTTGTTTTTATTGTAATAGTCACTTTTTGTTTTCATATCACCTGTTGCTATGTTAATCCTAGCATGCTAGGGTTGGTTTAGCGTAAATACAAAATTTGAATTGAGGTTAAATAATGAAAAAGGGTAGTGGGATTAAGGAAGTATCGCAAAAATATAATCTGAGTGTATATACTATTCGTTATTATGAAAAAATTGGCTTATATAAAGTTCCAAGAAATGAGAATGGGATTAGGGTTTTTGATGGGGATACTTTATTACGGATCAATGCAATTGTTTATTATCGCAGAGCGGGAATAAGCATTAAACAGATCCAACAAATTTTTAGAACTCCTACTCAAGATAAAGAACATATAAAAATCTTTCTTCAGACCAAAGAAAAGCTGCTTAAGCAGCTTGATGACCTAGAAAAAACAATTAATTTTTTAGATTATAAAATTAGTTATCATGAAAAAGAATTATCAAAAAAAGATTCAAAAGAAATGGATATTAATTGAGGATAGGGTTGTCATGTAACAACAGCAACTGCTGTGTAATTTAAAAGCAGAATTATCCAGATTAATTGTCCCTCCGTAAGATTACTTCAAAACATAATTGACCACATTAAATTTATAAGAAAAAGGAACCATGCTAAAGATGTTTCACAGCATAACTTTTTTTGTTAGTAATTTAAGTATTCATCAAATTTATAATGCACTCATCCTGATAAGTACTTCAGTCATTTAAATTTCCAGCAATTAACGACCATATGTTTTCAAATTGTTGTCTAGATTGATCATTCCACAGAAAAGCTAATTCAGGTGCTGAAAACATAATAAAAGCTTGAATAAAAGCAAGTGCTTTGTTTCTGTCTTTCCAGCTTGTTGCTGCTAACAAACTATCAACTAATGCATCTAGATGTTTCTGTAATAAACGAGGATTGGAATCGATGTATTCTGTATATAGCTTAAACATTTCTGGATCTTTTTGGTATGCTGATTTTTTTTGAGTAAATAGTGTCCACAGCCAATCATGGATAATTTTCTTTTTGCTCTTGTAAACACTTGTATCAAAGGGAAACAATTTGAATAGTAATGCATCAAGCCATCTTTGAGCTAAGGCACTTAAAAGAGCATTTTTATTTGGAAAATATTTATATAAGGCTGCATGACTTGTGCCCAAAATTTTAGCAATATCGGTTAAAGAAATTGAATTCATTCCTTTTTGCTTTATCAGTTTTTCAGCTTCGTTTAGTATATGTTCTTGAGATAATTTATTCATGTTGGTATTAAGTTACATAACTTGACTTTTGTAACTTAGTTGTTTATACTCCTTTCTAGTTACATTTAGTAAAAATTGTAACCTAGGAAGGAGTATTTTTCAATGAAAATGAAAAATAAAAAAATTGTTATAATAGGTGGTACCTCGGGCATTGGGTTGGCTTTAGCCAAAAGGCTAGCAATTATGGGCAATCAAGTAATTGTGGGTAGTCGTTCAAAAGAAAAAATCAGTGAAGTAATTAAAAATAATAAAAGCATGAGTGGGTACCCAATAGATGTAAGTGACCAAGGTAGTGTACAAAGATTTTATAATCAAGTAATTGAAGAATCCAAAAATATCGATGTTGTTATTAATTCGGCTGGTATTATGAAACATTATAATTTGCTTGATGAGAAGATTACTTCTCAAAAACTACAGGCTGAGATTCAGACAAACCTAATTGGAACAATAACTGTTGATAAAATATTTTTACCTGTTTTACGTAAACAAGCAGAGTCGCTAATTGTCAACGTAAGTTCTGGATTGGCCAACCTTAGTTCAGCAGCACATCCAATATATTCTGCTACGAAAGCAGGTGTCCATATGTTTACCGATGCTTTAAGGGAACAACTACATTTTGCTGGTGAGGATCATGTGCACGTGATGGAACTGGTACCACCATTAGTTGCTGAAACCAATCTTGAAAAAAATATTGGTTCGGTGAATGCCCCTAACAATATGAAACTATCCGATCTAATTGATGAAGGAATCCAAGGAATTGAAGAAGATTCAATTCGGGTAAATGCAGGTTTAGCAGAAGTAATGAGGGAAATGGGTCAAACTGATCCTGATAAATATGAGCGAGAACTTGCTGCTACAATGATTCCCGGATATTTTCCTAATGGTTTAAAATGAGGTGTGTTATGAATAATGTCAAATTACCGGAAGTAATTAATCAGTTTGTTGAATATACTAATGCTAGGAATTCAAAAGATTTTATCAATTTGTTCACTGAAAATGCCACTTTGGATGATTGGGGACGTATTTTTAAGGGTCACTATTCAATTTCAGAGTGGAATAAAAATGAAAACATTGGTAAAAAATCTCAATTTAAGATATTGGAAAGCCGTAAAACGAGTTCCAACAGTTGGTTAGTTCAAATAAAAGTATCAGGGAAAGGCTTTAACGGCGCCGGCCCAATGGAATTTACAATTGATAGTAATCTTATTTCGTCAATTAAAATACTACCTGATTAGTCCAGTTAGTTATTAATTTAATTTTTGTTTAAAGTTGATATAGCAATGGTAAATGTTATATTTTAGAGCATAGATTTAAACGAATTGATCCGAAAAGTACTTTTTGAGTAAGGCTTGTTTGGGTGACTAAATAAGAGAATCAGAATGGTAAAGCGACTAAGCGCTTCTGTATTAATTTACAGAGGCGCTTTTATGGTTTTAGGTGTTGAAGTGCATCCCTTTGTTTTTTAATGTTACTTTAATTCTAATGTTTGTAGAGCCCCATGTTACAGACTGTCTGTTAAAAACGACGATAGCACCAATAACTTAAAATTTGGGAATGTGATTAAATCTTATTTTAAATTTAAGGAGAACTGTAAATATGGTCGGAATAGGAGCTTTAGTTAACGCAAGTACCGTTGCCGTTGGAGGAATTGTTGGTTATTTATTTCAAAGAGTTATTCCAATAAAGGTGCAAAAAACGGTTTTACAAGCAATTGGACTTGGAATTATCTTCATTGGATTTTCAGGTACATTAAGCAAAATGCTAGTTATTAAGAGTAATTCCATTTCAACGATAGGGACGATTATGTTAATTGTTACGTTAGCAGTTGGAACAATTGTTGGTGAATTAATTGATATAAACACTTGGTTGAATAGTCTTGGAAAAACACTTTCTCAATATTTTGGTAAAGAGGAAAATTTGAGGTTTAGCGAAGGGTTCATCATTTCCACCTTAACAGTTTGCATTGGGGCAATGGGGGTAGTTGGTGCTCTCCAAGATGGCTTGAATCATGATCCTTCAATTTTATTTACTAAGTCGATAATTGACTTCATTGTTATTTTACTTTTTGCAGCAACATACGGTATTGGTTGTTCTCTTGCTGCAATTCCAATCTTGATTTTCGAAGGGAGCATAACATTGTTAGCAACTTTCATCAACCCTTTTTTGACTTCAGATATGTTAACTGGAATTTCATTAGTTGGTAATACTTTAATTGCCTTAATTGGAATTAATATGCTTTTGGGAGCAAAAATTAAAATTGCTAATTTATTACCTTCTCTATTAATTGTGATTATATACGTTCATTTTTGGGGTTTATCATAAAAGATTTAAAGCTCATCCATTGAATATAGAGGATAGACGAAAAAGAGGCAAGTTTCACAGAAATGTACAAGTGGGTTTTATTAAAAATAAGCTCAATGAATGTTTTGAATATTTTTTAAAATAATTCGTTTGACTTTTTTTAGAATAAAGGTTAGTTTTAATATATTCAAAAATGACCCATGGTCATAAATGGGAGATGGTATGAAAATGGAAATTCCAAGGGGCTTTCAGGTGGTTGAAATGATAAGAGCACCTTTTAACCAACAAATAGTTAACATTAAAAGATATCAAAAAGAAGCAAAAATCGAGTATAATGGTCCACATATAACAATTGTTGAAGATAACCATGGAATAATACGCGAATTTAGCAAATTAATTACTAAAAATAATTTCATGCTTCCCAATGATAATAAGGCTCGATTGATAGCTGAACGAACGATTGATAAGTATGATCCACAGAGGTTATTGAAACTCACTTTTATTGAAATTGAAGATCAAGTTCGTTACTTTTGGAGTAAAGATGGTCAAAAAAATGAAGTTCCAATTTTATGGGTTAAATATGGAGATTCTGATGGTGCATTTAGCTGGGTAGGCATTGCTGGTAAGGGTGAAGTAGTTGAGTATGAACGACAAGCTTACTATGATTATGTTAACGGTAAAGGAAAGACTGAGCAGTGGACAAACGATAATTGGTTGCTGGGTCATAAAAACTTATTTTTGAATCAAAAATGACTGATGGTCATGAAAGAGGTGCTTAATAATGTCAAATTCAATGACAACAGAACAAAAAATTGCAAAGTCTCAACGAATTGCTCAAGCCGCTTTAAAACTATTTAGAGAAAGATCATTTGATGAAATTACGATTGCTCAAATTGCACAAACAGCAGGAATGGCAAAAGGAACGTTGTTTAATTATTACAAAACTAAAGAAAACATCTTTATGAATTTATTATTAGAAGGATATCAGAATTTTTTTACTCAATTAAATAATAAAATTTTGAACTTTAAGGAATTAACACTAATTGATTTTAAACAATTAATGTTGCAAGTAACCTCTGAGTTAATAAAAGAATATCCAGATTTAGTACGCCTTAATACGTTAAGGGGCCCTATTTTGGAAAAGAAAGCTGATAAAGAGCAAACCGTGATTGGGAGAAAAAAATTATATGAAATTAGTGGAAACTTAAGTGAAAATATCGCTGCTCGTGTAGTTGAATTAACGCCGGAAACAATTAATCATCTGTTTGTTACACAAGGTGCCATTATTGGTGGTTTAGTCAATCTATCTGGACTAGAGCAATTTAATCATGAAAAACTACCAATTGAAGTGTTTGACTTTGAAATAAACATTGAAAAAGAAGCTAAGAAAGTTTTCGGCTTTTATATGGACGGATTGTTCAAAGAAAAAGAAGGTTGATGAAGTATAATGAAACAGCAAAACATGCGTAATTTTTCAATTATTGCCCATATTGATCACGGAAAATCGACATTGGCAGACCGAATTATGGAACAGACACACACAATCAATGATAGAGAAAAAAAGCCTCAGTTATTAGATGATATGGTGGTTGAGCAGGCACATGGTATTACAGTTAAATCACGAACCGTTAGAAATTATTATGATGCTGATGATGGTGAGAGGTATGAATATAATTTCATTGATACACCAGGACATGTTGATTTTTCGTATGAGGTTTCAAAAAGCCTTGCTGCCAGTGATGGTGCAGTTCTGTTAGTTGATGCAACCCAAGGTATTCAAGCTCAAACAGTGGCCAATTTGCGAATTGCTAGAAGAAATAAATTAACTATTATCCCAGTAATTAATAAAATTGATAACAAAGCTGCTGATATTCTACGTACTGAAGAACAAATTCGTAAGCTTGACCCAGAATTTGCTAACATTGATATTTTAAAAATTTCAGCAAAACTGGTCAAGGGGTTCATCAAGTTTTGGAGGCGATCAGAACAAAAATTCCCGCTCCTGAGGGAAACAAAAAGTCATCGTTAAAGGCGCTTGTTTTTGATTATTTTTATGATTCTTTTAAAGGAATTGTCGCTTATATTCGAGTCATTGATGGTCAGGTAAAAAAAGATGATGCTATGTTATTAATGGCTGAGAAGACTAAGTTTTCTGTTAAAGAATTAGGATACTTTGCTCCTAATATGACAGCAAAAAATTGTCTAATTGCTGGTAATGTTGGTTATATTATAACGGGATTAAGGGATCCTCAATTAGTCCGAGTCGGTGATACTATAACATCTGCAACTAATCCAACTGAAGAATCTTTACCTGGTTATAAACCAGCAAAGTCAACAGTTTTTGCTGGCTTTTATCCTAAAAATAATAATTATAATGATCTAAAATCGGCTATAGAAAAATTAGCTTTAAATGATTCTTCATTTCATTATAGTCTTGAAAATTCAGAAGCCCTTGGTGTTGGATTTCGATGTGGATTTTTAGGAATGTTTCATTTGCAAATTATCCGAGAAAGATTAAAAAACGAATACAATTTGGAAGTTCTTACCACGGCACCAAATGTAACTTATCATGTTCATTTAAAAAATCAGTTGGATCCAATAGTTATCAATAATCCAATTAGCTTTCCAGATTTTTCAAAAATTGATTTTGTTGAAGAACCGTTTGTAAAAGCCGAAATCACGACACCGAATGAGTTATTAAATAAGGTTATGAAATTAACCAGTCAACACAAAGGATCATTAATAGATATGGAAAACAAGGCGGATTTGATAGTAATAATTTATAAAATACCAATTTCTGAAATTGCTTTTGATTTTTTTAATCAATTGAAGTCCGTTTCTCATGGATATGCAACTCTTGATACAACTTTTTTAGGATATGAGACTGCTGATCTTGTTAAAGTAGAAGTAGATATCAATTATGCACCAATTGATGCTTTATCGTTCGTCGTTCATAGAACTGACGCACCTAAGTTGACCCAAGAATTAGTTAAAAAGTTAAAGTATACTGTTCCTCACAGATTATATCCAACTCCGGTTCAAGCAGTCGTAGAAGGTAGGTCTATTGCGAGAGTTGACATACCTCCACTTAGAAAAAATGCTGCCGTTTCTGGGGAAAGTAAGAGTATTTCAAAAAAACAGGCACTGCTACGACGTCAAAGTATCAATAAACGACAAGCTGCTAGAAATAGTATTGAATTACCTCAGGAAGTTTTTAATGCGATTTTAGAATTGGATTTGTAAGAATTGATAGACTATATCCAAACCAAAGAAAAGTTTTAGTTTGCTATTTACAATT
>NZ_BACP01000053.1 GCF_000260415.1 Liquorilactobacillus mali KCTC 3596 = DSM 20444
CCGCTTTTAATTTTGAACTATATTTGGTCATGAAAAAAGTACCCCACAATCATTAGACTCTTTGTCTAACAATTATGAAGCACTTCATCTATAATATAATGTTGGGGTTATTTATCTTTATTTTATAAAAAATAACTTCTTTTATTCATCATCAATACTGAACAACAATTTGTATAAAGAGATTATTTCTTCTAATTCTTCACGTGATACATGATCGACAATAGCTTCGTCAGTGACATGTCTTGCCCGCAAATCTAAGGCTATTGTTTGATCTAATAATACTTTCCCATATACTGTTTGACTACTAGTTAGCGGATGATACATAGGAAAATTACGCTCGGTACTGCTAATTGGAGCCACAATTGTCATATTACTTGTTTGACAGACTAGATCATTACTTAGAGCAATGGCGGGCCGTCTGTTCATCTGTTCATGACCACGACTTGGATTAAAGTCAACATAAAATATCTCACCTTGGCTTACCATTGAAGTTCATTACCTTCAGACTTTCCCCAATCAAGTTCATGATCACGTTTCCCATCATCTTGCCAATCCTTAAATAGTTCGTGAATATTGGTTGGGTTCTTTTTTACTGGTGTTAAAACAATTGATCCTTTTTCAATTGTTATTGTCAAATCTTGATTATCATCTAATTTCAATTGTTTAATAATTTGACTAGGAATTCTAGCAGCTTTTGAGTTTCCCCACTTTGCTAAGCGTGTTTGCTCTTTAATAATTTCCATGTTTTCCCCTCCTAAATTATTATTTTAAATTAAGTATATCCTATGTAGATACAAAAATCAAGTGCTATTACTGGAGGTCATTTATATGCAATAGTCTTACCAATCAAAGATTCGAATGTTCTCAAAGAGGTGCAAGATACCTTATTAGAAAGCTTTAAAGCTGGGCGCCGTAACTATACAATTTTTCAAGTTGGTAAAGCTACACTACTGAGAGTCAGTGACGTCATGTGCTTAAAACAGGCCGATATCTTTTATCCGGACGGATCTATTAAACAAAATGCCTTTATTCACGACAGAAAAACTGGTAAACCTAATACTTTGTACCTTAAACCGGTTCGAACAGATCTCTTTGTATCACCAATGGTTACTCGAAAATAAGTTTCAATCTGAATGGCTTTTTCCCTCAATCCAACACCTAAAACGGCATATTACTGAAAAACAGTTTTACAAAAGCATGGGCAAAGTCGGCGATTTTTTAAATATCAATTATCTCGGAACGCACACAATGTCGAAAGACAGGTGCCTATCGTGTTTACACGTAATCCAATTACAATATTGGCCTGGTAATGCACTTATTAAATCATTCCAGTGAAATTGTGACTGTGGCTTATTTAGTTTTAGACCAGGCCAGTACTGAAACAATACTTGGTCAAATTAATTTCGGATGATTAGAATTTTGTTTTTCTACTACCAACATAATAATTTTTTTATGGACTTGAGTACACTTTTCCTGTAGTTTAGGTTTTATATCTTATGAGGAAGGGATCATTATATGAAAGATAAAACAAGTGCTTTAAATGATTTTAGTTTTACATTGTATATTTACAAACAAATAGCGAAAAAAGAGGTTACCTCATTTTCAGATTTTCCTTTGTCTGATTCTGAGATCGTTAATTGGTGGATTTCTGACTATGGTGTAACAATATTTGACGGACAAGTTGATTGGTTGTTTACTGATGAAATTACTTTAGCATTATTGACCGATAGTAGGTTATCTTCTGAAACTGTTTTAGAAAAACACCCACTAGAATTTATAAAGTATCCTAATAATATGGGTATAATTGGTGCATATTTTCAGGACACTTATTCTCTAGAGTTCATTATGTCTTTAACTCGGTACTTAGCAATAAAGTTTCCTGCTAAAATGCAAAAGAGACCCACATTTCCTTTTGATATATAGTTTTGACGAGGAGGCTTTATCGTTAGCCTTTTTTGTTATTTATGTTGTTGCCAAAGAGGTAGCAAACTCAAACTTACAGCTTTTAAAGACTTACATAATTGAAATGGTACTCAAAAGGTAGTATAATGGTAGTAGTAAAAGAAAGGGGCGAGACAATCATGGCAGTTAAGGAAAAGAAACGGGTACAAGTCAAGATTGATAAAGACTTGGCCGATAATACCGAAGCAGTTTTAAGCGAGTTGGGTCTAAACCCAACCACAGCGATTAACATGTTTTACAAGCGGATTGTTGCTAATGGTGCTTTGCCTTTTAATGCGTCTTTAAGCGAAGAAGAAAAAGCTAATTTACGTTTTCTAAAGGCTACCGAAGATACACCAGTAACAGAGTTCAAAGACGCTAAAGAAGTCGCTGATTGGCTCAATGATCCAGATGAGGACTAATGACTTAATCAGCCTATACGTTAGCTATGTAGAAACTAACGGTGGCAAGTCTCGACCGGTATTAATTCGTAAGGTATCAGCACAAATGGTCGAAGCTTTTAAAATCACGAGTAAGTATCAAAATAAATCGGCTTATATCAAGCAACAATATTATCCAATTAAAGATTGGCAAGCGGCCGGATTGAGAAAGCCCTCATGGGTTGATCTTGGCAATATTTATCGCTTCCCAAAAGCTGGTTTAAACTTTAAAGAAATCGGTCATTTAAGTAAGTTAGACCAAAATAAAATTGCTGATTTTGCTCTTAACCTAAAAGCCAAAAGAAGAGGCAGGGATCAAAAGATAATTCAACAGCAATCAAGTAAAAAAAACTCAAAGAAAATAAAACAGAGTTCACACAAAGAATCCAGAAACAGTTAAAAGATTTTGCAAATCAGAACCCAGAAGTTAAACCTAAAAATGATCCAGAAAATAAAAACGATCGGCGTAGTTATTAGGTTGATCGTTTTTTAGTTTATCCGGTTTATGTTCATTAACATAATCAGCAAATATTTTTAAAAGTTCCTCGGTTTGTTCAACTGATAAATTATCGGCCTAAAAGAACCTTTCCAAATGGTGATTTAGATGATCTTTCGCTAGTTAGACAAGAACAGGCTTATACAGCCGTGATGTACTATGATCCAGCTTTAAAGCCATGCAAGGTTGAAACACTGGAACAGTGGCAAAAAAACCGCCGAAGGTTTTCAGTACCCAAGAACATCAATTAGGGTTAGCTTATTTGTCGGGGCAGCTTAGCTTAGATCAGTTAGAAAATCATAACTTGCAACGGGTCTTAAAGCATGACGGAACTAAACAAATCTTTCTGGGTGAATGCAAAGCCGATCCGACCATTAAGACCAGCCAGATTGAAAAAATCCAAAAGCAGTTAAAAGAGCAACAAGATAAAGATGACCAATACCGACAAGCAAATATGGGACATTATCAACCATTTAATTACAAACCAGTTAGCCCAAGTCACTACTTAAAGACAGCCTTTAGTGACGCTATCATGGCCGCCCTATATGCCCGTGATGAGGATTATCAACGGCAAAAACAAGCACGTAGCTTAAAAGATACCGAATGGGAAATGACGAAAAAGAAACGGCAACATCAGACCCATAACCGACATGAAGACGGTGGTATGCACTTGTAATCGTGTTTATTTTTTTACCTCTCCTAAGCTAAAATTAATATTTTGCATACGAAGTTCCTGCAATCTTTTACCTCCCCAAACGTACATTTCATCGATGATCGGCAGCAAAGATTTACCTAGATTAGTCAGAGAATAGGCAACTTTGATGCGTGGACCAGCTTCTGGCCGTCTATTAATCAAACCATCTTCGACCAATTCTTTTAGTTTTTCAGAGAGCTCTTTGTGTGAAGCATGGGGCAGTAATTTTTGTAATTGATAAAAATAATAAGTGCCTTCATGTCCTAAATGATAAATAATGTTAATTTTCCATTTACCACTAAACATGGACAACGTAAATTCTTTTTGACAATTATAATCACCATTTATAAGCTTTTTCATTACTGCTTTACGTGCTAAATCGGTCAAAATAAAATTCCTCCTTTGAATGGTTACTAAAAAGTGCGTTATTGAGCTTTTAGCTATCTAAGATAATAATAAAATTATTAAAGACAGGAGGCAAAATTTATGAACAAAGTTTATGTATCCGCTAAGTTACCAAAAGTTACCGTCGAAAAATTAAGAAAAAATGGTTTGGAAGTTGAAGAGTATACAGGTGATGGCTTAATCTCTCATAAAGAGTTACTAGAAAAAGTTGCTGATATTGATTTTTTGATTACTACGCTTTCTACTGAAGTAGATCAAGAAATTATTGACGCTGCCCCTATGTTAGAACTAATTGCAAACTTTGGAGCAGGTTTTAACAATATTGATATTGTATATGCTAAATCTAAGGGAATTCAAGTGACTAATACGCCAAGAGTTTCAACTAATTCGGTGGGAGAAATCACAATGGGATTAATTTTAGCCTTGGGCCATCGAATCGTCGAAGGTGATCGACAAATGCGCCAATCAGGTTTCCCTGGTTGGGCCCCATTATATTTTCTAGGTCATGAAATTGCTGGTAAAAAATTAGGCATTATTGGTCTAGGAAACATTGGTAGTGAGGTAGCTAGAAAAGCCAATGCTTTAGGTATGAACGTATCATATTATCAACCACACCAGTTATCTGATCCTGAAGAACGTTCATTGAAAGTCACGTATAAATTATTTAATGAGTTAATTAAAACTAGTGACTATATTAGTATCAATGCTCCATTAACTGCTAAAAACCACCATCAATTTAACGCCACTATTTTTGAACAAATGAAAGAGACGGCGATGTTAATTAATGTTGGCCGTGGTCCAATTGTTGACGAAAGTGCCTTATTAGAAGCTTTAAAGACTGGAAAAATTGCAGGTGCAGCGCTTGATGTGTACGAAAATGAGCCAAAGGTAAATAGTGATTTCAATGACCTAAAAAATGTCATTTTAACACCTCATATTGGGAATGCAACAGTTGAAGCACGGAATGCAATGGCAAACATTGTAGCAACTAATGTTATTTTATCCGAGCATGAGGAAAAACCAAATTTTATTGTTAACAACTAATACAACGAAGCTGGAAGTGTGATGTGAGTCGGTAAAATTTGAGTACTAACAAGAAATTACGAACATAGCGAGTAATTTTCTATGAGTAATTCGAGTTTAGACGGGAAATTTTGACTTATGGAACACGTTTATCCGAAATAAATAGAAGAGCTAGGTTAAAATTTCACTTTTGACCCAGCTCCTAATTGTGAGCAGCGATTTTATTAAACATAGCATACATTTAATTAACAACTTTATACAGAACTACAGTTTAAATTCGGTATAAGAATAATTAGTGGCATGATAAGGGGTGGGGATGTAGGAAATTTCTACTTTATATAAATACAAACTTTTTTATTAGCTATTAAATTTTTTTTAGTTTATTTTTTAATATCTTCACCCTCTACAATTGGGTTCAAGTAAAAGTG
>NZ_BACP01000052.1 GCF_000260415.1 Liquorilactobacillus mali KCTC 3596 = DSM 20444
GGAACCTTTTTTGTTTCGAATAGGGGGGTGAGCACATGCAGAACCAACAGTTGTGGGAAAATTTTATTGCAGGAAATAAGTTGGCCGCCGACACATTGGATACTAAGATTGCTGATTCATGGAAATCTTGTTTGCGAGCAAAGATTGATCCATACCTTATTAAGCCACAAAAAATTCTCTCGGCAGCGGAGCTGTTTAATAAACAACAGCAATACAGCAAATTGATTGAAGTGGTTAGAGAACAGATCAAAATGTTCGAGACAAACTTTATCTTAGAGAAGCCAGTCTTTATTTTGACTGATGAAACAGGAAATATTTTATGGCGCGATGGTAATTTGCAAGCACAAGAGAATGCAAACGAGTTCTATTTTAGAGAAGGAACGATGTGGACAGAGCTTAATGTTGGAACAAATGCAATCGGTATTGCTATACGGACTAAACAAGATGAGCACGTTACTTCGGAAGAACACTATGCTTTTGCTTCAAGGCAATGGAGTTGCTCGGCCTCACCCATTCTAGATGAAGAAGGTGACGTTTTAGGTGTCTTAGATATTTCAACGTTGCACAACGATTCAGCCAAGGATGCCTTGTTTTGGCTGACAATGTTGACCCAACGGATATCAAATACTTTGATTCGCGAAGAGCTTGAACGGCGGAAAGAATTATTACAATACTGCATATTACACCAGCCTAATGAGCTTTTATGCGATACGCATTTTAAGCTTGTAAGCATACCTGAAAAAGACAGTGAGCGGTATGAACTGGGAAGTGATATCCACAATTATATTGATGCAAAAACAATCTATAAAAGTGAGAAGATTTACTTTAAAAATAAACTAATTGGTTACAAGATGCATATTTTTACTAAATCATCGCAGCCAAATAAGTTCTATTACCCCGGTGTGCCAACAACTAACAAAGCCTACAGCCAGTTTTTGAAACGTGTTTTGAAACTAGCAAGTAGCAATTTACCAATTCACCTTTTTGGAGAGTCTGGCACGGGAAAAGAAGTACTGGCACGAACAATTCACTATAATAGTGCAGTTGGAGGTGGCCCACTAGTAGCGCTCAACTGTGGAGCCTTAAACCAAGATTTGCTTGAAAGTGAGCTCTTTGGTTATGCTCCTGGGGCTTTCACGGGTTCTAACGTTAAGGGCCAGAAAGGAAAAATTGAGCAGGCAGATGGTGGAACGTTATTTTTAGATGAAATCGAAAGTATGTCTATGAGAATGCAGACAGCTTTATTACGTGTTATTGAGGAGAAGAGCATCATGCCGATTAATGGAGGGCCGCGTAAAGTTTCTTTTCGATTAATAACTGCCAGTAATCTTGATTTACGAACTTTGGTTCAGCAAAAAAAGTTTCGTGAAGATCTCTTTTATCGAATCTACGTTTGTCCAGTTCAAATTCCGCCTTTACGTGAACGAATGGAAGATATCAGACAGCTAATTGTGGCCTTTTGCAAGAAAAAGAAATGGCATATGAGCTGGCAGGACAAGTTGTATAGTATTAGCTGTACTTATTCATGGGATGGAAATGTCCGAGAGTTTAACAACTTTTTGGAACGATTATATCTTTTTTACGAATTACAACAGCCAACGGATACACAAATCAGACAGCTGATAGAAGAGGGAACTTTAGCTCCTGAAGTTCAAAAGAAAACAGCAGATTCTTTTTTAGGTTCTACAAAGCACAAGCTGCCATCTAAGAGTAAGGCCAAGGAAGCAGAAAAACTGCAGGAAGTGTTGGAGCAGAATCATTACCATATTAGTAAAACAGCAGATGAATTGTGTATTTCACGGACGACTTTGTACCGTAAGATGAAAAAGTATGGATTAAAATACTGAACAAAGCAGTTAAGATAATAGTTACAAATTGTTTCATTTATAACACTATGTACAGAAAATGAATGCAACAATTATTGGTAAATAATAATTGAGAATAAAGCAAGTATGGATAGCTATATAATTTTTAATAAATTATTTGTTTTTAAATTTTAAAAAAGGGCTAGATCAAAAAATAAATTTTTGTCTGGCCTCTTTTTTGACTCCGAATAAAAGTATCACATAAGTCAAAATACTCAATCTAATTGTAAAATATTTATGGCAAAAGATACACTATGTTCGTAATTCAGGAGTAGTACTCAAATATTATTGTCATTTGTCAGATTTCCTTTTTTGATAAAAACGAACAACTGTATGTGCATGAATCAAAACTCAGATAAAAAATAACGCTAATTAATAGTATTAATAATAATTTAATTATTTGATGAATAAACTGATTACACGAAAATTATTGGCATGGAATTTGCTTATAAATAAGTGAGAGGGTAAGAAAACTTTTACAAGGGGGGAAGCACTTTATGACAAGTTATGATGTTGCAGTTGTTGGAGCAGGCCCGGGTGGTTACATTGCAGCGATCCATGCTGCTCAATTGGGCAAGAAAGTAGTAGTAATTGAGAAAAAGGATATTGGTGGTGTTTGTTTAAATGCTGGCTGTATTCCATCCAAGAGTTACTTAAAACATAGTCATTGGGCACTGGCTGCTAAAGAAGCTAGCCAGTTTGGGATTGCAATGGAAATAAAAGATGTTGATTTTCCTAGACTGGTTAAGCGGAAGGATCGTGTAGTTGCAACCCTGCAAGGTGGAATTAGACAGTTGTTCAAGTCAAATAAAATCACATATATTGAAGGTGAGGCTTCATTAACTAAGGAAAGGCAGTTAAGTGTTGCTGGCAAAACAATCATGGTTAAAGATATTCTTTTAGCAATGGGGGGACATCCGTTCATTCCACCAATTAATGGGATTGATAAAGTTAAGTATCTAACTACTGATACATTTTTCAAAATGACTGATCTTCCGCAAAAATTGGTCATTATTGGTGGTGGGATTATTGCTGTTGAGCTTGCGTTTGCAATGCAGCCGTTGGGCGTTGATGTTATTCTGCTTGAGGTAGCGCCTGATATTTTGCTGACTGAGGACGAAGAAGCACGGAAAATCATTAAACAAAAATTACAGAGTATGGGAATTGTTGTTAAGTCAGGTGTCAAGATCAAGCAAGTTACTCCTAAGCAGGTTCAGTTGACCGATAGTACTTACGAGTTTAATCAGTTGTTGGTCGCAACTGGTCGCAGAGCTAACCTTGAGTTGGCTAAGAAGGCTGGAATTACATTAGACGAGGGACAGCGCTTTGTCAAAGTCGATCAGCATTACCAAACAAGCCTTCCGCACGTTTATGCAATTGGCGATTTGATTGGCGGATATCAATTAGCACATGTAGCCAGTGCGGAGGGCATCATCGCGGTGGATACTATTTGTGGTGAGAAACAAGCCCCAGTAGCACAACGTTACATTCCGCGATGCTTGTATACAGATCCTGAAGTTGCAAGTTTTGGATTAAGTGAGACACAGGCTGCGGAAAAAGGCTTTGAAGTTGTTGTCAAGAGTGCGCCGTATACCAGCAATGGGAAAGCAATTGCTGGTGAGGAAGCAACCGGTTTTGTGAAAATCATCAGTGAAAAGAAATATCATGAAATTCTTGGTGCAGTTATCGTTGGCAGTAATGCCACTGAAATGATTCATACTATTTTAGCTGTCAGCAAGGCGGAAGGAACAGTCGACGAATTGGATGATGTTATTTTTGCACATCCAACCCTATCAGAATTAACAGGTGAAGTTGCTCATATGTTGGAAAATAGTTAAGAAAAGGGGTTTAGACCAAAAACCTAAGCAAAGTTGATTTTACTAATGACATGAGGAGGCAATAAAAATGGAGAAATTATCAAAGAAACGTGCTGAATGGATCTATAAGAAAATGAACGATATTCGTAACTTTGAAGATGAAGTGCATCAAATTTTTTCAACAGGCTCTATTCCAGGTTTCGTTCATCTGTATGCAGGTGAAGAAGCAATCGCAACTGGAGTCTGTGCACATCTGACAGATAAGGACTACATTACCAGTACTCACCGTGGGCATGGGCACTGTATCGCAAAGGGCTGTGATTTAGATAAAATGATGGCCGAAATCTACGGAAAAGAAACGGGTCTTTGTAAAGGCAAGGGCGGTTCAATGCATATTGCTGACATTGATAAGGGAATGTTAGGTGCCAACGGAATGGTTGGCGGTGGTTTTCCAATTGCAATCGGGGCGGCTTTACGCAACAAATATTTAAAAACGGATGATGTTGCAGTCTGTTTCTTCGGTGATGGAGCTGCTAACGAGGGTACTTTCCATGAGAGTATCAATATGGCATCCATCTGGAAATTGCCAGTTGTATTTGTAAATGAGAATAATTCCTATGGTGAGGCTACTCCGCAAAAATATGCATCAGGTTCTAAACGGATTGCTGATCGCGCATCAGCTTATGGTATTCCAGGTGAAACAATTGATGGTAAGGACTTAATGGCCGTATACGAGGCAGCGGGCAAGGCCATTGATCGTGCGCGTAAAGGTGAAGGGCCAACATTGATTGAATGTATAACTTATCGTAATTATGGACACTTCGAAGGTGATGAACAAAAGTATAAGGCTAAAGAAGGGCAAGAAAAAGATTTGGCAGACCGCGATAGTATTCCAGAATTTCGGGAATATGCAGTTGCTGAAAAATTATTGAGTGCCGAAAAGGCAGATCAAATTGAACAGACTTCAGTTGAAGATATTGAACATGCTATCAAATTTGCCGAGGAGAGTCCTATCCCAAAACCGGAATCCTTGTATGAAAATGTTTTTGTTGATTAAACGGATAGAAAGGAGAATGCAGTATGGCTAGACGAATAACATTTATGAAAGCAATCAATGAAGGCCTGGATATGGCGATGGAAAAGGACGAGCGGGTTATCCTTTTGGGTGAGGATATTGCCGGTGGAGCTAAAGTTGATCATTTAGCGAAGCAAAATGAAGATGCCTGGGGTGGCGTTTTTGGTGTAACCAAGGGACTCATGCCTAAATATGGACGTGAACGTGTGATTGACACCCCAATTTCTGAAATGGGATATATGGGAGCTTCGGTTGGAGCTGCAGCAACAGGTTTACGTCCTGTGCCAGAACTGATGTTTAATGATTTTATCGGCTTCTGTTTGGATACTATTTTGGCACAGGGTTCCAAGATGCGCTACATGTTTGGCGGTAAAGCTAAGATTCCAATGACAATCCGGACCTGTCACGGTGCAGGTGCGAGTGCAGCTGCACAACATTCAGGTTCTTATTATGGAATATTGGCTTCAATTCCAGGAATCAAGGTGGTCGTTCCTTCTAATCCGTATGATGCAAAGGGCTTACTGATAGCTGCGATTGAGGACGATAATGTGGTTGTTTTTTCAGAAGATAAGACACTTTATGGTCTCAAGGATGAGGTCCCAGAGGAATATTATAAGGTTGAAATTGGTAAAGCAAAAATTAAACGTGAAGGCACTGACCTGACGATTGTAACGATTGGAAAAATGCTTTATGTTGCTTTAGAAGTTGCAGAACGATTGGCAAAAGACGGAATTGAAGTCGAAGTGATTGACCTTATTACGGTTGCACCTTGGGACCAAGAAACTGTTATCAATTCGGTTAAGAAAACGGGACGCTTAATAATAATCGATGAGGCTAATCCACACAACAATACGGCAACAGACATTGTTGCAGTTGTTGGCGACCAGGCATTTGATTATTTAGATGGACCGATCAAAAAGGTTTGTGCACCAAATACACCGGTACCATTTGCAACTAACCTGGAACAATTGTATTTGCCTAATGCAGATCGGGTAATTGAAACGGCAGCAGAATTGATTGACGACTTGAAGAAATAAAGGGGGTGTTAGCATGGCAACAGAGATCATAATGCCAAAACTTGGTCTGACTATGACAGAGGGAACAGTCTATGAATGGGTCAAAAATGAGGGTGATGAAGTCAAAAAAGGCGATATTGTTGCAGCAATTAATTCTGAAAAACTGACTGCCGATGTTGATGCTCCTGTTGATGGAATTCTAATTAAAATATTGGTGCATGAAGGTGAAGATGCCAAGTGTAAGGATCCAATCGGATATATCGGAGCCGCTGGAGAAAAGGTTGGTGAAGGTGGAGCAGTGGAACAAGTACCAGTAGAATCAAAAGAAGAGGCTGATAATGCAGAACAAGTTGAGGAATCACAGGTTCAGGCAGACAAACAGTCAATAGTAGCAGAACAAGGCAATAGTGATAAAGAACGTGTCTTCGTCACACCTTTGGCACGTAAAATAGCTGCAGAAAAAGGCCTTGACTACCATCAAATCATAGGAACTGGGGGCAATGGACGAGTAACCAGGCGTGATGTTGAAAACTATGTTCCGACAGCACGTCCAGTCGAGACAAGTTCGGTTGCATCCGCAAAAGCCGGCGCTGGTTTAACAGGGATGCGTCAAGTAATCGCCCAGCGGATGATGAGTAGTCTGCAGAATACAGCACAGGTTACCCTGCAACTTAAGGCTGATATTACGAAGCTAATGTCTTTCAGAAAAGAATTGAAACAGAAGGTAAATCAGCCTTTAGTTGATGGACAGTTAAGCTTGACAACGCTTGTAACCAAAGCCGCTATTTTGGCACTTAAGGACACGCCAAAAATGAATGCATGGTATCATGATGGTTTATATGAAAAAGTTACAGATGTTAATATCGGAATGGCTGTTGCCGTTGATAATGGGTTGGTAGTTCCGGTAGTTAAATCTGCGGATTCAATGACATTGACAGAATTGGGCAGGTCCTTGAATTCAGTAATAACTGATGCACGTGAGGGTACATTAGAAAGTAGTGCATACAGTGGTGGTACGTTTACAATTAGTAATTTAGGCAAGAGCGGAGTTGAGTATTTTACACCAGTTATTAATCAACCTGAGATTGGAATCCTAGGAGTGGGTACATTGCTGAAAGAACTTGCTCTCAATGATGATGGTAAGGTAAATCAGTTGCTTAAATTGCCACTAAGCTTAACTTTTGATCATCAGATAATCGATGGAGCACCTGCAGCAGACTTTTTGGCAGAAATAGTTTCATATCTAGAAGATCCATATATGTTGGTACTGTAATTAAAATGAGAAGGTCAAACGTATTGTGTTTTAGTTTTAAATAGAGGGGACTGTGCCATAAGTCCCTAAGTTAAAGAGCTTCACCAGAGAAAGTAATGATTTTTCTGGTGAAGCTCTTTTGGTATAATTAAAAATAAAAAAGCACTGGTTGCAGCCAGCACTTTCAAAAACTAACCAAATATCTAAAGCAAAATAACTTTATTGATGAGGTTACTTTTATTGATGGAACTAAAATTTTAGCCGATGCAATAAATATAGTTTTGTTTGGCGTAAGAATACTGTTCGTTTTGACAAGCTTAATCGCTCTGCGATTATATCCCTTCTCGAAGAATTAAATGAAGCTAAGTTTAAGTGCCAGCTCTCAGCAGAGACAGATCTTACTTTAGAAATACTTGATGAAATTATCTTGCGGTTAGAGAACAAATTGAAAGATCTGAATAAAAAGATTGAAAAAGAGCACAACTCTCCAAACCCAGACAAGTCCAGACGTCGAAAACTGAAATCGTTAAAACGAGAACTTAAGTTACGCCAAACTAAGTTATTGACATAGGAACACCCATAGAATAAATACAACTCATTATCGGCAGGAAGAAATCGTAGGGATTATTAGCATCAAATAGTCCCTTAAAAACGTTGTTAAAATAACCCCAACATCTTGAAGTGCAACACAAAAGTTAGGC
>NZ_BACP01000051.1 GCF_000260415.1 Liquorilactobacillus mali KCTC 3596 = DSM 20444
ACACTATCATGGAATTTTTATTAGACACTATTGATTTAGCTTGTATTGAAAAATATGCTAAGGCATTACCGGTGGCAGGAGTAACTTCTAATCCAAGTATTGTAAAAAAACAAGGAAAAATTGATTTTTTTAATCACATGAAGCAAATCCGGCAAATAATTGGTCCCAGTGCTACTCTGCATATCCAGCTGGTTGGACAAACCGTTAGTGAAATGCTTGATGATGCACAAACTATTTTTGAACAAGTTGGTCCTGAGACCTATGTTAAGGTTCCAACAACTCTAACCGGGTTGGAGGTCATTAAAAAGCTGAAACAAGCGGGTCATAATGTAACGGCTACTGCTATTTATACTAAGTTACAGGGACTTTTGGCAATTTCAGCTGGTGCAGATTATATTGCACCCTACTATAACCGAATGCAGAATATGGGAATTAGTGCCCCAGAAGTAATCAAGGAATTCGCAGATGCGATAAAAAGCAATGACGCTCAAACTGAAATTTTGGCTGCGAGTTTTCATAATGTTGACCAAATTACGACTGCATTAGCCAATGGAGCACAAGCGGTCACTGTTGATCCATCTTTAATTGCAACTGGACTAAATCATCCTGCCATTCAACAAGCTGTTAATGATTTTACCAATGATTGGGAGGGTATTTTTGGTACAGGACAGACAATCACTAGTCTTTTAAAATAGTTTAAGTTGGAAATCATGACACTTTGGTCGATGATTTCTTAGCATATCAATTGATAAAATTACCCAACTTTAAGTAGATATATCGTAGATTAAACCACTGAAACATTAGGATTAGCTATTGAAAGTTTAACAGGAAGTTTATGTCAAAAATTTTTTGGTACAAGCTTATTTTTAACTGTGTATATGTGTTAATAATATAAAAAGAGTGGATAAAACAGATAGGTGTAACTTGAGTATCTGATTGTCCACTCTTTTTTAAAATCCAGTTATTTTTTTCCAAACATTTTTTTCTGTTGAAAAACCTAATTTTTATTATTTTTTAGTATCCGACCATTGAGCTATGCTGTTAGCGAATGCACCCTTGGGATTATGCCATTGAAAGTCATCATACCAAAGGGCACGTTTTCCTTGATCAAGTTTGTTAATTTGCTGAACATCTTCAGCGCTCAATGAGAAGTTAAAAATCTGGCTATTTTGAATAATTCGCTTTCCATGGGTAGATTTCACAACTGTGATAATATTTCGTTGCCATTCCCAACGTAAAATAATTTGAGCGGTTGAACGTCCATACTTTTTAGCCAAAGTCTCAATGACTGGATTTGTCAAAGATGCTCCACCGCCAAGCGGCGACCACGCTGTCATTTCAATCTTATGACTACGATCAAATTCTAAAATTTCATGTTCCTGATTAGTTGGATTGAATTCCATTTGGTTAACGGCTGGTACTATTTCAGCTTCATCAAGCAGGTTTTTCATTCGGTCATTATCAAAATTAGAAACACCAATGGCACGAATTTTGCCTTCACGATACAATCTTTCCATTGCATGATAGCTCTCAAGGTAAGTCTTATCTACCGGCCAGTGCATCAAATAAAGGTCGACATAATCCAACCCCAAATCTTTTAGTTGATTTTCAAATGCTCTAGAAACTTGGTCATAGTCTCCTTGTTCACCATTATAAAGTTTAGTTGTGACAAAGAGGTCGGAGCGTTTTAACCCTGATTGTTCCAAACCAAGCTTAATGCCAGCACCAGTTCCTTGCTCATTACCATACTGTCGTGCAGTATCAATTCCTAGGTAGCCATTTCGAATTGCGGTCGCAACTGAATCGCGAGACGTATGGTTATCGGTTTTCCAAACTCCTAGACCAAAGCGCGGCATTTTAACGCCGTTATTTAAGGTAATTGTTGAATGTAATCCGTCCATTATAAAACATCTCCAATCATTTTGTGAACCACATAAAGCATAACATATCAATTAAAACGATACCAAATATGAAGTTTATTAACCATTAGGGCTAGATAAAGTCCATGTAAGATTTCAGTAAGTGAGATGGTTTTTATTATTTAGTTTTATGTTATTTCAAGAATTTTTTTAAACACAAGAGAACTTTTTGAGCACAAAAAAGGTGAAGATTGCCTTTAGAAACCGTTTACACGAAAGAACCCGGATGCTATAGTAAAATCGTTATTAAAAAGGGGGATTAATAATTTCTAATGAACAGAAAGTTGAATGAAAAAGAGCATTATAAAATGTATAAGCAGAATGGGGGCTGGGTCTTTTCCATCATTTTTATTAGCGGGGGGCTTTTGCTCTCTAATTATCAGGTTAATGTCGTTAAAGGTGATACGGTATCCTCAACTATATTAAGTAAGGGCAGTCAAGTAAGTCCTGATGATACCAGCAATGCAGCAGCGACAAGTAGTAGTGCCGCAACATCAAGTGATACCAGCAATGCAGCAGCAACAAGTAGTAGTGCTGAAGCATCAAGTGATACCAGCAATGCAGCAGCAACAAGTAGTAGTGCTGAAACATCAAGTGATACCAGCAATGCAGCAGCAACAAGTAGTAGTGCTGAAGCATCAAGCGATACCAGCAATGCAGCAGCAACAAGTAGTAGTGCTGAAGCATCGAGCGATACCAGCAATGCAGCAGCGACAAGTAGTAGTGCCGCGACATCAAGTGATACCAGCAATGCAGCAACAACAACCAGCAATGTAACAGCGACAACTAGCGGCAGTTCAGTGACTAATAGTGTTGTGACAAATGAACAATATGATGAAGAATACAGGAATCAATTTCACTATTCACCATCTGAGAATTGGATGAATGATCCTAATGGTTTGTTTTACGATAGTACTACAGGTTTATACAACTTGTATTATCAATATAATCCTGATGGTAATGAGTGGGGAAATATGTCTTGGGGTCATGCAGTAAGTAAAGATATGATTAATTGGACCCAAGAAGATGTTGCAATACCAGTTTTAACTAACCAATCATGGGAAGATTTTACTTATACTAATACCACAGGGGATTTGGCTCAGTATGGAGAAGTTCGTTATGTTGGTACACCAACAACGAATTGGGGAGATTCCAACGGAGAAAAAGACATTTTCAGTGGAAGTATTATTGTTGATACTAATAATGTAAGCGGTTTAGGAAAAGGAGCGATATTGGCCTTTTATACCGCAGATTACCAGATTGCTACAAGAATAAATGACGGTCAAGATGGTGGATGGGGAACTTGGATTGGTTTAACTGAAATCCAAGAACAACATCTTGCATATAGCTTAGATGGTGGAAAGACCTTTATTCAGTATTCTCCAGATGGGAATTCTGCTAATCCACAAGCTATCATACCAGTTACGGCATCCAAAGGAGGGGATTCGGCCAATTTTAGAGATCCAAATGTTGTATATGATGCTCAAAATAATCAATATTTAATGACGGTAGTATCGGGACAAGAGGCTTTGATATATAAGTCTAAGAACTTATTGGATTGGGAATATGCCTCTACTATTCAAAGGCAAAGTGATGTTGGTGATGGCGTTTGGGAGTGTCCTGCATTAATTCCAATAACTGTCGCTGGTACAAATGAGGTCAAGTGGATTTTTAGTGTTAGTATTCAGCAGGGGGCTCAAGCAACAGGATCAGGGATGCAATATTATGTAGGAACTGTTGATGCAAATGGAAACTGGATTCCAGAAAGTGAAACTACATTGGCAAATCCAATGACATTTGATTCCGGAGAGGATTTTTATGCAGGAATAACCTTTGCAAATATGGGTAACGATCGTACTGTCATGCTTGGCTGGGAATCAAATTGGACCTATACAGGTGAAGCACAAACTACACCTTGGTATGGAAATATGACACTCCCTAGAGAATTGACTTTAGTTAAGGATTCGAACTCTACTGACGGATATTTGTTAAAAAATAATGTTATATCTGAAATAGAAAATAACGAAGAAGCTAATGTTATTAGTAATGATGACAATTCATATACACTTATGAGTGAAGAAAAGAAATTGGTAAATGAGGGTACAACCTATAAAATCAGTGCCACATTTTCCTGGGATACTGAAAATCCACCTAAAACGATTGGTTTTAAGCTGAGAATGTCGGATGATGGGAAGTATTACATGACTGTTGGTTATGATTTAACAACCCACCTTTTCTTTGTACAACGCTTGAATACAGGCGAATCGAACATGGGAAACCCAAGAGATAAAATGAATGCTTACGTCGATACAAGTAATGGTACTATTACGTTAACAATATATGTTGATGAAACAAGCATCGAAGCATTCGCAAATGACGGGGAGAAATCAATCACTCAAAACTTTTTTATGAGGCCAGAAAATATTGGTGATCAAGATACAACTGGGATTGCATTGTTTTCAGAAGGTGGAAGTGTAAATATTGAAAGTTTAACTTTGAACCCTATTGAAAGTATTTGGAATAACAGTGCAAAAGTTAATGTTAATTATGTAGATGGTGATGGAAACAATCTGTTAGATTCAAAACAATATACGGGAAAAATTGGGGATAATTATGATATTACAGCGCCTACAATAGATGGTTATTATTTAGTAAAAACTGAAACAGAAAATAAGAATGATAGCAATATTTATACAGCACAGGATCAGAATATTACGTATATATATAAAAAGGTCCAAACTTCACTTAACGTAAAGAACAGTACGATAATTGCTGGACCGAAGACGAGCTGGAATGTGACAGATAACTTAGTTAGTGCAACAGATGCTGAAGGCAAACCGTTAGATCTAAAAGATGTAACAGTTAGTGGTAGCGTAGATACGACAAAAGCTGGCAGTTACAAGGTAACATATAGCTACACAGACAGTCATGGTAATACAGTGACAAAAGATGCAATCATATTACGGTTGTGGCAAGTCAGGCAAGCATTAAAGCTAAGAACAGTACGATAACTGTTGGACCAAAGACGAGCTGGAATGCGACAGATAACTTAGTTAGTGCAACAGATGCTGAGGACAACCTAGTAGATCTGAAAGACATAACAGTTAGTGGCAGCGTAGATACGACAAAAGCTGGCAGTTACAGAATAACATACAGCTACACAGACAGTCATGGTAATACAATTTCGAAAACTATAAGTGTAACTGTAAGTGCAGAAGATTCTCAAAAACCTACTGATAATTCAGGATCTATCGGTAATGAGAACAATACAAGTTTCGACGATAATAATACCAATATGATTAACCATGATAATGTAAAAGATAGTTCAAATGAATTTGATAATTTGAGTTTCACTAATAAAAAGCCTGAAAGTACAGAAGTAGTTAATAATAAGGCCAGTACAATTCAAAATTCTAGAACAAAGAAAACACGTCTGAGCACCGTAAATAGTAAATTTCAAAACAAATTACCACAGACGGGGGAAAAAGACGAAAGTATAGTAACAGTTTGGGGTTTACTGTTAACTCTTCTAGGCAGTATTGGGACAATGGTTGGTATAAAAAAAAGTAGAAAAAAAGATGACTGATATTTTTCAAACAAAGCAGAACATATTTATCTAGAACAAAAGAAGCTAGGCCAAATTTTAATTTTTGAGGTATTCCTCATTTTGACCTGGCTACTTTTTTATGTCTCGAATATTTTCTTGAATATCGTTATCTTTGGCCACATTAGATTACTTTAAATTGTTAATCATGATGTTTTTCTTGATCTCTAATACGCTTATCTTTCCGCATACTTCCAGCGAAGAAAGCTAGTGTAACTGCGCCAATGGCGATTATGAACTCAATAGCAGACCAGTGGTAAACAACTGTCAGTCCAACAAGAATAATGTATGAAATCGCCAGCACCATATCCTTAGTACCTAAACCATGAAAAGATGGCATTAAAAAGTCACTCCTTTTGTTGTTTCTAAGTATAACATCAATAGCATCATCTAAAACAATATTAACTTTTGCACACAAATGAAGCAAACATTTTGTAAAACGATGAGTTTGTCACTAAAAATATGATAAAGAATGGAGCTATTACAATAATTGAAAATATTTTTACAATGAGAATAAGTTTAACATTGAAGTTTAAGTCAGCGTCTGAGCATAGAGATAGTATGCAAATTTAGGAAAAGCATAGGCATTTTCTTGGAGTTTTATGCCTCAGTAGGTTAGAATTAAATAAGAATGAAGACCCTTACAAGCGAAAGGAGATCGATAATATGGCGTATACACTTCCAAATTTACCGTACGATTATAGTGCATTAGAACCTTATATTGATGAGCAAACGATGAGATTGCATTATGGTAAGCATCATCAAACTTACGTCGATAATTTGAACGCAGCTTTGAAAGATCATCCGGAACTGTCTGAACTTCCAATAGAAGAGTTAATGGGGCAATTGGATAAGGTGCCTGAAAGTATTAAAAAGGCCGTACGCAATGGTGGCGGTGGGCATGCCAATCATTCCCTTTTTTGGAAACTTCTTTCACCGCATTTTGATACCAATCCGGAAGGATCACTGCGTGAAGCGATTGATAGTAAATTCGGTAGTCTCGAAGAATTCAAGCAGCAGTTCACAGAAGCCTCCTTAAGTGTCTTTGGTTCAGGTTGGGCATGGCTTGTGAAGAACAAAGCTGGCGACTTAAAAATTATGACAACAGCAAATCAAGATTCTCCACTTTCTGAGGGGTTAACGCCTGTCTTAGGACTTGATGTTTGGGAACATGCATATTATTTAAAGTATCAGAACCGTAGGCCAAAATATGTTGAAGCCTTTTGGCACATTGTAAACTGGCAAGAAGCTTCAAGTCGATTTGGTAGTGAGCTAGCAGGAATCGGTTCAGGAAGTTAAATAAAGCACTTGCAAAATCGCTAAAAAACAGCAATGTTATAGTTGCTCAAGGATTATTACCGTTATCATAAGTAGATAATGCCTGTCATCAATCGGATGTATGGACTAGCAATAGTTTACATCACGATTTGTGTACAGGCTTTTTTTATATCATTATCTGGGAAATCTAAGAAGAATCTATGAAAAAAGTCCAAATTGAATAGCAATATTATTTTGGCAAACAGTAGAAGTTAAATAAACCAAATAATTTAAAAAATTAAAATATGAGAATAAACGTTAAGTTTTAAATTCAATCAAAAACTACAAGCCCTTATCTAGAATTTTAGTGTAATAAAAAGCAGCCCTTAAAGTTCAAGCTGCTAAAAAACGATTGTTATCGCGTTTTTTAATTCTTTAAATTGCGAATAAGGTCTCTGTCTCTTGATAGATATGGCGCGCAACATCTGGATGATTCATTGTATATAAATGTACCCCATCCACATCCTGCGTTACCAAGTCAACAATCTGGTTAATCGCATATGCGAGGCCAGTTGCTTTGAGAGCCGCCGGGTCCGTTTGATATCTGTTAAGCATCGCAATAAATTTCTTTGGCAGGTAGCTGGCACTATTTTGAATTACATGAAGTGCCTGTGACCGATTAACAATCGGCATAATTCCAGCTAGTATTGGGACATCAATATTAGCTAGCGCACAATTTTCTCTAAATTGATAAAAAGTATCATTAGAAAAAAACATCTGAGTTATTAAGCAATCACAGCCAGCAGCTACTTTGGTTTGCAATCTTCTAATATCAGTTACTTTATCAGGCGATTCTGGATGACCTTCGGGATAACAAGCTCCAAAAATCTTAAAACTGTTATCTTTTTGTTTAATGTAGTCAATCAGGTCGGTAGCGTATTTAAAATCATTTTTGGGTTCTCTTCCTGGAACCAAATCACCACGTAAAACTAGAATATTATGGATGCCTACCCTCTTTAACTTGGCAAGAATGTAGTCAATTTGGCCTTTGTCGAAGTAACGTGCAGTCAAATGTACAACTCCAGGTATTTGCAATTCCTTTTCAATATATGAGGCTATCCTTAATGTTGAATCCTTGAAGTTAAGTCTCTTGTTATTGCATGTAACACTAATGAATTCGGGTCGTAAATCACCTAGTGCTTGAACTGTTTGATAGATTTTAGTATTTTGAACATTATTTGATGGTGGAAATATCTCAAAAGATATATGTGGTTTAGTCAATACCTTGTCCATGCACTAGCTCCTTTCGAACTTGCTGTGCTGCATTAGTTAAATTCACTAAGCTTTCTTTAGTTTCGCTCTCGCCGCGCGTCTTTAAACCGCAGTCGGGATTTACCCAAATATTTTGTTGTGGAACTTTTGCCAATATCTGGTGCAGTCCATTAACAATTTCAGACTTTGTGGGTACTCTAGGTGAATGAATATCGTACACACCTGGTCCAACAAGGGTTTTAAAATGCTGATCCTGTAATTGTTGCAAGATTTCTAAATTGGAACGAGATGCTTCAAATGAAATAACGTCTGCATCCATTTGATCGATTGCCTTAATAATGTCACCAAATTCACTGTAGCACATGTGGGTATGAATCTGAGTTGTTGCATGGACCTTACTATGAACCAATCTAAAAGCGGGAATTGCCCAATTAAGATATTCACTGTTCCAATCACTTTTGCGCAAGGGAAGTTTCTCACGTAAGGCAGCTTCATCGATTTGAATAATGGTAATACCATTTTTCTCAAGGTCTAAAACCTCTGCCTGGATAGCTAATGCAATCTGTAAAGTTGATTCTTCCAAAGAAATATCTTCACGAGGGAATGACCAATTCAAAATAGTTACAGGCCCGGTCAACATACCTTTAACAGGTTTATCAGTAAGGCTTTGAGCGTAAGTTGACCATTTAACTGTAATAGGCTCTGTGCGGCTGACATCTCCCCAAATGATTGGCGGTTTGACAGCTCTTGTTCCGTAGGATTGAACCCATCCATTTTTTGAGAAAAGGTAGCCTGAGAGACGTTGTCCAAAATATTCGACCATATCATTACGCTCAAACTCACCGTGAACTAAGACATCAAACCCAGCATCTTCTTGCCATTTGACCCATTCTTGAATATGCTGTTTGATAAACTCGTCATAATCGACTTGACTAATCTCTCCCTTACGTAGTGCAACGCGTGCATGTTTAACCTGTTTTGTTTGCGGGAAAGAACCGATTGTTGTTGTTGGTAAAAGTGGTAGGTGCAGCGCATCTTCCTGTTTTTTGCGGCGTTCTTCAAAATCAGGTTTACGTACAAAGTCACCTTCCGTTAGATTTTCGATTTTTTGATGCAATTCTGGATTTTCCGTAACCCTAGGAGTTACAAATAATTCTTGATTTGTTTGTAATAAATTCAATTGCTTTTTTTTTCTCAGTAAGTCTAATTCGGTCAGTTCGGTCAGCTTTTCACTCGCAAAAGAGAAATATTTTTTAACATCTGCTGAAAATGGTTCTGTAGTGACGGTATATGGAACATGCAGTAATGAACAAGATGTTGACAGAACAATTTGTTCAGCTGGTAAATCATGCAGCAAGTCGAGAGTCTGCTGATAATTATTTCGCCAAATATTTTTTCCATTAACAATTCCAGCAAACAGAATTTTTTCAGTAGGGAAACCTGATTCAACAAGTTTTTTGTTTTGTTTTCCTTCGATGAAATCAAGTCCGATTCCGTCAAAATCAAGATTAAGTACTTGACGGTATATGTCACGAATGTCACCAAAATATGTCTGCAATAATACTTTGCTTGTTCCTTTGCTAGCAAGAAGCTTCTGATAAAAGTCACAAACCCATTTAATTTGGTCATTCGTTAAATCATAGACAAGAGAAGGCTCATCAATCTGAATCCACTCGGCTCCATTTGAAGATAAATCGGTAAGTAAATCACCATACGCAGTTAACAAATCGTTAGTAAAGTCTTCAATTGTCACAGTGTTATCTAATTCGGAAAGCAGTAAAAGTGTAAATGGCCCAATGATTGTAGGCCTAGTGATTATTCCAAGTTCCTTTGCTTCGAGAAATTCGGTTTTAATTTTCCCGCCGTTATAATGAAAGCTAGTGCTTTTATTTAGCTGGGGTACGAGATAATGATAATTTGTATTAAACCATTTTTTCATTGGCCAAGCCTTAAAATCACCTGCATCACCTTGGTATCCCCGTGCTAACGCAAAGTACTTATCAATATCTGATAAAGACGAATTAGCTATTTCTGTGGGAAGGGCATTGAATAGAAAAGCAGTATCTAACATATTATCGTAAAATGAAAAATCATTGCTGGGAATTTGATCGATTCCAGCGCTCTGCAATTGTTTCCAATGCTTTTTGCGCAATTTTTTACCAACTTTTTTTAATTCAGCTGCTGTTATTTGTTTGCGAAAATATTTCTCGGTTGCAAATTTTAATTCACGTTGGGCCCCTATTCGGGGAAAGCCAATAATTGTTGTTGTCATCTATAAGACCCCTTAATATATTTATTGTTGACACTGTAACATAAAAAAAATTAAAATAATAACTGTTTTTTTTAATTATTAGTTATAGGTATTGCCTATAACAAATGTTAAAAAAACGATAATTTGTATAACAAAAATTATATTTAATACGAAAAAATATTGATATTACAAATAATTACGAGGAATTTTTTGAAAAAATGTATGAAATATGTTGGTAAGATTTGAGCAAGTGGGTAATTAGTTAGATTAAGAATTTGAATTTATAGAGTTCCCTTTTTGTGCGGATTATTTTGGTAATAATCTTGTTTTTCTAAATTTAATTTTATACTTCAAGTAATAAAATACTTTGGTTCTGAGTTAGCATAAAGTAACGTAAGTTTAATCAATTGGATGACTGAAAAAGTAGTAATAAAAGCGATTTCATTGAAGTGAACCCCCGAGATTGGACAACAATCTCGGGG
>NZ_BACP01000050.1 GCF_000260415.1 Liquorilactobacillus mali KCTC 3596 = DSM 20444
CAACTTACCAAAAATATATACTGCAGTAATCAAATTAGCTTTGCAAAATTACACTGATACAAATTTAACAAGGAAAAAGTTTGTTCAGAAAGATCTTGATAATTTTGCTAAATACATGTTGGCTAGTATTACAGAATGATACTTGCCCCTTTTACTTATCAAAAAACTTAAGTCTTGGTGATTGAATATGTCAAAAATTGGTTACGCTCGCGTGAGTTCCAAAGAGCTACCTTTAGATTGCCAGTTAGCTGCTCTAAAGGGCGTTGATAAACTATTTACGGATAAATTAAGTGGAGCCAACCCCAACACCCCCAACACCCAGAGCTACAAAAAATGATGACCTATATTCGTGAAGATGATCCTCGCTTACAACACACTTTTAAACTTTATCAAGTGGGTATGAGTGATGTGACCATTTCCCGTAATACCGGTATTAAACGAACTACTTTTATCAGATATCGAATTTCATTCGATATACAAAAATGACATCTATATGAGATAATCGTATTAGAGTAGTTTTTTGAAAAATGGTTCATAATCAAGAACAATAACTTGTCGAATAATCAGAATCTTAGTGATAGCAAGGATAAAAACAACAAGAAAAAATGAAGTTGTTGAAACTGAGAATAAGAAAAAGATCATACATAGTTATTAAAAACAATATACAAATATGTCTGATAATTTTTTGTGCAATGTTAATTGTGTAGGGAATTATACAAATTTTAGGATTAGTAAAATATGGATGGAAAACGAAATCACTTAAAATTAAAAGAACAAAGCTAATGATAATAGCGATAGTCTGTGGTAGGTTGCTAATAATATTTGGCGGAATTTTACTCCACATCGGCTTAGTATCTATGCTCTCCTTTTCATAACTCTTTGATTGTAAGTTTTTAAGGGCTCTTGATAATTGCTAGCACATGCATGGAACTGATAATTACTTTAGCGTTTAATAGTAAGGCCTGAATCTCTAAATATATATCATTATCTTGGAACTCAATTCTGAATTGGGTTCCTTTTTTATTTGTCATAATCACAGGACAAGTTCAGGTCATAATGTTCCTCCGAGTGTAATGGGGTTGGCCAAAAGTGAAATTTTATCTTGGCTCCGCTACACTCCTCTACCTATTTCGGATAAACGTGTTCCATAAGTCAAAATTTCCCGTCTAGCCTCGAATCACTCATAGCAAATTACCTGCTATGTTCGTAATTTCTTGTTAGTATTCAAATTTTACCGACTTATGTCACACTCCCGAATAGCTCATAGTGTGTTTATAATTAATGATTTTATAATTTGATATAAAAATTATTTAAAAAATAGCAAAAGGGAATGAAAGCTAAGCCACATATACTATTCTATTGACTGGAAACTTTTGATAATTAACAAGAGTGATTGCTTTTGTTAGCAATTTTTTATTATAATGACAATGTATTATCGCTAGAGAAGAAAGGGGAAGATTTTTAATGTCATATCGTGTAGTTAATCCATATAATGGAGAATTGATCAAAGAATTTCCTGCAGCAACAGATGAAGAGGTTGAACAAGCTTTAACAGATGCAAATAATTTTTACCAACAGGCTAAGGAGCAGCCAATTGAACAGCGAGCAGAGCAGCTGTCTGCCTTAGCTGATGAATTTACTAAAAGGGCTGATTACTATGCTAACTTTTTGACTGCTAACATGGGTAAATTGATTAGTGAAGCCCTGGGGGAAGTCAAAAAAACAGTTGCCTTTGCTCGTTATTATGCTGAGAATGGGGCAGCTGCTTTGGTAGATCAAGATTATACTGCCATGGCTGGTCGCAAAGCACATCTTGAATTCAGTTCAATTGGGGCAGTTGTCGCTGTTGAACCTTGGAATTTTCCATATACGCAAGTTATGCGCGTTTTTGCACCCAATTTTATTCTTGGTAATCCAGTAATCCTCAAACATGCTAGCATTGTTCCGGAATGTGCCCAGGCATTTGATGATGCTTGCAAAGCAGCAGGCCTACCAACAGGTGCATTTAAAAATATATTTGCGACTTATGATCAGGTCAACCAGATGATCGGTGATCCGCGGGTTCAAGGTGTGGCTTTGACTGGTTCAGAAAAAGCAGGCGAGCTGATAGCAGCTGAAGCTGGTCATAATCTGAAAAAATCAACAATGGAGCTTGGCGGCACAGATGTTTGCATTGTCCTAAATGATGCTGATTTGAAAAAAGCTGTGGCCGGTGCTGTCAGTGGGCGTTTACGTAATGCCGGACAAGCTTGTACTTCTGCTAAACGTTACTTAGTTCAAAGTGGAATCTATGATGAATTTTTAACAGCTATCGAGAAAGAATTTGCCAAGTATCAACCCGGTGATCCTTTGAATGAAAAAACAACGTTAGCTCCACTATCCTCAAAAGGTGCTCAGCAGAATCTGCAAAAACAGATCAAGGCTGTTTTAGATGGTGGTGCAAATGTTTTGTGGGGTGACCCAACGGCAGTTGAAGGCCCAGGAGCATTCTTTAAGCCTTTGATTATTAGTGGAATGACATATGATAATCCAATGTACGATCACGAATTATTTGGACCAGTTGCTCAGCTTTACAAAGTTGACGATGAAAAGGGAATCGTTGAACTGGCAAACCATTCGAATTATGGTCTGGGTGGTGCAATTTATTCTGAGAATTTAGATAAAGCTCGCAAATTAGCTTCAAAAATAGAAACCGGGCAAATTGCTGTTAATCAACCATTATCTTCATTACCAGAATTACCATTCGGTGGTATTAAAAAGTCTGGTTATGGCCGTGAGTTAAGCAACTTGGGAATCAGAGAATTTGCCAATATCAAAACAGTTTTGGGATAATGCTTTAATATGGTAGACTTTGCAGGACATTTTTGAGTTTATTCTGGAAAGATGAAATCGTCCTTGAGTTACTTGAAAGCAAGAATGTAATCATTACAACCCATGGCAACGGCACGTTATGGACATTGAATGGCAACAGGTCGTTTGTTTATGACGTGAATGAAAAGTTGAAGATCTCGAATAAGGAAAAACTTTAAGAACAAACGATAATAAATAATGAAAGTCATGG
>NZ_BACP01000049.1 GCF_000260415.1 Liquorilactobacillus mali KCTC 3596 = DSM 20444
CAATCCTCCTATCCGATGAAAAAGATTTACTTATTTCATTCCTTTTTACACCTGCCTAGTATATAAAAATATTCTAAATAGTTAAAGGAAAAGATTCAAAATTTTAGAACTGTTTTTTTAAGATTCTAGTTATATAGAGGGGAAAAATATAAACGAACTAAGTCTAACATCCTAGTGTAAATAAAAAGTTCTGTTGTTAACTGAATTTCATCAATTAACAACAGAACCAACTTTACCTTTTTTTATTGGCTATCTTTACCAAAAAGTATTATGAATGTTTAACCTTTTTTCTTTTTGAACTTGAAACATTCTTATGAGTCTTATAGAAGTATTCAATTTTTTGATCGAAATCATGAATAAGTGCTCGAATGTTTTGTTGTCCTTTCCAACCTGCATATCCAAATATCAGCATACCTAGAGCACCTATTGCAAACAAGGAGATTCCCAAAATGTTAAGCCAAAAATTTTGGTGGTGGAAAAAGTAAATTAAGACGATTCCAAGACCACTGATAGTAGTCCAAAGCTGAAACCAGTAACCTAAATTTTTAAGCATATGCTTCTGATATGCAACCTCTTCCTCATATCCTTTTTTCATTTCTTGAATTGTCATTTCTACTTTCCTCCTTGTCATTGCTTGTGTTTTAGTAGGAAAGACCAGGATTGAAGAATCCAACTAGAACACCAATAAGTGAAATTACTACAAGAAGCAACATTGTCCAAATGGCTGATACATGTTTCTTAGTCATTAACCACCAGCAAAATAAAGTTACAATAACCGTCAGCAAACCAGGGTAGATGCTATCTAGTTTATTTTGAAGGTTTAAGAAAACTTTGCCATTTGCTCCGTATAATTTAAGTGAAGTTGTAACATTTACCCAAGAAGCTAGAACACCACCAACAACCATACTTCCGACAATTCCGATTGCACGTCGGATAGCAGCTCCTTGTTTTCCAACTAGGAAACTAACTGCTTGATCTCCAAAGTGATACCCACGGAAATATAAGAAACGCTGTCCAAAGTATGCAATTAATACCCATGCAACAATGTAGAAAATTGCACCAAGTGGTGAACCACCTGTCGACATACCAAGCGAAATACCAAGGAGAATTGGGATAAGCGTTCCATCAATCAAGGAATCACCAATTCCAGCAATTGGTCCCATAAGGCCGGCACGCATATCATTGATTGTTTCACCATCAATTTCTTTTCCATTTGCACGTGCCTGTTCCATACTTGCGGTGATACCGACAATAACTGTTCCTAACATTGGGTTAGTGTTGAAAAATGCTGTATATGCTTTAATCGCTTTAACTTGATCTTTATGGTTTGGATACAGTTTTTTAAGAATTGGTAGCATAGATGCCATGTAACCGAATGTTTGCATGTGTTCTTGTGAGAAGCAAGTTAATGCGCCCCAAAACCAGCGATGAAAAGATTTTAGCAGTGTTCTTTTATCAAGTTTTTTTGAATTGTTAGTATTTTCCATAATCAAATATCCTCCTCATCATCGTCATTTGGTCCTTCGGGTACAGTACTGTTGCCTTGTTTTCCACCCTTAGACATTTCAACTTCATACATAATAACTGCAAACAATAATGAAACGACTGTAACTGAAACTAAGTTAAGACCTAATGAAGCTGCCAATGTAAATCCTACAAGGAAAGGAATAAAGTCTGTTGTACGACCTATGATTTGGCGAAGTAAAATTGCAATTCCGACACATGGTAACATACCACCAACTGTGAACAGTGTTTTCATAGCAACGCCATCCATAGGTAAAGCATTTCGTAAAGCTGTTACGGCAGTAGCACCATAGTAAGTAAGAAACATTGTTGGTAAAAATGAGAAAATAGCATGAGAAATCCAAGGCCAACCAAAGTTAACAGCTGTCAACTTATTTAATTTTCCATTATGAACATCTTTCCATCCAAATGATTGCCAAACCAAGTTCATAGTAGCAACAGCATAATAGAGAACAGTCCCAACAGTTCCAACTAATGTACCAACTGACTTAGCAAGGTTAGCAGCACTTCCTCCAAGTGGATTTAATCCTTGTGAGGCAATAGCAACCATAGCTAACGGGATACCAATATAAGAAATTGCACGGACATCAGCAGAAACAGTACCACCCGGTGTAACAAGTGCAATATAAACTAACTGCATAGCAACACCACAAGCAATTCCTAGCTGAAGATCACCTAGGATAAGGCCACAGATAAGGCCTCCGACCAACGGACGACCGATTGTATAATTACCGACTGCTTGACCAGCCATACATGAGTTAGAACATAAACATGCGAACAGTCCTAACATTGCTGCCTGAATCCAACTAATTGTCATTTTAAATCCCCCTCTTTTTTAATCTAATAACCAAATTTTGACTTAAACTTGTCCCAACTTCCTAAACGCTGATCAGGTAATAAGGCGAAATCTACTTTATACCCATTCTTTTCAATTGCTTCGAAAGCGTCTCCCTCTTCTTGGGTAAAGGACTGATTGTCTCCAAGTTTTATTGCATTTTCACGATCATTACCAGGGCCAACAATAACAGTTTTTACATCACTAGGCTTGAATTTTAAATCAACTAGAATTTTTTTCATATCTTGTGGATTCTTGGTAATTAAGAAATATTTGGTGCTAGAATTTAAAACCTTGTCTTTTACCTTATCGAAATGTTCGAGTGTCCAAACAAATGTTTTTTTGTCTGAAGCTGCTTTATATGCTCCCGCCAAAACAGGATTGTTGGCAGCCTTATCATTTACAGCAATAATTCCATCACATGGATATTCTTTACCCCAACGGACAGTGATTAGCCCATGAATCATACGATCATCGATTCGTACAAAAGAAATTGACATTATAATAACCCCCTCTAAATATCATCATCTGAAGTCTCTGGTGCAACATCTATATCCAAAAATTTAATTGCACCTGTAGCTTCCGACATTATTTTTGCCTTTAATTCATCTTCTTCCATAGTGTCCTTAGACATCAATGCAGTTAGTGCCATGGAAAAATTCATACCGCCGATTATGAAACTATCTTGCAGTTTTCCATATTTGTTCAAAGTATTGCAAATCGTTGTAAGTGGACTGCCACCAATAATATCAGCCAAAATAATGAATTGAGCATCAGCTGGAAGCTTATCAAGAATTGTTTCAAAGTGATGTTCTAGAGTCGAACTAGTTTCATCAGGTTTCAACCCAACAGCAACAACGGAATTAATAGTATCTCCTGCAAACATACTTAAAGTCTGTCTCAATCCGCTCGAAAATTCACCATGGCTAACCAGTAATAAATATTTCATTTTCATCTCTTCCTCTCTGTAAAAATATATAGAATATAGCTCTACAGAAAACGATGATTATTTATCAGAGTTGTTTGAACAACCTTTATACACAATTGATACCAATCATCGTGAAGGAAGCACCCCCCTTCATTTGAAAATTTGTAAACTATTTCTTAGATTCGTCTAGACTTAAGCTAAGGTAACGCTTACACTTATTATATTAAGCATATACTACTGAAAAGTCACTTGAATGTTGTGCTTAATTATGATTAATTGTGCTTAAGGAGGGATTTTTTTGAAAGCCATAGAAAAACTTTATGCAGCAATTGCGCAACAATTTCCTGACGAACGTATTACAACCAAGCAGGCTGCTGACGCTGTTGGCCTAACGCGAGGCGTAACAAGCAGTTATCTATCTAAGTTAGAGAAACAGGGTAAATTGGTAAAGACTGGAAGTCGACCGGTGTACTGGCAGATTAAGCGAGAAAAGTCTGCGTTTGATGAATTGATAGGTTTCCATGGTAGTTTGAAAAATGATATTAATCGTGCTATAGAGGCAATTGTCTATCCAGGTCATGGATTACCTATTTTAATCATAGGTGCTCATGGTACCGGAAAACTATCACTTGCTCGTAGTGTTTATCATGAGGCGATTAGCCGCGGAATTTTTACCAAAGAATCTGTCTTTGAAACGATAGACTGTGGTAAATATAAGAATAAATTCAATACATTGCAGAGGGAGGTACAGGGGGTTGCCAGTGAGGTACAAAAGGCGGGGTTTCTATACATCAAAAATCTACAAGTATTGCGTTCTGAAGAGCAACATGAACTCTTTATGTTTGCTAGTCAACAAGAAAAAACAAATATTCGCTTTATTTTTTCAGCGACTACAGAATTAAGTAATAAGAATTATATTGATTTTAATTGTGCAGTGGTTCAAATTAGGCTGAGCTCGCTTAATGAGCGTCCACTTGATGAAAGAATTGCGTTTGTTGGTTTGTTCTTACAGAGTCAAGCTGACAAGATAGGTAAAAACATCCTAATTTCACCACACTCACTGATTAAGTTTGCTAAGTTCACTAATGTTGGTAGTATTAGTGAACTTAACAATCGAATACAGTTAATGTGTGCTGCAGCATATGCTAAGACACCTAATGTTAATCAATTAATAATTAATAAAGTCGATAAAAATTCAATTTGCATAATACCCAATCAGCAATTATTAGAAACAAGGATTACTTCTCTGGTTACCAGTGCATTGCAGCTTGGTCCAACAGCTAATAGTTTGCTTGAGAACCTTTCTGAGTCACTACTTGCTGGAGAAACTATTGCTGAACAAAATTTCTTAGTGCTTAAAGTGCTTAATCAGGTAGACACTACTGTTAGTGATTCGCTCTTGAAAGAACTTGCCCAAACAATTCAACAAGTTTCAAAAGAAGCTATTACACATCAATATGGGATTGTCTTTCAAAAGGATGATAATTTTTGGCGTTATGTTGCACTTGCATTTGTATTTGCAAATTTGTGCAGCGAGAATCTACCTGCCGCTGAGTCTACCCATAAGCTTCAAACTCAGATTAAGAAACGGTATCCAAGGAGCCATTATCTGTTCAAACAACTGCTTATCAAGATGGCTCCTAAAAATATACAAAGTGCATATTATTACCTCCCCTTTTTTGTACTCATGGTCCAGTGTTCAGAGAAACTTGAATCAGTGCATTACAATGCAATTTTACTCACACATGGGGAGCACACAGCATCAAGTATTCAACAGGTTGTTAATACACTTTGCGGCAATTATTTTTTTGAGGCATTTGATATGCCTATCGATGTTTCTATCGGTCAAATAAATGAATATGTACGCGACTATTTGATTGATCAAGGGTCTTCTAACAAAGGAAATATTATTTTGTTTGATATGGGTTCTTTGAGAGAAATGTTTAGAGAAATTAAAAAGGTGTCTGACCAGGAACTGTTAGTCGTTAATAACGTTACAACAGCAATGGCCCTCGATATTGGACTGAGAATTCAACGCAATGATATTTTTCAATCTATTGCAGAAGCCAGTCAAAAATATAGTTCAACCACTGATGCACAATATTATGAGGGGTTATCAAATCGGAAGAATATTATTGTTTCATGTATGTCAGGAGTCGGCCTTTCAGAGGAATTAAAGAAGCTGATTGAAGAAACTCTTTCGCCCTCATTAGAGGTAATTGCCCTTGATTATAAACATCTGCATGCATTACTGAAAAACAATGATCGTCAGTTTTTCTCAAATACACAGTTAATTTTAACTACAACAGATGTTAGCGGTGATATGGGGATCGATATTATTAATATTTATAACATTTTCGATAAGTCAGTTTCATTAAAACTAGAAACAATTTTTCTACAAATAGGGGAAAATCAAAAATCGAGTAATTTATTGATTGAGCGATTATTGCGCTTTTTGTCGATTGAAGGAATTCGTGGACGTTTACAAATCTTGAATCCAGACGTTGTTATCCAAGAAAGCCAAGATATTGTATCTCACTATGAGAATTTTTATAATGTAAAATTTGAACCAAGACTGAAACTAAATTTGTACATGCATTTATCGCTTATGATTGAACGAATGCTTGTAAGCACAACAGTTTCAGAGAATACTTTCCAAGAAGCAGATTTGACTCCCAGAAAAAATGACTTTATCTCTCTTTCTAGTGGGATCTTTCAACATGTAGAGCAAAAATTCAACATTAAGGTTCAAGATTATGAAATTGAGTTACTTTATCAGCTTCTAAAGGACTTTATTTTCACCGATAAATAGAATCCTCTGTATTATTAGAATTATTCAACTCAGAAACGAAGCACAATGTCCAAATAAAAAAGAAGAAAAATTTATAGTATGAATGCAGGCAGAACTCAGGAAAAAGAGTTCTGCCTTTTTTTTGCTTATTTTTTATTAGTTATTAAAAATAAATTAAAAATAGATTGGATTTTGGAAAGTAATGTATAGTTGGTAAAATGTTTGTTATTCAAATTTTTTAATTTTTTCTTTGACATGGCATGATTGCTGTATTAATCTTCAACTAAGTTAATGGCATCATTCATAACACTAAGATATTAATAAACTCATTTATAGAAAGAGGGATAAATAATGGTCAAACTTTCATTGGCGGAACAACAGATGTTAGATGGAGATTTTGGTAAAGGAACACAAACAGCTATGAAAATTCAAGTTGCAATTGCTGAGGCATTTGACGCACCATATATGGTTCCAATATCAAGGGCACACGTTGCTTTGAGTAATCAAGAAGCCGATTTATGGTTTGTGGAGAAATTGGTAAGTCAAGGAGCAAAATGCAAAATTAGACCAACAGTTAATCCTAGTTTTAACTGGGAACAGATGAGTCAAATAACTAATTTAAGTAGTGAAGATGTAGATATAGTTAGAAGGACAGATAATGCTTATAAAAAAATTGGTGCCTTAATGACTTATGATTGTACACCATATCTACAATTAAATGTTCCCAAAGTAGATGACATTATTTCATATTCCGAGTCCTCAGCAACGCCATTTGTAAATTCTGTTTACGGAGCGAAAACTAATAGAGAATCTGCTCAAAGTGCTCTATGTGCTGCTGTTACAGGAGTAGTGCCTTACTATGGTTATTTAATGAAGGAAAACAGAAAAGGCGAAATTTTAGTAAATGTTCTTGCGAAAATGGATTATGATTTTGATTTTCAATTGTTGGGTTATGTGTTGCCACTAAAAATAGGATTTAAGATACCAGTTTTTAACTTTGCAAATAAGAAAGAAAAAAATAATTTTTCGAATGCTTCTTTGATGAACTTAGGTGCACAAATGAATACCTCTGGTAATGTTGCGATATATCATATTTTAGGATATACACCAGAGGCCAATACGTTAGAGAATGCTTTTCAAAGTAATTTAGTCCCTGAAGAAATAGATATTACGCAAGAGGATTTGGACTCAGTGAGAGATAAGATTTCAGCTCCAATAGGTAAAATTGATTTTGCATTATTTGGATGTCCACACCTTACATTTGAACAGATTGAGATAGTAACAAAAATAATTGAAGGAAAAAATTAGCAGTTCCTCTATTTATTATGTCATCAGATCCAACTATGAGATTGTGTGAACAGATGGGAATTTTAAAAATTATTGAAAATGCTGGAGGAAATATCATTTCTAATACATGTATGGACCAACCTTGTTGGAAATTCTTATATGGTAAAAAAGGTGTTACTGATTCACCAAAATGTGCATATTACACTAAGCGCAGAAAAATGGAATTTGTTATTACGGATTTAGAAAATGCCACGTATTCAGCTTTGGAGGGAGAGGTTACCAGTGATAGGAAAAAACAGTTCATTTAAGTGCCATAAAATTTCTGAAGGTAAAACGAGCGGAGAGGTACTTTTTTCAAAAGATGGTATTTGTTTTTATTTAATTGATCCTGAGAGTGGTGTTGTAATCGAAAGAAACCACAGTCTTTTTGGAAAGAGTATTGCAAATAAAATATTAGTTTTTCCAAACGGAACAGGCAGTTCAGTAGTTCAAGCAGACGGGATGTATCAGTTGAAAATGCATAACATGGGGCCTAAGGCAATGATTGTTGAAAATGCAGACACTACACTTGTTGCAAGTTCAATAATCATGGAAATTCCACTAGTTGATAAAGTGGACTCTAATTTTAATGAAATAGTGAAAAATAAAGATATTTTAGAAGTTAATGCAACAGAAGGCGAAATAAAACTTGTTCAGAAAGGGGAGTAAGTAATGGTAAATAATAATCCTCTCTTTTGGATAATTGATGAAGAATGGTCTAACTATGATATAGAAAAAGAAATAATAAAAAAATATTATCCAGACGCAAGTATTAAGTACTCAACATATGATTATAAAGCAGATTTAAAAGAATGGGGAGATGAGGTAGATATTCTGCTTGCACAAGTGTACGCAGAAATTCCTGGAGATGTAATCAGAAGGTTGAAAAGTTGTAAGGGAATTGCATTGTTTGGAGGAGGATATGATCGAGTTGACACAGAAGCTGCTGCAAAAATGGAGATACCGGTAACTAATGTTAAGAATTATTGCAAAGAAGATATTGCTGAGTATGTAATAGATGCAATGTTACATTCAAATAAAGCACTCAATTCTTTCAACGATGTTATTAAAGAAAATTTATGGGGACTTAAAGCTATTAATAAATTACAGAATAGATTAAACGAGCAGAAACTTTTTGTAATTGGTTTTGGAAGAATTGGACAGTTCGTAGCAAAAGCAGCACGAAGATCAGGAATGGAAGTATATGCCTATGATCCTAGGTATAAAAGTGGTGAAGAAAAAGATAACGTGAAAATTGTAGGACTTGAAAAAGGCTTAGCGATTGCTGATTTTACAACAATTCATTGTAATTTAAGTGAGAAGACAAAACATATGCTGGGGATGAAAGAGTTTTTGCAAATGAAGTCTACAGGAGTATTAATAAACACTGCTAGGGGAGCAATTCTGAAGGAAAATGAATTGCTGGAAGCTGTTGAAAAAAAGTAATTGGTGGGGCTATTTTAGATGTTATAGAACAAGAACCTCCTAAAAAAGAGTATTATGAAAAATTCAAGAATAGTAATGTAATAGTTACACCACATATATCATACTTATCAGTACAATCAATTAATGAATTAAAAAATAGGTCGACTGAAAATGGAATATCTATGTTGAAAGGAAAGTTAACTGACGATGTTGTCAATGTGAATGATAAGGGGGAATTTATATGATAAATTTTAAAGCTACATTTGAAAACAAGAGAAATCTAGTCAAAATATTACTTGTAACGCTGTTAATCTTGATATTTGTTAATTCCAAAGTATCTGCTAGTAGCAATAATACGGTGAAAATTGCACATTCCTCATGGATAGGATTTTATCCGTTAGATTTGGCAGAGGAAAAAGGATTTTTTGAAGATTATGGAGTTAAAGTTCAAATCAAAGATATTGAAAGTAAATCAGATAGTAAGAGTGCGTTAGCTGCTGGAAAGATTCAAGGAATTGCAACTTCTTTGGATACAAATGTTTTGAGTTCAGCAAGCGGATTAAAAATTCAGAATGTTTTGGCTTTAGACACTTCAACTGGTGCTGATGGATTAGTTGGAAACAAGAACATAAAAAATTTTAAAGAGTTGAAAGGTAAGACAGTAGCTTTAGATACAACTGGTGGAGCAAGCTATTTCTGGTTTAATTACATGTTACAGAAAAACAATATGAAGTTGTCGGATATTAAGGTCGAATCTATGGATTCAGGTGCTGCAGGTAGTGCTTTTGTAGCCGGCAAAGTAGATGCTGCGATGACATGGCAACCATGGTTAAGTAAGGCAAAAGCAACAAAAAATGGACATGTTGTGATGTCAAGCAAAAGTTCACCTGGGATAATTGTGGATACTTTAGGGCTAAGTACAAGTTTTATAAAAAAGCATCCTACACAAGTTAAGGGCATCATAAAGGGTTGGTATAAAGCATTAGCATATATGAAGTCAAATCCTAAAGATGCATATAAAATTATGAGTAAAAAAGCAGGAATTACTGCTTCTAAGTTGAAGTCAGAAATGACCACACAGATAAAATTATATGATAAGAAAGAAAATAAAAAATACTTTGGAACAAAGAAAAATAAGGGAAATATTTACAAAATATCCAAAGTTGCTTCAAATCTTTGGTACACATCTAAAATTTCTGATAAAAAGGCTGATGTTAATCAGGTTACTAATCCTAAATTTGTAAATGAAATAAAATAGTTTTTTCAAAAGAGAAAGTGGTGAATTGATTGAAACAGCCAAACTTAGAAAAGAATGAAACAAAAGTGAAGAAAAAATCTTCATTTGTAAATTTAATGACGCCTCAAAGAAAGATATCGAAAAAGGTTTCTATACTTTTAGGAATATTTTCATTTGTTATTATTTTAGTTGTTTGGAGCTTTATTACGTACGAAAAAATAGTGGGATCAATGTTCGTGCCGACTCCTGGTGAGACATTTAAGGCAATGCAAACAATGTTTGCAGCTGGTTTTTGGAGTGATATTTGGATAACAGTTTATCGCGTTATGTTAGGATTTATTATCGCTTTGATAGTAGCAATTCCTTTGGGAATTCTGGTAGGGGCATATAGCCCCTTTGCTGCTTTATTAGAACCAGTTTTCTCGTTTGTAAGATATATGCCAGCATCAGCTTTTATACCACTTTTTATATTTTGGATTGGAATTGGAGAATCAGAAAAAGTAGCAGTTATTATTTTAGGAAGTCTACCTCAGCTTGTATTAATGATTGCTAATAATATTAGGGATGTAGAAAAATCATTAATAGAGGTTTCTTATACATTAGGAACTAATACATTTGACGTTTTATGGAAAATAATTTTGCCAAAGAGTCTACCAAACATAATGGATACGATTAGAATTGTATTAGGTTGGGCATGGACATATGTTATTGTAGCTGAAATTGTGGGTGCTTCATCCGGAATTGGATTTAGCATTTTACAAGCGCAAAGAACATTCCAGATAGATAGTATTTTTGTCGGAATTTTAACCTTAGGAATTATCGGGCTTATTGTTGATACTGGGTTGACAATTATTAATAAAAAACTATTTTCGTGGAACTTTTAGGAGGTTACTTCAATGGTAGAAAGTATTGTAGTAAAAAATGTTTCTAAGTCTTTCAAAACAAAGTCGGGAAATGTTCAAGCATTAAGTGATATCAATTTGGGAATACGAGATAAGGAATTTGTTTCGATTCTTGGGACTTCTGGATGTGGGAAGTCAACATTATTAAGAATAATTGGTGGGTTAGAGACAGCTTCTGAGGGGGAAGTACTGTGTCATGATTCAATTGTAGATGGTCCAGGAATAGATAGGGGTATGGTTTTCCAACAATATAGCCTTTTTCCATGGATGAGTGTTCAAAAAAATATTGAATTTGGTTTAAAGCAAAAAAAAGTTGAGAGAAAGAAACGCGAAATGATAGCAAAAGAATATATTAAATTAGTTGGATTAAAGGGATTTGAAGATTTATTTCCCAAAAATCTTTCTGGAGGAATGAAGCAACGAGTTGCGTTAGCAAGAGGCCTTGCCAATAATCCAGAGGTTCTTTTGTTAGATGAACCATTTGGTGCACTTGATATGCAGACTAGAGAAGTCATGCAGGAACTGTTATTAGGTATATGGCAGAGTTCACCAAAAACAATATTGATGGTAACACATGATATAGAAGAAGCGATATTGCTTTCTAATAGAGTAATTATTATGAGTTCTCATCCTGGAGAGATTAAAGAAATCTTGGATATTAATTTGGGTAATAAAAGGACATTTGAGACTAGATTAACTGAAGAATTCCTTGAATATAAAAGAATTGCTAGTGATGTGATTCGTGTTGAGACATCCAAGATTTTATAGTTTCAATTAAGAGTTTCCTTATTGGGAAGGTTGGTAATGTGAATAATATTGAAGGAATTAAATTAAAAATAAATAAAGAAAGAATTCAACGAAATATTCTTGAATTAGGAGACATAGGTTTAAGTAACAAAGGAGGTGTTAATCGTTCTCTCGCAAGTCAGGCTGATATTGACTCTCGTGAATGGATTAAGAAATATTGGCAAAAAAATGTCGTTAAGAAAATTACAACAGATGTAGGTGCAAACTTATGGGGTGATTATCCCTATAGTAGTGGGAAGAAACTGGCTCCTATAATTGTCGGATCGCACAATGATAGTGTTCCTGAGGGCGGAAAATATGATGGTGCGCTTGGTGTCCTTCTAGCAACAGAAGTGACGCAAACCCTGGTCGAGAACAAGATAAATTTAAGACATCCACTCAAAGTTATTTCACTAACAGGCGAAGAACCAAATCCGTATCAGATTTCCACGCTTGGAAGCAAGATAATATCAGGAGTAGTTGGTCAGGATTATCTTAAAAGATTCAATCATATTGAAACACACGAAGCTCTTTCAGAAGCAATTGACAGATTAGGTGGAGATTTTAAGCATATTGATGAAAATACACTCGCACCCAATAGTTTTGCAGCTTTTTTAGAATGTCATATTGAGCAAGGTAGAAGATTATTCGAGAGAAATGAGCCTGTTGCTGTGGTTTCAAAGATTACAGGCATCTACCGTGAATTAATTGAACTAAAAGGAGAAGCCAACCATGCTGGGACGACCGACCTTAAACATCGCAAAGATGCATTACTTGCAATGAGCTGGATTAATCTAGAATTGAGAAAGTTTCTAAGTGAATTTGAACCGTGTGATCCTGTCGTTGGAACTATTGGATTTGCAGAAGTCAAACCAAATGCGGCTAATATAATTCCTGGTGAAGTAAGATTCAATATAGATGTTCGTTCGGGTAATTGGGAAAAGGTTCAGCAAACTATTAAGTTCTTGGATCAGTGTTTTATGAAGCTGGAAGAAAAAGGCTTAATGCTAAATAGAGAGAAGATTCTTAATCAAAAGCCAGCTAATTTGAATGATAAAATAATCGATGCTTTATCCGAAACAGTTGAGCAGAATTTTGGATATCAACCGCAGAAAATGACGAGTATGGCGGGACATGATGCAGCTAATCTGGCTAAAATCGGACGTTCAGGCATGCTCTTCGTAAAAAGTATTGATGGAAAAAGTCATTGTAAGGAAGAATATTCAAGGATTGAAGATATTGAGACAGCAGGGAATGTCTTACTCAATGCAATTCTTAAGTTAGATGAGGAGCTGGACTAATGAATAAAATACTACTTCCTAAGTATATATATTTTAAAGATAATTTTAAAGTGGATTACGGAATTGCCATTGAGGGCAATCGGATTGTCAAAGTTGCTCCTGCTAATGAAGTGATTTCAGAGTTTCCAGATTTTATCCAAAAAGAATATCATGACACGGTTTTTGTACCAGGAACAGTGAATACACATAATCATTCTTTTCAAAGCTTATTGCGAGGAATCGCAATTGATCAACCCTTTTTAAAATGGCGTGATAACTCGTTATATAAGTACTCACCAGAAATGAGACTAGAAGATATTTATAACGGTGCATTATTTGCTTATGCTGAAATGATGAAGTGTGGTGTCACCTCAGTCTGTGATTTCTTTTATTTACATAATTATGGAACTGAGTCGGACGAAGCGGTCATTCAGGCGGCTAAAGACATTGGTATTCGGCTAGTTTTAGCACGTACCATGTACGATTGGGATGGAGCACCTGCGGGTTATCTTGAAACTATCGATGAGGCCGTTAATAATACAAGGCAATTGGCACTGAAATACGAAAATGATTCAATGGTTACTGTTATTCCTGCCCCACACAGCCTTCATGGTGCGAGTCCTAAGATGATTCAAGCAGGTCATAAGCTTGCACTTGAAATGGGAACTAAATTCCATATGCATGTTGCTGAAGAAACCTTTGAAGTTGACGCAATGCTTAAAGAACACAATAAAAGAACTGTTGAGTACTTGGATGAGTTAGGAGTTGTGGATTCTAGCCTAGTAATTACTCATGGAGTATGGCTTGAGGAAAATGAAGTAAAGTTATTGGGAGATAATCACGCAGCACTCAATTACTGTCCATCCAGTAACATGTTCTTAGCTGATGGAATAACTAATATCCCTAGGATGGTTAATAATAATATCAATATTTCATTAGGGAGTGATGGAGCATGTGGCAATAACCGGATTAGTGTTTTTGAAGAAATGCGAATGACAGCTTTGCTGCAAAAGGCGGTTACAAGAGATGCGCTTTGTGTTAAATGTAAGCAAGCATTTGATATGGGAACAAAAAACGGTGGTAAGCAACTTGATCTGAATGTGGGGGAAATAAGAGCGGGCCAACTTGCTGACTTGGTAGGAATTGACTTGAATAACTTCTCAATGAATCCATTGAGCACCAACTTAGAACAGATGTTGCCAAATATTGTCTATTCACTGCAACCTGATGCAATCTCGACTGTAATTATTGACGGAGAAGCGACTGTTGAAGACGGAGAATTGGTTAAAGTATCTGAAGCTGCAGTCTTGAGTAAGGTCAATGATACTATGAAATATTTTGAAACGATAAATTAATATGAAAGGCGGCAGACTAAAATGTCAGATCTCAAAGAGCAGGATAAGAAAATGATGGATACATTAGGTAAAATAATGGAAGCTGGGGAACCAACACTGATTGAATTGACATTAATTGAAAATGATCAACTTCCAGAATATCCAGAATTTGTTGAAGGAATCAGAAGAGCACCTTCACGTGGGTTTAGACTAACTGAGGCACAGACCAAAATAGCCTTGAGGAATGCTTTAAGATATATTCCAGGCAAGTTTCATGAAAAATTAATTCCAGAGTTTTTGAACGAATTATATACAAAAGGCCGAATTTATGGTTATAGATTTAGACCAGCAGGCCGGATTTATGGGCATTCAATTAACGATTACAAGGGTAACTGTGTTGAAGGTAAGGCTTTTCAAGTCATGATTGAGAATAATCTTGACTTTGAGGTCGGGCTTTATCCGTATGAACTTGTTACTTATGGTGAAACTGGTAGTGTGTGTCAGAATTGGATGCAATATCGACTTATCAAGAAATATCTAGAAAGATTAACGAGTAAGCAAACCTTGGTGATTGAGTCAGGACATCCAGTCGGGTTATTTCCATCAGATGAATCTGCACCCAGAGTTATTATTACTAATGCTTTGATGGTGGGTGAATTCGATAATCAAAATGATTGGGAAATTGCTGAAGAAATGGGTGTTGCGAACTACGGGCAAATGACTGCCGGTGGATGGATGTATATTGGTCCGCAAGGTATTGTCCATGGTACATATAATACACTATTGAATGCGGGACGCCAAAAGTTAGGGATTCCATTAGACGAAGATTTAGCGGGAAAATTATTTATTAGTTCAGGTCTAGGAGGTATGAGCGGAGCACAACCCAAGGCTGCAAAAATAGCTGGGGCGGTCTCAATTATTGCAGAGGTTGATCCTTCGAGAATTAAAACGAGACATGACCAGGGATGGGTTGATCTTTCCCTTTCAGATTTGCACGAAGTGTTTACAAGAGCCAAAAAAGCACAAATAGATAAAGAAGCACTATCGATCGCATATGAAGGGAATGTAGTAGATCTTTTAGATTATGCTGTTACGAATAACATTAAGGTTGATTTGTTATCAGATCAGACGTCATGCCATGCGGCTTATGAGGGTGGATACTGTCCACAAGGTATTAGCTTTGATGAAAGGACTAGGTTACTTGGAGAAAATCGCGCTAAGTTCAATGAATTAGTTGACAAAACGTTGAAGAAGCACTTTAAATTAATAAAAAAATTGGATAAAAAGGGGACTTATTTCTTTGATTATGGTAATTCATTCTTGAAAGCAGTTTATGATGCAGGGGTGAAAGAAGTTTCAAAAAATGGTGTTGATGACAAGGATGGTTTTATCTTTCCATCATATGTTGAGGATATCATGGGACCTAATTTATTTGATTATGGATATGGCCCTTTCAGATGGGTATGTCTATCGGGCAGAAAGGAAGATTTGAAAAAAACCGACGAAGCTGCAATGGAATCAATTGACAAAAATCGGCGTTATCAAGATATGGACAACTACAATTGGATTAGAGATGCAGAAAAAAATGAACTTGTTGTCGGAACACAAGCACGGATTTTGTATCAAGATGCACTTGGTAGAATCCAAATCGCTCTTAAGTTCAATGAGCTTGTTCGCGAAGGTAAGGTAGGCCCTGTGATGATAGGACGTGATCATCATGATGTTAGTGGGACAGATTCTCCGTTTAGAGAAACTTCAAATATCCATGACGGAAGTAATGTTATGGCAGATATGGCAGTTCAGTGTTTTGCAGGAAACGCAGCTCGTGGCATGAGCCTGGTAGCTTTGCACAATGGTGGCGGCGTTGGTGTAGGTCGTGCCATTAATGGTGGATTTGGACTTGTTTTAGATGGAAGTATGCGGGTTGATGAGATTATTAAGAAAGCAATTTTGTGGGACGTAATGGGTGGCGTTGCTAGAAGAAATTGGGCAAGAAATGAGCATGCAATGACAACGACAGCGGAATTTAATCAGAAATATCAGGATGCGGCACATATAACAGAACCATATTTAGTTGATGATCAGTTAATTAATGCGGCTGTTAATCAAAACTTTCCAAAGGAGTAATATACAATGACGAGCTTATTAATTGTACACATTGATCAAATAGCCACACCAACGGGAAAAAGTCAGCGACATGGTGTGGAAATGAATGAGATAAGTCTTGTTCAAGATGGAGCTATCTATGTGGTTGATGATCTAATCATAAGCGTTGGAAAAACTTCAGAGATATTAGCTGATCTTAGAAAGAAAAATATTACTGCTTTTGACGAAGTAATTGATGCAACCGGGCAAGCAGTTGTTCCTGGATTTGTTGATTCACATACCCACTTTTTATTTGCGGGATACCGCGTTGAAGAATTCTACGAGAGAGTGTCCGGTTCTTCATACATGGAGATTATGGAAAATGGTGGTGGAATTCAAGCAACTGTCGAGGCAACCAGGGAAGCCGGGTTCGAAGAGTTAAAAAAACTAGGTTGGCGAAGATTAAATGAAATGATTATACAAGGTGTGACAACTGTTGAAGGTAAGAGCGGTTATGGGTTAGATAAGGAGACTGAAATCAGGCAGCTTCGTGTCTTGCAAGAACTAGCAGTCTCACAGCCAGTGGACCTCGCAATCACTTATCTTGGAGCACACGCAGTGCCACTCGAATTCAAGAATGATAGTGAAGGTTATTTAAACTATATGATTGATGAAATTTTACCGCAGATTAAAGCAGAGAAACTAGCTGAATTTGTTGATGTCTTCTGTGATGAAGGGGTATTCGACTATCAACAATCACAAAAATTGTTGGAAGCAGCCAAAGAACTCGGTTTTAAAGTCAAAATGCATGCAGATGAGATTGCTAATTTAAATGGAGCAGAGTTGGCCGCAAGTATTGAGGCAACCTCGGCTGATCATTTGATTAATATCTCTTCAGAGGAGATCAAGAAGTTAAGTGAGAAACAAAAAACAGTGGCTACATTACTCCCGTGTACTGCATTTTGTCTTCAGGAAAATTTTGCGCCTGCCAGAGAGTTAATAGATAATAATTGTGCAGTTGCGCTAGCTTCGGATTATAATCCAGGAAGTTCATTCACTTGTTCAATTCCATTGATTATTGCGTTAGCAAGCTTCAAGATGAAGATGACGATGGGTGAAGTACTGACAGGTCTCACTCTTAATGGTGCAGCTGCACTAGACATTGCAGATAAAAAAGGAAGTATTGAAGTTGGTAAAGTTGCAGATTTAGTATTCTTGAAATATCCAGATTATCGCTATCTTATGTACAATACAGGTAGTAATGTTGTAAATAGGGTAATCAAGAGCGGCAAGGTGGTTTTTGAAAATTTAGGATAGCGACAAGAATTTACTTATAAATTTTTGTGGAGGAAATATGGCTAAAATATGTTTAAAAAGAGCTAGCGAGTTTAAGACAACAAGGTGGTCTGGTGGGCAAACAACTGAATTATATATATATCCAGCGGGAAGCTTATATGAAAATAGAGATTTTGGTTTTAGATTATCTTTTGCCACAGTTGAGGTTGATAAAAGTAAGTTCACGTCATTATCAGGTTATAAGCGCATAATAATGCCGCTGACAAATCCAATTGAGTTGGTAAATAATAGTAAAACTACACGATTAATTCCTGGACGATCGTTTAATTTTGCGGGGTCTGACTTGATAGAGTCAAGGGGTGTTTCAAAAGATGTAAATCTGATGCACACTAGTGATTTTGCAGGACAGATTAGTACAATAGATGATAATAAGCTCAACTCATCTTGGGAGCATCTTTGTTTGTATAATCTTGGAGGGAAAAGGATAGTAACTATTAAAGATCAAAAGTTAACTGTTGGCTTAGGAGATTGTGTTATTATTAACAATATTAATAGAGAAAATTTAGAAATTAAAATTGAGATTTCTGGAAATAAGAAAAAGCTGATTCTATTCGAAGTGAAAAAAGGTGATTAATCTGTCTGATATAAGAATAAAAGAAATAAAAAATAAAGAAGAACTACTGGAAAGACTCATGGTTGTCGGTAAAACCTCGGCAGTTAATAAAAAAATAGCAATGTATGTTGAAAAAAACTATAATGCGATTGTTTTCATGACAGCAGATAAGATCAGTCAAGAAATTGGAGTCAGCCAAGGTAGTATTTCGCGGTTTTGTGTGAAGATGCAATATCGTGGATATAATGACTTCCTAAGATATTTACAGAAAATTATCAGCTCTGAGATGACTACGAGTAAGCGCTTTTCGATGTTAGACAAAGAAGATGACAACGATAAGAATTTGAATATATTGAATCAAGAAGTTAATAATTTACAAGAACTACAAGAATTGGCTCAAACTCCAGAGTATGCCAAAGCCGTGAATTTAATTGCAAAAAGTAAAAAAGTGTTTCTGATTTCCAACAGGATGTCAGCAACAATTCTTCCTTATATGAACTATATATTGAGTAGATTACGTCCTGATGTTTTTGAATTGAGGTATGGTTCACCTGAATGGGAAAACATTGATTTGACCTCACCAGAGGGGATAGTAGTATTTACAACAGTTTTTCCGAGATATTCGAGAACATTGTTAGAGAAGAATAAAAGACTCAAAGAAAGAGGCTTTAAAATTGTAGCATTAACTGACAGCAGGTTATCGCCTATTGTAGCATGTTCTGATGTTTCACTAATAACACCAATTACGGTTTCGTCTGTTTTTGATGTTTATAGTACGCCACTATTATTAATTAATTTGTTAATGAGGGATGTGTCTAAGAAGATTCCCAATATTGATAAGAGATTAGATGAGATAGAGAGGATTAATGAGACAAATAATTCATTTTTTTTACATTGAGGAGTGCTAGAAAGCCCAACATATGAAATATTTATCTGCAGGGGTTGGGTCAAAAGTTGCGAGCCGTTCTTTTACCGATTCCAGATAAACGTATTTTTTAAATCAAGATTCTCCGTCTGACGAGAAAGTACTCATGGCATGTTCTGCGCCATGAGTACTTTCTTGGTTTAATTCGAATTTTACTGACTTATGGCACACTTTCTCATTTATGAGGCTTTGCCGTTGTTTCTTCCCCAAACAAACTTAATTATTTTTTGGCTCACTTCAGGATTTTGACGGAGCATGTGATGTTGAGCACTCCAGCCTTTAAACTCAATCTGATGATAGCTTTTTGCTCTGTTACCGATTAAATATTTAAGTGAACGAGCAGAGGTAGTACTGACACGTCCATCTGAATTGGATCCATTGTCTAAGTTCCCGTAGATATTAAGTACATGAACTTGGTCGATTGGATATTTTTTCTTTCGGTTTAGTAAGAAGTGGTAGAAACTACTCATTTTTTGCGGACGGCTATCGGCAGCTAATCTGTTGTTGGGAAACCGGAAGCCATCAATATTTGATCCATCAAATGGTCCTGCTATATCAACTTGGTGTACTAATTGTGCGGTTTTCTTTTCGTGACCAAGTAAATAATACATTAAATCAAGGTTTCCTAATGAATGGGCAACAACATTATATTTTTTAAAATGATGTTGTGATTGCAGACGCTCTAAAATTTTACCGAACCAAAAAGCATAACGTGAATAATTACGGTTATGATTGGCTACAAAATTAACTTCGATCAACGGATTATAGCTCTTATTTGTCCAGCGATAGCCATGCAATATATGAATTGCTCCGTTGCGCCGCACATTTGCGCGCACAACAGTGTTTGTCACTCCATTTTCAATCGCAGAATTTACCATATATCTTTCGGCTCGATAACTGCTGTCATACCCATGAATGAAGAAAGTAGGTATATTCGATTTTTTGAAGCCCGTTTTCTTTATATTATCGCTGTGCACAAGTCCCCAACTTGAAGTACAGCCCAATATTATTATTATGATAGTAAATAATAATTTGCGCTTCATCATAATTTCCCCTAACTATGTAGTGAATTGAATCCTTTTGAGTCAGAATATCACATTGATGGGAATCACAATGATAGGTATAGGTAAAATATAACTTGATTTTTAAAATATTTATAAATACTTAATTATTCAGTACATCAAGTGAGTGAAACCACTGTTGATAATCAGAAGCAAAAAAACTTTCTTTAGCATAAACAAAGTAAAGTTCATGTTCAACCACTCCCCGTGGTAAGGGTAATTGTTTGAGAATTCCTTGTTTTAAATCATTTTCCACTAAAATCTTATATAAGAAACTAATTCCAACTCCTTTTTTGACAAGCTGTCGCAGCAAAGTCGGTTCAGAAATCGTTAGCAGTTGAGAAAAATCAGTAAGACTTATATTTTCTTTTTGTGCAAGAGAAGTCAGTATTTCACGTGAACCAGAACCTTCTTCTCTTATAATCAGAGGATATGATAGCAGATCATTCCAAGTTACGCTTTTCTTTCGTGCCAGTGGGTGTGTGCAACTGACAAGGGGTATGAAAGGTTCATTTCTAATGATATGATACGAAAAACTGTGTTTATCGAAATTTCCCTCAACAATGCCAAAATCGATCGTACCGTTACTAATTTGCGCTAAAATACTTGTGGTGTTCCCAGCAACACACTTTATTGCAGTGAAATTAACTTTATTCAACATAATTGAAATCATTTTTTTGCCGATTACTTCGCTCAAAGAACGTGTAATGCCAAATGATATTTTCTGTTTTTGATTGTCATTTTGAAGATTGTTTAGCACCTTTACTGCTTGCGCTTGGGTGCGGGTTAAAAATGCAGCAAGTTGTTCACCTGCATGCGTTAGGGTTAGTTTTGGACGCTTGTAAATAACGAGCTTCAAATTAAGACTTGTTTCAAGCCGCTGAATTTGTTGTGTTACGGCAGGTTGTGAGATGAAAAGCTGATGAGCAGTTTTGGTGTATGAGAGAGTTTGGCTGAGTACTAAAAATGTTTGATATTCTTGAGAAATCATTACGTCCTCCTATATAACTACTTCTTATAATAATATAATAAATCATAATTTTATTTTATAGTCAATAATTAGTATGATTAAGCTTGTAAATTGTTGAAAGAGGGATTGAAAATGATAGGAACTATAAAGAGTTATTCGTTTTGGCTTGCTGTTGTAATGACTTTGATTTGCGCAGTAGTCGGAACATTTTTAGCACAGTTACCATATTTTTCACTTTTTGGAGCTTTAATCATCGCATTGATTTTGGGGATGATTTTTCAATCTTCAAAAAAACTAGTATATCAAGCAAGTAGCGGGATAGCATTTATTTCAAATAAATTTTTGCGATTAGGAATTATTTTGCTTGGATTTAAATTAAACCTTATTCAGTTAGCACAGGCGGGAGTTAAAACTATTCTATTAGCAATTGTTATTGTTGCGGGTACAATCTTTTTGACATATTTCATTGAAAGAAAATTTGGTGTAGAGCCAGAATTGGCAATCTTAGCAGCAAGTGGTACAGGAATATGTGGTGCAGCTGCGGTAATGGGAATATCACCACAGATTAAAGTGGCTCCAGAAAAACAAGAAAGACAGCGTGAAAATGACGTATTAGCAGTTGCGATTGTTGCAATTATGGGGACAGTTTTTACATTTATTGATCTGGGACTGAAACCGCTACTAGACTTAACACCCACTCAGTTCGGTGTTTTTGTAGGAGGTTCATTGCATGAAATTGCTCATGCAGTGGCCGCGGGAAGTGCTGCAGGACCTGTGGGATTAGATAGTGCAATCATTACTAAGCTTTCACGGGTATTGATGTTGGCACCAGCAGCGTTACTAATCGGCTTCTGGTATCAGAAAAGGAGTAAACATGATGGAACGAGCAATGATTCTACTGCAAAATTGCCAATTCCTTGGTTCATGGCAGGATTTATTCTTGCTAGTGTTATAGGTACTTTTGTTCCACTTGGGACTAATATGTTAAATATTTTGGTGAAAGCTGCATATATTTTCTTAGGGATGGCCATGTCTGCCATGGGAATGAGTGTTAATTTTAAAGTAATACTGAAGAGGGGATTACCAGCATTTGCAGGGGTATTTGTGTCTTCAATTGTATTAGGAATATTTGTTTTAGTGGTTAGCAAATTGTACTTTTAATTATTAACCTGTAGAACAGAACATATTCATATGAAATCAATAGGGTCAGGCTCAAAAGATAATCTTTGAACCAGACCCTATTTAAAATGAAGCATCATGTTTCTCGTCAATTCTATTTTTTATCGTAGATAACTTACCAAGGACGTACAAGAAATGAAAAAACAAAATAAAGTAGGATTAAGAAAGTAGCTAAACACCATTGCCATTTTGGCAAATTATCTTTATATGTGAGAGTTCGCGCTGCTCCTTCGGTAAATCCTTGAGATGTCATGGCCTCAGCCAAATCCTGCGACCAATTTAAGGCTACGATAATAACACGAAGGTAAAGACTCGGATTCCAAAAATGATAAGTAGTACCACGCATCATAGCTGAATAGCGAATTGTCTTGTACTGGTGTTTTATCCTGCCCAAAAGATTGAAGGATGCTAGTAGTCCATAGACAAAAGTTGAGGACAGCTTCAGATGAAGCGATAAACTCAGCAAAATGTTTTTGACAGAAACTGTCAGCGTGACAATTGCTCCCAAATAGAGATAAGCATATACACGAGAGGCGTAGATCCAGGCGGTGTGCCATACATCCCCTGTTCCGAACATAATGAACGACCACCAGCTACCCAAGGCAAGTGGAAAAGCATATAGGCTAGTCAGAATTAGTAATTTACCGGACGCCTTACAGTAGCAAAGATAAAGACAAGTGACGAAGATAACGACAATATTTGTTGAGACACTATGGGCAAATGTGATTTGAAGACCAATACCAAGCATGATAATCACCAAAATTGTAGGATTAATCCTTTTGCTGCTCAATCAGAATTCCCCCAATCGCTTAATAGTCTGTTCATCCATCAGTAACTCATAATCAATATGTTCAACAACACCTCTTCGCTGATGTGAGATTATCAGTGTTGAAAGTCCTAGATCCTTAGTAGTTTGTTTGATCAGCATCAACAGATTTTCGAGAGAATTAAGGTCTAGTCCCGCAAAAGGTTCGTCGAAGAGCATTACAGGCTGAGACATGATTAGTATGATGAGTGCTTGTAATTTTTTTTGTTGTCCCCCAGAAAGTTGATAATTAACGTGTTTCAGAACTTGAATGAGATCAAGTTTATTGACTGCATCCTGAATTCGTTGAGCTGTCCAATATTCTGAGTGAAGTGAATTTGATTGCGAAAAGTCAAGCTCTTCATCTGCATGAAGTTTGATAAATTGATCACTGCTGTTTTGAAAAATGTTGGCAACAGTTCTAGCCCAGTTGCGCAGTCTGATTTTTTCAGAAGATTTCCCGTTATATAGGACGTTTCCACTATATTTTTTTTGATGAGAAAATGCTGCAAAAAGAGTTGACTTACCAATTCCGTTATCGCCAGACAAAAGTCCAACATATCCTTTAGGAATATTGAGTGAATTTGGCGATAATAGCAGTCGCTGTCCAATATGAAAGCTTAGATTATGCCATGAAAAGACTGCATTGTCGGGTAAGTTCTTCTGCGTGACTTTAGTTTGAGCCGGTAATTTTGCAAGCTCAGTTAGAGGTAACTCAACCAAGTTTTGTGAAGATAATTTAATTTCATACAAATGATCAACAAGACCATTATAATTTGAAATATCGTGATCGGAAATGAAAATAGTCTTGTGTTGTGTTAGTTGTAACTGCTTCAATTCATTCAAGATCACAAGTCGTGAAACGTTATCAATATTAGCAAAGGGTTCATCCAAAAAGATAATGGAACTATCAAGTACGAGAACGGTTGCCAAAGCCACACGTTGTTGTTCACCACCAGAAAGTGTTTGTAATATCCTGTCTTTGAATTGCCATAAGTTTGATTTTTTGAGGACTTCAGTCGCTCTCTTTTCAATTAGGTGGGCAGGATATTGAATGTTTTCTAAAGCAAATACTAGTTGTTCAAAGACAGTCTTCATCGCAAATTGTCTGCTGGGATTCTGGAAAAGCATAGCAACATGGCGAGCACGTTCAAAAGGTACAATGTCTGCAATTTCTTGTCCATTAAGCAAAATACGGCCATTATTTTTGATACCGCTATATTGTGGATATAACCCAGCCATTAGCTTAAAAATAGTAGATTTTCCACTTCCAGAAGGACCAATCAACAAATTAAAGGAATTTAGCGGCAATTCAAAATTAAGACGCTCGAATATTGGCTTGGAATCAATTGAATAAGTGAAAGTCAAGTCTTCTACTTTTAAGGAAATACTCATTTAATCAATCCCGATCTATTTACTAATTTTTTAATCCAATATACTAGTACACCTGAGAAGAAACCAATTGAGACGAAGCGTATTACAAAGAGACTAACTAGCAATCCAACATGGTATTCACTGTATCCACTTTGAAACCAGTCCCAGACGAAGGTAATAATGGTTGAACCGATTGCAGATAATAACAAACCCAGCCTTCCCCAATTCTTGTAGCCTGTAGCAGCAAAGCCAAGTTCGTTGCCAATTCCTTGAATGAAACCAGAGATTAGGGTAGAGGCGCCCCAACTTGAGAATAATAGCATCTCAACGGCAGCTGCTAATAACTCACCTACGACAGATGCTCCAACCTTTTTTAGTAACACTCCGGCCAATGGACCTGCCATGATCCATACACCGAGTGTCAGGTCATTTGCATAGGGCTTGAGTGGTGTTGCGGCTATTGCATAGTAAGCAAAGCTCCAAACCTGATAGATAATTCCGAAAAAAATAGCAATGATTGCCAAGAAGATTACATCTTTGACAGACCAGCCTTTTTTTGTGTGATCAACTGTTTGCATAATAATCGCTCCCTTTAAAATTTTGGAGACAACAAATAGAAATGAATTGCGAAAAAAAGCCACCATACTCTACAATGAGTATGCCGGCAGCCTGATTGCTTTGATTAATATAATATCAATCGACACAAAGCTCCCTCCGCTGGCATTGTCCAGATCAGGTCAATGGGTAATTCTCAGCCAATTAGGCACCCCAGTTTGTTAATCTCTTAAAAACATGTTCAGTCTAACAAAGATTTTGTAAAATGTAAAGATATAAATGTTGTATAACAAAACAATACTACTCTGATTTTTCTCTGATCTAGTAAGGATGTATTTCCTTTGGCTAAGTCTGGATTACTCGTGACAAACTAGGCTATGAATAATTTTGGGGGAATCATCCAACTATAATTGAATTGCGCTCTCTTAATTAGTCTGAATAGTAAATTAGCGGTATAATTAGTGTTGTTGGTTATCAGTAAAGTATTGAGAATGGCTAACTTTTTGGAAATAAACTTGATTTTGAGGGGGAATAATGTTGGGTAATGAAAAAAGAAATGATCAAAATAAACAAATTATTGAAGTTAATGAATTAGGTGAACCTTTCATTGAGAGGACACATGTCTCTTTTATCTTTAACAGGCAGCATTTTAAGGGAATTGTTGAAAAACAGTTGAAGAACTCTGCGATAATTGATTTTGATGATGAATATAGCGGCTCGGAGACAGCGCTTGACCTAAAGCAAAAAGTTGTAATCAGTTACTCAAAAATGAAGCTGTTAAATTAATTTTGTAAAGGAAAGATAAAGTAATGTTTGGTATTGCAACTCTTTGGACTAGGATAAGTAAGATAAGAGAAAGATTTACCCCGATTCAGTTGCTAGTGTCAACGTATTTCGGATTAATCGTGATAACTTTTGTTCTACTATGTCTCCCTTTTTTTAGGTACCCAGGTGTAAAAGTATCATTTCTGGATACCTTTTTTATGGCTGTTTCAACTATCAGTGTGACAGGTCTTAGTACCGTTTCTCTTCATGAAGTTTACAACAACTACGGGATATTCTTATTGGAATTTTTATTTCAGATAGGTGGCTTTGGGGTAACAATGATAGCGACTGTCGGCATGATTATAACTGGGCAAAGAATTTCGCTGCATCATCGACAATTAATTCAAGTGGATATGAATCAGCCACGGTTGAGTGGAACCGTGCGGTTGGTTTATTCGGTATTCGGATTGATGATGGTACTTCAGTTTGTGTCAGGAATCATATTCTCAGCATATCTATATCTGACTGATAGTTTATATGACTTAAAAAGTGCTCTTTTTGAGGGTTTTTATATTGCAATTTCAGCCGTTACAAACGCTGGCTTTGACGTAACAGGCAAGTCGCTGATGCCATTTCGACATGACTACATTTTCTTGTTGTTGGTAATTTTACTGATTCTGATTGGTGGAATTGGTTTTCCAGTCTTAATAGAATTTCGTGAGTGGCTATTTTTGAAGATAAAGACACATGGTAAAGGGAAGTACCGCTTTTCGTTATTTTCCAAGATTGCTTTCCTTTTTGCAGTCATCTTTTTTGTAGTGGGTGCAATATTGATTTTTCTATCCGAGGCAGGCCATAGTTTTGTTAATATGCCGTGGGGGGAGAAGATCATCACGTCATTGTTTTATAGTGCTACGACACGAAATGCGGGATTGCAGTTAGACTCGCTGACCGGATTTCGAACAACAACTTTATTGCTGTTTTCGATACTGATGTTTATTGGAGCTAGCCCAAGTTCAGTTGGTGGTGGTATTCGAACGACGACAATCGGGATTTTAATGTTGTATATGATGGCGTTCATTCGTGGACGAAAGAACGTTAATATTTTTGGAAGAAGAATCGGACAAGATGATATTCAAAAAGCTGTAGTGGTCGTCAATTTGTCGTTAATGCTGTGTACTGCTGCAATATTGATTTTATCCTTTACTGAGAAGGCTAGTTTGATTTCATTAGTTTTTGAGGTGGCTTCAGCCTTTGGGACCACTGGCTTGTCGCTAGGAATTACGAGTTCGCTCAGTCTGGTTGGTAAATGTGTAATAATCATTTTAATGTTTGTTGGTCGTGTAGGGATGTTATATATGTTGATGTTGTTTGTTTCTAAGCGGGAACAAGATTTTAATTATAAATACCCGACTGAAAAGGTTATAATTGGTTGAAGGCTACTTTTGATATGTATTGCTTAGAATAAGGGGAAAAAAGTGTTAAAATTGTATTGTTTAATAACAAAAGATTAGTGAAAGGTAGATGACATTTTACTGTGCTTGATAAAATTTTTTATAAGAAACTACTGAGTCATTCTTTTAGTATTCCAGTACGTGTTAATTATTGGGATGGAGAAAGTGAAGTTTATGGCGAGGGAACTCCAGAAGTTGAGATTACTTTTAAGGAACCTGTCCCAATTAAGGAAATAATGCGCAATGCGTCAATTGCTTTGGGAGAAGCATATATGGATGGAAGAATCCAAATTAATGGTTCCATTCAAAAGTTAGTTAAGGCAGCTTACGATTCAGCTGAAAGCTTTTTTTATAACAGCAAGTTAAAGAAGTTTTTGCCAAAACAGTCTCATTCAGAAAAAAGCAGCAAGTACGATGTTCAGAGTCATTATGATTTGGGAAATGATTTCTATAAACTGTGGTTGGACCCAACAATGACATATTCTTGTGCATATTTTGAACGTCAAAATGATAGTCTGGAACAAGCCCAGATGAATAAAGTACGCCATATTATTAGAAAACTAGATCCACAACAAGGGAAAACATTGCTGGATATTGGATGTGGCTGGGGTACTTTGATGCTGACCGCGGCAAAGGAATTTGGTTTAAAAGTTTCAGGAATAACTTTGAGTGAAGAACAGTATAAATTTGTTAAAAAGAGAATTGCCGATGAAGGGCTTGAAGATCAGGCTGAGGTATATCTTGAAGACTATCGTGAATTAAAGCATGAGCCATTTGATTATATTACTAGCGTTGGGATGTTTGAACATGTTGGCGAAGAAAATTTGGAAACATACTTCAAAACGATTGCCAAGTATTTGAGTAATGATGGTGTCGCATTAATTCATGGTATAACGAGACAGCAAGGCGGAGCATATAATGGCTGGATTAACCAATATATTTTCCCAGGTGGGTATGTTCCAGGTCTGAATGAGAACTTGAAGCATATTATTGATGCTGGGATGCAAGTCTTTGATATAGAGACACTAAGACGTCATTATCAACATACACTTGAGATCTGGGATGAAAACTTCAAGAATCACTTAGATGAAATATCTGAGAAAATGGATGAAAAATTTATCCGAATGTGGGATCTATATTTGCAAGCTTGTGCCGCTTCATTTGAAGCAGGAAACATTGATTGTATCCAGTATCTGATTTCTAAGGGACCAAGTGGAAAGAATTTACCACGAACACGCAATTACATTTATGAATAGGGAGAAGGGGGACTGAGATTTTTATCACAGTCTCCTTATTTTTTTGAAGTATGACGTAAGTCGGCAAAATTAGAGTACTAGTGTGAGAGCGGACAAAAAAGTTTGACTTGCGGAACACGTTTATCCGGAATAAATAGAGGAATTGGTTCAGAATATAACTTTTGACTAGCTTCATTTTTTTGAAAAATTGGTCTGATGGTTAGTTACTAGTTGTCATGTTATCTTTTGCAATTTTCCTTTGATTATAGTAGTTGCCCCATTCCTCCATTGACTTGATTACAGGAATTAATGTTTTTCCGAACGCAGTTAATTTATAATCAGTTCTGGGAGGCATCACAGGATAGATAGTTTTTTCAATTACACCATCACTTTCCAATTCTTTTAGCTGAAGAGCTAGCATTCTACGGGAACAATCTTTCATGTTACGCTGCAGTTCACCGAAATGGCAGACATCATTTTTAATAAAATGGTACAAGATTACAGATTTCCATTTACCGGATATTATTTGCAAAGTACTCTCCACAGGGCAGCCGGCCTGACAATTATAAACGTGTCGTTTCATATCAATATTCCTCCGAATTCAATTAGTGTTACTTTCATACTCATAATAATAGAGCATTTAAATAATTTTCACTAGTGAAAAACTTGTTACTAGTTACTGAATTTTCAATATTGCAAGATATTGTTAATTAATTACTATAAGGTATGAAAGAAGGAAATGCAGATGAGACAGATGATGAAAGCGATAGGGTTTAAAAAACATTTACCAATTGATGAGGAAGAAAGTTTAATTGAATTTGAAACATTCAAACCGGTTGCAAAGGGACATGATTTATTAGTTAAGGTAAAGGCAGTCTCCGTTAATCCTGTGGATGTTGGTGTTAGAAAAAGTGGGCATGGTACTTTAAGAGAGCCAAAGATAATTGGTTGGGATGCTGTTGGAATTGTAGAATCTGTGGGAGAGAACGTTTCCTTATTCAAAAAGGGAGAACTTGTTTTTTATGCTGGTTCTTTTAAACGTTCCGGCAGTAACAGTGAGTATCAATTGGTTGATGAGAGAATCGTTGGACATGCACCACAGAAACTGACAACAGCACAAGCTGCTGCAATGCCATTAACTTCATTGACTGCTTGGGAAGCACTATTTGAGCAGCTTGAGATTAACCCAAATGATAAAAAAAATAACAACGAAAAAACGATTCTGATTATTAATGGAGCAGGCGGTGTTGGCTCTATCGCAACGCAACTAGCTAGTTGGGCAGGACTAAAGGTAATTGCAAGTGCGTCCAGACCAGAAACTATAGAGTGGGTCACAAAGCTTGGAGCTGATAAAGTCGTAAATCATCGTCTAGATTTAGTACATGAGGTTAGAAAGCTTGGTTATGAATATGTGGATTACATTTTGGAATTGAATGATTTGGATGGTCACTGGAATGAAATGGCAGAGCTGATAAAACCAAGCGGTAAAATTGCATCTATTACCGAAAATAAGCGACCCGTCAATTTACGTAAGTTAACGAAAAAAAGGGCAACATTTGCCTGGGAGTGGATGTATACAAAGTCTTTTTATCAGACACCGGATATGATTACTCAGCATGAAATTCTAGATAAGATCTCATCTTTATTAGATCAGGAGATTATAAAAACAACTTTAAACAAAGCGTTCACGCCGATCAATGATTTAAATCTAAAAGAAGCTCACAAAATAGTGGAGTCCAATCATATGATTGGCAAAGTTGTTGTTAGCGATGAATGAGAAGCGTAAATTTTTCATTATGATATGTGACAAGAATGTTTTATCTAAGTAGGTTCAAAGAAGATTAATAACATGATAAGAATGGAACACATTTACATGCAATAAATAGAGGAGCTGGTGTAAATATAACTTTTGAACCAACTCCAAATACCCCCAAGGTAAAATTTTTTGCCTTGAGGGTATGCCTCAGATACTGAGGCTTTTTTTATTTGTTGAGAGCAGTTCATTGATTATACGATTGTTAAACTTGAAGTATTATTTTTGAACAGGTTGTCCGCTATAGATTTCAAAGCCTGCAGAAACGGGAATGTTTTCACCAGTAATTGGATTGGACTCGTCAGAAGCTAAGAAATACATAACACGTGCAATATCATCAGGTTCTGCCAATTTCCCCAAGGGACTAGCCTTTTTAAAAGTGTCAATTACTGATTGAGGATTAGCTTTAAACATTGGAGTCATCGTCGGTCCCGGATTAATGTTGTTGACCCTAATGCCGTATTTGCCATAGTCGAGAGCCATTGCACGAACTAAATTGACTAAAGCACCCTTAGCAGCATTATAGGCAGCCATGTTGTAATCGCCGGTCAATCCAGAAATAGATGCAGTATTGACAATTGTTCCAGCTTTTTGTTCTATCATGTCCGGTACAAATGCTTTTGTCATCAAGTAAACAGATTTTACATCAATTGCCATGATTCTGTCCCAAGCATCTTCAGCAACTTCATGCAAGGCACCCTTGGTAAAAATACCGGCGTTATTAATAACACTATCAACTTTACCAAATAGTTGACTAGTTTTAGTCTTTAGATCAGTTACAGATGTCGCATTAGACACATCAGTTTGCTGAAAAGCAACTTGTTTTTTAGAATATTTTGATGACAATTCTTTGTACACTTTTTCACCAAGTTCTTTATTAAAATCTGCTATCATAACATTCCAACCTTTGGACAGGAATAACTTTGATGCACTAAGCCCCATTCCTGATACACCACCCGTAATTACAACAGTTTTAGCCATTCATAACTCCTCCAGTAACCAATAATTTGTAATATAATTAACAAGTATATTCTACACCGAACTTTCTTCTAAGAACAGTTAAATGGCGTGGGTTAAAATTATTTATAGTTTTTTGCAAAGAATGTTTGATGGAAAAGTGACACATCAATTTTTCTCTTGTCAAGTGCGATATTGATTATAAATTTTGATCATCATGCTTTTATTTCAAAACGGCTGACTTAAGGAACCAACAAAATTTTGCCGGTACTTTTTCCCGATTCTAAATATTCATATGCTTTTTGGCCTTCGGACAATGGGAAGGTTGTGGGATCACTAATTTTGATCTTGCCTTCTTTTAGATATTTAAATAACCTTTGACTGCGGTTTTCCCGTTCGCTTGCGTTACTTAAATAATCCCATAGGTCTCCTGTCAAGAGACTCTTTGATTGAGTTAATAGTTTTACTGGATCAATTTTAGGTGGATTACCACCTGACATTCCATAAAAAATAACTTTCCCTTTATTAATAACAAGTGACAAACTTTGTTCCAATGTTTTTCCTATGCCATCGTAAATAGTATCAAATTTTCCATAGTAATCTTGATCCCAAGGTGCAGTTCGCAAAAAGACCTTTTTAGCTCCCTGCTGTAGGGCCAAAGACTGCTTCGCTGGCGTTGAGGTGGTTCCATATACATTCATTCCATCGCTGGTCAACATTTGAGATAGTATTTGGCCAACGCCGCCACTGATACCATGGATGAATACATTGTTTCCAGGTTTATTTTTCCCAAGATCATGAGCCAGAAAATCTGCCGTTAATCCTTGTAGTCCAACAGCAGCAATTATTTTATAGTCGAGATTTGTCGGTACATTAATTGCATTTTCGGTTGGGACACTGACATATTCTGCATTGGCAAAAGGTACATCTACAAAAAATACTTTGTCTCCTAGCTTAAAGGTATTGACATGATTACCAACAGCGACGACTTCTCCCAGACCCTCGTAACCGTTGATATAAGGTTGATGCTTCTCAATATGATAAGTACCTCGACGCCGATATATATCGGCAAAGTTTAAGCCAATGTATTTGGTTTTAACTAATAATTGATCCGCATTTATTTGGGGAGAATCAATATTTCCATATCTTAAGACAGAATTATCTCCAAAATCGTTGAAATACAGAGCTTTCATATTGACACCTCTAACATAAAATTGTATTTAACCTTAGAATAACATGAAATTTAATAATTTATATTTCAAAGTACACATGATTTTACTTAAAACAAAGTAATAATATGCTGAACCAATCCTGTATCAAGCATAACAAAAAGTCCGATAAAAACATAAATGATTCTGCATAATTGTGTCCCCCAACGCTCAAAAATATTTTTGATAATAGGAAGTTGACCAAAGAAATAAGCTAATGTTAAGGATATAGCGGTCAAGAAAAGAAAATAAACCATTGTCACTATGATGTCAACCAATGCCATTGTTGCTAAAACCGGAACATAGACAGCTATGTTATCAGCACCACAGCTGGCTAGATACATGAGTAAAACAGCGGTAATTCCCTTTTTTGAGACTGTATTTGTTTTACCATTATGATCTTCTTCTTTAATTCCCATATAGATTGGAATTAATCCGAGAAATCCAATAACCCAAGCAGGCATAAGATTTTGAATTAATTGTCCTGCAAGCGCACTGATACCAAAAATCAAAAGCATTCCCAATTCATAACCGAATAAGTTGTTCTTAAAATTATATTTTTGAAGCAGGAATAATAAAATCACAAAGAAGTCAAGATTAACTCCAATAAAGAGCATCGTGACCAGTGGGAAATTCTGCATGATATCTCATCCTTCCATGAATCAAATAAAATATATTAATCAAAACATATGTTATCATTATCATATGAAATTATCAACATATCTATATGATAGAAGAAATGATTTTCAAAAGTTGTTGTTCAAGTTAGTCATAGTGATATTGGAGATACAATTAAGCAATTTCATTTTTTAAAATATCCTTGACGTGCATACAGAAGCATTGCTAAAAAGACACCGATAACTGTAAAGACCGATATGCCAAAAAAACCAGGAAAATTTTTAATTAGAATTCCTCCAAAAACTCCACCAATAGCCTCACCCAAGTACATAAATGCATTGGTTAAAGCTGACATTGTTCCTCTTGCCTTTGGTGCGGTAGCTTGAAGGGTACTCATGAATAAGGGAAAAATAGCCCCACCAATAAAGTAAATGAACGATAAAATCATGGTAGCAATAATAGCAGAAGGCGAAAAAGGCAGAATAACATAACCTAACATAAAAAGCAGAAATTCCAGAAAAAAAGCTTTGGGAAAGGTTAATATGCGCACAATATGTGATCCAGCAAGACTTCCAATAAATTGACCAAGACCAATAATTAGGACAAAACTGCCAATAGATGCAATGGGTAATGAAAAGTTATTAGAAAACCAAGTTCCAATAAAAGAGAAGGCACAAAAATTAGCCATCTGAAATAATAAATATGAGAATAAAAGCTTTAGTGCTTGTTTATTCTTGAAGAAATTACGATAAATACTGAACGAGGTTGCCCTTGTGTTTGTTTTATCTAAATGAGGCATATAAGTTATAACTAAAATGGTTAATATCAACGCAATAGTGCCAACAAAAAAGAATGGGAACCGCCAAGACCAACCAGCTAAAAAACTTCCTAAAGGAACACCAATAATTTGAGCAAATGCTAATCCAGAGGTAGCGTAACCCATCACTTTAACAACCTGTTTTTTAGGAAAAATTTGGGGAATAGTAGCCCAAATTTGGGGACTAGCAGAAGCAGCAGCTGCGCCCGCAATAAAGCGAGTAATTAACATTAGTGAAAAGGAATTGGCTAGGCCACACGCAGCAGTAGCTAAAGAGAAGCAAACTAAACCACTCACTAAAATCAACTTACGATCATGATTATCTGAAAATGGTCCGATAGTTATGGCTCCTATCATGTAACCAAGTGCATAAAAACTGACAATTAAACCAGAGAGACTCGTAGAGATGGCATAGTTCTTTGTCAAAGTGGGCAGGAGTGGTGAAACTAAAAAGGTATCTGTTCCAATAACAAACATTACCAGGAAAAATAAAAAAGATAAACGACGATATTTCATAATTTCCTCCAATAACAATTTTATAGTTTTATAATTATCAAACAATAGAGCAAGAAAATAAGCACAAATGTGCTCATTAAAGGTGCGATAATAATCCAGGAATTAATGTTTCAATCCAATCTTTATTCAAACTAACATATTTTTGTCGCCCTTGGGTGCGGGTACTGGTAATACCAATCTCTCGCAAAGTTCGTAAATGATAAGACATAGTTGATTTATCAATCTCTACATGCTGATTTAACTCGTTACACCCCATCTCGTGACCAACACTGTAGAGCATACAAACTATTTTATAGCGTCCCGGATCGGAAAGAGCAAAAAAGATACGTTGCTTCAATTCGGTTTTTTTATCCAGTTGTTTGATATCCATAAAACAATCATCTCACTTAAATTAAGATTTTTCAAGACCAATAATAGGATTGAGTGTTTTGGGAGAAAGTTAATCGGGTTACACTTCTTTAAGAAATTGAATGTTAAGAATCAACTTTTTCCCATTCTCTCCTAAGTAATGACCAGACATTTTCATCATGAAACCCATCAGCTAACAACTCATTTGCTCGAAGTGAGCCATCAAAATGAAATCCGGCTTTTTTTGCAACACCATTACTACGTGCATTATCTACTGCTGCGTGAATTTCGACTTTATGAACACCATAGTCTCTAAAACCAAGATCACATATCCCTGCAACAGCTCGATGCATAATACCATTACCTACATATTCAGTTCCTAACCAATAACCTATATCTGCGTATTGATTTGTTGTGTTAAATTTATTAAAACTAATCATTCCTACAGGTGTATTTTTGTACAGAATAACCGTATTCAATGAGCACGTATTACCAAAATTTTTTAAGATGCCTGTAAGAAACTTTTCCTCATCTTCGACACTTTTCATTGCGGGAACCCATGGCAACCAAACTTGTAACTCTTGTCGGCTTTTTTCAATAATTTGAAAAAGAGGCTCGGAGTCGATTTGGGGCCTAGGTAATGCGAGACTTACTTCAGAATCAATTTTGTGTATAAACATGTTTTCTCTCCTTAAAAAGTATTAATTTCAGTGTACTTTATCGGATACCTAAATTTCAATTCATTTTTTTCGACTGCCTGTATAGTACTTGCCAGTCATAGGTTGTAGAAACATAATTTCACATTTTTTCACGATTGACAACGATTGGAATTTGGTCTTTAATGATCGTAAGAAACTATTGAGAAGAGATTCGGTTTCGTTATTTTTAAGAGAGCACAGGCAGCTGAAAAGGTGCAGATAACGACTGATGAAAATGAACTCAAATTACTGTTGGGTGGTGCAAGCTGTTCGACCGGTGAAATCCGTTATCATTTTTGACAATATATGTCACCGAGATTTATCAGATGATAAATGAAGAGCAAGTGGTACCACGGTCAACCCGTCTTGCACTATGAGAATAGTGTTGGGCGGTTTTTTTTGTTTGTTGTTTAAAAATAAAGAAAGAAGTGTTTTTTATGCGAATTACTGCTGTAGCTGAAACTCAATTTTTAGAAAAAGTTTTTCAAAAAGCCGGATTCTCTGCTACTGATGGCTCTTTATTAGCTGATACCCTGGTAGATGCAGATTTAAGAGGAATTTCTTCTCATGGAATTCAACGACTTGATTGGTATATCCGAATGGTTCAGGATGGGACCATCAAACCACAGAATCAAGTCAAGACTTTAAAAGAGACCGATACCAGCATGTTGCTTGATGCTAATGGAAATATGGGACAGATTGCCTCTGCTTTAGCAATTAATAGCTTGATTAAAAAAGCCAAAACTACTAACGTTGCCATGGCAGTTATTCGCAACTCAAATCATTTTGGAACTGCAGGGTATTATTCTCGCTTAGCTGCTCAAGCCGGTTTAATTGGTATTTCAACTACTAACACACGGCCACTTGTTGTACCAACTAATGCAATCGAAGCCTTTTTGGGTTCAAATGCTTTTGCTTTTACCTTCCCGGCTGATCCCCATCCTTTTGTTTTTGATGGAGCTACATCAAGTGTTTCTAGCGGTAAAATTATGGTGCTTGCAAAAAATCAAAAACCGATTTCGGGTGAATGGGCAGTTGATGGTGAGCGAAATATCATTCACGATTCTAAAAAAGCCGCTGAAATTTTATCCGAAGTCGCTTTTACTGAGCACCAATCCGGCGGTGGGGTATTAACCCTTGGTGGCAATAAAGAAGAAAATTCAAATTACAAGGGTTTTGGTAACTCACTGGTCGTTGAATTGCTAACTGGTATCTTAGCACAAGGTTCAATTTCGGCTGATACCAATACTGGCAAGCATGATTTCAGTCAATTCTTTATGGTGATCAATCCAGCCTTTTTTGGCGATTTGGCAACTTTGAAAGCTAATGCTGAGAAAATGTTTGAGCGTATTCGGAATCTAGATCATATTCCAGGAACCCATATTATGATTCCTGGTGATCGTGAATATCGTAACTACGATTATAATTCAGAGCATGGTGTAGTTATTGATCCGAAAACCACCCAAGAAATTACCGCAATTGCTGAAAAATTTGCGATTGAATTGCCACAAAAGCTTTGAAAATAATATGTAAATAAAAATGTGACATAAGCCGATAAAATTCGAGCACTAACACAAAATTACGAACACAGTTTGCAGCTTGTTATGAAGTAATTTGAAGTTAGTACTCGAATTTTAATTTACGGATACATTTATATGCAATCAAAAAAGAGACTATTCCTGTCGTACTAGCAGATCAATAATTGCTTGCCGCTCAATTTTACCAAAATAGGGTTGCAAATCCACATTGATTAGGGTTTTGGTGATTGCATTTCGATCATAACGGACACCAATTAATTTTTCAGCAAATTGCTTAACATCAGCCTGTCCTAAAAAATCACCAAAGACTTGAAGATAGCTGATATGACCATGCTCAATCTTCAAGCGAAAATCAATCGTTCCTTGAGTAAAATGCTGGCGATGCTGGATTGCAGCTTGTGGTGAGTTCCCATAAATCCAATCCCAGTTACTGAAAATTTTCTGATTGATAGCCTCAACAGCCTGCTTAGCAGCGTCATCTAAGATATATTCATTAGCCTGTTTCAAGTCGTTTACCCGCAAAATTTTTTGTGCCAGTGTATCACGAAACTCCTCAATTGTTAGCTGCTGATATTCTGGAGTGAAAAATGGTTTGAGATTGGTAACTCGACTGTGGACCGACTTAATTCCTTTGGCTGCAATTTTATCTTTTGGCACATTCAACGCTTTTTCGATTACACTTAAATCGACGTCATACATCAAGGTTCCATGAGAAAACATCCGGCCATGTTCTAAGCGCATGGCGTTACCTGAAAATTTCTTATCATCAATCTGCAAATCGTTTCTACCAACTAGTTTTGCTCCAATTGCTCCCATTTCATGTAGAGCAGCAATTACCGGTTCGGTAAATTTTGAAAAAGCACCATTAGAATGTCCATCATCCTTTGTAATAAAACTAAAACTGACATTTCCAAGGTCATCAAATACTGCACCGCCACCAGAGGTACGGCGTGTAACAATTATCTGTTGCTGTCGGACATATTCCAAATTCACTTCTTCATAAATATTCTGATTGCGGCCAAGGATAATACAGGGGGAGTTAATATAAAAATAAAGAATTGGTTCTTGCAAGTCGGCGTGTTCCATTAAGTAGGTTTCTAAAGCTAGGTTATAGCGAATATCTCTTTGATCAGTTACCAAGTATTTCATTCGAATTCCCCCTTAGGGATAAATTCATCAACCAATTCAATCTTGACATTTTGGTTTTTGATTAATAATTTGGCAACTGGGCAGCGTTGTTCACAAATACCTAAGATTTCTTGTGCTTCTTGATGTTCAACCTGTGGTAATTTAACTTGCGCATGTAGCCAAAATTGAAAGCCTTGATAGTCACGCCCCATGTCAACTGCTACCCGAACAACAGCTTGATGTGACAAATTTCTCCGTTTTTCTTCTGCTTCAAGAGTGGCATTCAAACATGTTGCTAATGCTGCTCCAAGTAACTGTTCTGGGTTAGTTCCAGGGACTGAACTCAATGGATTGCTCGTCAATTGATTGAATTCACCACCAGTCAATGACCGGACATGACCGGAAATCCCAGCTTTATTTTCAATTTCTGTATGATAGAGTGATTTTTGTTTCATAAAAAAGGTCACCTCGACATTATGATTTCGATTACATTTGCTGCTATTATAACAAATTTACTTATATCAGGGTAAAAAATACTTTGCTATGGGTAACTCGGGGTTAGACGGAGAATTTTGACTTACGGAACACATTTATACGAAATAGAGGGGCTGGCTCAAAAATATAACTTTTGACCCACCCCCCCTTTATAATTCTTTGTTAACGCTCAGATAAGTATTACTTTATGGAAAATTTACCTCTTTCTTTTCTTATAAATAAAATATCCTATTATAAACAATACAACCAAAACTATCAGTGAAATTTTACCATAAGATTCAATCAAATTAATCACATGCGGCCATGCATGACCAGCCATTCTCCCAACAAAAATCAACACGGTGTTCCAAATGAGTGCGCCAAGAGTTGAAAAGATAACGAAACGACCAAGAGGATAGTCAGCCATTCCAGCTGGGACTGAGATTAGACTGCGGACAACTGGCACGAACCTTCCAAAGAATACTGCAGAATTTCCATGGCGATTAAAAAAAGATGCTGCTCGCTCTAAGTCTGCGGGCTTGAAGTGTAATATTTTACCTATTCGTCCCGCTAGGATTCGTTCTAAGCGTTCAACTGAAATGATTTTGCCAAAGAAATATAAAACCAAAGCACCAATTAAGGCACCAATTGTGGCGGCAATAATACTGCCGATAATATTTAACTTGCTGGAAAGGGTCATGAATCCTGTGAATCCAAGAATTACTTCAGAAGGAATCGGTGGAAAGATATTTTCAAGTGCAAGTAATAGGGCAATTCCAAAATAACCATAATCATTAATAATTTGTGTTAATAAAGATGAGCTCATAGATACTCCTATTTTTTCTTCTAATTCTACATAACTGGCACTAAAAGGTCAAAGTTGACGAAGTAACAAAGATATTAGTCATATAATAGCCAAGAAAAAATGTTATAATTACATGTAACGAATTGAAAGCGAGGAATTGGTCGATGGGCAAGAAAACTTGGCTTATAATCACTTTATTTATAGCAGTGATTTTTATTGGCTATGGTTACACGAAGCGTGTTGAAGCTACACAATATTACAATAACGCTATGAATGCGGGCGCGAAAACTATTAGTGATGCAAGCTACCATCGAGCTGAGAATCATTTTCGCAATGCATTGAAGAAGAAGCCAAATGATAGTTCTGCAAATGCGCATTTGGAACAATTAGAAGAGTATCAAAAGGGCTTAACTGCAATAAAAAATCAAGATTATAGCAAAGCAATTGTTAATTTTAAAAAAGTGACCAAGATAAGTAATGGATCACAAACACTATTACTTAGGGCAGTTTCTAAAGAAATTGAGCTCAAAGAAGTTGTACATGAGCTTAAAATCTTCAATAAAACATACAAGCGAGCAAAGGTTTTGGCGACTAACTATGAGTACACTGCTTCAAATACAAAGCTAGCTGTGATTTTGGGTTATGGAAATATTACACAGTCTTATTATCAAGATATTAGGAAAAAGGCACGTAACTTAGAACACAGTAATAATCAAGTACTTGCTCGCTTGGGATATAATGTTTCAAGTGCAGATGAATCAAGTGAAAAGAAGGTGGCAACGGATATTTTGCCAACTATTTCTTCTTCACCAAGAGACAGTTCGTCTTCTGCAAACCCAAGAAAGATTACTAGTGTACAAATCAAGCAGGCACGCAAAGAAATTGCTAGTCAAGGAATTGATGTCAAGGCATTTAGCGATGCAGACGTCAAAGAAGTGATTGAACACGCACGTGAACAAAATATGTCTGTGAGTGAGGTTGCGCGCGAGTTTAAATAGATAACTGTTGAAACAATGAAAGTACTTTAGGCAAACAGTGTTAGATGCAGAGAGGATACATTTATCTAAAATAAAAGGAGCCAAGTCAAAAGTTAACTTTTGAGACTTGGCCCCCGATAAGTATCTTATTCTGTTAAGTCCCTGTTGAAGTATACAAGGGTACGTGTTGAAGCCGTCAATTCGATTTTTGTTAAGCCAGCATTGTATGGTTCGTTCAATGAGCTTAGATTACTAATTCCTAAAACAGCATTCAACAGTAATTTAATTGTGAATCCATGACTCGCAATCAAAATATCTTGTGTTGGATATTTTGCCGCAAGCTCAGTAAGAAAACCATTTAGTTTTGCAGTAATTGATGCAAAATCATCACCATGGGAAACTTTTTCGGAACCTGGCAGCAGGTTCCTTTTTTCATCGAAAAATTTGGCAAAGCGTCGATGTATATCAGTAACCTTTTGACCATCCCAATTACCATAATCGAATTCCTTTAAACGTTCATCAAAAATTGTAGTGGTTTTAGGTGAGATGATTGCGGCGGTTTGAGCCGCTCGCAGTAATGGGCTTGCAAAAACTAAGTCAAAATGCAGCATCTTTTTTTCAAAGGCATCGCGGACATGTTTTGCTTGAACTTGTCCTTTTTCAGATAAGGGCGTATCGATTAGGCTTCCTTGAAGTATGCCTGCAGCATTTGCTTCACTTTGACCATGGCGCACGATATAAAGAGTCGTCATTATGTACCTCCAGAAAGAATTAAGAATTTTAATTTACAGAAACAAAAGAATTGAATTTCAAGTACTTATAATGGAATCGCATATGTGAAAATTCAAAGGGAGTTCCATCATCAAGGAAGAATATTCCCTCCATAATACCAGTAGGCTCAGTCGGTGACAGACCCAACAATTCCTGATCATTTTTGGTCGAGGGTTCGGCAAAGACGGAAAGGAATGACTTAGTGACTGATTGATGATGGTTTTCCTGCAAGTAATTGAAAATTGAACTTTCGATTGTTGATTTAGTTAATTCAGGTACTATTCTAATGGGAATATATCCTGTTTCAATCATAAAAGGCTGATCTTCGAATAATCGCAGCCGGACGATTTTGTATACAAAGTCATCGTGTGACAAGAATAGGTCACGTCGCAGTTCATGATTAGGCTTGATAACCTCAAAAGAAATAACTTTGATTTTCGGACTCTGACCATTCATCTTAAAGTTATCGGTAACACCTAGATTAGAGCCTTCCTCATAATTAAAGACAGATTCATTTTTTAGATACAACGGATTAATAAAGGTTCCAGCACCACGTTTCCGAAAAATAATGCCGTCACTAGCCATACGATTAAGTGCCCGTTTGACTGAACTGCGGCTCACGTCATACTGTTCACTGAGGGAGCGTTCATCAGGTAGGCGCAAGTCTGGAAAATTTCCTGCAAATATTTTCTTTTTTAAATCGGTAATTAATTGCTTATATACTAGTTCTGACATAGGATTGCCCCTTCTTAAGTTCTAAATAATAGTTAAGCACAAGTTAATAAAAACAACAAGCCCAGATAGGTGATCGCATGGAAGTACTTATGATTTTTGGCAAAAGATTACATTTTAGTATTAATTAACAATTTAGCAAGCATTACTGGTAAAATAGTTGAGAGAGACTGATAGTCTTCCAAATACAAATGAAACAAAGGTGTGATAATAGTCACACTCCTCAAGGAGGAATAAACATGGCAATTTTAGTTTTAGGCGGTGCTGGGTACATAGGCTCGCATACTGTAGATCGTTTAATTGAACGTGGAACAGAAACGGTTGTTGTAGATAGTCTGATAACAGGGCATCGTGCAGCCGTCAATGATAAGGCAAAGTTTTACAAAGGAGACATTGCAGATCGTGATTTCATGCGTAAGGTTTTCAAGGAAAATCCTGCGATTGATGCGGTTATTCATTTTGCGGCCTTCTCAGTGGTTCCAGAGTCTATGAAGAATCCGCTTAAATATTTTGATAACAATACTTCAGGGATGATTAAATTATTAGAAGTTATGGTTGAAGCTGGTGTTAAGAAGATCGTCTTTTCTTCAACTGCTGCGACTTATGGAACTCCAGAGAGAACCCCAATTAAGGAAACTGATCCGCAAAAGCCTATCAATCCTTATGGTGAAAGTAAGTTGGCAATGGAAAAAATCATGCACTGGACAGACCTTGCTAATGGAATAAAATTTGTTGCATTGCGTTACTTCAATGTTGCAGGTGCAAAACCAGATGGCAGCATTGGAGAAGACCATAATCCAGAAACTCATTTGTTGCCAATCGTTTTGCAGGTGGCTGCAGGGACACGTGCAAAATTACAGATTTTTGGTAATGACTACAATACTCCAGATGGTACTAACGTCCGTGATTATGTACATCCGTTCGATTTGGCAGACGCTCATATTCTGGCGGTGGAGTATCTTGAAAAGGGCAACGACAGCACTGCTTTCAATTTAGGTTCTTCAACAGGATTTTCAAATATGGAAATCTTGAAAGCTGCTCGTGATGTAACCAAAAAAGAAATTCCAGCAGAAATCGCCCCAAGACGTGGTGGAGATCCTGATACATTAATTGCAGCATCGGACAAAGCACGTAAGGTTTTGGGATGGAAACCACAATTTGATGATATCCACAAGATTATTGAGACCGCATGGAAGTGGCATTCAACACATCCAAATGGTTATAATGATAAGTAAGAGATAACAAAAAAAAGCATTACTGTTCGGCTATCAAGCCGAGCAGTAATGCTTTTTTGATGATGTCAAACATCGAATTCAAGAGTTACATGAATTTAATATTAGAAATTAAAGAGCCTCGATTAAATCAGCAGCCTCATCAGGTGATAATGGGAGATAGTCCAAACCTATGACATTTTCATCTAGAACAAGTTTGAAGTCCCCATCTAATTTGGTAGCTAACGAATGCAAGTTGTTAAGTTGTTCTGACTCAAAACGATTAAATGAAAAATTACGCTTGTTCTTCATAGTGTTCTCAAGTTCCTTACAGAAAATAACATCCAAGAAATGTCCGTTTTCTTGATTGGATAGGCGCCATTCAGTATCCTTTTCAACACGTGCTTCTGTTTTTTCTATTACTGTATTATTCATAATGAATCCTCCTTGTAGATTCCGTTGAACATAAGAATGATAACTATAAAGTATCACTAAAAAAATATTTTTACAACAAAAAAACTCAAATAATTAAAAATTGGTATTATTAATTAAATGTGGATGTTTATAAGCGTAGTCAAGGGTTTTCAAGTGTATTTGAGTATTTGCTGAAAATTGGTATTTGTTATAATATGGGGTGTGTCTTAGATAATCTGTTTCAATGATTATGTTTTCAAAAGAAATGGATTCACAGGAGGAATCTTGATATGTCATATGTTGAAAAATTGGTACGTGAGAAATTTCCAACTAAACAAGCAATAATAACAGAAATAACAAACTTAGAAGCAATTTTGAATCTGCCGAAAGCTACGGAACATTATGTCAGTGATTTACATGGTGAATTCAATGCATTTGATCATACTTTGAGAAATGGATCGGGTAATATTAAACAGAAGATTGAGGAGAACTTTGCAGGCAGGTTGACGCCCAAAAACATTCAAGACTTTGCTACGTTGATCTATTATCCTGAAGATGAACTGGTATTTCAAAAAAGTGAAATGCCAGATCAGGAAACACTGGAACAATGGTATCTTAATACAATTTCGAATTTGATTGAATTGCTGAAAATAACTGCTACAAAATATACAAGATCAAAAGTTAGAAAGGCACTAAATCCCGATTTTGTGTATATCACAGAAGAACTTCTTTACAATGACCAGCAAGAACATGATAAGAGAAACTATTATAATAAGATTCTGCGTAATTTAGTAGAGCTGAATCAGTCGGATTATTTTATTACAGCAACTTGTTATACAATTCAAAGACTTGTGGTTGATCATCTGCATGTAATTGGAGATATCTATGATCGGGGACCAGCACCTGATAAGATAATGGAGACACTTATGAAATATCACTCGCTTGATATTCAATGGGGGAACCATGATGTCTTGTGGTTGGGAGCGGTAGCTGGTTCGGCACTGTGTATGATGAATCTCTTAAGAATCTGTGCAAGATATAATAACCTTGCGATTATTGAAGAAGCCTATGGAATCAACTTAAGGCACTTATCAATGTTTGCTGAGAAAAATTATGGAGACAATGCTGCATTCAGGCCAAAAACGCTTGAAAATGCAGACTTTGTAATGCCGGATGAGAAACTTCAAATTACACAGATCCATCAAGCTGTGGCAATAATACAATTTAAGCTTGAAGGACAATTAAAAAAGCGTAGGCCAGAATTTAATCTAAATGACTTGGCTTTACTTGACCAAATTGATTGGAATAAGAATGAGATTGGGATAGATGGTGTTAATTACAAATTAAAGAATGGCTGTTTTGGAACTGTTAAGCATGATGCGCCATTCGAATTGACACAAGAGGAAGCAGAAGTTGTCCAATCACTGCTTAATTCGTTTATGAATGCTACTAAATTAAGGAAACATTTAGATTTTCTAGTCAGCAAGGGCAGTATGTATAAGGTCTATAATGGCAATTTATTGTTTCATGGATGTATCCCAGTTGCAGAAGACGGGACATTCCAAGCATTTGAGTATGAAGGAAAGTCTTATTCTGGGAGAAAATTGCTAGATTTTTGCGAGCAAAAATTAAGAAAAGCCTACCGCAAACCGCACAAAGGCGAAAGCGTTGTTGCCGATATGATTTGGTATTTATGGCAAGGGTCGTTGTCACCTCTTTTCGGGAAACACTGTATGACAACTTTTGCACGCTATTTTATATCTGAAGATGAGCCTAAGGTTGAACACAAGAATGCTTACTTTGAATTACGTAAGGAAGAGTGGTTCTGTGAGCAATTACTTAAGGAATTTGGACTTAATCAAGAAACTGGTCATGTAATTAATGGACATACACCGGTGAAAAAAGAACAAGAACCAATTTTGGCGAATAAGAAAATGATTGTGATTGATGGCGGATATTCAAAGGCTTACCAGCCTATTACAGGAATCGGTGGATATACTCTGTTGTACAATTCTTATGGTTTACAGTTAGTTACACATCATCCTTTTACATCCAAAAATGATGCTGTGAAAAATGGTTGTGACATCATATCTACTAGAAAAATTGTCAACCAGGAACTTGAAAGGCAGACGGTAGCTGACACGGATATCGGCAGAGAAATCAAAAAAAGTCTTGAAATGTTGCGTGAGATATTGCGTAGTTATGACAATTGAATTATAAGTTTTTGAATGAGTTTGTTTAGCAGTACCACCTTGGATTACCTTTCTTTGACGTGGAAATAGAGAGTGAGACTTTTGTGGCCAATTAGTTGAATTTGGATACAAAATACGGATAAAAAAGTATATTTGTTTGTAACTTAAAAAAAGCCACGCAAAAAGGGTTTTGTCATTGCCTATTTTTAGGTACAATGAAATCGGGGAATACTAACAAACTTAGGAGTGGTCTTTTGGGAATATGGGAGAAATTTATTGCTAACGTACGATTACGGCGGACAGTTGTGTTACTGGCCGTAATTTTTGTTTTATATGAGATGCGTGAATTGTTAAGCTTGATATTATTAACATTTATCTTTACTTTCTTAGTAATTAGTTTAACTAATTTCATTAGAAAGTATCTAAAAATACCGGCACCGTTAATTGTTTCTGTCGTGTACCTATTAATACTGGGTTCCTTATACCTTGGAGTAACAATATATTTGCCTAAACTTTTCTATCAGACGGAGTCAATGGTCAAATATGTGATAGACTTTTATCAGAAACCGTCATTCAATGGAAACGAAATCTTACGTTATATTAATAGTTATATAAGTACATCAACTATTGTTTCACAAATGAAAAATGGAGTAACAATTCTTTTCAAGTATCTAACAAGTATTGGCTCAATGGGTGTAACTTTCTTATTGTCGCTGTTCTTAAGTTTCTTTTTCACAATTGAAAAAAAGAGAATGTTTAGTTTCTCACGTAGCTTTTTGAAGGGACCATATGACTGGTTTTTCCAAGATATATATTATTTTGCTGAGAAATTCGTTAACACTTTTGGAATAGTTATTGAAACACAGTTTATTATTGCTATTGTGAATACAACGTTGACAACGATCTGCCTTGCAATAATGCAGATGCCTCAGCTATTCAGCTTATCCTTGTTAATCTTTTTGATGAGTCTTGTCCCTGTGGCAGGAGTCATTATTTCTGCAGTTCCAATGAGTATTATAGGTTATTCAGTTGGTGGGCTTAATTATGTATTGTACATTGCTATCATGTTACTGGTAGTACACTCGTTGGAGTCTTATGTCCTTAATCCTAAACTGATGTCAAATAAAACAGAACTCCCTATTTTTTACACCTTTGTAGTATTATTTATTTCAGAGAAGTTTTTTGGAATGTGGGGATTAATTGTTGGTATTCCAATTTTTACTTTCTTATTGGACATTTTAGGAGTAAAACCCATTAAGAGGAAAAAAGCTGCACTAGGTAAAATCAAGGATAAATTGAGTCATAAGGAGTAGATAGATTATGAAGGTTGCTGATTTTGTAGAAAAGTATGCAGTTGAACGTAAGAACACAGATTCGGTTAAATGGGACGGGATGAAGGACAGCTTTGGAACAAATGATCTTCTTCCCATGTGGATAGCTGATACTGAGTTCAAGGCCCCAGAAGCAGTCATGTATGCCCTAAAAAAAAGGATTGAACATGGTGCTTATGGCTATTCATTGACACCCGACAGCTACTACGAAACATATTTTAAGTGGCAGCAAGAACGATATGGAACAGAATTACATAGGGAATGGATTCGTTTCGGGTCAGGAGTGGTCCAGTCAATCAGTGCACTCGTAAATGTCTTAACGCTGCAAGATGATGTAGTAATGGTGCTACAACCTGTGTATCATCCATTTATGCATGTGATTGAGAATAATGAGCGCAAGCTAGTTGTCTCAAATCTGAAGAACGATAATGGACACTATGAGATGGACTTTGATGATATTCGCGCTAAGATTCAAAACGAACACGTTAAGTTATTGATTAATTGTTCACCACACAACCCGGTTGGAAGAGTGTGGACATCGGAAGAACTTGAAAAGTTGTTCGAAATTTGTCGTGAAGAGAAAGTATTGGTAATCTCTGATGAAATTCATCATGATTTGATTATTGGAGACAACAAGTTTGTTTCGGCTATCTCAATCAAAGATGGATTTTATCGTGATAATATTGTGATGCTTGATGCGGCATCCAAAACATTTAACTTGGCTGCATTGCAGAGCAGTCATGTGGTGATTGCAAATCCGCAGATTCGCGAACGGTATGATGAGTATGTTGAAAAGATGTGTTTGCCAAGTGGAAATTTACTGGGTGAGGTCGCAGCAGAGGCTGCTTATCGTGAAGGAGCAGATTGGCTATCTGGAATGCTCGGGCTAATCAAATACAACTTTGATTATGTTAAGAATCAATTTGCTGAAAATGAACCAACAATTAAAATTGCTGAACTTGAAGGAACTTACTTGGCATGGGTCGATATGCGAGCAGCTGTGGCTCCAAGCAAGTTGCATCACTTTATGCAGCATGATGCAAAACTCGCGGTTAATTATGGTGAGATGTTTGGAGCAGCTGGAAACGGATTTATCAGATTGAATCTTGCAACAACTCCCGAGAACGTTGAAAAAGCGGTCAATTATATATTGAAAGCTTTGAAAAACTAAGAATTTTTTTCACAATTTATAACTTGTTTGGACTATGAATTTTCAAGTTTTCAGTGTAAAATGTGAGTTGTAAACAAATCATATAATGAAAGAGGTTTTTGCTAGTTATGACAAAATTAGTTTTTATCCGTCACGGACAAAGTGAATGGAACTTGAAGAACCTTTTCACCGGTTGGGTTGACGTTAACTTAAGTGAACAAGGTGAAAAAGAAGCTAAGGAAGCTGGACGTAAGTTAAAAGAAGCAGGAATCCAATTTGATCAGGCATATACATCAGTATTGACTCGTGCTATCAAGACATTGCATTTTGCTTTGGAAGAATCAGGTCAGTTATGGGTTCCAGAAACAAAATCATGGCGCTTAAACGAACGTCATTATGGTGCATTGCAAGGTCAAAACAAGGCAGAAGCTGCTGAAAAATTTGGCGAAGATCAAGTGCACATTTGGCGTCGTTCTTATGATGTCCTTCCTCCACTCTTGAGTGCTGATGATGAAGGTTCTGCAGCACAAGATCGTCGTTATGCAGACCTTGACCCACGTGCTATTCCTGGTGGTGAGAACTTGAAAGTTACTTTGGAACGTGTTATCCCATTCTGGGAAGACGAAATTGCTCCTAAGTTACTTGAAGGCAAGAACGTCATCATCGCAGCACATGGTAACTCATTACGTGCTCTTACAAAATACATTGAAGACATCTCCGATGCAGACATCATGGGTGTTGAAATGGCAACAGGTCAACCAGTTGTTTATGACTTGGATGAAAAGTTGAACATTGTAAGTAAAGAAAAACTTTAATAATAAACGATAATAAATAACAAAAGCCATGGTTCCCCTCAAAGGGGCATGGCTTTTTTATGTCTCCGATGATTGCTGGAATATTGTTACTTTTTGTTATGTTAGATTATTTTAAAGTGTCAATAACTGACAAGAGACGAAATGTTAAGTGACATATTTTTGACAAATGCTGCGAAGGTTTGGTGTTGTGGAGAATGAATTAAAAAAGTATACCTTAATGGCTCAAGCGACCCAAAATTTTTATAGAATGTTCAAACGTACGTTTGCTTTTTCAGGAATCCAAGTTTAAGATAACGTCAAGCCTACAGGAAATATTGCGTATATTATTCAAGGCGGATTTTGGTGTAAGGGAATCACACCAGAGAAATTTGATGGTAAGTTCTCGGCTGATACGTCTTCTGCAGTGACTAGAAACAGGACTAGCAGCTCTAATAGCGGTGATTAAAAATGAGAAAAATTAAAAAAAGAAACCAACAATAATAATCCGAGATTCATAAAAATTGCACCAAGCCAGACAGAAAATGTAATTTTTTTTATTAGTGGTAAAATTTTTTGGTCGTATTGGATAGTCAAATTAACAATATTAGGATTTCTAAGAAGCACTGGCTTTTTATTTTTTATCTGTGAATGTAAATTAATACTTTTTCTTTTTAAAACAATATAGGACAACAGCCAAAATATTCCCCATAACAGAAATAGTACAAAGAGTAGCGGCCTAATTTGGGTGTAAAATCCAGAATAAAAAAGGGCTACAATAATGGAGAAAAAAAAGAGTAGAAGGTTGAAAGAAAATGTCCTGAAAAAAAATAAAAGAAACGGGTAGCTATTAATAGCAGAGAGAGACTTGATTTCATCAATAGAAATTAAATTATCTTTTTTATAATTTTTAATCAAAGATGTATATTGAATTTTAGGCTTATTGATTTTTTTTAAGGCTTTAGATGCTCTTCTTGAAAATATCAGCATCATAAAAATGCACGACGCAGCAAGAAGTAATAAGGAAAAATTAATTCCAATATAGGAATACAAAGGAATTCCTTCAATATTATTTTTATCAAGTATATCACAAGTACAAATCTTCTAATTAACGTTTCTGCTGGCTTCTTTCTAATTCAAGGCAATGGGTTCAAAAATAGAGGTAAATTAATCTTTAAATATATATTATTATTTTGGAACTCAATTCTGAATTGGGTTCCTTTTTTATTTGTCATAATCATAGGACAAGTTCAAGTCATAATGTACCTCCGAGTGTAATGCCACTGTTAAGTAGCGAATAGCTCATAGTGTGTTTATGATTAATTTTAAAGATAAGTGAAAAGAGGTGGATAGTATTAATGAAAAAGGAAGGGGAGATTTATGAAGGACAAAGGGGTAGATATTGAAGCGCTCCAAGATTTTTACAAGGGATTATGTGAATTGATTGGGGTGAAGCCTTAGCATTAAGACATGAGGATATCAATTAATTTAAGTGTGAGATAGCAATTGATAAATCATGGGATTCGATGCATAACTTGTTTAAAGAACCCAAGACGAAGAATTCAATTCGTACGGTTCCAGTAAGTCGGGAAGCAATGAATAAGAGCGTCAAATGGATTGAAATTTATCGTAGAGAGCTTTTCAGACGAGGAGTTGCGAATCCAGAGCAGCTATTGTTTCAGACTAGACAAGCGAAACTTCCAGATGCAAAAACAGTTAACTCTGCATATCATCAATTACAAAAGCATTTAGGCATGGAGAGTAAATTTTCAACACACACAACGAGACATACTTTGGCTAGTATGATGTTAGCAACAGGAGAGGTCTCTTTAGCATATATTTCATATTATTTAGGCCACGCAAATATAATGATAACGCAGAAGTATTACATTGGACTTTTGCCATAACAGGTTGAGAATGAGAGTACCAAAGTCATTGGGATTATCGGCTTTGGATACAAGCAGGGGAGACCTTGTTTTTTTATTTGTTTTAAGTGTACAAAAAAAGTTAAAGTGAATAATGCTTGTTTTTTCTGGGCAACAAGTTGTTAATATTCTATCGTCACCTTAAAGTAATATAACTTAAAAAACACTTTAAATATAAAAAGTAGATACTTAATCCTAAAAACACAGCTTATTATTGATTATTTTAATAATGAGTAGTACAATCTCGTCAAGAATAATTTATTATATCTAAATAAACGAGGTGAACTCTTTGCTGAAACTATTATCACTTAATAAAAAATCAACCATGATTTGTTACGTTTTACTTGATGCCATTATTTCATTAATTTTGATACTAACCCCATACATAACAAAACTCTTTGTGGATAGCGTTCAAAATAAGCAAACTCAATTATTTATTCCTTTGAGTATTGCATTAGCCTTAAATTTTTTGATTAGCCAGATAGCCTATTACTTTACTGACATAGTGAAAGGAAAGGCAGAAAGAGAAGCCTGGGACAAAATCACTTGTAAATTGAACAATCGGCTTACAACATACGATCCAAAAAAACGGTAAAACCAGACAAAGAAATCAGCCAGCAACTTGGACAGAACTATGAAATCATCAAGAATTTCATCAGCTATTATCCTGTTCAACTTCTATCACAATCTCTAACTCTTATTGGTATTTTTGTCATGTTGAGCCTTATTTCTTGGAAAATAGCATTACTAATCATTCTATGTGTTCCGGTTTTTATTTTAGTGTCAAATAAGTTCTCAACCAAACTATCTAATTATAGTTCAGACACCGTTAATACAATGCAACAACAAAAGGAGTACTTAGAAGATTCAGCTAAAATTTCCTTTACAAACAGATTTAATAACCACGGATTACTGATTCCATTTGATAAATTATCCACCAAGTATAGACAGGCTAAAAAAAAGCAGACACGTATGGAATCAATCTATTCCAACATCTTTTCCTACGCTCTGCTCAATTTAATTATTATGTTAGCAACTATAATTTCTGGATACCAAGTTTTGCATCAACAGATTACAATTGGAAGCCTTTTTGCTGTAACTCTTTATGTCTCACGATTTTGGACACCAGTTGAATTTTTACTGGAGTTCATCAGTGAATATTTTGTTGCCCGCAATATTATCCACGGTTTCAATGCTTTTTTGAATATCGTGCAAGTCAGCTATCGGCATCAGCCAATTGATTCCATTGAAATAACAAAGTTTGCTACTCTGGATAATACAAAACAAATGAACCATAGGCCAATCACGCAGATTTTCGAACGGGGCCATATTTACGTAATTGTTGGCAAAAATGGAGCTGGAAAAACCTCGCTGGTGCTGTCAATTTTAGGACTGAGAGAACATTATACTGGTCAAATCAAAATGAATGGTTTCAAAATCAATTCAAATTTTGTTTATTCACCTGCGGATCCCCCTATCTCTAAATACATTCAATTAGGTTCAACAGCCACACTATCATCTGGTCAAGCCAAAATTAAACAGTTAGAATCTAATTTACATGAAGATAAAGATGTTTATATCTTTGATGAACCAACCAACTTTTTGGATACCGAACACCGTGAATGGATTGCAAAGCAGTTGCAAAACTTACGAGAGCGAAACAAAATTGTGCTCATCATCTCCCATGACGAAATGATCATGAAGTTAGGTGAAATAATAAGTATAGAAAATTGATTTTCATATCTACTGAAAGGAGGTGAGAACTATGAAAATAAAGTTTACCATTTTGAAAAAAGGCATTCGTTCTGTACGAGAGGACAAGTGTCCACAGCGTAGTCGTTAACTTTCATAATATATGTGTAAAGTTGGAACAAATACCACAAAGAGGAACTTAATTGTAAAATTGGTTCCTCTTTTTAAGGAGTGAAAATCAATGGACACATTTTTTACATATAGAACCCCCAATTCTGTTATTGTTAAAAGCTTGTCAACTGGTGGAATTATTGAACTATCTAGAGACGACTATGACAATCCAAAGACTAACTTTAAAACTCTGATTAACCAAGTAAACGCAATTACACCATTTTATAAATCATCTAATAAGCTTACTAAAACTCTGGATCTTATGATAGTAACGACGATGAAATGCAACTTGACATGTTCATATTGTTTTGAAAATGATAAAAGTAGGGATATTTCTATATCAGCTGATCAAACAAATAAAATAATTTCATATATCGAAAAGTGTATGCGTTCTGGACATTATGACAGCTTGGATATATGTTTTACTGGTGGAGAACCATTATTAAGTTATAGACATATTAGAAGTATTGTTGAAATACTAAATTATGAATATGCATCACTTGATATAAAATACTCAATAATTACCAATGGTACCCTCTTAAACAAATCGATTATCACTTTTCTGTCTAACAACAAATTTACTGTCCAAATATCATTTGATGGTGATAAATACTTTCATAATTTAGAACGTAAGTACACAAATGGATTCGGTAGTTACGAAAGACTTATGACTAATGTTAACTTATTAATGTCTTCGGAACAAGAGGTTAGTTTAAAAATCAGAATAAATGTTACTAAACTTAATTATAATAATTTAAATAATCTTTTTGATGATTTGTCAAAATATCATAATCAATCACGCCTATCTATTTACCCAGATTTTGTTGCTGTTTCTCCCACGGAAAAAACGTATATAAACCAACAGCAAAAAATTAGTATAATGAAAACTATCTTTATACAATTATATGAAAAAGGATTCAACATCATTGGGCCTATTATGATTGGTGGCATGTGTATGTATAAGAATGATTATTCGACAACAATTCATGCAGACGGCTCTTTATACAACTGTTATTCTGTTGTTGGCAACTCCGCTTTTGAAATTGAAAATATTGAGGACACCAATGAGATACCTTCCGGTATTGGAGATATGTGCTCCGATTATACATGCCCTTTTCACGATCTATGTTATGGCGGATGCCCTTATAATGAACTTGTTCTTACAGAAAAAATGCAGAAAGATTGTCAAAAGGAATATTTATCAGAAATGAATACATTAATGTTTAAAAAGGACATTTCTGATTTGTATCAACAACCAATATACAAAGTTGAAGACTCTAACATTTCAATAATCAGTATTTAGAGTAATTGCTCTTATCCTAGTATTTGGTACACAAATATTTAGACAGTTGTGCCATAATAAAATAACTAGGATAGGAGTTTTTATATGAAACGATATACTGATGATTTTAAAGCCA
>NZ_BACP01000048.1 GCF_000260415.1 Liquorilactobacillus mali KCTC 3596 = DSM 20444
AGAAGCTCTTTCACTTAGGGACTTATGGCACAGCCCCTTTTCCATTTATTTTGAATTATGCATATCCAAAGGCAAAGTGTTTGTAATGCTTGTAATTTTGCCAACTATGTCATACTACTTCCTTTTTGTGTTCTAAAAACTTGATATCTTTAGCTGACGAAGAAGTATATAAAATGTTACAATCCAAGATAGATAGGAAAGGGGACGCTAAGATGGCACAGATGTTAGTAGTTACAACTGAGAATATTCCAGGGAAAGAATATACTGTTTTGGGTGAAGTATTTGGGATAACAACACAATCAAAAAATGTTTTTCGTAATATCGGAGCGGGTCTGAAAAATATTGTCGGCGGTGAAATTAAAGACTATACGAAGATGCTTGAGGAATCACGCCAAATTTCTGTGGAACGACTACGTCAAAATGCTGCAGCAATGGGGGCAGATGCAGTGGTAATGATGCGCTTTGATTCAGGTTCAATTGGGCAGGATATGCAGTCAGTTGCTGCTTATGGTACTGCCGTTAAGTACACTGAAGAATAGTATAATATACAGTTTGAAATGAGGGTCAGACCACAATTGATATTTTGGCATGACCATTTTTTGTTAATCATGTATAAGCTTTGCTTGAAGATTTAAAGTTGAGCAAAAAGTTGAGGACCTCCAATATATGGCATAGGCTACTAACTCATTAAGTGTATTTAAGCATTGTATTTGTAGTTATTTACAGATTAGTTTATAAAAAAGACACGAAAAAGCAGCTAGTCAATTCAATTTCAAAGAGTTGAATTGACTAGCTGCTTTTTCTGTTTACTTATTTGATATGAACATTTCTATAGAATAATACTGTACCATATGGTGAGATTTGGAGACCTTTAACTTTATTTTTTAATAAATAAGACATTCCACCTTGATATACCGGTGCAGTAAATGCATCTGTCTTAATTAACTGTTTTTCGGCCTTAATCAAAGTCGACCAGCGTTGCGTAGGATTAGTTGCGTATGTTGTTGCCGCTTGGTTCAATAAATTACGGAAGTTACTATTATTGTAGTCATCGTCTAAATGATATTGTCCACCATCACTAATGAAGTTAACAGGATCGGCATAGTCAGGCTGCCATGTTCCATAAACAATATCAAAGTCATAATCGGTCGTTGCCGCTAAACGAGATTTCAGTGGAATAGAACGAAGACTGACTGATAATCCTGGCAAGTTTGTCTCAAGTTGGCTTTGAAGATATTCGCCAATTTGCTTGGAGTCTGTTGTATCAGAAGTCAATAATTCAATCGAAATTTTTTGCTTACCAAGCTCTTTCTTTGCTTCAGCCCATTGCTTTTTAGCTTCCTTAAGATTGTAAGTCGACATATTGCCAGCATCTTTGCGGTAATCAGCCCCGGTTTTTGTATTAAAAGCGAAATCCTTAGGAACGATCCCATTTAATGCTGAACCTGCATGCAGGATATTTTTAACTAAGGAGTTTTTGTTATAAGCCATTGCAATAGCCTTTCTAAAATGAACATTGGCTGTTGTTTTGCGATGGGTATTGAATGACATGTATCCAATCAATGGAATGGTTTTTGAATGGAAACCGGCCGTTTTTTGATATTGCTTAATATAATCTGTTGTGAGCATTGCATAATCTAACTTATTTGTTTTATACAGATTAGCAGCGGTTGAGGCATCCTTAACAACTTGAACTTTAACTTTTTTTAGTGTAATTGCTTTTTTATCCCAATACTTGCTGTTCTTCACATAATTCCACTTCAAGTTAGTCCCGTTCCAATTAGTTACAACGAAGGGGCCATTAAAGACTGTCTTAGCAGCACTTGTGCCGTACTGGCTGCCATATTTTTTAACAATTTTTTCATCTTGTGGATAGAATGGTGCACCAGTCATAAGTTCTGAGAAGTAACTGATAGGCGACTCAAGTGTAACTTGTAGTTTATAAGTGCTGAGTGCTTTAATCCCCAACTTGTCAGCTGATAGTTTGCCGGCTGCAATCGCATCACCATTCTTAATGGATGCAAAACGTTGTGAATTGGGAGAAGCTGATGAAGGATCCACCATCTTTCTCCATGCAAAGACGTAATCTTGTGCAGTTACGGCGTCACCATTTGACCATTTTGCGTTCTTTCTAAGTGTAAAAGTGTAGGTTTTTTCATCTGAACTGACAGAAACACTTGAAGCCCCAGCAAGGACTGGTTTATTGCTTGAATTAAAGCGATAAAGTCCTTCGAAAGTGTTCTGTAATGCTTCAAGACTAGTAGTATCACTATACTTAGTTGTACTAAGAGTCGCCATTTCGGCATCTGTTGCCACAGTCAAGACCTGTTGCTTTGATGTGTCAGATGATTGCTTATTTCCGCAAGCAGTCAATATAAGTGTTGTAGCTATTACGGTCCCAAATAATACCAAAAGTCCTTTTTTCATGTAATAAACCCCCAATTGATGTAGTTTTATAAAGTGTGTCATAAAGCGGTAAAATTTCGTGTTAGGCGGAAAATTTTGACTTAGACTTATAGAACACATTTATCTGGAATAAAAAAGAAGCCAGGTTAAAATTTAGCTTTTGACCCTGCCCCTCTAGACAATATGAATTAATTAAGTGACGGAGTTTTCTATAATCATGATTGATGGCAAAATAAGTATGGTTGCAGATTTGCAACATCCCTATCTTTTTTGGGCTAAAAATGTCATAGAAAGGTCGCCCCCTTAACGTTCATAGATATGCACTAAGGGTACTTGTTTATTAATGCGCTGTCAATAAACAATATTAAGTTAGTTTTAAAAGTCAAAAATACCCCATAATAATTAGACTTTTGTCTAACGATTATGGAGCACTTCAAAATTTAACTTTTAATTTAGTTTCTCTATATTATTACGAATAAATGTGTTTTGTCTGCCACAATTTATTTTCTAATAACTTTAGCTTTCTTTACATCTTCAATTGTCTTCGTTCCGGCTAATTGCATATCAATCTTTAGCTCATCGTTTAAGTGACTGATTACAGAAGCAACACCTTGAGCGCCACCAAGAGCAAGTCCATAGATAATAGGGCGGGCAAGGGCAACTAGGTCTGCTCCGCTTGCAAGAGCCTTGAAAACATGCGATCCACGACGAACACCACTATCAAAAATAACAGGAACTCGATGGTTAACTGCTTGGGCAACCTCATGCAAAACATCAATCGAAGCAGGTCCACCGTTCAATTGACGACCACCGTGATTTGAAACATAGATTCCTTTGGCACCAGCACCAATTGCAAGCAAAGCGTCTTCTGCACTTTCAATTCCCTTAACTATTACAGGTAAGTTGGTGTATTCTGCAATCCGGCGAACATCATCAGGGCCAATCTTTTGAGCAGCAGCGGCATAAATCTCCATAATTCCTTTTCCCTTGCCATCACCTTCTGAGAACTTAGCTAAGTTCGCCATTGGAATTGGAAATTGGAAGTTGTTAATGATATCAGATTCTCTGTACCCATCTACGGTTGCATCTACTGTAAGAATAATTCCTTTAGCACCAGCCTTTACAGCTTCGTCAAGCAGGCTGTAGTTGAAGTCCCAATCTTTACTCATATATAGTTGGAAGAATTGAGGTGTACCATTACCGGCTGCAGCGGTATCGGCAATTGATGTTGAAGAATAGGTACTTTGAGCCATTAGTCCGCCAACTTTGGTCAAACCTTCCGCCGTTGCTTTCTCACCTCGTGAATGTGCTAAACCTTGTGCAGCAGCAGGAGCCATCATAATAGGTGTTTTTAATTTTAATCCAAAAACTTCAGTAGCAGTGGTAGGTTGCTCAACATTGGTAAGAGCACGAGGAATGATCTGAATATGATTGAATGCACTTGTATTTTCATGTAGTGTCCATTCATCTTCGGAACCACCGCTAATATAACCAAAACCGCCAGCGGGAATAATTTTTTTGGCTTTTTCTTCAAGTGAAGATAAGTTTAAAATATCTAATTTTTGTTCACGATCGCTTTGTTCATATCCATTTATTGTTGTCATAATTAATTTTCTCCTTATTTGTTACTTTTTTTATTACAATTACATCCTAGTTCTTTTATTTTTTATTGTCAATCATTTTTTGAATCTTTTCTTTGAATGGAAATTTAATCGCCGGAACTAAGCAAAAGTCAATATCAAAAATGAATCGCCTGAAAAGTGGATAAGGTATTATTAATTTTTATAAGTGTTACTTTTTATAGTTCAATAATTGGAAATTTAATTTTTAGAAACTTTTTTAAAAAGCACAATTTGCGGATTCAAAAAAATGTGATAGCATTAATTGAAAAAGCTATCATAAAAAGCGAGGTCTAATATTTGGTACTCACAAACAAAACACCTGAAGAAAAAGTTAATTCGTTATTCGATCGTGTTGCTCCAGAATATGATTCGATGAATAATTGGATTAGTATGGGATTACAGAAAAATTGGCGTAGGGAAACTATGAAAAAGCTTGATATAAAGACTAATTCAAAGCTCTTAGATGTTTGTTGTGGAACAGGGGCATGGACCGCTGACATAGCAAGCGAATTGGGTGAGAGCGGACATGTTACAGGGCTTGATTTTAGCAAAGAAATGTTGAGACTTGCTGAAGGTAAAATGCTTAATACAAAACAAAAAGCCAAGATAGATTTAGTGCAGGGAGATGCAATGGAGTTGCCGTTTGCGGATAATTCGTTCGATGGAGCAACAATTGGTTTTGGACTTAGAAATGTTCCTGATGCAAGTCAAGTGCTGAGTGAAATGACGAGAGTTGTGAGACCTGGAGGTTTTGTGGCTTGCTTGGAGACCTCACAGCCGCAAAATGTGGTCGTGAAGAGTGTCTGGAATGTCTTCTTCAAGTTGGTTCCTGTGATTGCCAAGGTGCGGGGAAACAATTATGCAGATTATGATTATTTACAGAAAACGACTAAGGAGTTTGTTTCTGCAAATAGGCTAAAGGAAATGTTTGAAGAGACTGGATTGTGGAAAGTTACTTATCAGCAATTCAGTCTAGGCGCCGTCGTTCTTCATGTTGGATATAAAAAGGAATTATGATATAAGAAGTTGATAGTGTAGTAATTCTCAAAATTTAGCGTTAAACAGAGAATTTTGATTTATGAAACACGTTTATACGGAATAAATAGAGAGAGTGTGCCATGAGTCGGGAAAATTTGAGTACTAACTCGAAATTACGAACATAGCAGGCACTTTGCTATGAGTAATTCGAAGTTAGACGGAGAGTTTTGACTTATGAAACACGTTTATACGGAATAAATAGAAGGCTGGTCAAAAGTTAACTTTTGACCAGCCTTTCTATTTTGTTCTTATTTGGCTAGTGTAGCGTAGAAAATGAAATTAGTGTTATTTTTGATTGACCTTATTTGCCAAATTATCAGAGGTTATATAGCTATTCATTGCCTTTTGCGCTTCAACGAGCGAATTTTTAATATTGCTGCCGTTATAGATTTGTTCCATGGCAGTCTGAGTCAGGGTACGTTCTTGAATCAATCCTTGCATGAAGATACCAGAATTTGTATTATTCGGTTTTGTACGTCGCAACTGTTGTCCTGGAACTTTTGCTTCTGGTTGACTCTTGTATAATTTTTTGAGTACAGGTTCATCTTGCGAATCTTTATTCAAGGCAAGGTATCCAGTCGCAACTTGCCATGTAGCCTGGTTCTTGGCATTCATCAAGAATTTGATAAAGTTCCAAGCACCTTGTTGTACTTCACTGGACTTATCGTTTGAGATCCAGAGTGAAGCTCCACCAATTGAAACGCCATTGGATTTTTGTCCATCAGCATGTGGATAATAGGTGATACCTAGTTTATCTTTTGTACCAGCTGTTAACTGACTAATATCAGCGGATGATTGCAGGAACATTCCAAGCTTGCCTGAAAGAAATGCCGCCATTTCATTGGCAGAGGCGCTTGAACCAGCACCAAAGTTCATGAATGCACCGCTTTTAATATTTTCCTGCAGCCATTTCATTGTTTTTGTTGCCACTGTACCTGAAAAGTTAACAGAAGTTGGCACTCCCGAATGTCCATCTTCATTATTGGCCAATGACTCGCCGCCGTTAGCTAAAAATTGCTCAAAAAGCCAACCGTAGATTTCAACACTCAATCCTTTGACTTTTTTCCCAGATTTCTGATAAAGTTCGGTGGCTACTCTGGTAATATCACTGTAGCTCGGATTGACTGGAGGAGGAGTTATGCCATATTTTTTCAGAAGAGTTGCATTGTAATATAGTACTGGTTGTGAAGTATTGAATGGCATTGAGAGTTGTGTACCATTCTTGGAATAAAATGCACGTGCGACAGCTGAAATTTTGCTTGTGTCATAGCCTTCTTTATCAATGAACTTTTGAACTGGCGTTGTGTAGCCAGAGTTATAAATCTGGCTTGTTGAGATATCCATTGATTGGAAGAGCGCAGGCGAGGTACTGGTTCCATGTGTGTTCAATATTTTTTGTACAGCTTCGTTGTAGTTGCCTTCGAATTGTGGAACAACAACGTATTTGTTTTGTGAATCATTGAATTCTTTGACGAATTTATTTAGTTGAACTTGTCCAGGGCCAGTCATTTCATGCCAAAAGACAATCTTGATACGTGAGTCAGCTTTTGCACTACTTTTTTGTGAAAAAGTAAAGCCGATTATTGCAAGAAAAATAATAACTAGAGCGGCAAATATTGTTCTTTTTCTTTTCATTTAATTGCACCTTCATTAAGTCCGGATTTGAAGTAATGCTGGCCAAAGAATAAAGCGATTAACGTAGGGATTATAATGATTGCTGCACTTGCTTGAATCATCCCCCAATTATTGAATGTTTCCTGTGATTGCAGCTGTCTGAGTCCGTCTTGAACTGGGCGAAAATTATCACTGAAGGTGGTCAGCATTGGCCACAGATTGATTCCAACTGGAAAGAAAGCTGTATGCTGCGAGTGTATAAACGCTGATTTTGGAGTAAGGCATTACAACTTTATAGTAATATTGCCAATGTGATAGTCCTTCGATATCCCCAGCCTCTTTCAATTCTCCTGGAATTTGCAAGAAAGCTTGGCGCAGCATGAATGTACCAAAGGCAGCAGTCAGAAAAGGAATAATCATGACCGCATAATGATTGAGCAGACCTAGGTCACGTACCGTTGTAAAGTTAGGAATCACTTCGGCTTCAAATGGCAGCATCATTGTTGCAAGAAATACATAGAATAATAAGTCTCGTCCTTTGAATTTGAGGAAGACAAAGGAATAGGCGCTCATTGAACAAAAGATGACTTGAGCGAACATTGTTAATAAAGAAATTACAAGGCTATTAAAGAGATAACGAATAATAGGTGTCTGAGTTATCGCAGTCACATAATTATCTAATGAAATATGACTGCTCCAGAGAGCTCCTTTAGAGATATCTGCAGTCGGTAATAGGCTAGTCCAAAGCCCCAATAAAAAAGGAATGATGATAAAAATTGTTAGAATAATCAGCAATGAGTAATGAAGTATATGTTGGATTTTTTTTCTTTTCTTATATTGTGTCATTAGTAGGTCACTCGCTTTTCAAGAACTTTGAATTGAATGAATGTAAAAAGTGCAATAATAACCGCAAGAATGACAGATTCGGTACTTGCTAAGCCATAATTACCATTTAAAAATGCATCTTGATATATCCGATATACAAGTAAATTTGTGGCATTATTGGGTCCTCCTGCAGTCATCAAATCAATTAGACCGAAACTTTTGAATGATTCAATCAATGTGATAATTGAAACAAAGAAAATCGTTGGCGAAATCATTGGCAGTGTGATATGGAAAAATTGATAAGATTTAGAAACACCTTCTATTTGTGCAGCTTCATAAAGTGTGTAAGGCACAGACTGAAGCGCACCGAAGAATATAAGAAAGGTAAAGCCAAGATTCATCCAGACTGTTGAAATTACAATGGCAGTCATTGCCCAGCCTGGCTCAGTCAACCAATTAATTGGTGTCAGGTTCAACGCGGTGAATAATTGACTTAACAAACCAACGGAAGGATTGAAGATAAATAGCCAAAAGATTGCTGCAACTGATACGGAAACACCCATCGTTGCAGAGAAGATGGTTCTAAAGAAGTTGATACCAGCCACTTTTTTGGTAGCCGCCTGTGCCAAGACAAGACCGATTGCAATTGTGAAGATTGAGACTGCAATAACATAGACAAGTGTTGCAATCAGACTGTTGATATAGGCGTTCGAAGAAAATAGCGCGAAATAGTTTTTAAGTCCAACGAAGACAGTGGGTTTTCCAAGATTATTTGTTAAGAAAAAGCTTAGATAGATGGTGCGCAGCATCGGATAGAATACAAAAAGTGCCAGAATTAAAAGCGAAGGTCCTAAAAATAGTACTGCATAAAGTTTATCCTTTGCATAAGGATTGTATCCAAGTGACAGCTCTGCGCTCTTCTTTTTTTTAGATGCTATGTTGAAGTTGGGGTTCTTGGCTTGCGTTTCCATCTGTATATCCTCCATTCGTATTCAACAGCTTTTGACCGTCTTCACTAAAAATGTAATGGTTTCCTGTGACACTTACAGAGACTCGCTCAGTGGTTGATAAGTTACGAGTGCTGCTAACCTCAATTCGAAGTTCCAGTGAATTGTCCAGTTGTGCATGTACAATTGAGTGTGTTCCTAAGTATTCAATATTAGTTACTATGGCATTTGTCTTGGAACTTACTTCGTCAATTGCGAGCGCATTAGGTCTCACACCAACCAGATAGTTTCCTGCCTTTAGACTATTTGTTATAGAGAATTTTAAGTTGGTTTCAACATCAGAGGGTTGCTTATTTTCTTTTAAAATTATGGGCAGCAAGTTCATTTGTGGGGTACCGAAGAAACTTGCAACAAAAGTATTTGAGGGAGTGTCGTAAATATTTGAAGCTGAGTCAATTTGTTGTGCTTTTGCATCATTAAGTACCATAATTCTGTCAGCCATTGTCATTGCTTCAACCTGATCATGAGTGACATAGATGAGTGTTAGACCTAGTTTTTGTTGTAATTCACGAATTTCAGAACGCATTTTATTGCGCAATTGTGCATCTAAGTTTGAGAGAGGTTCGTCCATGAGACAGATTTTTGCATCGCTAGCAATTGCACGAGCTAGGGCCACACGCTGCCTTTGTCCACCTGAGAGTTCACCTGGTTTACGTTCACTAAAATCTGTTAAATTGACTAGTTCAAGTGCATGGTTAACACGAGTATTGATTTCAGAGCTGTTCATCTTACGTGCTTTTAGACCAAAAGCCACGTTGTCTTTGACATTCAAAAAAGGGAAAAGGGCATAGTTTTGAAAAACCATGGTCAATGCTCGTTCCTGTGGAGGCAGGTTGGTAACATCTTTATCGTCGATTTTTAACTGCCCATTTGAAATGGGAATTAATCCTGCAATCATACGTAAAAGCGTACTTTTACCACAACCTGACGGACCTACAATAGCGAAGAATTCCCCCGTTGCAATCTTGACGGAAATATCTGAAAGTATAAAGTCTGAACCATTATATGTTTTTGAAATATTAATTAATTCAATAGACATTGCCTTACTCCTTAGTATTTTTGATTTGAAACAACTCAAGTGTAGTTGTCGCTTGTAAAAGAATTATGTAGTAAATGTAATTGTTTTGTATTTTATATAAATTTAAGCAGAGATATTTGGAAGAAAGAAGGCGATCATGAACAAGATTCAGTGATTTTTGTACAATACAAAAAGAACTAAGTCAAAAGTTAAATTTTGAGCCAGTCCCTTTGTTGATTTCGGATAAATTGTGTTCCACAGGTTATATTTAATTTTAGGTAAAAACATGTAGTTAATAATTATATACTACATCTATCAGTTACGTATTTTGCTAGTTTGCTATTTTTAGTAAGCCTTTTCATTATAACTTTTATTGTTTTTATGGTAAAAAAGAAGATGTAAGAGGTGTAGCAATATTTTTTTGTAAGCGTATTAATAGTATGAAGCTATTTTGAAGGGAAGTAATTGGATGAAAAAGATAATTAATAGTCCTGGAGATGTCGTCCCAGAAATGATCGATGGATTGGTTAGGGCATATCCACAATATGTAGAGCGAATACCTGGGACAGAGGCCGTTGTGAGAAGCAATAAATCTTCAATGGATGGAAAAGTTGGAATCGTGAGTGGAGGTGGGAGTGGGCATGAACCCGCTCATCCCGGCTTTGTAGGTAAGGGAATGCTAAGTGCAGCAGTCGCAGGTCAAGTATTTACCTCACCAACACCGGATCAAATCTATGAGGCAATCAAGGCTGTAAATACTGGCAGAGGAGTATTTTTGGTTATTAAAAATTATTCTGGGGATGTTATGAATTTCGATATGGCAAGTGACATGGCAGAATTAGATGATATTCCTGTTAAATCAATAATAGTTGATGATGATATTGCGGTTGAAAATAGCCTGTATACACAAGGAAGACGTGGAGTTGCTGGGACGGTACTTATGCATAAATTAGTTGGTGCTGCTGCAGACCAGGGGGCTTCCCTAGAAGAAATCGAAGAATTAGCAAACAAGGCATTGCCGCATATTAGTACGATTGCAGTTGCTCTATCAGCAGCTACCGTACCTGAGGTAGGAAAACCCGGATTCGAGCTTGCCGATGATGAAATCGAGTATGGGGTTGGAATCCACAGTGAACCAGGTTATCGGAGGGAAAAGATTAAGACATCCCATGAACTTGCTGAAGAATTGGTTTCTAAAATCGATAGAGAACTAAAGCTAGATGCAACACACAGATATGCTATTTTGGTTAATGGTATGGGTGCTACTCCGTTAATGGAACAATATGTGTTTAGCCATGACTTGTTAGATGAACTTGCTACAAGAAAGATCAAACCGGCTTTTATGAAGGTTGGAAATTATATGACTTCAATTGACATGGCTGGCATATCTTTAACAATTTTTGACTTGATTGACGAAAAATGGCTGGATTATTTGAATTACCCAGTTGAAACGATTGCATGGTAGAAGGAGAGGGAAAATGATAACAGCTGAGATAGTAGATAAATGGATGAAGTTATTTTATTCAAAAATTAGTGAACAGAAAGCATATTTAAGCGAACTTGATACTCCAATAGGTGATGGAGATCATGGCAATAACATGATGAGAGGAATGCAGGGAGTTGAAGATAGTCTAGATAAGCTTTCCAATCCAGACTTAAAGACAATTCTTAAGACAGTTGCGATGGCCTTGATTAGTAAAGTTGGTGGTGCCGCGGGTCCCTTATATGGGACTGCATTCCTAGAAATGGCTAAAAATTGTGAAAAAACACAAGCGCCAGCAGAGTTATTTAAACTAGCATTAGAGGGAATTAAAAAGCGTGGTGGAGCAACAACTGGCGATAAGACAATGATTGATGTATGGGCACCAGCTGTTGCTGCACTAGAAACTGATAGTTTGTCAGTTGAAAAAATTGAAGCAGCAGCTGCTGGAACTAAAGATCTGGTAGCCAAAAAAGGAAGGGCTTCATATTTAGGAGAACGTTCAGTTGGCCATTTGGATCCAGGAGCTGTTTCAAGTCAGTATTTATTTGAGAGTTTCATTGAAGCAGGAGGTATTGAATGACAAAGAAAATTGGAATAGTAATTGTTTCACACGTCCCAGAAGTAGCTATGGGCATTCCTAAGTTATTGGAACAGGTTGCAGCTGATGTATCAATTACATCTGCTGGAGGAACTGATGATAATGAAATAGGTACAAGTGCAGGAAAAATTATGGATGCTTTTGAGCGTAATAAGGCACAGAAATTGCTAGCCTTTTATGATTTGGGAAGCGCTAAGATGAATTTGGAACTAGCTGTCGAAATGTCTGATAAGAAGGTCAATATATATGATGTTGCCTTAGTCGAGGGAGCATATACGGCGGCTACCCTACTAGAGGCTGATGTCACTCTTGAAGATGTTGAAGAGCAATTAGCACCATTAAAAATTAAGTAAGGGGGAAAAATAATGAATGGTTTTTTGGGAGAGTTATTTGGAACAGCCGTTTTAATTGTTTTTGGTGTCGGATGTGGAGCAGGGGTCAATTTAAAAAAATCGTATGCTAATGGACAAAATTGGTGGTATATCTCGATCGCATGGGGCTTAGCAGTAGCTTTTGGTGTGTATGTTGCCGGAGCATTTGGCTCATTAGGTCATCTTAATCCAGCAGTAACGATTGGGTTCGCATTATTTGGATTTTTCCCTTGGAACGAAGTCTTACCATATTTATTAGGTCAATTCATAGGTGCCTTTATAGGAGCAGCTATTGTTATATTGCAATATTACCCTCATTTCAAAGATTCTAAGACAGTTGAGGAAGGAAACACTGTTGGTATTTTTGCCACTGCACCTGCAATTAATAGTCCGGTTTTCAACTTTTTAAGTGAAGTTATCGCGACATTTATTTTCATTTTTACTTTATTAAATCTAGGTAACTTTACTCAAGGGCTCAAGCCTCTAATAGTGGGGTTGCTAATTACTGTTGTCGGTCAAGCGCTAGGTGGAACAACTGGTTTTGCCCTCAATCCTGCACGTGATTGGGGTCCTAGATTGGCATATACTATTTTACCAGTACCGAATAAAACAAACCCTAATTGGACATATGCATGGGTTCCAATGGTTGGTCCAATTTTAGGTGGAATTTTAGCAGCCGGATTAGTAGCGATGGTATAACAATAAGCTTTTTTCGTTATTGAGAAATAAAATAGCAAGGTATAAATATATATAATAATCGGCATAGTCCTTAATATTTTGACAATAATCGTGTTGTTAAAATGGGATTGGCCGGTTTTTTTATTTTCTAAATAATTACAAGATTCATTGCAAAAATCACATTTTGTTAATTATTGAAATGATAATTATAATATTTATTGTTTTCATTTACAAAGAAGGGTCAAATATTATTACATAATTTCTATAATTATCCCGTGTGAATATATTCTATAAGTCAAAACTTCCATCTAATATTGAATTGTTCATAGCAAGATATCCACAATAATTGTTGTGGTGAAGTAGTATTATAATTTTACGGCTTACGTCATACTACTGTTGTTTTTATTCCTAGTTGTTTTGAAAATCATTCTCACTTTTTGTTAATTTGATAATCATTATGTTTATAAATTAAAAAATTACGTAAAAAGTAGTCAAATATGATATGTAAAAACTTGATTATCCTTGAAAATGCGAAGTATAATGTTGATTGTGAGTAATTTATTATAAAAGGGGTAAAAATTGCTTGCTTTTTTGGATTCTATTGATTTGCATAAAAAAGGGGAGAACAAATGTGAGAAAGACAAAATGGTTTGAAAAGATATATTCGGTAATATTATCACTAGTGTTAGTACTACAGATATTTGCTCCAATTATCGAGGCAACAACGACTAATCAAACCAGTGGCAATTCAAGTTCTGTTAGGCTAGTATCTGCACAACAAGATACCAGCAATGAAAAGCAACTTGATTTGAAACTGCAATTAGATAATACAACTGATCAAGAACAAACGACTAAGATAGATGTTAGTTCAAAAGACAATGTGAAGTTGAAGAAGGTTACAAATGCAGCTCTGACTGCTAGCGATAATTCCACTTTGCTTGGACAATATCAAGTTACGGATAGCCAATTGGTTTTGTCAAGCAAAGCTAATGCGACAGGAACCGTAACTCTAAAACTAGATATAGCGGATGATTCATCCTTGACTGGTACATTGCAATTTGAGTTGCAGTCACAAGAGATTACAGCTAGTTTGAAATCGGCATCAAGTTCATCGAGTACATCAAGTTCGATTAGCTCTTCCAGCTCGGATACAAACAGTTCGTCAAGTTCAACCAGCTCTTCCAGTTCAGCTACATCAAGCTCAGCAAGTTCATCATCAAGCAAAGTAACACGCGCAGTGACAGTGCTTGCGGCAACCAGTGGCAATGATATTACACAATATTTGCCAGATACTTCAAACGGGACAATTATTAATGATGCAACACTTGGTTTTACTGACTCAGATGGTAAAGCTGTTGATCCTACTGATGTTACAGACGATACTAATTTGAATTTTAATTATAAGTGGTCGATTCCTAATGATTTGAAGGATAATTATCAGATAAAAGGTGGAGATTACTTTACTTTTAGTCTTCCAGGTGGAATTCAATACAAAGCTGGTACAGGAACGTTAGGAGACTATGGAACTTATGCTATTACCAGTGATGGTAAGGTAACTTTTACCTTCAATGATAATGTTGATAATGTCAACGATATTAGTGGAGATTTTCATTATACTTCAAGTATTTCGAGTGATTCTTCAAGCGGAAAACAAGATATTACAATTGACACGACTGATGGGCCAATAGATATTCCATATGTCGTTAAGCCAACCGGCGGCAGTGATATTGCTAAAGCTGGTACATTAACTGGCGCAAACAGTTCTGGCAATAATCCGACAGGAATTACTTGGGATGTAACAATCAATACAAGTGGTCAAAATCTTAAAAATGCAACTGTGACTGATCCTTTACCAGCAGGCACAAATTTGAGTTCCGATTCAAATGCAATCACTATTTATCCACTGACAGTTGATTTAAAAGGTAAGGTGACGGCTACGGGGACTGCTTTGACTGAAGGAACCGATTATACAGTTGATAAAACAAATGGTAAAATCACGTTTATCGGCAATTATGCAGATACATATCAGGCGTTTAAGATTGAATATAAGACGGATATTGACAGCAGTAGTTCTGTTATTCCTAATAATGGTGGCAAAGTACCTTTTACAAATACGGCAACTTTGACTAACAATGGGAAAGATTCACCAGCATCAGCAACTGTGAATGCTAATTATGGAAAACTGCTTGAAAAATCCTATGATGGACAAGATAAAAATGGTAGTCAGAAATACAACTGGCATATTAATTACAATTATGGCGAAAAGAATTTAACATCTGATCAGGCAACATTGGTCGACACTCTTTCAGATGGTCAAGTCTTTTCTGGTACCCCTACATTAACTTATGAAGATGGTACTGCTGTTCCGTCAGCCGATTATACTGTGAGTTATAGTGCAGACAACTCAACGATGACAATTAAATTTGTTAATGGATTGAAACAAGGTGTTAAGGTTGCATATCAATCGCAAGTGACAGCGGCTATTGATGGTAGTACTACCATCAATAACTCAGTTTCGAGTGATGGGCAAACAACTGATACAGGTGAGAAGACTGTTAGTCAGCAGGGTTTAACCAAGTCTCTGGGGTCTGTTGACTACAATGCAAAAACTGTTACATGGAATTTTGACATTAATATGGCACATCAAGATATGAAGAACTGGTCAATGACGGATCCGGTACCAGATGGATTGACTGTCGACTATAACTCATTTATTTTGAAGGATAAGGATACAAGCGTAACACTGACAAATGGGACTGATTATATAGTTACACCGAATGGTAATGGATTCACAATTGCTTTTAAGGGTAACTTGGCTAACAGTGCCAAGGATGAGTACACACTAAGTTACAAAACCGGTTTTGAAACGCAAAGATTATCGAATAGTGCCAAGTGGACTAACAGTGCAACCACTACCTGGTACGAGCAGTCAGGCACAGAGCATACAAATAATAGCAGTGCTGACTTCACTCCTAAAACCGAATTTAAGAATGATGGCAGCAAATCTGGCAGTTACAATGCCGTCTCAAAAAATATTACGTGGACTGTTGTAACAAACTATAATCAACGAACTTTGACTAATGCCAAGATCGTTGATCCGATTATAGGTGATCAAGATTATGTATCTGACAGTGCTAAATTATATGAAGCAACTATTAATCCTAATGGAACATATACTTTGGGTAATCAAGTTAACACTGGTGTCAGTTATGATAGCAGTTCAAAGACAATTACAGCCAATTTACCAGAAGGCAGTACTAAAGCGTACGTCTTAACATATGATACGACTTTGGCTGATAAGGTTATTGATCAAGCAACATATGATAATTCAGCAACATATACTAATAATAGTATTTCAAGTACTTTGACAGCAAAAGTTACAGTGCCAAATAGTGGGGATGTTGTCGAAAAAACTGGTCAACAGGACCCAACTGATGCAGCATACGCTACTTGGAATATCTGGGTTAATAAAGCACAGTCAACTCTAACGGGTGTTGTTGTTAAGGATGAACCTTCGGATAATCAAATTATTGATCAGGATTCCATTGTAATTTATCCAGGTAAGGTATCAGCCAATGGTAGTTTCACTGAAGATAAGGATAATCCACTACAATTAGGTACGGATTACACAATTGATATGACAACTGATCAATTGACTGGGAAACAAACATTACAGATTATTTTTAAGAACAAAATTACTACGGCATATTCAATCGATTATCGTTCTTTGATTAACTCATCACTTACGAATGATGTTCTTACTAATACAGTTTCTGTAGGTGCTCAAGGTGAAAAAGACGTTTCGGGTAACACAAATGGAACCACAAAGGTAGTAAATAACGGTGGCTCAGCTACAGGAAAAAATACAAATCTAGTAATTACCAAATCAGATGCAGATAGTAAGGATGCAATTGCCGGAGCAACTTTTGAGTTGTATGCAGATGTTTCGGGTAAAAAAGGGCAATTGTTGCGTTCAGGAACAACTGACACTGATGGCCAGTTGCAATGGAATAATTTAAAGTCAGGCAAGTATATTTTAGTTGAGACTTCCGCACCTGATGGATATGTGATCTCATCAGACTTGGCAAATGGTAAGGAAATTAATGTCAACTATAGTGATGCTAATAGTGATAATCAAGTCACGCAGTCGATTACTAATGAAAAAGGGAAGATCACGGTTGAAAAAACTGACAGTGATACTGGACATGCATTAGCCGGAGCAACCTTTGATCTGTACAAGGATGATGGAACACTAGTCAAATCAGGGTTAATGACTGACGAAAATGGTGAGATTAGTTATTCAGGCTTGAACGCTGGTAAATATTATGTGCTCGAGAAAGATGCACCTGCGGGTTATGAATTAGATCGGACCAAGCATGAGTTTACAGTCGATGGTAGTGATATTCAGCAAAAAATTAGCGTTAAAGATGCCGAAACAACTGGATCAGTTATTCTAACCAAGACAGATAGTGATACTGGTAAAGCATTAACTGGGGCGACTTTCGACTTATATAATGCAGATGGAACAAAAGTTGCGAGTGGTTTGACAACTGATAACAAGGGGCAGATCACTTATGATGATTTAAAACCAGGGGACTATTACTTTGTTGAAACCGCAGCTCCTGCTGGATATGATTTCAATAAAGATACGCATTATGATTTCATTGTTGAATTACAAACAACAGCTAAAGTAGCAACCGTTTCAGCAGGAAATGCAGAAACGACAGGCTCAGTTGTTTTGACCAAGACAGATAGTGATACAAATCAACCGTTGGCTGGAGCAATTTTTGATTTATACAAGGCAGATGGAACAAAAGTTGCGAATGATTTGACAACTGACAGCAGTGGGCAGATCACTTATGATAATTTAAAACCAGGAAATTATTACTTTGTTGAAACCGCAGCTCCTGCTGGATACAATCTTGATAGTAGTAAGAAGAACTTTACTGTTGAATTACAGGAAACAGCTAAGGTAGCAACTGTTTCAGCTGCGAATGCAGAAACGACAGGTTCAGTTATTCTAACCAAGACAGATAGTGATACTGGTGAACCATTAGTCGGAGCAATCTTTGATTTGTACAAGAAAGATGGAACCAAGATAGAGAGTGATTTGACAACTGACAATAGTGGGCAAATCAAGGTCAATGGTTTGAAACCAGGAGATTATTACTTTGTAGAGACAAAAGCGCCAGCTGGATATGATCTTGATAACAGTGAAAAGAATTTCACTGTTATATTCCAGTCTACGGCCCAAGTGGCAACCGTTTCAGCGACAAATGCAGAAACAACTGGTTCAGTTGTTTTGAGCAAGACGGATAGTGATACTGGAAAAGCACTTGCTGGAGCAACTTTTGATTTGTACAAAGCAGATGGAACAAAGATAGCGAATGGCTTGACGACAGATGCAAAAGGTCAAATTAAGGTTGATGACCTTAAACCAGGAGATTACTACTTTGTAGAAACCGCAGCACCAGCTGGATATGTACTAGATAGTAGTAAACAAAACTTTACGGTTGAATTACAGAAAACAGTTAAGGTAGCAACTGTTTCAGCGACAAATGCAGAAAAAACAGGCTCAGTTGTTTTGACCAAGACAGATAGCGATACTGGTAAAGCACTTGCCACAGCAACTTTCGACTTATACAAGGCAGACGGAACAAAGATAGCGAGTGGTTTAACTACAGATGCAGAGGGCCAAATTAAGGTAGATAACCTTAAACCAGGAGATTACTACTTCGTAGAGACAAAGGCACCAGCTGGATATGTACTAGATAGTAGTAAGCAAAACTTTACTGTTGAATTACAAACAACGGCCAAGGTGGCAGTCGTTTCAGCAGCAAATGCCGAAACAACTGGTTCAGTTATTCTAACCAAGACAGATAGCGATACTGGAAAAGCACTCGCTGGAGCAACTTTCGACTTATATAAGGCAGACGGAACAAAGATAGCGAGTGGCTTAACTACAGATACAGAGGGCCAAATTAAGGTAGATAATCTTAAACCAGGAAACTACTACTTTGTTGAAACCGCAGCTCCAGCTGGATATGATTTCAATAAAGATACGCATTATGATTTTATTGTTAAATTACAAACAACAGCTAAGGTAGAGACTGTCTCAGCAACAAATGCAGAAAGAACAGGTTCAGTTGTGCTGACCAAGACGGATAGCGATACTGGAAAAGCACTTGCTGGAGCAATCTTTGACTTATATAAAGCAGATGGTACAAAAGTTGCGAGTGGCTTAACTACAGATGCAAAAGGACAAATTAAGGTAGATAACCTTAAACCAGGAGACTATTACTTTGTAGAAACAAAGGCACCAGATGGATATGTACTAGATAGCAGTAAGCAAAACTTTACTGTTGTATTACAGACGGTGGCAACCATAGCAACTGTTTCAGCGACAAACAAGGAAAAAACGGGTTCAGTAGTACTTACAAAAGCTGATGGTAATACCGGCAAAGCACTTGTTGGTGCGGTGTTTGATTTATATAAGGCTAATGGAACAAGGATAGCAAGTGGCATCACAACTAATAATAAAGGACAAATTAAAGTAGATAATCTTAAACCAGGAGACTACTACTTTAAAGAAGTAACTGCACCTAAGGGATATAAGTTAAATTCTGATAAAATAACTTTCACTATTGAACTCCAAAATGTAGAGAAAATAGTTAAGTTAGTGGTAAAAGATTATCCTGAAGATATTCCAGCAAAAGAGCAAAATAATACTAATAGTTCAAATAAAGTAGATAACTCGGATAAGAAACAAAATAATACTGGCTCCAAAGATAAATTTGGATTACCACAAACTGGATCTGAATCTGGAATATGGTTATCTATAATGGGTAGTATTGTAATTGTTTTAGTTGCTTTGTTCGCAGTAATAAGAAGATTTAGAAGCTAGACTTTGAAATAAAAACTGTATATTAAATTTTGTTTTTGAATCATATTAATTTAATATAGAGGATATTTTGGAGCTGGGTCAAAAGTTAGATTTTGAAGAATACCCCCAAAGTTAAAGTAAAAACTTTAACTCTGGAGGTTTTTTTATTTGTCTACTAATTAATGTCTTCCAAACTATAAAAAATTTAGGTTCTACTACACGAAATTGACGCTAATTTAACATCACAATGAATTGTAATTACGAATTCACAAGCATTTTACTTATTTTTTACATTAGCGTTACCTTTTTCAAACAGAATGAATACAAACTAGGATTATCATTAACTAGTAATGAAGGGAGAGATTTAATTGAAGTTTTTAACTCTGTTTAAGAGAGCAGTTGGAGTAGTAGTTTTAATGATGGTGGCAGTATTGTTTGCCGGTTGTTCAAGTGGTAAGGCAGCCTCAAAAAAGGTTGTTCACATTTCCTACTGGCATGTTAATGCACAGACTCAAGGGGGAGCTTCCGTAGATGCGCTTGTAAAGAAGTTTAATAAAACACATAAATACATAAAGGTGACAGCAAAATATAATCCTAATATGTATCAGGGACTAATGCAGAACTTACAATCTGCACAAGCATCAGGTAAAGTACCGGATGTTGTTCAAGTTGGTTGGGCATATATGAATTATTTTGCTGATAATTTTAAATATTTAACACCAACTGATGCGCAAAGTAAGTTTGATGGCAGTAAGACTTTCATTAGTAAGAATTTTACTACCCGAACTTTGTCTTTTGCTAAGGACAGCAAAGGAAAATTGGTTGGATTGCCTTATTCGTTAAGTACACCAGTCTTGTATTATAACAAAACAATGCTTGATAAATATGGTATAAAAGCTAGCAGCCTTTCAACTTGGGAAGGTGTCAGTGCGGCAGCTAAAAAAATTAAAGAAGCAAGTGGAAACTATGGTCTTTATATCCAAGAACCAGCTGATACATGGGCACAGCAAGCTTTACAGTTAAGTAATGGTGCAAAAATCAAAGAGAATGGCAAAGCAGCGTTTGCCAGTGCTGCAGGTGTAAAAGCTTATCAATTCTACCAAGACATGGTTGTCAAAGATAAGACTGCATTACATACACCTTGGGCGCAAGGTGTCGACGATTTTGTGAATGGCAAAGTTGCGATTGCGTACACTACTGTTGCACAGGCATCTCATATTAAACAAAGCGCTAATTTTGATGTGGAAGCAATTACCTCACCTCACTTTAAGGGACATAAGGCAACTGTTCCAGTTGGAGGATCAATGCTTGCTATTACTGCACAAAGTACGGAAAAGCAAAAGGCAGCTTGGACTTTTGAAAAATATCTGTATAAGAATAGTTCTTTGGTAACTTGGAGTAAGGGAACAGGGTATCTACCACCTACTCAAAGTGCATTAAGTTCAAAAGAGTTCAAAAGTTATCTAAGTGAAAACCCAATGTTGAAACCAGCTGCTAGTCAAATCAAGACAGCAGTTGCATGGACATCATTCCCTAAGAATGGTTTACAGGCAGAACAGGCAATGATTGATGCACGTGACAAGATTTTGTCTGGCAGCAATGTGCAAGAAACATTGAAAAGTACACAGGAGAAGATCAATGAACAACAGAAATAAAAAAAATAAGGTTTTAACAATTGCTTATCTTTTTCCAACAGCGCTCATACTGTTGGTTTTTATTATTGCTCCGATAATATATACGTTCTATCTCAGTTTCTTTAATTGGAACTTAATTGCACCAACAAAAGATTTTGTGGGGTTGGAAAATTACCTCAGTATTTTTACAGACCCAGTTAATCGCAAAATTATTTTAAATACAGTTTTCTATATTCTATTATTGCTTGTCTTAAATTTTTTAGTTCCATATTTTATTTCAATAATAGTTAAATTTTTCATTAGTAAGATGCAGACAGCCTATAAAATAATCTTTTTTATTCCTAGTTTATTTTCATTGGTGGTAGGAGCGATGCTTTTTTCTTGGATTATGAATCCAGTCTCAGGACCAGTTGCTTTTTTTATGAGAAATTTGGGTCTCACCTTACCTAACTGGACTAATTCAGGAGCAATGGCCGTTGTAGTAATTTGTTTGATAACTAATTGGAAAGTCTTTGGTTACAATTTTGTCCTATTACTGACAGGTCTCGGGAGTGTACCACAAAACATTATTGATGCAACTAAGATGGATAGTATTCCCAAGTGGAGAATGATTTGGGACATTGTTTTTCCATTAAATAAAAGTATTGCCTTCTATGTTCTAATTCTGACAATTGTTCAGGGACTACAATACGTTTTTACACCGATCAGTGTTATTACTCAAGGAGGACCATATTATGGATCATCCAATGCTTTGTATCATACTTATTTGAATGCTTTCGTTCTTTACAAAACAGGGAATGCATCAGCATTAGCTATAGTTACATTTGTTATCTTTCTAGTACTTCTTTATTTGGAGATAAAATTTGTTGAAGGGAGAACGAGCAGATATGAATAAACTTAAAGAGAGTGGTTGGCATTTTCTATTGATAGTAATCTGTTTAGTTTTATTGCTACCAGTTCTTTTCATGATTTCCAATTCTTTTAAGACATTGCAAGATTCTTATCATTCTATGCTGCAACTTATTCCGACACATCCAACTTTCAGCAACTATTTGACTTTGGATAAACAAATCAACCTTTTTAGAATAGTTTGGAATACATTTTTTATGGCAACAATTGTAACATTGGGAAAAATTATTACTGGTTTATTAGCAGCATATGCATTTAAATATTTTTCATTCAAAGGCAAAAAATTTTTTTACTTTGCTTTCATTTCCACGATTTTTGTTCCGTTTACAGTAGTAATGATTCCAAACTTTTTAGTGATTTTTAAGCTTAATCTATTGAACACAGCTCTAGGGGTGGCCCTGCCGCAACTTTGTGATGCCACAGGTATTATGCTCTTTCTCAAAGCAATGGATAAAATTCCGAATAGTTTGATAGAGAGTGTGCGAATTGATGATATTCCATCATACAAGATTTTGAAGGACATTGTGGTTCCTATTTTACGACCGAATATTATCAGTATAGGAGCGATTTTCTTTATTAATTCTTGGAATGAGTATGTTTGGCCAACATTAATTTTGAAAGACAAGAATAGTTTTACATTGCCATTAGCATTACAAAACTATATTTCTAGCGAGGGGGGAACCAATTTTCCTCTAGCTATGGCATTATCAACTATTATGATTATTGTGCCATTGCTGATTTATTTGATTTTTCAACGCTATATTTTAAATAGTATTAGCAGTTCAGGATTAAAATAAGGTGGTTAATTATGAGTAATAAAGTAATTTTAGAATTAAATGATGTTACGAAAAATTATAAAAAAACTAATATAATACGTAAAATGAATTTACAAGTTAAAGAGGGGGAGTTTCTAGTAATGCTAGGTCCATCAGGTTGTGGTAAGTCGACTACTTTGCGGATGATTGCAGGGTTAGAAGCTCCAAGTACTGGGGAAATTCTAATAGATGGTCGAAATTCAGAAAAAATCTCAAGCTTTGAGCGCAACATTGCGATGGTTTTTCAAGACTATGCATTGTATCCCAATATGACGGTCTATCAAAATTTGGAATACTCATTAAAAGTGCACAAAGTTAAAAAAGAAGAACGACAAAAACGGCTGGAAGCAATTCTTGAAACACTTAATTTAACCGCATATCGTGATCGTCTACCTGGACAACTTTCTGGAGGGCAGAAGCAGCGAGTAGCACTTGGAAGAGGAATGGTTAAGCAAAGTAAGATATTTCTTTTGGATGAACCTCTTTCGAATATTGATGTACAGTTACGTGAAAAGGCACGTGACGAAATTCAAGCGTTGCATGAAAAAAACCATCAGACAATTGTTTATGTGACCCATGATCAGTTAGAGGCCATGGCTCTGGGAGATCGAATTGCAATTATCAATGACGGGATTATTCAGATGATAGATACCCCAGATAATATTTATAATCATCCAACAAATCTTTTCGTCGCACAATTTATTGGTACTCCAAAAATTAATACATTAGAAGTTACCTATGACCAAGGAAAGTTGCTTTTCAATGAAGAAGTTGTACTTTCGAATACAGAACGATTGAGAAAATTGGCTTTAGCAAGCAATCGACTTTGTTTAGGAATTAGGCCAGAACATGTAATTGTAAAGAAAGAACGGACAGATTTATTGGATTTACCTGCCCAGGTTGAAACGGTTGTTGATTATGGTCGCTATCAGCAGTTGACGTTGAATATAAAAGGAAATCAGTCCATCAAAGCAATCATCACCAATAGTGTTTTTGTTAGTGGTGATAAAGTCTATTTTTCGTTTGTTGCAGAGAAAATTTTATTATTTGATTATGAGAATAAAAAGAATCTTGAAAACTGAAGAGGGAGTTTAAAATGAATGATATAACAATTATCCAAATTTCAGATATACACTTGAGTCCAACTGGTAAGCAACCATCTTTTAACCAACAGTTGGATCCATATGTTAAATTAAATATGGTGTTTGATGATATAAAAAAAATAGCTGTGAAACCTGAATTTATTGTTCTAACAGGAGATCTTATTCATGAAGGAGTAGCAAGTGATTATGTCCATCTGAAAGAAATTCTAGCGGAAAAAGAACAACAGCTTGGAATTCCTATTCAAGTTATCTTAGGTAATCATGATAGAACCGAAGCCTTTTATGAAGGCTTTTTGCAGGAGAAACCACGAGATAAGTACTATTATAAGAAAACTTTTTCCGGTATAGATAGTTATTTTCTAGATACTACATTTGGAAATATAGAACAAGGATATCTCGATGAGAAACAATTGAAGTGGTTAAAAGAAAGTTTGCTTCAAAGTCAGGAAAGACCTGCATTGATTTTTATGCATCATCCGATAGCCGGTGCGTCATTACATTACATGCGCTTTAGTGTTTTACAAAACGGGGATGACTTATTAGAAGTATGCAATAATGGGAATGTTAAAGGAATCTTTGCAGGGCATATTCACTTTGCAACAACTTATACAACAGATAATATATTAAATGGTGTTGCAGAGTCGACAGCTTACCATATTGATTGTCGTAATCATAAAATACATTATGTTAGTGACGCAGTTGGGTATAATATTATTACACTTTCTGCAGCATGTGAAGTTGGTATTGAAAATCAACTTTTGCTTTGGAGTCCTAAAATTGTAAAGGAAATTCCAATTGAACAAACTGATTTTATAGACATGACAAAGTTAAAGAAATACTGAAATACTTTCACGAATAATTAAGCAGTTTTTTGGTAATGGAGTTTTCTGGAACATGGCTATTTGAAACAAGTGGAGGGGGCTAGGGCGAAAATTAAATTTTGACCTAGCCCTTTTGAGTCTATAAATTGATTCATACAGCAAAGAGTATCTAGCTGCTACTTTAATGACGAAAACAAATTGTAATAATGAGTTGTATCGTATAAGGTATTCTGAATTCTATTGTATAATTAATGTATAGAAATTGAGAGAGTGGGAAGTACTAATGAGTATTTATGATGATATTGTTCAAGATGAGCAGAACAAGAGTTATACTACTGCGGGACTATATCCAATTTTCTCAGTACCAAAATCGGCTAGGATATTAATTATCGGTCAGGCACCGGGAAAAAGAGTTCAAGATACTGGCATCATGTGGAACGATGCTTCTGGGGACCGGCTGCGTGAGTGGTTGGGAGTTGATAGGTCAATATTTTATGATTCTGGAAAAATTGCAGTTATTCCAATGGATTTTTATTATCCTGGGAAAGCTAAATCTGGCGATAAGCCACCAAGAAGGGGAATTGCAGAGAAATGGCATCCTAAATTGCGAGCGCAAATGCCAAATATTCAACTGACAATTCTGATAGGTGCTTATGCACAGCGATATTATTTAAATCTGGCTCCTAAGACAACAATAACAAGTACAGTTCAAAATTTTGCAGAATATTTACCTGAATTTTTCCCTATTGTCCATCCGTCGCCGCGTAATAATATTTGGTTAAAGAAAAATCCTTGGTTCTTAATAGATGTTATTCCAAAATTACAAAAGCAAATCGCAGAGATTATCCAAGTGTAGAGTAGAACTATCTCAAGGAGGAATTGAATAATGGTAGATAAGTTATTTAAGACACTGATAGTTAATAAGAGTGAGGATATGCCAAAAGTGCAGTCAGAGATGAAAAAGATAACTCTTGCTGATTTATCTGAAGGTGATGTGGTAGTAAAGATTGCGTATTCTTCATTAAATTATAAGGATGTTTTGGCTTTTCAGAATAACTCAGGGGTAATTAGAAAGTATCCTATGATTCCAGGAGTGGATTTCTGCGGAACAGTTATTGAGACGAGCAATCCTCGATTCACTACAGGTGAAAATGTGTTGTGCACTGGCTATGATGTGGGTGTCTCACACACTGGCGGCTTATCTGAATATGCAAGGGTACCTGCAGAATGGTTAATAAGATTAGACAAAAATGTGCCACTAGAATATGTTATGGCACTTGGCACCGCTGGCTTGACAGCCGCTCTTTCGGTAAATGAAATAGTTTCATTTGGGGCCAAGAGGGATTCTGAAATACTTGTTACAGGTGTTACTGGTGGTGTGGGAAGTATTGTTGTTGCCATTTTAAAGAAGTTAAAAATGAGAAATATTTCAGTTCTTGTTAGAAATAAGGACCAGCGACATAGTTATTGCAATGAGTTTAAGAATGTATACTTACGTGATGATCTTGAAACTAAGAAACTTATTGCACATCAAAAATTTGATTATGTGGTAGATTGTGTCGGAGGAACTGTTTTGGAGGCTGTATTACCTTGGGTTAGTTACAAAGGGGTAGTTACAGTATGCGGGAATATCGCTGGTAATCAGTTAAAGACTAATATGCTTCCCTTTATTTTACGCGGTATCCGATTGATGGGGATTGACTCAGTAAATATAAAACTTGAAGAAAAAGAAAAAATGTGGCAGCAGTTATTAACAGATTGGAACATCAATGGTGCATTTTCAGTGAGAATTTTTCCTTTGGATAAAGTTAAATATGTGGTTGATAACTGGGTTGAGGTAAGAAATAAAAGCAGAATTGTAATTAGTGTCCCAGATACTAAGAATGTTGAAAAAATAAGCAGATAGTATGCTTGTTTTGTTAAGTTATATGAACTTATTGCCGAGTTCTTCATATATAAATCTGCATTTTTTATAATTTTAAGTAGACGTTGGTAGAAAAAGTCACCATTGAGAAATATTTTTTATGGTTAGCCTAAAAAAAAGTTCAAATTAAGCGAACTAGGGTGTATAATACACCTTGGTTCTACTTAATAATTGAAAGGTGGTAAGTTAATTTGAGCAATAACAATACTCATGGGAAAAAGCATAAATTAGTTGAATATGCTAATGGCCCCTCGCTCGAAGAAATAAATAGTACTGTTGAAGTACCAAAAGGTAAGGGGTTCATTAGGACATTGTTTGCATACTCTGGTCCTGGAGCATTAGTTGCTGTTGGATACATGGATCCGGGTAACTGGTCAACATCTATTACTGGTGGACAAAATTTTCAGTATTTATTAATTTCCGTTATCTTAATCTCAAGTTTGATCGCGATGTTACTGCAATACATGGCTGCCAAACTTGGAATTGTGAGCCAGATGGATTTGGCACAAGCAATTCGTGCACGTACAAGTAAGTCATTAGGGATTGTTTTATGGCTCTTAACAGAGTTAGCTATTATGGCAACTGATATAGCCGAAGTTATTGGCGCTGCGATTGCCTTATATCTTCTATTCCATATACCATTAGTTATAGCTGTATTTATTACTGTTTTTGATGTTTTGTTATTATTACTTTTGACTAAGATTGGTTTTAGAAAGATTGAAGCAATTGTTGTATGTTTGATTTTTGTTATTTTATTTGTTTTTGTTTATCAAGTAGCACTTTCAAACCCATCATGGGGTGATATTTTTAAAGGCTTTATACCAACAACAAAGACATTTGCTACTTCACCCAGCGTTGGTGGACAGACACCATTAACTGGAGCACTTGGCATTATTGGAGCAACTGTTATGCCACATAATCTATATCTGCATTCAGCTGTTTCACAAACAAGAAAAATTGATCATGAGAATAACGAAGAGATTGCACAAGCTGTTAGGTTTTCTGCATGGGATTCAAATATTCAATTATCTCTTGCTTTTATTGTTAATTCACTCCTTCTAATCATGGGTGTTGCCGTATTTAAGACGGGTGCTGTAAAGGATCCTTCATTCTTTGGACTTTTTCAAGCTCTTTCTGATACTTCAACTCTAAGTAATGGACTGTTGGCTGAGGTAGCTCGCTCAGGAGTTTTATCGGTTCTGTTTGCGGTTGCCCTGTTAGCTTCAGGTCAAAATTCAACAATTACGGGAACATTAACTGGACAAGTTATCATGGAAGGCTTTGTTCATTTAAGAATGCCATTATGGTTGCGTAGATTAGTTACACGTCTTATCTCAGTTGTTCCTGTTTTGATTTGTGTTATCTTGACAAGTGGTAAGAGTGAGATTGCTGAACATGAGGCCTTGAATACATTAATGAACAATTCGCAGGTCTTCCTTGCCTTTGCCTTACCATTCTCAATGTTACCGTTATTGATGTTAACCGATAGTAATGCCGAGATGGGTAAGAGATTTAAGAATACAACTTTGATTAAAGTTCTGGGATGGATCTCTGTATTAGGATTAACGTTTCTTAACATCATTGGTTTACCTGGACAAGTAAAAGATTTCTTTGGTGATAATGCTTCGGCAACCCAATTAACAATCGCCAATTGCATTGCATATGCATTGATTGCTGGAATATTAGTATTGCTGTCATGGACGGTTTATGATCTCTACAAGGGAAATAAGGAATTTGCTGCAAAAGCAAATCTTGAGGGAGAATAACAAGATTGTTTGGTAATTGTCATGAAAGGTAGTGGCGAGATGAAAAAAATAGAAAAAATATTAGTTGGGGTTGATGACTCAGCAGATGCACTTTTAGCGTTTGACTATGCGATAGAAAGAGCAATTGCAGAAAAAGCAGAACTTATAATCACATCTGTACTTGAAAGTGATGAATTAAGTATTTTTCAAGCAATGGATAAAGATTTTATTCATGGTGAGAGATCCGCATTAGAAAAACATATTTTGGAATATCGTGATAAGGCACTTGACAGGGGGGTCAAGGATGTTAGAACGATTATTGCAGAAGGTGACGCGGGCGAATCAATTGTTAAGAAGGTTATTCCTAAGGCAAATCCTGATTTATTAATAATTGGTTCAGAATCGAAGAAGGGTATTAAGGGGCGTTTTGGTAGTCAAGCAGCATATATGGCCAAAAATGCACCAATATCAGTTTTAGTAGTCAGATAGAAATCGTAATTGTTTGAGGGAAATTTAAAGACAGGGGGGCAGGTCAAAGTTGAGGTTTGACCTGCCCCCCTGTCTTTATCTGGATAAATGTGTTTCATAAGTCAAGATTCTCCGTCTAGTTTCGAATTACTTATTGATGAGGTACTTGCTACGTTCACAAATGCACGCTAGTATCCAAATTTTACCGACTTATGTCATATCTTTTCTGATGTTTATACAGTAAAAATAACTTTTGAAGAAAGAAACAGTTTACTCACCATGCCTTTTCCCGCGAATAACGTGGTCAGCATGTGCAAGTGTTTCATTAACTACATCAAGAATATGCGGATCATCAAGCCGATAATAGTTTGACTTACCCTTCCTAGTTGCAGTTACTAGCTGATACTTGCGCAGTACTGCCAGCTGGTGGGAGACGACGGATTGCTCTATATTTAGTAATTCAACTAGGTCGCTGACATTAAGAGACTGTTGTTCTAAAATCTTTAATAGTTGAAGTCGTATGGGATTACCAAGTATTTTGAATATTTTTTGTGACTCCACGAGATGAGCGGAATCAAGTAACTGAATTTTCACTTTGCTTTTTGGATTCATCTAGCGCAGCTCCTCTTAGAATTTTATGATTATCAGGATATTTTCATTATATGATAAAATACGGCACTATATCTAGGAAATGAAGCAACTAAAAAATCTAAATTCACATCTACAAATTACTAACAACAGTTTCTGAGTAGTTCCTTATCTAGGAAAACTTCAGAGATGTTAATTGTATTAATTTGTGAGGATGTCAATTTAGATTTTTTAAAATAAGCATGAAGTTTTACAGTAAGATCCCTATGCTATAGTGAATGATCATTGTCAAAATACCAACAAGAAGATTACGCATAATTGCAATTTTAACTAGACCATTTCCTAACTTGGCACCGAGATATCCGGTTAAGGAGACCGAGACGCAAACGGCTAGGATGGTTGCTGGCCATTGAAGACCAGTTGGACATAATGTCATTGCGGCTAATGGAAAAATTCCACCTGCAGTTGCTGAAAATAGTGATGAAAAAGCAGCTGCCCAAGGGTTCATATAATGCCCCAGCTTTAAGTTATATTTAATATCAACTAGTGTTTCAAGTGGTTTTTTAGCTATCAAATCTTCAGCAATCTCTGATGCAGTTGCAGACGTAACTCCTTTTTCTTCATAGAATAAAGCAATGCGTCTTTTTTCAGTATCAAAATCATTGCTTAGTAGCAGCTTTTCTTTTGAAACTACAGACTTTTCAGTATCTTTTTGTGTACTTACTGATGCGTATTCACCAGCTGCCATTGAAAAAGCACATGCAATTAAATCGGCGAGACCAGCAATAAAAATTGTAAATTGATTTGTTGTTGCGACTGCGACACTAAACAAAACTCCAACAACGGTTAGAATTCCATCATTTGATCCAAGAACTCCGGCACGCAGAGTGTTTAACTTTTCATCAATTGTCATCTTTGATTTGTTGGTGTTCTTTTCAATGCTTTTATTAATATTCTTACTAATGCTCTTATTTTTTTTCAAAATATCTGGATTCATCTAAAATCACCTTCCTATCAGGATACCAATGCCATATGTTACAAGCATCGTTAATATACCAGAAACAGTATTGCGCATAACACTATTTCTACGATTTGAATTTCCGAGAACAGCAGCAATAAATCCCGTAATGGCAAGTGCGATCACAACGGAGATAAAAGTTGCAAACACCTTTATTGATTCGGGCAATAATGTGATTGCTAATAAAGGCAAAATTGAACCTAAGGGAAAAGATATCATTGACGATAGTGCTGCAGCATATGGACTCGTAAATTCATTGATATCAAAGCCAAAACGCTCACGTACAGATGTTAACAATGCATTTTTTTTCATCATCTCGGAAGCTGCTCTAGCAGCAAGTTCCGGCTGAATTCCCTTCGACATATATTTATTTTTGACATATGCTACTTCTCCGCTATAATTCAGCGAAAGTGCAGATTCTTGTTGAATAATTGCTTTTTTTTGTGCATCCTTCTGTGCATTTACGGATACATATTCACCCATGGCCATTGATACAGTACCGGCCAGCATACCGGCAATACCAGCTAGAAAAATAGCATAGTTGTTATCAGTTGCTCCGGCCACCCCAATAACAATACCAGCGACGGACAAAATACCATCGTTGGCCCCCATAACAGCGGCTCGCATAATGTTAATTTTTTGTGCAAGACTCCTCTTCTTCTCCAATGTTAATCCCTCCAATTGGTTTAGAATTATTCTAAACTAGTAATTATTATAGTATACATATTGAAAAATGTAAATTGATAACGAATGAGTGTTGATGTGAAAAGAAGTAATCATAAATTTTTACTTTTAATCAGTTAGTACTTATGCTAGAATTAAAAAAAATAATTGAGAATGTTTATCAATTAACTATTCTTTAGTTTTTTTATGAAAGACAGCTTAAGAAGGGTGAGAAAAATGAAAAAAGGTGTTTTATTAATTAACTTAGGAACTCCAAAAACTCCTACTCCAGCTGATGTACGTGTTTACTTAAAAAAATTTTTAAGTGATCCACGTGTGATTGATATGCCAGCATGGAAATGGAATCCAATCTTAAACTTGGCAATCTTACCACATAGGCCTGAGAAGTCCGCTAAATTATATCAGGCAATATGGTCGGAGGAACATGGCTCGCCTCTGCTTTATTACACACAACGGCAAACAGAGATGCTGCAAGAAGAATTACCAGACTATATTGTCCGTTATGCTATGAGTTATAGTGAACCCGAAATTGCACAGGTGCTCCTTGAGATGGAACAATTGGAAGTCGACAAATTGACAATTATTCCGTTATATCCGCAATATTCCACAACAACAGTTGGCTCAGTGTTAGATGATATTAATCGCTTTTATATGGGGAGAATAAAGATCCCTAGTCTAAAGATAGTCACAGACTTTTGTGATTTTGCTCCGTATATCGATGCACTGGCAGACAAAATAAAAAGGGCGATTGATGAATTTCAACCAGACAAATTATTGTTTTCTTATCATGGTATTCCTGTTAGTTATGTTGAGAAGGGTGATCCGTATGCAGAGCGGTGTAAGTTAACAACGAAACTGATAATGGAAAGATTGGGGAACGTTTCATATACTGAAACATTCCAGTCTAGATTTGGACCGGACACGTGGTTAACACCTGCGACGGATGATACATTGAGGGAATTGCCTAAAGAAGGAGTTAAACGTGTATTAGTAGTTGCTCCAAGCTTTGTTTCAGACTGTCTTGAAACACTTCATGAACTTGAGATTGAGAATAAAGAATACTTCATGCAAAGTGGTGGTACGGAGTTTAAGATGGTTCCAGCACTTAATGATGACTATTCTTTTACCCAAGTACTTAAGAGCCTTGTATTGAACCAAGATATTGGAATTGCTTCGGAATCTGATAAAAAGACTGGAAGCATACAATAGGAAGCCTTATCAATAGATTTCGAACACTATCTTACTCTATAATGTACTTAAGGGATTGCAAAGGCTTTTCTTTGTATGGGGGTGAAGGTGTGAAAAAACTAGGTTCTGGAATAGGTTTTTGGTCGAAGCTATCGCTTGTTTTGGCTCTAGCCCAATTATTAATGGCAATTTACAAAGAAATACAAGTAGCAAAAGGTGAAAAAGTCAATAATAGGAGGCAAAAATGATGGATTTAATTAAAGGATTATTTAAGTTCGTACTTGCAGTAGGTTTGATTGTCGGCGGTGTTTTAGTTGGTGGAACTATTTTTGCTTCTAAAAAGATTGATGATTTAGGTGATAAGTTACAAGAAAAAATTCATGGGAAGTAAGAACTATTCTATTAATTGAGAAGATGTAATTAGCGTATTGTGCTATGAGTACTCCAAAACAAGAGAAGAGGGCTGGGTCAAAAGTTAAATTTTGACCTGGTCCTTTTATTTATTTTCAGATAAATGTGTTTCATAAGTAAAAATTCTCCATTTAACTTCGAATTACTCATAACAAAGGACTCTTTATGTTCATAATTTCGAGTTAGTACTCAAATTTTATTGGCTCATGTTATATTCCCATTTTTAATTATATTAGGGGAAACCGTTGCTGAGTTTTTACATAAGTTTGACGTACTTTTTACAAGAATGAAACACTTAGTGTCCATTTTTTATGTAGAATCAGGTTAGTTATCCGGAAGGGAGAAAACTTTTGAAATTTACTAAGGAAGAAAAAAGCTGGATTTTATACGATTGTGCTAATTCGGCCTACTCATTGATTATTGTAACTGCAATTTTACCGGTCTACTTCAAATTTGTTGCGGGGAATGCTCATGTACCAGCAAGCGATACTACGGCATATTGGGGGTATGTGAGTTCGTTTTCTACTCTGATCATCTCGATACTTGCACCTTTTCTGGGTACATTAGGTGATTATCTTGGCAACAAAAAGCGCTTTTTTCGATATTCATTATTTATGGGTGTTATAATGACGGGAGCATTATTTTTTGTTCCTACAGATCAATGGCAGCTGTTACTTGTTGTGTATACTTTTTCACATATTGGATATCAGGCAGCAAATTTATTTTACGATGCATTCATTACGGATGTAACTAAAAATGAACGGAACAATTTAGTTTCATCCTATGGTTTTGGAATTGGTTATATTGGAAGTGCACTGCTTTTCATGGTTGCTATGCTACTAATTAATACTTCTACATTTGGTTTAATTTCTTCCACTCAGACAATCAGATTAGTTTTTATGATGACAACACTCTGGTGGCTGGGATTTTCCATCCCCATGCTGCGTAATGTCGATCAGCAGTATGGATTAGTTAAACCTCGTTCGCCCCTAAAGGAAAGCTACCATAGGATGTTGGCAACATTGAAGAAGATTCGCAACTATAAGCAAGTAACCGGTTTCATGATTGCCTATTTTTTCTTTATAGACGGTGTTGATACAATTGTAACTATGGCAACTGCATTTGGAGTTGACATGGGGGTAAAAACAAGTACACTGCTGCTTGTATTGCTAGTTCTGAATATTGTGGCTTTCCCTTGTACATTGGTTTATGGCTGGCTAGCCCAAAAATATGGAACGAAAATAATGTTGTTAGTAGCCATTGTTATTTATTTTTGTATCTGTTTTTATGCTCTTTTCATGAAAACAGTTCTTGATTTTTGGATTCTAGGACTTTTGGTAGGATCCTCTCAAGGAGGAATTCAGGCACTCAGCCGTGCGTACTTTGCACGTATCATTCCAAAAAAGCAGGCGAATGAATTTTTCGGCTTTTATAATATTTTTGGCAAATTTTCGACCGTTTTAGGTCCAGTTTTATTTTCGATAACCACTCAGTTGACTGGACATTCTCAGTTGGGTATTGCCAGTTTAGCACTGTTGTTTCTTTTAGGGGGCTTTTTCATGTTCCGTTTAAAGGAGGTGCCACTCACGCAAGATACAAGGGAGTAATGCTTTTGTATCAAGGAGGAAAAAATAATGAGTAAAGATTACATTAAAATGATCAGAGGTTTAGTTGGACATACACCGATTATTTTGAATACAGCTGCAGGTATTGTGCTTAATGATAAGCAGGAAGTTCTCTTGAATCTCAGGGCAGATACGCATAACTGGAGTTTGCCAGGTGGTTTTCTTGAATATGGTGAAACATATGCACAGGCTTGTGTTCGAGAAGTTAAAGAAGACAGTGGGCTGGATGTAAAAGTGGAGTTGATGTTAAAAACTTTTGACCGCGGAACGGTGGAGTACCCAAATGGTGATGTTGCTCAAACAATTACACAGTTGTTTTTGGTTAAACCTATTGGAGGAGCGCTGCTAGAAAATCAGACCGATGAAACATTAGGACTTGAATACTTTTCCTTTGATGAGTTGCCGGAACTGCTTAACAGACAAACTGAAGAAATGATTGCATTTGCGGGTAAATGGGTAAAAGAAAATTATGATTTATGAAACTATTAAAAATATTTGAACTTTAATTTTATCATTTGGTTGCTTACAAATGGATTCTATAAGCCAAATTCATAGTCTGATCCAGAACATATTTTTTTATAAAACCCTCTTGACTTTCAAAAATTAAAAATCCATAATTACATTAAAATCAAAAGATGAGTAAATTAATCTTGAATTAAGAGAGCTGTTGTTTTGCTGGGAAATAGTTGAAAGATTGATTGAAGATGGTCTTTGTTAAGATGATGAATTGGCGAACAAGATTAAACTGATTACGGAAATGCCCGTTATTGCATTAGAGAGGACTTAGCAATTTAAGTTTATCAAGGTGGTACCGCGGCGAGAGTCGTCCTTCATGTAAGAAGGACGACTCTTTTTATTCATAGGAAGGAAGTTAAAATATGACATTTGATATAAGCAAATTACAATTATCTACAGGAGAAATAGTGAGCGATGAAAAAATACTGGAGAACTATGGCCAGAATAAATTCACGCAAGAGATAATCACGGGGAGTAAACCTGCTGTATTGATAAATGCTAAGAGTATTGCAGATGTGCAGGAGACAGTTAGATTTGCTAACCAAGAAAAAATTGCGGTCACAGTCTATGGTGGTGGGACTTCCATTGTTAATGGCTCAGCTGGTGAAAATGGTGGAATTGTCTTGAATTTAGCAAAACTGGACAAAATTATCGAAATTAATACAGCGGATCAAACTGCCGTAGTAGAAGCTGGAGTTCTGAATGGAACTTTGGATGAAGAAGTCCGCAAACAAGGATATTTTTTTGCACCAGATCCTGGTTCAAAACCAATAAGTACAGTTGGGGGAAACATTGCAACTAATGCTGGCGGTATGAGTTCCTTAAAGTACGGAACGACAAAGCAATCAGTACTGGGATTGAAGATTGTACTGGCTGATGGAACAGTAGTAGAAACTGGTGGACGCTGCTTTAAAAATAATGCGGGATATGATCTGACAGATTTATTTGTTGGTTCGGAGGGAACGCTTGGCGTTGTAGTGGAAGCAACAGTTCGAATTTTGCCTATTCCCTTTGGTAATTCAACAACAGGTTTGGCAACATTTGCCGATATGAAGGCATTAAGTATTGCGGTTGAGAAGATATCGGCTAGTGGTTTGAACCCGTCAATGATGGAAGCATTAAATAAAACTTCAATAGAAGCACTTGATTCGCTTGAGGGAACAGATATGGGCAAAGAAGGCGCAGAAGCTTTATTGATTTTTCAATTGGATGTAACCCCAGTTGGCGCTTTAGAGGCGCTTAAGAAGACGCTGGAGCAGAATAACGCTTTGCATGTTTCAGTAACAGATGACCCTGAATATGCAAAAGAGATTGTTAAAATACGACAGGATTATTACAAAGCAGAAGCAGCTTACGGGAGACTAGTGGTCGAAGACGTTGCAGTACCACTTTCTAAGTTGCCTGAACTTGCGGAATTTGTAGATAATCTTAGTTTTACATCACCAGTAAAGGTTTTCTTAGGTGGTCATGCAGGTGATGGTAATTTCCATCCAAATATTGCAATTTCCAGAGATTTGGATACAATTCCAGAAGATGTGAAAAGCGCAATTGAGAAGATTTTTGCTTTTGCACAATCATTAGGTGGAACAATCTCAGCAGAACATGGAATTGGCGATCTCAAATATGGATGGATTGTTTCACAATTGGGCCAAGAAGTTGTTGACTTACAGCGTAAGGTTAAACAAACATTCGATCCTAATAATATTTTAAATCCTGGACGCAAGATTTAAAAAGTGGTCGTCGTTGTGATTAATAGAAAACCTTATGTATAAAATGTAGTTTTTCTGATATGTATATATAATCAGCAAGGAGCTAGGTCAAATTTTATGACCTAGCTCCTTCTATTTATTCTGGGTAAACATGTTCCATGAGCCAAAATTTTCCGTCATAGTACTTGTTGTGCTCATAATTTCGTGTTTGTACTCAAATTTTTCTGATTTATACTACATTTTTACTGGTTTACCCTGCTGAATTGTACAGGTACGTCTATAATATTTTTATTCAAAGTATTCTTCAGGAATGAACGGATGTCCTAATGTTGCAGCCATAATTGATTTGATTGCATGCATACGGTTAGCTGCTTCTTGGAATACAACCGAATTACTGCTCTTGAAGACCTCATCTGTGATCTCAAGCGACTCCAAATTGTATTGGTCCGCTAACTTTTTTCCAATGGTCGTCTTTTTATCATGAAATGCAGGTAAGCAATGCAGGATGATTGTATTCTCTTTACCAGTCTTTTCTAACAATTCACCATTTATCTGATAGGGAAGAAGCAGTTTAATTCTCTCACCGTAATCAACATCTTCGCCCATCGATACCCAAACATCCGTATAAAGGGCATCGGCATTCGCTGCTGCTTTTTGAACATCATCAGTTATCAGCAGTTCTGCACCACTTTTTTTTGCTTCTTCAAATGCTAGGTCTTGAACTTCTTTTGAAGGTTGAAGAGATCCAGGTGAGCCAATGTGAATATTTACGCCAAGGATTGCACCTGTCATCAAGAGACTATTGGCCATATTGTTGCGGCCATCGCCTACATAAGTAAGTGTCAGCCCTTTGAGTTTTCCAAAATGTTCCTTGAGTGTCATGAAATCGGCTATCATTTGTGTTGGATGCCAATCATCCGTTAAACCATTCCAGACTGGGACACCGCTTTTTGCTGCCAATTCTGTTACAATTTCTTGTGAAAAACCACGAAATTCGATTCCATCAAACATACTGCCGAGCACGACCGCAGTGTCCGCAACGGATTCTTTATTTCCAAACTGAATGTCGTTTTTACCCAAGAATTCAGGATGTGCGCCTAAATCTGTTGCAGCAACAGTGAATGCTGAACGGGTTCTCGTAGATGATTTTTCAAACAAAAGCGCAATATTTTTCCCAGCGAGATACTGATGGGAAATATTTTGCTTTTTTAATTCTTTTAAGTGAATTGCAAAATTAATTAAGAAATTAAGTTCCTTAGCAGAAAAATCGTTTTCTTTAAGGAAAGGTTTACCAAAAAAGTGATTCATATTGCGCCTCCTATAAGCTCACAGTTGCATTTTGTAGGACTTCTTTTATTTTTTTAACACCCTCCAATAATTCAGAGCTCATAATTGTCAAAGGTGGAAGAAGACGAAGAGTATTGCCTCTGGATGAAAGAGTCAGCACACCAACTTTGTGTAATTCATTGATTACCTGATTAACAGGAATAGAAGAATTAATATGGATACCAATCATTAACCCCTTGCCAGAAATTGAGTCAACACCTTCTAAAGAAGAAATTTCTTTTTCAAGGAAGTACCAGAGAAAACTAGCTTTCTGTTGGACATCGTCTAAAAAAGCATTATCTAGTGTTTCTAATACAGCACTTGCAGCACTCATTGCAAGCGGATTGCCACCAAAAGTTGAACCATGAGAGCCGGGGCCAAAAGAATCGGCTAATTCGGCTTTTCCAATCATTGCACCGACTGGAATACCATTTGCAAGGCCCTTTGCTGCAGTTATAATGTCAGGATCTAAGTCATAATTTTCATAGGCAAAGAGCTTACCTGTTCTTCCCATCCCTGTTTGAACCTCATCAATAATCAGCAATACATTAGTTTCCTTGCATTTAGCTTCGACAGCTTGCAGCCAGTCGTAATTTCCAACTACGATGCCGCCTTCTCCTTGAATTACTTCCAAGATAACAGCAGCAAATGAATTATCAATTTTTTCAATAGAATCAAAATTATTGTATGTTTCAAATTCAATATCAGATAAGAATGGACCAAATCCTTCTTTTATCTTATCGTTGCCAGTTAGCGAAAGAGAGCCATAACTTCTACCATGGAAGGAGTGATCAAAGGCCATCATTTTACTTTTCCCAGTTGCCTTACGAGCTAACTTCAATGCTGCTTCATTAGCTTCTGTTCCTGAATTACAGAAGTATACTTTTTTGTCGGCACCTTTAATTAATAATTCCGCAACGTTTTCTTGCAACTGACTCTCATAGAGATTTGAAGTGTGCCAGACTTTGTCTAACTGTGCACTCACGGCATTCTTGACTTTTTTTGAACTGTATCCCAAGTTGCAAACCCCAATTCCACTGGTTAAATCAAGATATTTTTTCCCCGTTTCGTCAAATAGAGTGACACCCTCACCTTTAACTATTTCAAAGGGAAATCTGTTATATGTTTTAAAAATAGACTGCATTTTCATTAGCTCCTTCCTGGATAATAGTTGTTCCTAAAGTAGTAAGTTGATTAGTAATTTGAACGCTTGGGACACCAAGATTTAATGCACTAAAGGCTGCTTTTATCTTTGGCTGCATTCCCATAGTTATAATTTTTTGTTCTTGTAGTTTTGCTGCAGTGCTAGGTGAGAGACTTCGGACGATTTCTCCCTCATGGAGAACTCCAGGAACATCCGTCATCAGATACAGTTTTTCTGCTTTTAGAAGGCCTGCTATCTTTGAAGCTGCGGTATCTGCATTGACATTTAGCCATTGTTGCTCATCTGTTAAAACCATTGGAGCCAAAACTGCGATATGCTTATCTAAGACCTCACTGAGTAATGTGTCGTCAACTTTATCAATTTTACCGACTAGGCCGTATTTTTTTTTGTTAAGAAAGGATCCATTCAAGATGGATTCATCCGCTGCGTTCAAACCAATCGCAGGGATTTCGGCTTTCGTTAATTTCATTAATAATTGTGGTTGTGTTTGACCTAGTAATACCATTCGTGTTAATTCAAGTGTTGCCGTATCCGTGACTCGCATACCGTCAATTTTTTTAACAGGAATCTTAAGCTTGTCAGATAATTCTGAAATTTTGCTGCCACCGCCGTGGATTATTAAAATATGTTTTTTTGCCAGCATCCACTGACGAATTTGTGAGAAAAAACTTGTGGTCAATGTTTCAATCGAATTTCCACCAATTTTAATTACAATTAAGTTCTCCATCTTGAACCCTCCTTTCCTAATGATCAACTACTGTATGTTGCATTGATTTTTACATATTTATAAGTTAAGTCACAGCCCCATGCTTGACCATCATATTGCCCATCATGTAGGTCAACAGTTAAAGTGATCACATCTTGCTTGAGGCTATCGCTGACTTCTTCTTTATCAAAATCAACGGCTAGACTTTGCTTAACGACTAAGAATTCATTGATTTTAATATCAATTGTTTCGGGATTGTATGTTGCTGGAGTTGCCCCAATGGTACTGATAATTCTTCCCCAATTAGGATCTGCTCCAAAAAGTGCTGCTTTAACAAGACTTGAGCCAACAATTGCTTTAGAAATTGCTTGTGCATCCATTTTACTTTGTGCTTCCAAGACATTTGCTTCAACTAATTTGGTTGCTCCCTCACCATCAGCAGCGATCTTTTGCGCTAATTTCTGTAAAACAAAGTGGAGTGCTTCTTTGAATACCTGATAATCTGGACTTTCATTAGTTAATGGCTCATTATTTGCCATCCCATTGGCTAGTGTAAGAACCATATCATTTGTTGAAGTATCACCATCAACTGTAATTTGATTGAAGGTAACATCGGTTAATTCGTTAAGTAATGGCTGTAAAGTATCATCGCCTACTGCAACATCTGTTGTGATAAAGGCAAGCATTGTTGCCATTTTGGGATGAATCATCCCAGATCCTTTAGCAAAGCCAGACATTTTACAAGTAATTCCTTGTATTTTGAAAGTAATACTAATGATTTTTTGTTTTGTATCGGTTGTCAAAATTGCCTTTGTAAGGTCAGTACTGGAAGTTAATGATAATCCGTCAATGCCTTTTTTGATCTTTTTCATTGGTAAACATGTCCCAATCAGTCCAGTTGAGGCAACACCTACAAGGTAAGGCTCAATATTTAATTTTTCAGCAACTAATGTCTGTTCTGTGAGAACGTCTTTTTCTCCTTGAAGTCCTGTGCAAGAATTTGCAATGGCACTATTAGCAATAATTGCTTGGAGCTTGTGGTTTTGACTGACGATCTCTTTTGTTTTAGCCGTTGGAGCTGCACAAAACTTGTTAGTTGTGTAGACTCCAGCTGCAGCAGCTGGTACTTCGGAATACAACCAGCCAAAATCTAATTTCTCATGTTTGAGACCTATATGCTTTGCATCACTATAGAATCCTGTTGGCCATTCAAAATCTGTTTCAATAAAATTATTAGTATTTATCATTTTTGATACTCCCTTTAGATTTATGTGCTAAGGAAAAACTGGTAATTGTGGTAGACCGCTAGTGGGTTCTAAGCTACAAAGAATATTGAAATTCTGAATAGCTTGTCCAGCTGCGCCTTTCATCAAATTGTCGATTACAGAAACAATGGTAATCGTATTGGTGATTGGATTGTAGTTGATTCCAATATCACAGAAGTTAGAACCGGTGACCTCTTTAATAGTTGGTAGATCATTTTCTCTGAAACGAATAAAAGGTGCATCATCATAGAATTGGTGAAAACATTCTAACAATTGTTCATTAGTGTATTTTTTAAGTGGCTTAAGATAGATTGTTGCCATAATTCCACGAGTAACAGGAATTAGAGTTGTTGAAAATTGAATAGCCGGAATATGAGAATCCCATTCATTTAATTTTTGCATAATTTCTGGAATATGCTGATGCTTATTCATTTTGTATAGCCATACATTTTCATTTATAAAATTATATTGACTACTTGAACTTAACTTTCTCCCTGAACCCGAAACACCTGATTTTGCATCAACTATAATCGAATCTTTTTGAATCATATGTTTAATGACTAAGGGTGCTAACCCGAGCAATGTAGCAGTTGCATAACATCCAGGATTGGCAATATACTTGCCAGCTTTCTCTTCCGGAAATTCAGCTAAACCATAAACAGCTTTTTCTAATAAGTCCACAGGTGCAGCTTCTTTGTGATACCACTTCTCATAGGTAGCAGGGTCTGTTAAACGAAAGTCACCTGATAAGTCAATTACCGGAAAATCGGCTGATATAAAGGGTTCCATTAAGTCTTTAGTAATTCCAGCAGGGGTCGCACAGAAAAGCAAATCATTATTTGCCATGATTTCTTTGGGGTCGAACGGCAAGATAGCTATATGAGCTGAAAAAAAAGCCGGAACTTCATTATCTAGGAAGCGAGAACTCTTGCCCCCTTCATGACCATATAGATTTATTGTTTCAACATTAGGATGCTGTGACAATAAATTATAGAGAACATTGCCGCTATATCCAGTTGCTCCTAAAATTGCGACGTGCATGAAATCACTCCTTTAAATTCATTTTTTATGAATAACAATTCATTTTGATGATGATAACTATAGCTCATTTTATTTTGCATTTCAATAGTTTTTTAATAAAAAACCAATTATTTCTTAATTTAATGAATAAATATTTTTTTATTAGCAAAAAAGTGCATAAAGCTTTTAATGACAGATGTGTAATGAATGTTTTTAATTGTTTAAAAAAAAGAAAAAAAGAAACCAGAATAAATTTTTGGAGCGATATAATTACTGTATGTTCAAGATAAATAAAAATTGGTTTAACAATTTTGTATAACTTTTGAAACTAATTTGATATAATTGAGAAAAATGAAGTCAAATACTAGCTTTTTGAGTAAAGGTGTACAAATTATGGAATTTTTGAATGTCTTGAATGATTTTGAACGTGACAAAATTGACCTATTTACAGCAATTTTGGATAATCCCAACAGTGAAATTGAACTTAAAAGTTTGCAAGAGAGCATGAATATGTCTCGTTACAAAATTGCGAATCTATTGGAGAGCCTAAATTATGATATTAAGCTATTGACGGAGTATCCAGGTATGGTTATTAATACACACACAGTTATTCCTGCCAAGAATTTTTCGCGTCATACATTAAGTATGATAAAAAAGTATTATTTTGAATTATCACCAATTCGAATTCTGATGGTAGAGATTCTTAGTGGGGGAGATTTTCCGAGCTTTCAGAAGATAGAAATAAAATATTCGTGGCCAAAAACCTTTTTCTACCAACAAAAAAATAAGTATGACAAATTGTATGAGGAATTTTCGCTCACTCGTTATGCAGATGAAGAAGCTAGTTTACGGTATTTCATCTATAATTCTTTTGTCTTTTTTGGTGCTTTTCCCCAGAAACTTGAACGATTAAGTATGAGAAATTTTAATGTTTCGCAAACTATTTCAAATATACAAAAGTTTAAGGCGGAATTAATGCTTTGGATTATAGAGAAGAGAGTACTGAACAAGAAGTTTATTTCAGATAGCAGTTTGGTTATTGCTAATGAATTAGCTGAACCTTCATTATTAAGTTTCTTACCAATATCAAGGAAAAAATTATTGAGGGAATCACTATTCATTATTCAATTTTATTATTATACGGGAATATTTAACGTTGAGAAATTAACGATAAATTCGTTTAAGAAGGAAGAACGCGAAAAATTCAGAAAAATATCGCTAGTACTTTTAAATGGCATAAAAGATTTAATTAGTGAGAATGATAGTTATCAGGACGAGGAAGCAAAACTTTGCAATGAGATTAGTTCACAAGTAATTTTGGATAAGATTTGTTTTATCCAGACGGATCAGTTTAGTTTAAACATTCAGTATTTTGCAGATGTTTATCCATTTTTAGATAACAAGGTAAGAAGAGTAGTCGATGGGATAGCCCAGCACTGGGTACTTCCCGATAAAAAAAGGGCATATTTTAACATAATGACTTTGATGCTTACCTCTAAAATTCCTTTTTCAAAGAGGGATCGAGTAACACTATGTATAGATTTTTCGGGTGGCCCATATGTAAATTCTTATATTCTGAGTCTTTTTAAGAGTTACGTGAATATTAATGTGAGTGTTTCAAATGTATTGACAAGTGAAACAGATTTATATCTAAGTGACCAGTATATTGAGTATCATCTGTTTAACCAAGTTATTTGGCTAAAGCCGCCAACACCACTTGATTGGGCTGAACTGGGCGAGAAGATAGTGGAAATAAAGCAACGTAAGTATCGATCAAGTAAAACAAATTAAGAAAACTATTATTACTGGCGTGGGGAGGGAAGCGCATGAGAAAAAAAGCTAGAATAATAAGGAAGAAAAATACTTTGGTTCTCACAAGTTTAGTCACAGGGGCCCTAATTTCTGTTCCTATTACTTCTAATATTAATGCGGCTACTCCTGAAATAAGTACAGAGGAAACAAATCCAGCAGCAGATCAATCTAATACTGATGCGTATACGACAATTTCAAAAGATGATTTCCTGAATTATTTTACACAAAATGGGAATGCGGTTAATAATTACGATAGTTCAACTGGCATACAAGTTTTTACTACAACTACCAGCCAAGCAGGAAACATTACTTTTAAAGGATTAATTAATTTAAACAATTCTTTTGAAATAAAAGGTGCAATCAATGTTGGAAAGAGTACAGCCGCAAATAAGGTTGCTGATGGCATTGGCTTTGCCTTTTACCAAGGCGATAGAAGCCAATATAGCAGCAGTAATAATATTTATGGAGGAAATGTTGGAATATATGGTGTTCCAAGTGTGTTTGGTTGGAAGCTTGACACATATGCGAATTATGGTGGGGTAGATGGTGATTCAGATGAAGGATTGCCAACACCATATGGAGCATTTGTATCAACAGATTCAACTGGAAGAGGAACAATTGATCAACAATCTGTACAAGGGATGGGATCAGATTTTGAGGATGGTCAATTGCACGATCTGGATATAAAGTACGATTCAGCAACTAAAATACTTAGTGTTGTGCTAGATAATACAACTTTCAGTGAGAGCTTAGCTAGTAAGATAAATTCCCAAAATCCACAGTATTCATTCTCAATTGCTGCTTCAACGGGCGCATTTTCGGCTGAACAAACATTTAGATTTGATTATATGAAGTATGTAGCTTCACAGAATGCGACAATCAATTATATAGATGAGAATACAGGTAAAATACTGGACTCAAGTAGTATTAGCGGAAATTCTAATTCAATAATCAAATATCCTGATGCAAAGATAGAAGATTATAAGAATGAGGGATATGAAATTGACACTACTAAAACAGATTTGACGAGTTCCTCTCGCTTTGATGTTGATGATACAAAAGATCAGACCTTTTCGGTGTATTTGAAACACAAAACAACTAAGACGAATACAGAGAAAACTGTACAGCAAAAGATCAGTTATGAGTATGAGGACGGAGAAAAAGTAGCTGCTGATAGCATTCAAAAATTGGTATTTACTAATGAAGTTATAAAAGATGAAGTGACAGGTGAAACAACGAGCACATGGACACCAGAGAATGGAACCACTTTTGGCGAAGTTGTTTCACCAGAAATTAAGGGATATACTGCAGACCAGGCAACGATTCCGGAGACTGACAATATAAGCCAAGACAGCAGCGATACAGACTATGTTGTTAAGTATTCACCAAAAGATGAGCAAATTATAATACGGTTTATTGATAGTTCGACGGGTAATGTGATTCTTGAAAAACAACTTAATGGTAAGTTTGGGACAACTTCAAGCTATAAATTAACAGATGATATAGCATTAATTGAAAATCAGGGATACTTTGTTAAGTCTAGCACCCTACCAACAGATGGCATTGAATTTGCTCAAGATGGACAACCTACAGTTTATGAAGTCAACTTATTACCAATTGAAATAAATCCTAATCCGGTGCCTGTTCCTGATTCAAGTTCAGAATCGAACTCGGAAACAAGTTCAGATTCAAGTTCAGAATCAAATTCAGAATCGAGCTCGGAATCAAGTTCGGAGTCGAATTCGGAAACAAGTTCAGAATCAGATCAAAAAGTATATCCGCAAGTTCCAATGATGAGTGATATTGACGGCTTGGATGAAACTGATGAAGATGAAGTGAGCTCAGTTGAAAAACAACAAATTGAGGATGAAACAGTAAGTTATGTTTACTTTATTAATCAAGATACAGGTAAAATTGTAAAGGCTGATATATTACCGAAACAAGATGGCTTTTATCCAATCAATGTTGTGGCCTCCACCATGCAAAAATATGGTTATCAGCTGCAAAATAATTGGAATGGAATTTATAACAATTCGGATGGAAACCAGAAAGATATTAAGGTATATGTCTCAAAGAAAACAAAATTTCAAAATTTTGTTAAACCGGCAATAGAAGATTATTATACGCAGGGAAGTAACTACAGTTTCAGGGATAATATGAGTCAAAGCCATAATGCATTACTCAATCAGTTTTTTAGTTCTTCAAGTAGTGCAGTTGATGTCAATCATACGCTGATCCCCAAAGTTGGCGGTGGCGGTGCAGGAACCGGACATGAAGTTGCTAAGATTCTTGCAGTTTTGGCGTATTCTGTCAACTTTAGCAGACGATGATGCCAATATGAAAATAATTTTTTATTAGAGTTGAGTGCCATGCTGGTTTAAGGAACGTGGTTATCCAGAATAAGTAGAGGAGCCAAGTCAAAATTTAACCTTTGACTTAGCTCCTTTTTTATCAAGTATAAACGTATTTGAGAATCACTCGTTAATATTTAAAACAATTTGGAAGATTTTGCAATTATTGTTATTCAGCATCCGCAATTGCTTTAGCTATATCATCTTTTGAGAAGTCATGACTCATGAATTCTTTATTGTCAACTGGTAAGTGCTGCTCAAGAGTATCAAATTGCTGTACTGAAACAGCTCCTTCTGCAATCTTGAAATCTAGGATGTGGCCTCCAAATAAATGATCATCAGCTAAGAAATGATTATGGAATCCTGCAACGGCTGCACCGTGAAACAGGGCTGGGGAATAGTAGCTCAGCATTGTTCCCTTGACATTTTCTGTTTCAAATATGCTCTGATTCTTTGCAGTCTCAGCGAGCGTTGAGAAAGGTCTTGATGATTTGACAACGGCTCTAGTCTTCATGTAGCTGAAGGTTCCCTTAACTAGGACTGAAAAGAAAGTATTTGAATTTGGTTTGCCTTCGAGTGCGGTTTTTTCAAAATCAGCCGATGTAGCATTGCTAATTGTACCAAGTTCAGTATAGTTAGCAAAATGGCTGTTAGCGAATGGCATGATAAAGTCATCTTTAAGTACGTTGGCACTTCCATGACTGTCCACTTGGTAGGGAATACCATTCAAAATAATGAGTTCACCGTCAAGGCCTTCACCAGTTCCAATACCAGTGTCGCCGTGAGTAAGTAACTCACCCATAGTGATTGTCCCAGTGAGAAGACCCGGAACAAGTAATGCAAGAGTTCCATGTTGGTAAAGTGTTTTTGAATTTTTTGTCATTATAATTAATAATCTCCTTATAAAAAAATCATAATATAGTCCAAAATGTCAATGACATCTCAACATTAAAATAATAACATAGATATTTTAAAATGGATTGCTTTGCGCACAAGATATTAATTTATGAATTTTTTGTGAATACCTTGAGAAATTACAAGACATATATGTGTTAAATCTTGATTTTAAGGAATTCTTTAGATACGATAGCCTTGTAGTTTGCTACAATTGACTTATAAAGTATGGTACTTTTACCATATGGTGCTTTGTAAGAATACATAACAAGGCATGGAAACTTTAATCTTATATCTGAGAGGTAAATATTATGAAAATATTAGTTGTAGATGATGATAAAGATATTGTAGAACTTTTGAGTATTTATATTGAAAATGAAGGTTACGAAGTTGAGAAGGCATATAATGGCAAGGAAGCAATTACAAAGTTAAATACTAATCCAGAAATCGGTTTGATGATTTTAGATATTATGATGCCGCAAATGGATGGCAGCGAGGTTATTAAGGAAGTTCGTAAAGATTCACAAATTCCCGTCTTAATGCTTTCTGCAAAGGCAAGCGACATGGATAAAATTCAAGGCTTGATTCAAGGCGCAGACGACTATGTAACGAAGCCTTTTAATCCGTTAGAAGTCATGGCACGTGTTAAATCATTACTACGACGTGCAGAACACATGGTTAAGAATGAGACACCGGATATTTTAAAAGTTGGACCATTAGTGATCAAGAAAGACTCACATGAAGTTGAGACAACGGATGGTACATTAATTCAACTTACAGCTTTAGAATTTGGAATTTTATATTTATTGGCTAGTCATCCAAATCGTGTTTTTTCAGCAGATGATATTTTTGAGCGCGTTTGGCAGCAGGAATCTGTTGTTTCAGCAAAGACAGTGATGGTTCATGTTAGTCATTTACGTGATAAAATTGAAGAGGCCACTAATGGCGAGAAAGTTGTTCAAACCGTATGGGGTGTCGGTTATAAAGTAGAAACACATTAGAATGGAGCTGGTTAAGTGAAACTCACCGCACGTGAAAAGAGTGAATTGTTCGGTGAAGGAGTCGTAACCATTATTTTGCTCTTACTACTTAATTTATCGATATATGTGTTGTTGGATCAATTAATAGAGTCAAATCCAGAACTTGCTAACGGAATTTTTCAAATAAAGATGTCATTAGCATTTGGTCCAAACCATATTCAATTTTGGAGTTGGGGTTGGGTCTTTTTGACAGCAATGTTGATAATAGACGTGTTTATTGTTTATTGGCGTCTACTAAGAAGATATCGCCAAATGCAGTTACAGCACGTCATATTTGAGTTACACTATATTGCTGATGGGCACTTGGATCATCGAATCCCTTTCCGATTACAAGGAGATATGCAGCGTGTTATTTCAAGTATTAACGCACTCGTTGATAGTTCATTGCGGGCAATGGAAGAAGAGCGCAAGATCGAGCGGTCAAAGGATGAGCTTGTAACGAATGTTAGCCATGATATTAGGACACCTCTGACCTCGATAATTGGATACTTAGGATTGATTGAGGAAAAACAATATCATTCTGAAAAAGATATCTTGAAGTATACGCACACGGCCTATGTTAAGGCAAAACAAATGAAATTACTGGTAGAAGATTTATTTGAATATACAAAGGTAAGGCAGACGTCTACGCCACTTAAGTTGAGTCAGATTGATTTGGGACAGTTGCTTGAACAATTGGCTATATCTTTTGAGCTAGAGGCAAAAAAGAAGAATGTGGTTATCCAGACTGGAAAAGTAGAAAGCAAATTATTAATGGATGCGGATGCAGAAAAGTTGGTACGTGTATTTAATAATTTGATTACTAATGCTTTGAAGTATGGAGCGGGTGCCAAAACAATTTGTATTGATGCAAAGAAAGTATCCGAGAAAGAAATTGTTGTCAGTATATCTAATGATGGTAAGGCAATTCCTAAGAAGGCCTTGGCACAACTTTTTGATCGCTTTTATCGGGTAGAAAGTTCGCGTTCTAAGGAAACCGGTGGGAGTGGCTTAGGACTTGCGATTGCCTTGAGCATTGTTGAATTGCATCATGGGTATATTTATGCTGAATCAGATGATAAGTTAACAAGCTTTATTATGCATTTTCCAGTTAACCAGGAGATCGAGTTGCAGCGGGAAAAAGTTGAAGAAAAGGACTAATCGTTATTGTCACATTGGTCTTTTTTGGGTATTCTAGAATAGATCTAAAATTTGAAAGGACAGAAAAAAATGTTATTTAAAAGAACAAAAAATTTTTTCCTAGGCTTAGTAGTTGCAACTACGGCCTTTGCTGCAAGCGCAGGAATATTTGGTGTACCACAAGTTAGTGCGGATAGTACCAATGTACAGGATTTGAATTTGGACGTTAAGTCTGCAATTGCTGTGGATGCAAAGACTGGCCAGATTCTGTATGCAAAAAATGAAAATCAGGCTCTGCCAATTGCATCTATGAGTAAATTGATTTCAATTTATTTGGTATTACAGGCAATTAAAGAAGGAAAACTATCATGGAATCAGAAGGTCTCGGTTGATAGTGATTCTTATGAGGTGAGTCAAGATACGACAATGTCAAATGTGCCATTATTGAAAAATCATACATATACAGTTAAACAGCTTTATCAAGCAAGTTTGATTTATTCGGCTAACGGTGCAGTCATGACACTTGCCAATGCGGTGTCCGGATCACAAAAGAAGTTTGTTGATAAGATGAGGTCTTTAGTTAAGAGCTGGGGTATTAAAGATGCTGAATTATATACTTCATCGGGGCTCGATAATGATCAAGTAGGCAATGCTAAGTATCCAGGTGCTTCATCGGATGCAGTTAATAAGTTGTCTGCAAAGGATATGGCACTTGTAGCAGAGAAAATCCTGAAGTATTATCCGGACATCTTAAAAACGACAAGTATCACAAAAATGAAGTTCAATAATGGTACTAGTGAAACTGAAATGGAAAACTGGAACTGGATGTTGAAGGGATTATCGAGTGCGTACACTGAATTGCCAGTTGACGGATTGAAGACAGGAACGTCAGATTCCGCCGGAGCCGATTTTACCGGAACGGTTCACAAAGATGGCCACCGGATAATAACTGTTGTAATGGGTGCTCAACATACGAGCGATACAGATATGTCCAGATTTACCCAAACACAAAAATTGATGTCGTATGTGTATAACAACTTTACTTATACGAAGATTGCTGCTAATCAGACATTTAAGAAAGCAAGTTCTTTACCTACATTCCATGGTAAAAAATTAACTGCTAAGGTTGTTAACCAGAAGTCTACTAATATTTGGCTTAAGAATGGTGTATCATCCAAGAACATCTCAGCGAAGTTAGCCGCGAATAAGAAATTATATAAGAACGGTGGTTTAGAAGCACCTTTGGCGAAGGGTAAGAATGTAGGTACTTTATCGCTTAGTGTTAAAGGACAGCAACTAAGTTTCTTAAACGGTTCAACCAAATTGAAGCTAGCAGCGGTGAATACACAAAAGATAGAGAAAGCAAATATCTTTGTTATCATGGGTCGCTCAATTAAAAACTTTTTCAGTAATTTGTTCTAAATAGTTTATATACATTGAAAGCTAGCCTTATAAAGAGGCTAGTTTTTTTGTGCATTTCAATTGATATTGCTAATTTATTAAGAAATTCATAAGGTTAATTAATGAAAAGGACAAGTACATGGTATTCTTGTTTTTCGTGGATGTTGAGTGTATATTATAGATTGTTGAAGTAGATGATTAAAAAATGTAGAGGTGAGAGAAAAGTGAATATGATTAAAGAAGAGTTCAAAAATATTTTGAATCACAAGTTGCTTATTGCTACCATTTCAGCAATTATGTTCATACCATTTTTGTACTCAGTATTCTTCTTGAAATCAGTATGGGATCCTTATGGCAATGCTGGGGACTTGCCTGTTGCTGTGGTCAATGAAGATCAGGCGGTCTCATACAACGGAAAGAAAATGCAAGTTGGGGACAAACTAGTTAAGGAATTAAAGAAAAATGACTCTTTGCAGTGGCATTTTGTATCTGCAAAGAAGGCTTTGGATGGGATGAAAAACAAGAAGTACTATACAATTATTACTATTCCAAAGAATTTTTCGAAAAATGCAACAACTGTCTTGAATAAGAATCCTAAGAAAATGAGATTAACTTATAAGACAAATGACTCTCTCAACTATATAGGTAAGGTTATTAGTGAAGAGGGGGCAAAGCAGCTTAACACTAAAATCAATGCGACTGTGACGAAGGCTTATGCAAAGACAATGTTTGCAACAATCAAGAAGGTTGGAACAGGTTTTACAACAGCTTCCAAAGGAGCTAATAAGCTAAAGAAAGGTTCAACGACATTATCAGATGGAATTAACACATATACTGCAGGTGTTAAGAAGATTAATGATGGTGTGATAGAGCTGCAAACAGGTGTCGTACCACTGAGCCAAGGTGTGATTAAGTTAACAACTGGGGCAACTGCGTTACAAAGTGGTGTATCAGAATACACAGCTGGTGTGGCTAAAGTTAATGATGGGACACAGAAACTGAATAACAGCACGGGTACACTTGCAAGTGGTGTCAGCAAATTAGCAACAGGTTCAAACACGTTAGCAAGTGGAATTTATTCATATACAAGCGGAGTTACCAAAGTTAACAATGGTGTCCAAACTTTGAATGGAAGTACAGGTACACTTGCAAGTGGTGTTGGTAAGTTAGCTACAGGTTCAAATACGTTGGCAAGTGGATTAGGGACCTATACGAGCGGTGTTGGTACACTATCAAGTGGATTAAGTAAACTTTCTAGTAATTCAGATACACTTAATAGTGGGATGCAGTCTTTAGCAAGTTCGACTTCACAACTACCAACAGCGGCTGCAGGTTTTTATGTCATGAATAATGTGTTGGCTCAGGATATTGATCAGATAAATAGTGCTCTTCAAGCAAATAAAGACAGTGTTTCCACTATGGCCAGTTCAATGGCTAAGGTAAATGAAGAGATGAATAGTACTGAATTTCAGACGCAGTTAGCTACATTGAAGGATTTGGCGGGGCAGACAAGTAATATTAAGTCTATGCTCGCAGAGTTACAAACGACATTGTCAACTGTAGCGGCTGCAAAGACAGAATTTAGTACTAGTTTAACAGCCAGCTTAAAGCAAATTGCAACTAATTCATCAACTGTCTCTGCACTTGCTAAAAGTATGCAGTCTGAAAGTAATATGACGGATGCAGATAAAGCAAAATTAGCACAAATTATAGCTTTGTCTGGTAGTGCATCGGATAGTAGTGCAAATACAAGCACTACAAGTAATATTGCTGAAATTAGTAATATTCAAGCAGCTGCGACAACATTAAGTGAAAAGACAGATTTATCATCACTTTCTGGTAAATTAGAACCAATGAATAAATTGGTATCAAAGATGGAGTCGTTGAGTACGGCTGTGGATAGTTTAGATAATCTAGTGACAACAAGCAATAGTTTAACGGATAGTGATGCACAAACAATGGTTAAATCAATTTTAACCTTAACTGATAAAGTAGCCGAACTAAAGGATCTATCAGATACCGCTGCAAGCAGTGCAAATACATTCAACTCAGAAATTAATGCAAGTAGTCCAAGTATTGATGCAACATCTTTAACTTCATCAAATGCTATTCAAAGCAAAGTTGCATCAATTGCAAGTACTTCCACTTTAAGTTCTGAGATTTCAAAATTAGTTAGTGGTGTATCAACTTATACAGCTGGGACTGATCAGGCAAGTTCGGGTGCAAGTAAATTGAGGGCTAATAATTCATCTCTTACGAGTGGAGCATCACAGCTTTCAACAGGTTTAGGAACGTTAAACAGCAATGTTCCAACTCTTGTCTCAGGAGTTAGTCAGCTCGCTTCTGGAACAGGTCAATTAGTTGCCAATAACAGTTCTCTTACAGGTGGAGCATCACAACTTGCAACAGGTTTAGGTACACTTAACAGCAATGTTCCAAATCTTGTTTCAGGTGTAAGTCAACTAGCAAGTGGGACAAGCCAGCTAAATAGCAATAGTGCTACTTTGAATAGCGGAACAGCACAGCTTGCAAGTGGTTTGAATCAACTTAATAGTAAAGTTCCAACACTTTCTTCTGGTGTTAACCAATTAGCAAGTGGGACAAGTCAGCTCAATGATAATTCTTCAAAATTGATACAAGGCTCATTGAAGTTAACTGATGGTAACAAGGCTCTTGCTAAGGCATTGGGAAAAGGTGCTAAGAAGGTAAATGCAGTTAAGACATCTAACAAGACAGCAAACATGTTTGCTACACCATCTAAACTGGCTCATAAGAATTATAGTACTGTTCCAAACTATGGGTACGCACTTGCACCATATATGCTTTCAGTTGCATTATATGTTGGTGCCCTAGTATTTAACTTAGTATATCCAATTCGTCGCCTGTCAACACCAGATGGTACAGGAACTGATTGGTTCTTGAGCAAGATTAGTATCGGTGCAGTGGTTGCTGTTGGGACAGCACTGGTTGAAACCTTGTTGATGATAGCAGTAGGGCTTGTACCTGACCATCCTGTACAAATGATTCTAAATGCAATAGTATTCTCGCTAACTGCGATGTACTTGATAATGTTCCTATCGATAGCAGGTGGAAATCCTGGGCGATTTGTTGCAATGATTCTCTTAGTCATTCAACTTGGGGGCTCAGGAGGATCGTTCCCAATTAATATTACAAATGGGATGGATGGATTCTTCCAGGCAATTAATCCATATCTGCCAATGACTTACTCAATTCTTGGGTTCCGTGAGGCTTTGACCTCTGGATTAGGTTCTGGTCAAGTTGTATTCTCGATTGGAATAATGTTTATTTTCATAGTGGTCTCATTATTATTACTATGGATAACAATGGTTACAAAAAGAAAGAATGGTTCGGTTAGTTATGCGGAACCAGCAACAGATGAAAAAGAATAACACAGATAATGGCCCCACTATTAGTAAGACACAAAGTGGGATAAAAAGAGTCTCTTCGGAGCTCTTTTTTTTTACAATAATAACAGTAATTTAAAAGCCTGGCGTCAGCTATGAACTATAAAAAAGTATCAGTTAGTGGTGTGATCATTAAGATACACTAAAAAATCAAACTTCAATAGAATATGTGAAGTTTGATTCGATAACAGTTATATTTTTAACAAATTTATAATATAAAATAAAATTGTAGAAGCATTTTACTACTTTATATGCCGATTTCTTGTTTATTCAGAAAAATCAACATCTTTTGTCTCTTTTACTGTCAGAAGTGAAATCAGGCAGGCAACAGCCATTATACCAAGGTAAAGCCCAACAAATTTTATTCCCCAATTAGCTGCTAACCAGGTTGCAATGGTAGGTGTAAATGCTGCCCCGACTATCGCTGCTAGATTGTAGGAAATCCCAGCACCAGAGTAGCGAACTTCTGTCTTGAATAGTTCGGGCAATAAAGCTCCAACTGGTCCAAAGGCAACTCCCATCAGGGTAAAACCAACGACCAAAAAGATAACAGCACCAGCAAAGTTACGCTGTCCTTGTAAGAGGTAGGGAAAGAGTAGAGAAAAGACAATCAACGCACTTGAAGAGGCTAACAAAACTCGACGGCGGCCGAAGACGTCAGCTAGTTTGGAAGCATATACGATTAAAAGCGCAAAGACAATAATAGCACCCATCAATAAAAATAAATATTCACGATTAGAAAAACCTAAATTGGTTATTGCATAAGTTAAAGACCAAGTTGCTAATGTATAGAATAATGTGTATGTCACTGCAACGATCAGAGTACCCTGAATAATTTGACGCCAAGATTTTTTAAACACGAGTACCAAAGGAGATTTAGAAGTTAGTTGTTTAGCTTGTGCTTGTCTAAATAAAGGAGTTTCTTGCATTTTTGTTCTGACCCAGAAACCAACAATTACTAGGACTGCGGAGGCGAGAAAAGGTACGCGCCATCCGAATGCAAGCATCTGACTAGGAGTTAAGAAAGACTCAAGCAGGAAGAACAAACCATTGCTTAAAAAGAAACCAAGTGGAGCTCCTAGTTCGGGGAAAGCACCATAGAGTGCACGTTTATCTTCTGGTGCATTTTCTGTAGCAACGAGTGCAGCACCCGACCATTCGCCTCCAAGTCCGATTCCTTGAATGAATCGACAAACACAGAGTAGGATAACAGCAAGTAATCCAAGAGTATTGTAATCAGGCAGCAGTCCAATTAATACAGTCGAACCACCCATGAGCAGTAACGAAACAACTAATGTCTTTTTGCGTCCAACCTTGTCTCCAAAATGACCAAAGACAAATGATCCGAGCGGTCGTGCAACAAAGGCTACACCGAATGTTAGCAAGCTTAGCAGTGTGGCAATTGTAGTTGTTACTTCAGGAAAGAAAACTTTTGGAAAGTATGTAGCAGCTGCTGTTCCATAAGCATAAAAATCAAAGAATTCAATTGCAGTGCCAATCATTGAAGCTAGGATTACTGTTTTGACAGAATCACGTGCCAAGGTTGGATGATTGAGATTTGGTAAGGTAACACTTGTTTTTGTAGCAGTAGTCATTATAAATATCCTCCTAAAATTATGATTTGAGTAATCACTGTTTTTTTATTTAACAATTTATTATGACATTTTAAATTCCCCCTTTTTAGAACAAAGAAAAAAGCCAAGAGCTTAAACAGCTCTTGGCTTGACCGAGGCTGTCCGCATTTGCGGACAACAAAAAGCAGCCCGCATTAGTTGATAATAATCGTGCTGATAATAATTAAAATTGTAATGTAAGCTGTCTCAGTCATTTTTAATCCTTCTTCTTTTTTTATTAATTGTGAATATACACACAAAAAACTTTTTTGTCAAACTTTTTTACAAAAATAATCAGATTATAAATTTAAGAAAATTAAAAATACCCTTGTTATAGGGTTTTAAGACTTAAAAGAATAATAAAATAAAATTGTTTAGAAACTTTTTTTGATTTTTATGAAAAAAGTGGGTTGACTAAAAAAAAGAAGGCGCGTAGTATAACTCTCGTGAAATGAATTTATACTCAGGTAGTTTTAATTATTAGCTTAGAATTTATTTAAGTAACAGTTGTCTTAACTTGTATGCAACATGTCACTTTTACTCTAACTTAGTTAGTGGTTGGGGGGATGTTCATGGAGTTAAAGTACGAGATGCAGGTATGTTGTAATTGTGGCATGGTCGTACCACAAGGTAATTATTGTGTTGAATGTGGCAAAAAATTTGTAAATACTTTAGACAAAAGAGAAGAAATTGCAGTTGGAATTTGTGTTAATTGCGGTTCTTTAACGCCTAATAGAGAGTATTGTTCAGCATGTGGGTATGACAAGGATTATACACAATTATTTTAATTAATATAGAATTTTAATTTGTAAGGAGGTTGAATCACATGAGCATGGGAAAAATGAATAGAAGTTACCTAGTGAACATTATTATTATTAGCTTAGTCATTATTAACACATGCGATTGTGATTTGATGTCTAGGTAATTTTTAGTTGCCTAAGAAATTAGAAATCCATCGCATGAACTAATGTAGTGTGATGGGTAAGAAGGAAACATCCATCACGGAAAATGATGGATGTTTTTTTATGTAAAAAAGATGATAAAGGGAGGTGATTCAAGGTTTTTCATAATCAATTTTAAGTGGAGGTGATGATTTGTTAGGACAGCTAAGAAGAAATTCTACAGCAAATTCTACTAAGAAAATGGGTGCCGACCTACTTTTGGATGAACTTGTGAAACAAAAAGTAAAAGTTGTGTTTGGTTATCCAGGTGGTGCGGTTTTGCCCCTCTATGATGCGATCTACCGAAATTCATTTCACAATATTCTAGTGCGTCACGAACAAGGTGCGGTTCACGCTGCAGAAGGTTTTGCAAAGTCAACGGGTGAGGTTGGGGTTGCTTTTTTAACATCAGGACCGGGAGCAACAAACGCAATTACAGGAATTGCAGATGCAAAAAGTGATTCTGTTCCGCTTGTAGTATTTACTGGACAAGTTGCGACTACTGCTCTAGGAACAGATGCCTTTCAAGAAGCCAAGATTATTGAGATAACAAGGCCTATCACGAAAAGAAGTTGGCAAGTTACAACTGCCAAAGAATTGCCTGAAGTAGTCCGCGAAGCATTTAAGTTAGCTGCAAGTGGAAGACCTGGTCCAGTTGTTGTGGATTTGCCAAAAAATGTTATGAAGGAATTTGCCAGCACTTCAACTAGTTTAGCGAAAACAGGCAAGGATTCATTAAAGATGGGTAGAGTAGCAAGAGAAAAATTAGTTGAGAAATTACGGAAGTCTAAGAAGCCGCTTTTGCTTATAGGAGGAGGAATTGTCAGTGCCAATGCAAGTCAGGAAGTTAGGAGATTTGTAGAAAAACACCAGATTCCTGTTGTTTCAACAATGCTAGGCTTAGGAGTTGTACCAAAAAATGAGAAATTTTTCTTAGGGATGGGAGGAATGCATGGTACATATGCAGCCAACATGGCATTAGCTGAATGTGATTTTTTATTGAATGTTGGTTCAAGGTTTGATGACCGATTGGCAACTAACCCATCCGAGTTTGCACCCAAGGCATGGATTGCTCATTTTGATATTGATCCGCATGAGTTGAACAAAATTATTGTGGCTGACTTGGCCAAAGTAGCCGATGCTAAGGATGTATTCCAACAGTTACTAAAAGTCAATTTTGAATTAGGAAAAATCGATCAGTGGCGACTGCAGCTGCAAAGCTGGCAAAAGCAATATCCATATCATTATCAACAGCAAAAAGGAGTCATAAAACCGCAAGAAGTTATTGAAGAAGTGGGAAAACTGACGCGTAATGAAGCTATCATCGTGACAGATGTAGGACAGCATCAAATGTGGGCCGCGCAGTATTATCCATTTTGTAAACCAAGACAATTAATAACAAGCGGTGGATTGGGAACGATGGGTTTTGGATTACCAGCTGCGATAGGTGCAAAACTTGCCCATCCAGAGACGTCAGTCGTGTTATTCGTCGGCGACGGCGGATTTCAAATGACACTTGAAGAACTTGCGGTAATTAAACAATATGATTTAGATTTAAAAATTATTCTTATCAATAATCATGCATTAGGAATGGTAAGACAGTGGCAAGATTTATTTTACAAAAAAAGACGTTCACAAACGATTTTTGATAAGCAGCCGAATTTTCTTGGTATTGCTCAAGCATACGAAATTGAAAGTATAAAACTTGATCCGAATAATTGGAAAGAAGCATTGGCAGATGTTTTTTCCCAGAAACACTGTGTCTTGGTAGAGGCACCAGTGCCGCAACTTGAAGAGGTAACCCCGATGATAGCACCTGGGTCATCAAATCATGAGATGTTCGGAATCAAATAGAATGGGCAAAAAATATAGGCCAAAATAATTCAGAAAAACGGAATTGCCAAAAATGTTTGAGAACGCCAGATGACAATTGAATAAGCACAATGACGGTAATCATATGTTTATTTGCTATGCCAATCACAATTATATTTTACACAAATAATATGATATATGAAAGCTTATTATACTAAAAACTTTGGAGGAAAATGAAAATGTCAGTTGATATGTTATATGGAAAAGATGTTACTACTAATTATTTGGAAGGTAAGAAAGTTGCGTTTATCGGATATGGCGCACAAGGGCATGCACAAGCAAATAATTTGCGTGATTCAGGTGTAGACGTAATTGTTGGAATACGTCCAGGAAAATCATTTGATAAAGCAAAGAATGATGGTTTTGAAGTGTACTCAGTTGCTGAAGCTGCAAAAAAGGCAGATTGGGTACAAATGCTTACTCCGGATGAAGTCATGTCGGATATTTACAAAAAAGAAGTTGCACCATACCTTGAAGCCGGTAATGTATTAGGATTTTCACACGGTTTTAACGTTTATTACAAAGAAATTGTTCCACCTGAAGATGTGGATGTTGTAATGATGGCACCAAAGGGACCAGGTAACTTATGCCGCAGAACTTATATGGAGGGATTCGGTGTTCCTGCACTTTACGCAACTTACCAAGATGTATCAGGACATGCAGAGGATCTTGCAAAAGAATTTGCAAAGGCTAATGGGGCAGCAAGAGCTGGATTGCTGAAGACAACATTCAAAGAAGAAACTGAAGAAGATTTATTTGGTGAACAAAATGTTTTAATGGGTGGTGTAACAGCCTTGATCGAGACTGGCTTTGAAGTATTGGTTGAGGCCGGATACTCTCCAGAACTTGCTTATTTTGAAGTGGACCATGAGATGAAATTGATATGTGACCTGATCTATGAGGGTGGCTTTGCCAAGATGTACAGAGACTGTTCAAATACATCCGAATATGGTTCATATACACGTGGACCAAAAGTTGTTAATGAGGAGTCTAAAAAAGCAATGAAGGAAAACTTGCATGAAATCCAAGATGGTTCATTTGCCAAGGAATTCATGGCAGATTATCGTAATGGATTTAAGAAACTATACGATTATCGCGGTAAGATGGAACAATCGCAATTACAAAAAGTCGGTGAAGAGTTGCGTACTAAGATGCCATTTGTTAAAGAGGCAGATAAGTACAGTGATTAGTCTCGTGGGTTAATAATGTTTTTTCTAACAGATTGGGTTTGTGTTACTCAATCTGTTAATACATAAATTTATAGTAAGGAAAGGGTGAGATTATTGAATGTATTGACCAAGGAAAAATTATTAAAAAAGGAGAATGTGCAGCAAGCTTATGAGGTTCTTAAACCGGTTGTGCGACATACACCTTTGCAATATGATGCATATCTTTCACAGAAATATAATTGTCAAGTCTATCTAAAGAGAGAAGACTTACAAGTTGTCCGTTCATTCAAGCTACGGGGTGCATATTATGGGATAGCACAATTGTCAGATGAAACCCGGAAAAAGGGAGTTGTTTGTGCTAGTGCTGGCAACCATGCTCAGGGAGTAGCCTGGACTTGCAAAAAGCTGGAGATTCCAGCAGTCATCTTTATGCCAACCACTACACCAAAGCAAAAAATTGATCAGGTTAAGTTCTTTGGAAAAGAATATGCAACAATTCAGTTAATTGGTGATACATTCGATGATTCCGCTGATGCTGCACAAAAATATTGTCAGAAAAAAAGCCTTACATTTATTGCACCATTTAATGATTTGCAGACTATGTCAGGCCAAGGTAGTGTGGCTGTTGAAATTTATCAGGATATGGTTAAAGACAAGATCCAGGTTGATTATCTACTGAGTGCAATAGGAGGCGGTGGCCTAATTAGTGGAATTTCAGCCTACATGAAAGCAGTTAATCCACAGACAAAAATTGTTGGAGTTGAACCAGATGGAGCGGCTTCAATGACGGAAGCTTTCAAGGTTGGACACCCAGTGGCTTTGCAAACGATGGACAAATTTGTTGATGGAGCAGCAGTTAGTAAGGTAGGAGATCTGACATATCTTAATACACGAGAATATGTTGATCGATTGGTAACAGTGGCAGAAGGGCATGTTTGTACAACAATTTTAGAATTATACAATAAAGAGGCCATTGTTGCTGAACCGGCTGGGGCCCTAAGCATATCTGCTCTTGATAACCTAAGTGAAGAAATTGTTGGAAAAACTGTGGTTTGTGTGGTCAGTGGTGGAAATAATGATATTGGACGAATGCAGGAAATTAAAGAGCGCTCGTTAGTTTATGAAGGTGACCAACTGTATTATGTGGTGAATTTTCCACAGCGTCCGGGTGCATTAAAAGAGTTTGTAAATCAGATTTTAAATTCGGACGATGATATCACTAAGTTTGAGTATACGAAGAAGGTCAATCGTGGGAAAGGACCAGTTTTAATCGGAATTCGCTTAGGAAAAAGGGAAAATGTCAAACAATTGCAACGTAGATTGTATGCTTTTGATTCACGATACATTGACTTAAAAGAAAATCAGATGCTCTATGAAATGATGGTCTGACAGGAGGTCAAATTTTTGGGAAAAATCTTAGAATTCAAGGATGTTTCATTAAAACGCGGAGAAAAAGTTATTTTAAAAGAAGTAAATTGGACAATTAAGTCCAAAGAAAATTGGGCAATATTAGGATTAAATGGTGCCGGAAAAACAACAATGTTAAAGATGATCCATGGTGATTTGTGGCCATCGAGTGGGCAGCTTGAGGTCTTAGGAAATATATTTGGAAAATCTAACATTTCTTTGTTAAGACGTAAAATCGGTTGGGTCAGCAGTGCTCTGCAAGATTGGCTCCACCCGGGCGATTTAGTAGAGCAAATTGTTCTGTCGGGTAAATTTGCAAGCATTGGGCTTTATGAAAACTATACAGTGGCAGAAATGCAGGAGGCAAAAGATCAAATTGCGCGTCTTGGTGGAGTAAATCTGATTGGAAAGACATATCGGGTGCTTTCTCAAGGAGAACGGCAGTTAGTCTTGATTGCGAGAGCCTTAATGGCTAAGCCAGAGTTACTAATTTTGGATGAGCCATGCAACGGACTCGACCTTTTTGCAAGAGAAAGACTGCTAAGCAAAATTGCTACGCTTGCTTCGAGTGAAGACAGTCCGGCGCTCTTAATGGTATCGCATTATACAGAAGAAATTTTACCGTGTTTTAGTAAGATAATGTTTTTAAAAAAAGGCAAGATTTATGCAGCTGGTCAGCGTGAAACTTTACTGACAACAGAAAAATTGAGTGATTTTTATGAAGCACCCATTAATATATTGATGAACGAGTCTAGGCGAGTCGTTGTTTATCCAAAATAACTGTAAAGGAGCTGAAAATTATGAATAAAGAAGTGAAGACCCAGAAAGCACCTAAAGCACTAGGTCCATATTCTCAAGCTGTTAAAAGTGGTAAGACACTATTTTGTTCTGGACAAATCGGTATTAATCCAGAAACAGGCAAACTTGTCTCAGATTCGAGTGTGAAAGAACAAGCTGCTCAAGCACTAAATAATCTGAAAGAAGTTCTGGAGGCAGCGCAACTGACTCCTCAAAATGTGGTTAAAGTTACAGTTTTCATGACTAATATTACTGATTTTAAAATCGTCAATGAAACTTATGCTAACTTTTTTGCTGATAATAAATGTTTGCCTGCACGCTCAGCAGTTGGAGTACAGGCATTGCCTGCGGGAGCACTTGTGGAAATCGAAGCAATTGCACGAAAAAATAATTAGGAGATGTAACAGATGAGTGATACTTTAAATTTTACTATTGATAGTGATGAAATCCAGAAAAGAAGCGATACGATTACTGAAGGTGTGGATCGAGCACCTGGGCGAAGTTTGCTATATGCCACTGGTCAAGTAAAAAATCCAGAAGATATGAAGAAACCTTTTATTGCGATCTGTAATTCTTACATTGAGATTATCCCAGGACATGTTCATCTGAGAGAGCTTGCAGAAGTTGCCAAAGAAGAGATTCGTAAAGCTGGAGGTGTACCATTCGAATTTAACACAATTGGGGTTGATGATGGGATCGCAATGGGACATATTGGAATGCGATATTCATTGCCCAGCCGCGATCTGATAGCTGATTCAGCCGAGACGGTTATTAATGCTCATTGGTTTGACGGGGTATTATTTATGCCTAACTGTGATAAAATCACTCCAGGAATGCTGATGGCAGCAGCAAGAACAAATGTTCCGGCAACATTTGTTTCAGGTGGTCCAATGAAGGCTGGTCTTGATCCCAAAGGGAAGGCAGCTACACTTTCAACTGTTTTTGAGGCAGTTGGAGCCTTTAAAGATGGGAAACTCAGCAAAGAAGATTTTTTGGAATTAGAACAAAATGCATGTCCCGGTTGTGGTTCTTGCGCCGGAATGTACACCGCAAACTCAATGAATTCGTTGATGGAAGCTCTAGGGATGGCCTTACCGTATAATGGAACGACATTGGCAGTATCACCAGAAAGACGTGAATTAGTTAGAAAAGCAGCACGTCAAGTAATGTACAATGTTGAACATAATATTAGACCGCGAGATATCATGACTAAAGAAGCTTTTGATGATTGCTTTGCATTAGACATGGCAATGGGCGGATCAACTAATACCGTATTGCATGGTTTGGCAATTGCTCATGAGGCTGGAATTGAATACAGTGAGGAAAGAGTCAACGAAATTGCAAAGAAAACGCCACATTTAGCTAAAATTGTACCATCTTCTTCTTGGACAATGGAAGATGTGCATCAAGCAGGTGGAATTCCCGCAATTATGAATGAATTAATTGAAAAAGGTGGTATTCTTCATCCTGATCGGATCACAGTTACTGGGAAGACGATTAGAGAAAATGTTGCTGGGGCACATACCTTGAATCCAGAAGTAATCCGTCCACTTGATAATCCTTACTCAGAACAAGGTGGTCTTTCAATTTTGTATGGTAATGTGGCAAAGGATGGTTCAGTAATCAAAGTTGCTGGGGTTGATCCAGACATTAAACGCTTTGTAGGAAAGGCAATTTGTTTTGATTCACATGATGCTGCTGTTACTGGAATTGATAATGGAAGTGTTAAAGCTGGACATGTCGTTGTTATCAGGTATGAAGGTCCAAAGGGCGGTCCAGGAATGCCTGAAATGCTTAACCCGACATCTGATATTATTGGACGCGGTTTAGGCCGAACAGTTGCATTGATCACTGATGGACGTTTTTCAGGGGCAACGCATGGAATATGTGTAGGCCATGTTTCTCCCGAAGCCGCTGCAGGTGGTGAAATTGCATTAATTAAAGACGGTGACCAAATCACGATCGATCTAGAGAAGAGGACACTTGATGTAGATGTAAGTCAAGATGAGTTGGAGAAGAGGAAAAAGGAGTTAAAGCCATTTGAACCCAAAGTGCGTTTTGGTTATTTAGCACGTTATCAGTACTTGGTAACTTCTGCAAATACTGGAGGAATTATGATGGGAGCAGATGAGTTATTTGGCCCAGCCCCAGCTCAAGATAATTAAATATGGAATAGAAAAGCTTGTTAACAGAAAGATTTTTGAATGAATGGGTCAAAAGTTATATTTTACTTCAGCCGCTTTCGTTAGTTTATAAGTCTATTCTTAAAATCTTGGTTCTAATAATAGGGTTTATTTATATTTAAATATGATTAGTGGACAGAAAAAGAAAGTTATTATCTTAATTTTGAAGACATTAAAAAAACGGGTTGACACTAGTGTTGTCAACTCGTTTTTAAGTTTACTTGAATAGTAATGACTATAATTTGCACATATGGGGAAATCTTAAAGGGTATACTTTTAATTAAGTTATTGATTAAAGTATTTATAGTCAATTGTTATTAAATATAGATTTATTTGTGTTAATAATACTTGTAGTCTTTGAGTTCCTAAGAAGTACAATAGCAGTTAATATATATATAAATTCAAGGAAGATGTTGCTAATAAGAGTTTGTTTTGTTGGACTTGCTGTAACAAAACCTTTCATCAATATAGTTGAAAAATCAAGAATAAAGTGAAAAAAGATTGGATACATTAAACTTCCGGTCCTTAAATAAATTGCAGCCAACAGTATTCCTAGGAAAAAAACACTAATCATTTGGAATAGCGTTCCAGATAAAGATTGGAAATTGATATTAACTGCATGCGATAGACTGAAAAGTATGCTCGTTAATAAGGTACTGATAAGGATACACTTATGAGAGCTTGACTTTATTTGTGTTAGAAAAGTATTAAGCAACAGCCCTCTAAAAAAGAATTCTTCAAAAACTGAGGCACTCCCAGCGATGATGAAGGCATGAAGAAAATTTGAATGCCATATGCTTATGGTTGAAAATACACCTGTAATTAGAATTAGACTAAAGATTAATGGAACCAAGTTAATCTTAATAACACTAAAAAAATTTTGTTTGATTCTTTTTAAAAAGTGAATGTGTAGAAAAAAGTGATTAATAACGTAAAAGGTGATTAGTAGAAAAAAATCTTGCAAAAACACTTTATAACTAACTGAAACATTTAGTACTAAAAAAAACCTATCAATTAAAATTAATTCCGTAAGCATCATAACCCAGAATAGGAAAGGAACGTACAACTTTTTTTTCATGATTTTTCCCCTTTATTTTTTAAATATTAAGTAAAAATTGTATTTATTTACTGTTAGAGTATAATACTCAAAAAAAATTAAAAACAAGCTACATATTGAAGACTTCCATGTGTCTTCAGTATGTAGCTTGTTTTTTAAGTAAGAAATTTCATTGATTTTACGTGGGAAAAGTAATGTTATAAAGAGAAAAGAAACAAAAAATTCAGTTAGAGATTACGTTTAAAAGAACAAATTATTATTAGACAAAAGGCAAGCAAACTAATAAGAACAAGTCTTCCTGTTACTAATCCAAATAAAAAATCTGCATTAGATGCTTTAAAGTAATTGAGAAAATTTTTGTCAAATAAAGAAATAAAAATGGTAGTAGTAAAAATAAAAGTGAACAGAAAACAAGTCTTCAACAAGTAGAAGACATTGCTAAAAATAGACCAATTTTGGAAACTAGAAATAAAGGCAAAGCTGTTTATAATAGCGGAAAATAATATCAAAAATGAGTGGAATCCATATGGATTAAAAAGATCTAAGCATAGTAATAGGATCACAAAAAAATTTAAAAAATAAGTAATTCGATTTGTTGCAGTGGCCTTTTTACTTTGCATGACTGAATTTTGACATGAAAAATTATTATCTTTAATGAAAGAATCAAGAGGGACATGATATATGTCACTTAGTTTTGCAATAGTAGCTATATCTGGAGTGCTATGAGCATTTTCCCACCCCGAAATAGTTTTTCGAGATACATTTAATTCTAAGGCAACTTGAGATTGCGTCAAATGTTGTGCTTGTCTATATAATTTTAGTTTTTCAGGTAATTCCAAAAAAGATTATCT
>NZ_BACP01000047.1 GCF_000260415.1 Liquorilactobacillus mali KCTC 3596 = DSM 20444
GTACTACTTGAATCGGAAGTTTGACTAGCATTAGAACTAGAAGTAGAACTTACGCTGGAAGAAGTGGCAGTGGAATCAGCCTCGGTAGAACTTTGAGAACTGGCTGCACTACTTGATTGAGAAGCTTGACTAGTGTCAGAACTTGAGCTATCCCCAGAGGCTGAAGTAGAGTCTGCGCTAGAAGAATCATCAGTAGAGATTGAGTCAGCGTTACTTTGGGACCCAGATGCACTACTTGATTGAGAAACTTGATCAGTGTCAGAACTCGAGCTGTCCCCAATTGAGCTCGAGTTGGAACTTACACTAGAAGAATCGGCAGAACTAGAACTGCTAGAAGTACTGCTACTTATAGCGGAACTGGTACTATCAGCCTTGACTGTCAACGGATGTAGCGGTTTCAATTGCAAACCGACAATGAAAGATGAAATTGTTATCATACTGTATATCCAGTATTTTCCAGACTTATACATTTTGTAATGAACCTTTTCGTTATGATGTTTACTCATGTTTTCCTCCTATAAAAGTATTTTTTCTCTAATAAACATCCCCAACTCTAAGAATATCACAAAAATTCTGTCAGATAATATATATGAAAGACTGTAACCTTAATGTAAAATAAAAGATTACTTAATGATTAAATTACCTATGTTCAAATACTTTTTATATATGATGTTCAAAAATAGTTTTGGATTCATATGATAGTTGTATAAAGACAAACAATTCAGAAACTCAATAAACTCTGTTGATGAGAGTTGGTATTCAAGATTCCTTTTTGAAGAAATCTGTTGCTGCAATACTTGACGAGTATCCGCATTGGTATAAAATCTGTAGTTGGTTATATTAGTAATAAATTCATAGTTGTCCATTTATAATCCTTCACTCTCATTTGATTAGTTTTAAGATGAAAATAAGTTTTAAAATTTTCCTGTGTAAACATACACTGTGAAAGCTAGATAATTATTAGATTTAATTGCTTTTTCTATATTTTTTAAATAACCATTTTCCTTAAATCTGAAATTTTCAAAATAATCATTAATGATTTGACGCTGGATAACGAAGGTAGCTCTTTTGACTTGTCCACTGAGGAAACGAAATCTAATAAAGTTAGTGCACATTTGTTGTAAAGTAACTTTGTAAATACCCTCATTAAAACCTAGGTTCAATTTTTGCCTATCTGACAATAACTGTCGGGTTACCCACAATGAATCAATGACCTTTAATTTTGTTGCGGATATCGCAGTAATACCCCTTGGATTTCTGCGATATCTATAGACAATGTCTTTAACAGTACAAACAATGTGACTTTGATCGTAAACTAGATAGATTAACATCGTATCTTCGAACCAATAATCTACAGGAAAGGTAACCTCAGTGAATAAAGCACTGTTATAGATTTTGCCCCAGGGATAGCCATACAGCTCATAGGGATCAAATTGATTTTTATCTTGATAGTAAAATTCGCTGATAACGCCAGAATTATCGAATTGTTGATAACCTCCGGCAATGATATCAGCCTTTTTTGCGAAAGCTTTGTCTAATAAAACTTCTGCAAAGCAGTCTTTTAGAATATCATCAGAATCAACAAAGCAAAGATAGCTGGCATTGATTGTTTTTAAACCAGTATTCCTAGCCCCTGAAAATCCCTGATTTTTTTGGCTAGTAACAATTACATTATGCCTGTTAGTGTATTTATTTAATATCTGTTTGGTCGAATCAGTTGAACCATCATCAATAATTTCGACTATTAAAGAATACCGTGTTTTTTGATTCAAGATAGAATCTACACATTCTTCAATTGTATCTTCAGCGTTATAAGCAGCAACGATTATTTTTAAATCGTAAGTATAATCATTATTCTGCAAAGTGTGTTTTTTAATTGCCGAATTTTTAGAATCTGGATTTAGTTTATTTAAATATTGAATAGCATATTCATAACTAGGTAGTTTTCGATTTTGTGTACTTAATATTTCTAATAAGGTACAAATCTGTTTGTTATTAAAAGAAAACTTTTGTAGAAGCACCACAAAAAATTGAAGCAAGGAAATATGAGTTAGTTTAAATAGATATTTATTCAACAGTAAAAACCACCTTAGTTAAAATGAAAAAGAAGTAAGAAAATTTACTTTAGGAGTAATTCTAATTTTGAACTACTTTTTTGAAATTTCATGGACATTTTCTTAGACTTTTTGTTAAAAAGTAGATAAGAATAGTTTTTCTATTGATCAATTAAAGACGAAAATGAGTAACCCACCCATACCATGGAGAAAAATATTGCGTTTAACAGATTGGAGAAGTTAATTAAAGTAAAATAAATTGTAAAAAGGAGATTGAAAAATGATTCGTTATCGGATTTTTAATGATAAAGATGCTGAAGAAGTATCCACATTGGTCAGGCAAACAATGCTTACCACAAATATTAAAGATTATTCAAAGGAATATCTAGAAAATGATTTGAGAAATTTAACAGCTAAAGATTTTATAGAAAAAAGAAAGTTCTTTCATTGTTATGTGTTTGTAGATGACATAATAGATAAGATTGTCGCAGTCGGCTCAATTGGTCCCTACTGGGGTAAAGAAGATGAGAGCAGCTTGTTTAATATCTTTGTATTGCCTGAATATCAGGGACAGAGTATTGGGCGCCAGCTTATTCAGGTATTAGAACAAGATCCCTACTTTAAGCGAGCAAAAAGGATCGAAATACCCGCTTCAATTACAGGATTAAAGTTTTACCAAAAAATGGTGCAGATAAACTTGATGAGGAAAAATTATATCGACTTGAAAAATTTCGAAATATTAGGCACTAAGTTTTCCTGCTACTTTGGCCATTAACCAGTGAATAAGCTTGAGGTTACCTATAAAGAAAACAAACATTATAAAGATAACGACAATCCACTGCCAAAGTGGTGAATGTGTTAGTTTGATTAGATTAAGTAAATAGGCAATAGTTACAGGAATTTCAACAATAGCTGTTACAACACCAGGTACATAAGTGCGTTTAATCAGTGAAAAAACAATATGCATTATGAGATGGAGAAAATATGGAATGGTAGCGGTAACTATTAATAGTGGATAATTAATCCAATAGGCTATGGCGGAAAGTGCTATATATATACAAAATTCCTCCCAAATTCCAGCAGATAATATATCTGAGCGATCGACACCGCCAAATAATGTGCGTCCGTAAATATTCGGATTATTTTTTTGTAACCAATGCGGTACAAAAACTAATTCTTCAAAGTCGTGAAACATAAATAATAATGGTAATAGCCAGTATGAAACCCAAATTGTCATAGTGATGACCTCCTATACTTGTAGTGTATTATGATTTTCATGCATAATAAATACAAATAGCGTATGTGCCATAAAAAGGGGGAGATTGTGCCATGACCAGGAACAAAATTATTGAGCAATCGAAGAGTGCCTTTGCTGAAGCATTGTTTTGTTTGTTAAAAAATGAAGACTTTGAGAATATTACAATCAAGCAGTTAACTTTAGAATCAGGATATTCACGAAGAACTTATTATCGTTACTTTGGTAGTAAGACAGCAATTCTAGATGAAATGTTTTTAAAATACTTGCATAGTTACCGAGAGTGTTTATTAAGTACGCCGATTAGGCCAGAAGATATTTCTAAACGCTTTATTAATTTTCTTTGGCCGTATCATCAGAGAGTAGCACTACTGGCTCAGCAAAATTTACTTATTCCACTACTGACACGACACATCTCAACAATTGCAAATACTCTTTTGGATATAAAAGTTCCATGGAGACAAAAGAAGAGCGATAATCGGCAATATTATTATGTCATTATCTACTCAATTGGTGGGTTTTGTGTACTTTTGGATACTATTTTTAAGGACGATCTACCTGAAAAGCCACAACAAATCAGCGAGGCATTAAATTCTGCATTAGCAGAGATTGCACTCCAAGTGAATAAGCAGTAACCATTACTTTAAATAGTCAACCTCAGAAAAATTGAAAACTTCACTTAATTCCTCTGTGGACAAATATTTTGCAAGGTAGTTTTTCTCATTTTTTAAAAAATCTGTTTTGTGATTTGTCAGGTAGGTAATCAGGTTAGCTTTTTTTAACAGTCGGAGACCAAGCACTTTTTGATCCATTAAATATAGCGTTAACCCCTTTAGATTAAAGAGTCTTGCTTGGTGATAGTAATCCTTGTCATGATTACCAAAATAATTTTCTAGATGATTGACTAATGTGTGCGCCTCGTCAAAGCAATTATTAGCTAATAAATGTAAAATAACATTATTATAGATATAAAAAAGAATTGAGAAATTATCATGGCGAAAGTCGTCATAAATAATTTCTTTTTTTTGCAACTCTTTGAACAAATTGAGCATTATTGGTAATTCCAGAAACGAAATAGCATGCCCAAATAAATAAAGCTCAAAAAAAAGTCCAGTTGTCGATTTTTTGAAAGTAGCTAACCAGTATCGCTAGTTCATCTTCCGTGACAGTTCCTTCTCCTAGAGTTGTTAACATCATTTTTAATTGAATAGTCTGTAAATTAGCAAATTTACCCTGCTTTTTTTGCCATTCGGACAGATATTTTTTTAGCTGAGCAGCATTTCCTTCTTGATATGCCTGCTGAAAAGCTGGTAATAAATCATTATTGGTAGTGTTCTTTTGTTGATACAAAAATTCAAATTCGGATAATTGAACATTGATTCTGTTTAGCAATTCTAATAAGTGGCTGAAGGAAATGTCTGTTAACCCATTCTCAAAGCGAGACAAAAAAGGAACAGAGACAATACCTTGGCAGGCTTCTTTAAGAGTTATGTGTTTTGTTTGTCTAAAATATTTGAATACTTTGCCTATTTTCATTATTTTTAACCTATATGCAACTTTTTATTTCTCATTCTAAGATGCTTGTATTATAAAAGCAATCATTAAATCATTTGAGGGGTAAATAATTTGTTCATAAAAAATCGTAATTTTAGTTATCTTTGTATGGCTTTTTTAATTTCATCAATCGGTGATTGGTTATACCGTTTAGCATTACCAATTATTATTCTTTCTAAAACTGGTTCAGCTTATCATGCCGCCACTGCTTTTGGTGTCTCTTTTATTCCGTGGATAATCTTTTCGCTATTGGGTGGTAGTCTAGCCGATAATTATGCTAAAAAGAAAATTCTTATTATTGGAAATTTTTTTGCTGCATCAGCCATTCCATTACTGCTTTTTATTTTAATGGAGAAACAAATTAACTTTGTACTTTTATATTCAGCAGTCTTTGTACTATCTTCAGTCGATCCGTTGATCCATCCAAGTTTTCAGAGCATTATTCCAGAAATAATTGAAGATAACCACTTTGCTGAGGCCAATGCAACTATCCAAACGATTGATAATACTCTATCAATTATGGGGCCACTAATAGGCGGGTCATTGGTAACATTTCTTGGTGACTACAATGCCTTGTGGATTGATCTTATTTCTTTTTTGATGACTGCGGTAATATTGACCCAGCTTCCAAGTGTTAAAAGCAAAGAAATTAAAATCAGTTTAGCGATTAAAAAATTAGCATCTGATGTTCTTGAGGGTGCTAGTTATAGTTTTCGTGAAAAAGTAATCTTTAGTGGTTCAGTAATGTTCCTTTTTACCAACTTTGCTCTGAATATGTTTGAAGCAAACTTTATTTATTATATGACTAAATCATTGAACTATCCGATTTTTGAAGCCACTTTGGCTATGTCAATCGGTGGTATTGGTTCATTAATTGCTGGTTTTGGTGGAAGCAGGATTGTTAATCATTTTAGGGCAGGAATTTTATTATCATCCAGTACCATTATGGCAGGGTTGAGTACTTTGCTGTTACTGGTAAGCACTAATTATATTTATATTGGAATTGTTTTAGGAATTATCAGCTTTTTTGGCACAATCAATGTCATTACTTATTTTACCCTGCGTCAAAAGACGGTTCCAAAGAGAATTTTGGGGCGAGTCGTTTCTGTTACACGAATGGTTTCTTATGCTTCGATTCCTGTTGGTTCATGGTTTGGTGGAGTACTGTTGGGACATGGTCAATCAATGTTCACGGTTATTCTATTTGCAGGAATCATTCGAACTTTGACAGGTATTGGAGCAAAATTTTCACCATTGGGTAAAGAATGACTCTCTTACGGATTAGGTCAAAAGTTAAATTTTTATACTTATTTGAATAAACGTGTTTCAAGTGCTCAGTACAAGCCATTTCATCACACTACGAAAAATTTGTCACTGTTGGATTGGATTGAAATGATTCAATTAAAGCCGAGTGAATAGTTAATTTGATAACAACATTATTATTAAAATCCTCAGATAAGTCTTTTATCTCTGGATGTGCAGCAATTTCTGTGAGCATCTCATTACCTTCAATAATTTCTGAATCAATGTTATTTGAACTAATTCTCATCCCTGTTTTTCATCAAACCAAGTAGTTAATGATGCAACTCCGTTTTGCCTAATATTTCTGACACGATTCGTTTTACTGTCAGTCATGATATACAAGGTGTTATCTTCTGTTTTTGACTGCCTAAAAGTAATAATACTTGAACTTATAGTTTCATTTTGAGAAATTGTTGATAAAACAATAATGTTGTCTAGTTTGCTCAAAACATTTCTAAATTCACTGTTGTTTTCGGTGGACTTTTCCACACTAAACTTTTTCTCTTGTTTAAGAATTGTCAATATGGTCAAAGGTATCACTAAAATAATATAGCCCACTAAAGATAAAACAAAAGATTGTGCGAAGTATCCCCTAATTCCAAAGTACGAAACAAAAAACATCGATATGAAAATTGTCAGCAAGAATATTAAAAACAATTGTATAAACCTTTTGGCGTACATCACATATTACCTTCCTTTTCAGTTTTACTTGATTATATTACATTGGCATTAAATAATACCCACAAAAAATGCTAGAGCACCGTCACCTATTTTAGCATTTTTTGAGTTTGCAGAATTAATGCAAGGATAGCCGAAAAATTTTGATTTACGGAACAATTTTATCCAAAACAAGAAATAAATAGAAGGGCTGGGTCAAAAGTTAAATCTTGACCCAACCCCATTCTTCATTTTATCTTTTATTAAAGACTTCTTTGGCAATTGAAACTGCATTCAAAACTCGGGGGAACCCGACATAGGATAAGCAATGAACAAATGTCTCAGTTATTTCATCACGTGTTATCCCAACATTTAAAGCGCCTTGGATATGAATACGAAGCTGACTGGAAGTATCTCCTTGTGCCAGTAATGCGGTAATCGTAATTATTTCTCGCTGTTTCATATCTAAAACATCTCGTGTTTTTGCCTCCTCAAATGCTAGGAGTGTTTTTTGGTCCAAAATAGGAGCAATATCTGCTAAACTATCTGATACCGATTGACTTGCTTCCTTTCCAATAACTGCCTCACGAACTTGTAATCCACTTTCGTATTTATCCAAAATATTTCCTCCTTCTATGTGATAAAATCACTATAAACTATCAAGCTAACTTGATAGCAAGAAGGAATTAAAAGGAGGACATAAAAAGATGCCTAAAACATACAGAATATCTGAGATTTCGAATATGACTGGACTTCCGCTTTCGACTTTACGCTACTACGAAGACTTAGGACTACTGAAACCCGCACGCAATACTAATAATTACCGTGTTTTTACAGGGCAAGACTTGAACTGGATTGGATTCATTAGTCGAGCAAAGGCGACAGGAATGTCACTTTCCAAAATTATTGAATATTCTAAGTTGCGCGAACAAGGGCACGAAACAATTAAAGAAAGGATGACTATTTTAGAACAACAGGAACAGGTATTATATGCGCAGCAACAGGAGATACAAACACATATTAATTTTCTAAAAAATAAAAAACGGCATTATGCACAATTAATGGTTAAATATAAGAAACCCTAGACAGTTAATTATCATTGAAAGAGTTAATTAGCTTATGATGTTTGCTCCAGATAAAGGCTTTTACGACACCCAGAATTTTTGTTTTTGGCACAAAGCCATAATAACGGCTATCATTCGAGATTTTGCGGTTATCACCAAGGACGAAATACTTGCCCTTGGGTACAGTGAAACTTTTATTTGTGCCCAAGGTCACTCCTTGAGCAGGCGACAAAGCAGTTGAGAGCGTCAGTGTTCCAATGGATTGCTGTTTTTTTGAGATATATGCTTGCGAAATCAGCTTGTTATTTACATATAGCGTACCATTATTTCTGTATTCAATTTTATCACCAGGTAACCCAATTACACGCTTGATATATTTAGTCTTGGGAGTAACGTTTGGTTCTTGGGTATCAATACCATAAGCATTGAAAATAATGATTGAATTCCGTTTGATTTTTGCTGCCTTCAATAAAGCAACATGTTCACCTGCTTGCAGATTTGGAGCCATAGAATCACCAACAACATTTGCAAAACTGAATAGGAAAGTCTTGACGATAAAGGCGAGTATGAGACCGATTATGATTGGCCATATCCAGCTCATAATATTTTTAAAGATAGTCACTTGTTATCCCCCTCAATGTTCTTATGTAAATATGTTTTGTAGATTAAAATATTTTGGTTAATTTTGAATTATCCACAATAAGAAGTGCGCTATGTCCAAAATTTATGTCTAGTACTCAAATTTTAACGATATGGTGCACATTTGCTATCTGTTTTTCATTCTAGGCCATATTTTATGTTTTTGTCTAGTTGGATTAGAATGGAGAAGATATTTTAACTGATCTTAGATAGAATATGATATTATGCAGTATGAAATTAGAATGTATAAATTGTGATAAACAAGAGTTTAAGGTGACAAGTAAATGAATACAGAAGTAGTATGTGCCATAGTCTTGAATGAAGAAAAACAGATTTTTGCAGGTAAAAGAAAAGCTAGGAGTTTGGCAGGTTACTGGGAATTTCCAGGTGGTAAAGTCGAAAAGGCTGAAGGAATAAAGCAAGCCCTTAAACGAGAAATAATGGAGGAAATTGGCGTGGCCATTACTATTGGTTCAGTGGTAGTTCCAGCATATTCATACAACTATCAATCTGGAGATGTGAATTTACATTTTTATTTTGCACGTCTAGCAACCAAGATGGTCAAACCGAAAATCTATGAAGAATACGCATGGTTATCAATTCAGCAGTTAAGAGATAAGAACTGGTTGCCGGCAAATCAAAGGGTCCTCGAGAAATTAAGTAAATGCGATCTAAACAAGGTGGAATTTAATGAATAATGAAGATATTAAGAAAAATCTTTTACTAGCTGCAACGGTTGGATTTTTGGATGATAGCCAACCAGGGGCTACCAGTGAACTATTGCCGCAATTAGTGAGTAATCAACCACATGATACAATGTGGGAACATATCAGGTATGAATTGCAAACTTGTCAAAGTTTTTCCTTTGCGCTTGCATTTATCACGGAAGATGCACTAACTCCATTGAAAGTAGTTTTGGCTGATTTGGCAGTTAAGGGGGTGTCAGGAAGAGTTTTGACCTCGAATTATTTGGCGTTTAATCAGCCGAAAGTTTTTGAAGAATTGCTCAAGATCCCAAATATCACAGTTAAAATTGCCACACAAGCTGGTTTCCATGCGAAGGGATATCTTTTTGAGCATACCGATTACCATTCGATGATTATCGGTAGCTCAAACTTGACACGTGCAGCATTATTACGAAATGTCGAGTGGAACCTTCATTTTTCAGCATTCAAAGATGGTGCAGTGACCAAACAGATTGTGAATCAATTGGAGGTTGAGTGGCAACGAGCGGTCAAACTTACTGATCAGTGGATTGAAGAATATCGTCATACATATAATAGTACTCAGCAAAGGCGAACTACTCTGAATTCAGTAAATCAGACAAGTAATAATGAGCTTGCGGTTGTTCCGAATAAGATGCAGAGGGAAGCTTTAATCGAATTAGCAAAATTACGTGCTGCGAATGAGCAAAGAGGACTGGTAATTTCTGCAACAGGTACTGGGAAAACATTTTTGGCTGCGTTTGATGTACAGCAAGTCAAGCCGAATAAGATGCTTTTTGTGGTTCATCGTGAACAGATTCTTCAAAAGTCAATGGTCAGCTTCAAGCGTGTTCTGGGAGGAAAGGACAGCGATTATGGGATTTTGTCAGGTAATCGCAATGAAAGGCAGGCTAAGTATTTGTTTGCAACCCTGCAGACACTTTCTAAGGATGGTGTTTTAAACAGTTTTGCACCAGATCAGTTTGATTACCTTCTAATTGATGAAGCACATCGTAGTGGTTCTGAGACGTACAGGCGAATTTTGGATTATTTTACACCAGCTTTTTGTTTAGGTATGACAGCAACACCTGAAAGGACAGATGATTTCAGTATCTATCAGTTATTTGATTACAATATTGCCTATGAAATTCGGCTGCAGGATGCACTGGAGGAGCAAATGTTGACTCCTTTTCATTATGTGGGACTTCAAGACTATGAATATAATGGCAAGCTGATTGATGACAAGTCACCTTTGAGATTATTAGTTGCAAAAGAGCGAGTTGATTATGTTTTAAAACAACTTGAGTATTACGGATACTCAGGCAAACGAGTCCATGGTCTTATTTTTTGCAGTAATGTACTTGAAGCAAGGGAGATTGCGCTGCTTTTAACGAGAAAGAGGCATCCGGCAATTAGTCTGGATGGGAGTGATTCAATCAGTCGGCGTAATCAAGTAGTTGCGCAGCTTGAGAAGGGACAGATCGAATATATTGTGACAGTGGATATTTTCAATGAAGGAATTGATATTCCGTGTTTGAACCAAGTTGTAATGCTTAGAAACACGCAATCAAGTATTGTGTTTATTCAGCAACTGGGCAGAGGACTACGAAAATATCCAGGAAAAGAATTTTTGACGATCATTGACTTCATTGGAAACTATAAGAATAATTACTTAATTCCTACGGCATTAACGGGAGATATCACGCGCAGTAAGGATAACGCTCGTTTAGAGTTGGCATTGCAGCCAATTATGGGATTATCAACGATTAATTTCACAGAAGTTGCGAGACAACGGATATATGATGCAATCCAAGTCGCCAAGTTAGATGCATTTGCGACTTTACGTGCAGATTACCAAGAACTCAAACAAAAGTTGGGTAGAATACCCTTATTAATGGACTTTCAAAGATATGGTGGAGTCGATGCAGAAGTATTTGCCGAGAATAATCAACTTGATAGTTATGCGAGTTTCTTAAGCAAGATGAAAGAACCAATCAATTTATCTGAGTATGAAGAAAAAGTATTGAGTTTTGTAACCAAAGAATTGCTCAATGGGATGAGAAAGCATGAGCTTCTATTATTGAAGCTGCTATTGGAAAAAAAGTGTGTGACAGGTAAGGACTTTGCAAGGACATTGCATCAAAATAATTGTTATATAAATGCGGCTGTAATGCAGTCAGTGGATGATATTTTAAGTTTGAGTTTTTTTGATATCAAATCAGGCAGAGAAAACAAGGCAGAAAAGTATGGTAGCAATCCTATCGTGGAGCATTTTGAGGGAAAATATAAGCTTAATTCCATGGTTAGTGACAGCCTACAAGGAGAAAGCGATTTTAGAAATTTATTTGTAGATGTTATCACAACTGGGCTGTATAAAACAGATAATTTTAGGGCAGATCAGGCTTTCACATATTATCAGAAATATTCCCGCAAAGATGTTTGTCGGCTTTTGAATTGGAGCAAGGATGTGAGTGCTCCAATGTATGGCTATCGTGTGGGTAAAGATACTTGTCCAATTTTTATTACCTACGAAAAAGATAATCCGGAAAAAAATCGTAGTGCGCGCTATGAAAATGAATTTTTTAATACGGGATTAATTAAGTGGTATACCAGAAGCCCAAGACATATTGACTCAAAAGAAGTTCAACAACTGTTGGAACGAGATCACAATGGTAATTTTAAGGTACAAATTCAACTATTTCTCAAGAAGAGTGACGCTGAAGGAAAGAAGTTTTATTACTTAGGAAAAGCTCAGGCTGTTTTGGATTCTGTAAGAGAACAATTGATTAATCAAGATAATAAACGTCCTAAAGCTGTGGTTTCTATGAATTTGAAGTTGGATGAACCAATAAAGTATAGTCATTTTATAAATATTACGAAAAAATAGAAGTATCTGTTGCTTTGTGATATTAATATGATATCATAATGTTATCGATAGATGGAAAGATTGTGAGGTGGTTCCAGTGGATGATATGGCGACTTTTTTGTTGAGATTGCCTAGAGAACTAAAAAGCAGACTTGAGGCAAAAGCGAAAGAACAAAATCGTAGTGTGAACAGTCTATTGCAGACAGTGATTGAGGAGTTTCTAGATGGAAAGAGACAGGCATCTGTCTCGCTAGAAAATCGACAATTTATTGGACAAGTTGTAGAGAATCGACAAATTGATCCAGATAATGGGCTTGTTCAAGTAAATGGAATCTATTATCGCTATTTGATTGAAAGTAATCTGGAATTCGATTCGAAATTAAATTATATCGTAATTGAAGCCAACGGGAATATTTTGACGCTACGTCCAATGGTGCATTGATTATGAATATGGGGGAATTTAAATGTTTGGAATAAAGATCGTACAACAAAACTGTCAAGGTCTTGTGGAAACACTAGGAAAATATCGACGTAATGTTGATGCGGGGTTACACTTTTATGTTCCTGTTTTCCAAAGAATTCAGACAGTCAACTTGGCAATGCGCCCGTTGCAATTATCACAATACTCTGTGATTACGAAGGATAATGCGGATATTCAAGCGAGTGTTACTTTGAACTATCATGTTACAGATGCAAAAAAGTATGTTTATGAGAATACAGATTCAGTGGAATCAATGGCACAATTAGTAAGAGGTCACTTGCGTGATATTATTGGACGTCTAGAATTGACTGATGCATTGGGTTCAACATCAAAAATCAATGCAGACTTGGCTGCTGCAATTGGAGATTTAACCAATGTCTATGGGATTAATGTTGATCGAGTAAATATTGATGAGTTAACACCATCAACTTCTATCCAAGAAGCGATGGACAAACAATTGACTGCTGATCGTGAACGAATCGCTACAATCGCACGTGCTCAAGGTGAAGCACAAAATATTAAATTGACGACCGACGCGCGCAACCGTGCTCTCGTTGAAACTGCACAGGCACAAGCACAAGCAACTAGAACACAGGCCGATGCAGAAAATTACCGGATCAATAAGATTCAAGAAAGTTTGACAGCTGTCAACGAGAATTATTTCAAGGATCAGAGCATTCACGCATTTACTGAATTGGCACAATCAAAGACTAACTTAGTGGTTATGTCAAAAGAAGATGTAACCACTTTGGGTCAAGTCCCAGTTATTAAGAAGATGTTGGATCAGGAGCATAATATCTAATAGGTAAGATTATGGAAGTTCTGTATGAACATGAAGCTATCGTTTCTGAATAAATTTTTATGGAATCTGAAATCGAGAGTGGACAGTTATGGCACTAATCGTTAGAATTATCAAAATTATTTTTAGATTGATAGGATATTCAATAAACAGTGGGATATGTTTGTTTATAATTTTGCTTTATTTAGGACACCTAGATATTCTGACTTTACACTATAAATTTAATTTTTGGGATCTATATTTTTTTGCAACCACCCTACTGTTACCCTTTTTTAGACTCGTTTATAATAACTGGTTTATTTCTACCAATAATGATCTTTCATATCGGGGGAAAGCACTAGACACATATCATCAAGAGATGTCACGGCAACAAAAGAGTTGGAAATGGTCCTCCAAGGGAGTTTATGTTAACCCCTGGGAATATACTACGCCATATACCCAGTCCTATGATAGTTCTTTGAACTGGGTATATAGTTTAGCAAAATGCCTATGCATGAGTATTCTTTTTATTATCTTTGCTCCACTGTTTTTAATTGTGGCCTTTGTCCAGAAGATTAAAAAAGATAATGAAATTTAGTAGTACAACAGATTTTAAGAAGAAAATGATTTTTTCAAGAATTTCAAAGCAGAGAAGGTTGGATTTTCTCCTTTGACAAACTAAATAGAGAAACTGGGTCAGAAGATAATTTATGACTTAGTTTCTCTATTTGTTTTGTTTCGGGTACATGTGTCTTACAAGTCAAAATCCTCAATTTGACCTTAAATCATTCATAGCGAGGTATTCAAACCTTACCGATTTGTGTCACACTTCGTTTTGATGAACGTTAATATTCAAAATAAGTTTGAATATTAAGCATATTTTCTTTGTGAGTAAATTCTATAGTTATGTATATGAAAACCATTCTATTTTGAATTAGTGTAGTTAAGGAGTACTCTTTACATGTAAACTAATTCACAAGGAAGGGTGATTATATTGTACTATTCTAATGGTAATTACGAAGCTTTTGCCAGACCGAGAAAGCCAGCCAATGTTGATCAAAAGCAGGCGTACATTGTTGGTGCAGGCTTGGCAGGCTTAGCCGCAGCTGTTTTTTTGATTCGTGATGGACACATGAAAGGCGAACATATTCATCTGTTAGAAGAATTATCACTTGCAGGTGGTTCACTGGATGGGACTAACCGGCCGAATGTTGGTTTCATTACCCGTGGTGGTCGTGAAATGGAAAATCATTTCGAGTGTTTATGGGATATGTACCGCTCTATTCCATCCCTTGAGGTTGAGGATGCATCATACTTAGATGAATATTATTGGTTAGACAAAGATGATCCTAATTCGTCGAATTGCAGATTAATATATGACCGAGGTAATCGCGTTCCGAATGATGGTGATTATACTTTGGATAAATCATCAAATGAACTGATCAAGCTGGTTATGACGCCAGAGAGCAAATTAGGAACTCAAACAATTGAGGATTTTTTTTCGGCCAAGTTTTTTGAGAGTAATTTTTGGACATATTGGGCAACAATGTTTGCCTTTGAGAAGTGGCATTCAGTAGTTGAGATGAGACGATACACCATGCGCTTTATTCATCATATTGATGGTTTACCCGATTTCAAGGCACTTAAATTCAACAAATATAATCAATACGAATCGATGGTAAAACCAATTCTTGCATATTTGAAGTCACATAATGTTGATGTTCAGTACAGTACCACTGTTGATAATGTTCAGGTTGATTTTGCGGATGGAAAGAAAGTCGCAAAAAAACTATTGCTGACCGTAGCTGGACAGCAGAATGAGATTGCTCTTACTGAGAATGATTTAGTCTTTGTGACAAACGGTTCAATCACCGAAAGCTCGACTTATGGAGATCATAATACTCCTGCACCTGTTACGACAGAGCTGGGAGGTAGCTGGAATTTGTGGGAAAATTTGGCTGCACAGTCTACAGATTTTGGTAATCCTAAGGTGTTTTATCAAGATTTACCAGAGAAAAGCTGGTTCGTTTCTGCAACGGCAACTATTAGCAATCCTGCTGTTGAACCGTATATTGAACGTTTAACTAAACGTAATTTGCATGACAACAAGATAAATACTGGTGGGATAATTACAATTACTGATTCTAATTGGCTCATGAGCTTTGCGATTCATAGACAGCCGCATTTTAAAGAACAATCAGAAAATGAGACTACAGTTTGGATTTATGGACTTTATTCAGATACTGAGGGTAACTATGTCCACAAAAAAATCGTTGATTGTTCTGGCGAAGAGATTACTGAAGAATTCTTGTATCATTTGGGAGTTCCAGAATTTAAGATAGCAGAGTTAGCCGCACAAAAATCGATTAACACTGTACCTGTGTACATGCCGTTCATTACCTCTTATTTCATGCCAAGACAAAAAGGTGACAGACCTGATGTTGTGCCGAATGGCTCAGTTAATTTAGCATTTATTGGTAATTTTGCTGAATCGCCAACTAGGGACACAGTCTTTACGACTGAATATTCTGTGAGAACTGCGATGGAAGCAGTTTATATGCTTCTAGATGTTGAAAGAGGTGTGCCAGAAGTATTCAACTCAATCTATGATATTCGTGAATTACTAAAGTCAATGTATTATTTGAATGACAAGAAAAAGTTGGATGAAATTGATTTACCAATTCCAAAGTTAGTAGAGAAGATAGGAATTTCAAAATTAAAAAAGACGTGGCTTGCTGAATTACTAGAAGAAGCCAAGTTGCTTTAAAAATGAAAGTGTGACACAAGTTGGTAAAATATAAGTATCAATATAAAACTACGAATGCAGTCTGTTTTTACCGTGGGTAAGTAATGCGAAGTTAGACTGCGAACGTAGACTTGTGGAACACATTTATAAGGAACTATTTAAGGAGATATTCTATGATAATATCATTAGATATCTCCTTTTTTTGTCATCTTTATTTAAATGTAATCTAATTTTAATTTAATATAATAACTTTTTGGGGGCGTTCCTCATTGAAAAAAAATTAAATAAGCTAATTGGGTTTTAAAAGCAAAGTGGGATATATCCTGAAAAAATATTTTTTAATGATAATCCTTATATATAAGCATTTTTTGACATAACATGGTAAAACGAATTTAAAGTTCGGGAGGATGCAAAGAACAGTGATACGTGCGATAATTAGACCCATTATAAGTTTTTTAGAACTTACATAGGAGGGATAACTTTGGATAAGAAAAGAGAGAGGAAAATAGCAAGTAATATAATTAAAGGCTCTTTAGGCAACATGATTGAATGGTTTGACTGGTACATATATGCATCATTTGCCATTTATTTTGCAAATTCATTTTTTCCAAGTAACAATCAAACTGTTGAATTATTAAGTGCTGCTGCTGTATTTGCTGTTGGTTTTTTAATGAGACCATTTGGAAGTTTTATAATGGGCAAATTTGCAGACCAACATGGAAGGCGTTCAGCTTTGACACTATCTGTTGTCATTATGGCTTGTGGCTCACTCATAATTGCAATTGTTCCAACTTATAAGACTATTGGAATTCTTTCACCTATTATTTTGGTATTGGTGCGTCTAGTTCAGGGGATCTCTCTAGGTGGTGAATATGGGATCTCAGCAACGTATCTTTCCGAAATGGCTAGTTCGAACCGAAGAGGGTACTATGCATCCTTTCAGTATGTGACTCTGATTAGTGGACAGCTACTCGCATTAATTGTTCAAATCTTATTACAATATTTCTTTAATGATGTGCAGTTGACTGCTTGGGCATGGAGAATTCCTTTTGTTGTTGGTGCGTTAGGTGCGGTTATTGTGTTGTATCTCAGATTGTCTATGGATGAGACTAATCAATTTAAGGAAACTGCTAAGAGTGGCAAGAAAGCGGGAACTTTAAAGCAGTTGGCTAGGTATCCCGGACAAGTATTAACAGTTATTGGATTGACATTTGGTGGGACGATTGCATTCTATACATACACTACCTATATGCAAAAGTATATGATCAACAGTTTAGGTTTACCAACAAGATTAACTACTGAAATTAACTTTTTAGCACTTTTAATCTTCATGATTATGCAGCCGGTATTTGGACATCTTTCAGATAAGATAGGGCGTAAACCTTTGCTGTATTGGTTTGGGATCTTAGGTACACTTTTAACAGTCCCAATTTTCAAGGGATTACAGGTACTCGATAGTCCTTTAAGTGCCTTTTTATTGATGTTGGCAGGCCTCATGATTGTGAGTGGCTATACTTCAATTAACGCAGTTGTAAAAGCTGAACTCTTTCCAACGGAGATCCGAGCTTTGGGAGTTGGGTTACCATATGGTTTGACAGTAGCGATTTTTGGTGGAACGGTTGAGTATGTTGCCTTGTGGCTGAAGACAATTAATCATGAGGGCTGGTTCTTTTATTATGTATCAGCGGCAGTTTTTGTTAGCCTGGTTGTTTATGTCAGAATGCTCGAAACATCAAGACATTCGAAATTAGATAAATAGGGTTTTGATTTGATTGAATGCTTATGTAATTGGAGTATTGATAATTATACAGATTAGAAGTAATTAAATAAAAAAATGTGTTGGCAGTTTACCAGTTGAGCAGTTTGGGTTTGCATGACACAAGTTTAAGATTGGGGCTAGATCAAAGTATGTATTTGATCTGGCTCCTTATTGATTATATAAATGAACATGCTATAAAATGGAAATTTTTGTCTAATTTATAACTTTAAATTAATAATTATTAGTTAGTTTGAAAGATAACAATGAATTATTTAACAACAACATTCTAATAAATACATGAGAATGCTTGATTTTAGTAAGAATCTTTTGTATTTTAGAAAATAAAAATAAATTTAAAGGAGCGTTTTTGTAATGTCTAATTGGGATACCAAGTTCGCGAAAAAGGGTTTTACTTTTGATGATGTTCTATTAATTCCGGCCGAAAGTCATGTTTTACCAAATGATGTTGATTTGAAGGTGCAACTTGCAGAAAATATTAAATTAAATATTCCAATTATAAGTGCAGGAATGGATACAGTTACTGAATCAGCTACAGCAATTGCAATAGCTCGCCAAGGTGGTTTGGGTGTCATTCATAAGAATATGACAATTGAGCGACAAGCTGATGAAGTTCGCAAAGTTAAACGTTCTGAAAGCGGAGTAATCATTGATCCATTCTTCCTGACTCCAACGAACGCAGTTGCTGAGGCAGAAGAATTAATGAGAAGATATCGCATAAGTGGTGTTCCAATCGTTGAGACATTGCAAAATCGTAAATTTGTTGGCATTATTACCAATCGCGACCTACGATTTGTTTCAGATCGGACCGTCGAGATTGATAGTGTAATGACTAAAGAAAATCTTGTGACTGCACCCGAGGGAACTTCCTTGAAGAAGGCAGAAGAAATCCTGCAAGAACACAAGATCGAAAAATTACCAATGATTGATAAGGACGGCAAGCTGACAGGCTTAATAACTATCAAGGATATTGAAAAAGTTGTTGAATTCCCTAATGCTGCAAAGGATGAACATGGACGTTTGTTGGTTGCCGCGGCGGTTGGTGTAACGAGCGATACTTTTGATAGGGCTGCCGCACTACTTGACGCGGGTGTTGATGCTATTGTAATAGATACTGCCCATGGTCATTCTGCTGGTGTGATTCGTAAAATTAGTGAGATTCGTGAACATTTCCCTAAAGCAACACTGATTGCTGGAAATGTTGCAACGGCTGAAGCTACACGTGCACTTTATGATGTTGGCGTTGATGTAGTTAAAGTTGGAATCGGACCTGGATCAATTTGTACAACAAGAATTGTTGCCGGTGTTGGTGTACCTCAACTTACAGCTATTTATGATGCAGCGAGTGTAGCTCGTGAGTATGGCAAAACGATTATTGCCGATGGTGGTATTAAATATTCTGGTGATGTAGTTAAAGCATTGGCTGCAGGCGGAAGTGCTGTTATGTTGGGTAGTATGCTTGCTGGGACAGATGAAGCTCCTGGTGAGACAGAAATCTATCAGGGCCGTCGATTCAAAACTTATCGTGGAATGGGCAGCCTTGGGGCAATGGACAGCAAACATGGTTCATCTGACCGTTACTTCCAGAGTAGTGTGAATGAAGCAAACAAACTAGTTCCAGAAGGTATTGAAGGACGTGTTGCATACAAGGGCACACTTGCTGATATTGTATACCAAATCGTCGGTGGCCTGCGTGCAGGTATGGGATATGTTGGTGCTGGTCATCTACAAGAACTACAAGATGATGCACAGTTTATTCAAATTTCAAACGCCGGCCTGCGTGAATCTCATCCTCATGATGTTCAAATTACGAAGGAATCGCCTAATTATAGTAAATAATAAATGTGATATGAGTCGCAAAAACTCCAGTGTTAATCTGGGGTTTTGATTTATAGGACATGTTAGTGATTATATACAATTGAAAAATATTT
>NZ_BACP01000046.1 GCF_000260415.1 Liquorilactobacillus mali KCTC 3596 = DSM 20444
GTTAATGACGCTTGGGAGTACTTCAAAGCTAAGGAACGCAAGTTGCTTTCAAATTACCAAACTGGTTCAATTTATGGACGACGTAAAATAGATGTCGAATCAATTTTTGGTGGGTTGAAGGCTTGTTTGGGTTTTAAAAGATTTTCGGTTAGAGGCCTTGAAAAGGTAAAAAAGGAAGCTGGAATTGCCTTGATGGCGAGGGTTACCAACTATAGCTGTTTTATAAACAAAAAGAAGAGATTAGTGAAAATCAAAGAACAATTTTCGCTAATCTCTTCTTTTTTGAAGGACTTATGGCACAGCTCCAATGGCAAAATATCTGCCATGCTCATAATTTCTCGGTGGTATTTAAAGTTGAACGACTTACATCATACTCCATAAGTCTAGATTATTTTATAAAACTCAAATAAATGGTTAATAACTCGACGAATTTTTTTCAACTATTATCTCTACACGTCGGTTATTGGAACGACCAGAGGCAGTTGTATTTGTGTCTTTAGGTTTGTTCTCACCATATGCTTGGATTGATATATTGTCCTCATTGAAGACCTTATTACTTACGAAAAAATTCATTACCGATATTGCACGTGCAGAACTGAGTTCCCAATTAGATTTATAAGTAGAAGTTGATTTTAAAGGCTGGTTATCAGTATAGCCAGCGATAATAATAGGGTTTGTATTAACTGCCTTAAGGGGATTAAATAATGAAGTTAATAAATTCTGAGTGCTCTCTGATAGAGTTGCACTACCAGAGTCAAACAAGATACTACTATTTATAACTATGTGCAAATCATTACTTTTTATGTAGACTGATACGCTGTTGGTTAAACCAGCATTTTGAAGATTAGTAGCTAATTGTTGTTTGATGGTCTCTAATTGATTATCTACTGCTTGAGAACTAATTGACGATGAATTATCAAGTGAAGAAGCAGAACTTGTGGCTGAGTTTAGTGCAGACCCTTGAGTCTTATTTTTTTCCCCTACATTCACAATAGCATTTGATGACTGGTGCGTTGACAGCAGTGTTCCAAATTCAGACTTGAATTCTTGAAACTTTTTAGTATCAACTTTAGCCATTGCAAATAAAACAATGAACAATGCTAACAAGAGAGTCAGCATATCAGAGTATGGTAATAACCAACCTTCGTCGATGTGTTCTTCATTCTTCTTTCGTTTTTTCATCTGCGGAATCCTTTTTATTGTTTGATTTCTTTTCATTAGTAAGACTATACAGCTTTTTTTCAATACTGCTTGCTGAAGCACCAGATTGAATGGCAATGACTCCTTCAAGAATCAAAGTGAGGTGTTCAATTTCTTTTTCAGATTTAACAAGTAATCTTGAGTTGAAAGGAATTAAAATCACATATCCGAAGAAGATACCATATAAGGTTGCAACAAATGCCGAAGAAATAGAGGTTCCCAAAGCATTTACATTGTTAAGGTTGCCTAGTGCGCCAATCAACCCAATTACTGCACCCATAACTCCAAGCGTTGGAGAAGTAGTTCCCGCGGTTTTGAAGATTCCCGCACTTTTTCTGTGACGCTCATCCATACCTTCAATTTCATTTTCCATTATTTCTCTAATTTGCTTTTCCTCTAGACCATCAATAACCATTTCAAGCCCCCGCTCTAGAAAGGGATCGTCTAATCCCTCCCTTTGTGACTCCAAGGCAAGTAGACCATCTCGACGAGCAATATTGGATAAATCGACTATTTTGGAGATGAGTTTTTGATTGTCGAATCTTTTCGTCCTTATTAAAATAAGCAACATCTTAGGAACTTTCTTCAATTCGCTAGATGGATAACTATTTATAACAGCAGCTATGATGCCTACAAAAATAACAATCATGGCTTCTGGATTTAGCAGCACAGCTATGCTTGCTCCCTTTAAAACCATACCTACTGTTATTGCGATAAAGCCAAGTATAATACCGATTAGTAGAAAGAAATCCATTGAGAATGTGCCTCCTGTGTTAATAGTAGAATTGAGTCTACTGTATTATATCGGTTAAGAAATAAAAAATTTAACACGGGGACAAAAGGCTTATAAAATACCCTAAATTTGCAATTTATTTAAATCAAAAATTAAATAAATTAAAAATGAATAATATTATATTTATAATGAATTAATTAATAATATGATAATTTTTTTATTATATCGATATATTATATTATTCATTTTTTCAAAAAATAGATAAAAATAAGTTACTAACAATGCTTAATTTCACAATAATTGAGAGCGAAAAAAAGACTAAAATTATGTTGCTAACGAACAACATAAAATGTATAATTTTGTTATCAAATATGTACGAAATAGTTAAAGTTTGTTTACAAATTATTTACAATTGTTAAGAAATGTTAAAAATTATTAAGAAAGTTGAAGTGGTATTTGATGGATATTTCAAATATATTAAAAAATTCACTAGATGCATCTGCTCTCAGATCTGAAACTATATCGTCTAATATAGCAAATGTAAATACAAGCAACTATAAAGCAAAACGAGTAGAATTTGAAAACCAACTGGCAACGGCTTTAAATCTGACCACAACCAAGGAAAATCATATAGGTGCGAACACGGCTAGTCAGGCCCAAGTAACAACTGATAACACAACTTCAGTTAATGAGAATGGAAACAACGTTGATTTGGATGTAGAAATGGTTAATCAATCGACGAACGAACTCTATTACAGCTCGATAGTATCCCAGCTGAATGGTCGTTATCAAATGCTTAATTACGTACTTAATAACTAGTTTTGATTCAGGGGGGTGGCATGAATGAGCGTATTTAATGGATTGGAGATAAATGCTAGCGGATTAGCATTGGAACGATTAAAACTTGATACAATCTCAACTAATATTGCAAATGTAAATACAACGCATACTACAGAAGGCGGAGCATATAAGAGCAAAACTGTACAGTTTGGTGAGAGCTTAAAAAATGCTCAAGCAGCTGGGGAATCCGACACGGGAATTGGTTCACAAATGAGTTATGGTGTGAAAGTTACGGGAATATCTCAGGATAATACAGATAAAGTGGAGTATGATCCCACAAATGCGGATGCAGATCAAAATGGATATGTACATATGTCTAATGTAAATTTATCAGATCAGATGGTTAATATGATTCAAACTATGAGAACATATGAGGCTAATACCTCTGCTGCTGAGTCTAATAAGGACATTTTGAAAAAAGCACTAGAAATATCGAAGAGTTAGGGGAAATAAAATGGCAGGGATCAGTGGAGTAAGCAATTTAAACAATTATAGTGATTCTGTCCAAAAAATGACGGGATTAACGGGTCAAACAAGTAAACTAGATGATGATTCACAAAGTGGAAAGTCATTTAGTGATTATTTGACTACAGCGCTGTCGTCTGTTAGTCAGAACATGTCTAATATGGATCAGAGTTCGGCTAGTATGGTTTCTGGAAGCAACAGCAATTTAGGGGATGTAATGATAAAGATGACGGAAGCGCAACTTTCCTTAGAGACAGCTGTCCAGGTTCGTGATAAGTGTATTGATGCATACAACGACATCGCAAATATGCAATTCTAATTTTGAGGACAGTATCAGTATTATGCAGAGGAGAAAAACTAAGTGTTGGAGAGAATTAAAGCATTTTTAGCCAGATGTGGGGAAATATGGCAAGGACAAAGCCGGGTAAAAAAGATAGCCTGGATATCTTCGTTGGTCAGTCTATTAGTTGTTGCAGGTGTTGTTGCATATTTAACTACAAGAGTACAGTATGGGGTTTTGTTTACAGATCTGAGTGATGCAGATGCGGGCAGTGTTGCGGAAACGCTGAAGAGTGAGGATATTCCCTATAAATTGGGGGACAGTGGAAAAACTATTCTGATACCCCAAGATAAGATAAACCAAACACGAATTGACTTAGCGGTAGATAATAAACTTCCAGATAGTTCTACGGGTTTTGAGTTGTTTGATAGTACAAGTGTGATGACGACTGATGAGGATCGCAAAGTTATGTATCAGCGTGCGGTAACAGGTGAATTAGAACAGGCAATCGCGTCCCTTAATGAAGTGCAAAAAGCCAAAGTAATGCTAGTGATACCTAGTCAAAGTGTATTTAGCGATAGCAGTAGTAACAAAAAAGCCAAGGCATCAATTGTGCTGACACTAAAAAGTGGGGGAATCTCTGGTGAGGCAGTTCAAGGAATCCGTTCCTTAACAACTGGAGCAGTAGAAGGGCTTACGCAAGATAATGTCAAAATTGTTGATAGTAATGGTAATCTGCTGACAAACTCAGGTGGAAGTAACTCCTCGAGTGGATACAACACTAAGTATATGCGGATAAAAAAAGCTTACGAGGCTACGATGGAGAAAAAAGTTAAAAAACTTCTTACTCCTATATATGGTGCAAATAAGATTCGAGTTTCGATTGATTTAAATCTGAACTTTGACGCTATAGAAAATAAGACAACTACTTATAGCAATCCTAGTATTAGGAGTGAAGAAGAACAGTCTACAGGAAGTGGAGTGGCCGCAAGTGGTGAATCTGCTAACAATGCTACTAATGAGACTGCCTCATCAAGTAGCTCAGATAACGGTTCTTATAGTCGTACAGTAAATAACGAGTTGAATACGCAAGTTACTAAGACAATCAGTGCACCAGGAGCAATCAACAGGATGACGGCCTCTGTCATAGTAGATGGTGACCTTTCACAAACTGATCAAGAAAAAATTCAAAGTGTTATACAGTCAGCCGTTGGTTATAACCAAGGACGTGGCGATACGATTAATATACAAGGAATTGATTTTGCTAAGAAAAACAAAGCAAGCAGTTCTAAGAAAAAGAGAAAAACTGCAAAGAATAATTTTATCTGGATATATATTATCGCTGCAATTGGAATACTGGTAGTTATTGGCGCAGTTGTCTTTACAGTTATGCGAATTAGAAAGAATAGAAATAACGAATATTACGATGACTACGATGTCACTGCAGAAGCAAACTCAGTAGAAAAGACAAGCAACGCTGCTGATGCTACCACGGTAGAAGATGCTAAGCCCAAAATTGATTTGGAGAAGAGGAAGAAAAAGGTAGAAGAAGATGAGAATGCGAAAAAATTCGCAGATGAACATCCAGAAGTTGTTGCAGAATTATTAAAGGCATGGATGAAAGAAAAATAGTAGAGGTAGAGTGATTATGGATTCAATAGACGGTATTAAAAAAGCAGCAATTTTGTTGATTTCTCTTGGCTCTGAAACATCTGCTAAAATTATGAAATTACTTCCCGACAGTTTTATTCAGAAAGTCAGTTATGAAATTGCTAATACGGATTTTGTTAGTCCTGAAGAACGATCTGGTGTGCTTAAGGAATTTGTTGCAACGGCTGATGCACGGCAATATGTTATTGATGGAGGGATAGATTATGCTAGAGATCTCCTGAAACAAGCTTTAGGGCCCCAAAGGGCAAAAGAAGTGATTGATTTGCTGAACCAGCTCCAGTTAAAAGAAAGACCATTTGAAATTGCTAGAAGAGCTGATACAGCACAACTGACTAGACTATTACAAGAGGAAAATCCGCAAATAATTGCAATGATAATGTGCTATATTCAGCCAGATAAAGCAGCGGAAATATTAACACATTTTTCCGATGAACTACAGGTTGAAGTTGCGGAGAGAATTGGAACTTTAGGAAGCGTTTCGCCTAGAATCATTAAAAGAGTTGAACAAATAATGGAGAACAAGTTCTCAACATCAGTCGAGAACGATACTGAAAATATTGGTGGTGTTCATTCCTTAGTTGAGATACTTAATTCAGTTAGTCGGGGAACGGAAAAGAATATTCTTTCTGATCTAGAACAAAGGCAACCTGAACTTTCACAAGAAGTTAAAGCCAGTCTCTTTACGTTTGATGATATCGTCAGCTTGGGTAGCAAAGATGTTCAGAAAGTTTTACGTGACGTTGAAAACTCTGACTTGTCGTTAGCACTTAAGGGTGCCGCAGATTCAATTCGGGACTTTATTTTTGAGAACCTTTCTAGTCGAGCGGTTGAAAATCTGAAAGAAGAAATCGAATTTATGGGACCAACACGCCTTTCTGCTGTTGAAGAAGCACAGCAAAAGATTGTCAGTGTAATTCGTAAATTGGATGAGGCTGGTGAGATTTATATAGAAAGAGGCGAGCAAGATGCAGTTATCGAATAAAAATCTTGTTAAAAGTAACGTAATTTCAAGTATTGAAGAAAAAAGAAAAATTGTTACAAAAATGCCTGAATCAAGGGGAATGCCTAAGTCAAGAAACAATTTGGGTCAGATGGGGAAGCAACAGCGTGAGAGTTTGGAAGTTTTAAAGGAAACGATTATTGAAAGTGCAAAAGTAGAGGCTAACAAAATTAGGGATAAGGCTTATAAAGATGGGGAAAGAGAAGGCTTCGAAAAGGGTTATCAAGATGGAAAGAATGAAGGCCAAAAAGTAGCAACTGAATTAATAGAAAAAGCACGAAAAAATTATAAAGACATAGCGGCTGATATTAAGTGTTATGAGCATGATAAACGTGACGAAATCTTTGAATTTGCAGTTGAAATGGCTGAAATGATTCTGAGACATAGGATAGATGAGGACGCTGGTGAACTGCTGATATTGGTAGAACCAATTTTTTTCAAGTTAGAAAAACCAGATCAAACATTCATAATACATGCCAATGAACGCTATCATGATTTAATTGTGAAAAAGATGGAAGAAAAAAGAAGTGAAGTGAGCAGACTGAGGTACACAATCATTAATGATTCAAAAATGGGACTGTATGAAATTAATATTGAATCTAGTGATTCATTAGAAACGTTTAACTTAAAAAATGAGCTAAAAAAATACGTGAATAGCGTTGAGGAGTCTGTAAATGAGCTTTGAAGTACCTTTTGAACATTATTTGGATCAAGCTAAAAAGAATGATTTTTTTTCAAGCTTTGGCAAAGTGAGCGAAGTTGTTGGTTTAACAATTCGTGTTACGGGAATAGATGTTTTCATGGGTGAAATTTGCGAGATTAAGAATAAAAATAGTGAGAAAGTGACGCTGACTGAGGTTGTTGGTTTTATTAAAAAAACGGTTCTACTGATGCCACTGGATGAACTTGGCGGAATTGGACCAGGTTCGTTAGTAAAGGCAACAGGTAAGAGCCTGACAATCAAGGTGGGCGATTCCTTACTTGGACATACATTAGATGGGTTGGGAAGACCCATGGAAAATGAAGAAAAAAGTGATGATCAACTTTTGGAATATCCAGTAATGAGAGAATCTCCAGCTCCATTTAAGCGCAGGACCATTGATACAATTTTAAGTACAGGTGTGAGAGCGATTGATGGAATGCTGACCGTGGGCGAAGGACAACGAATGGGTGTGTTTGCTGGAAGCGGTGTCGGCAAGAGTACACTTTTGGGGATGATCGCTAAATATTGTCAAGCAGATGTAATCGTGATTGGACTTATCGGTGAACGAGGTAGGGAAGTTAAAGAATTTATCGAAAAGGATCTAGGCGATGAAGGGTATGCAAAATCAGTCGTTGTCTGTGCTACTTCAGATATGCCACCGTTGGTCAGATTGAAGGGTGCATACGTGGCAACCGCAATTGCAGAATATTTTAGAGATCAGGGTAAAAAAGTTGTATTGATGATGGACTCAGTCACACGTTTTGCAATGGCACAAAGAGAAATTGGATTATCGATAGGCGAACCACCAACTACAAAGGGTTACACACCTTCAGTTTTTGCCACACTTCCTAAGCTTTTAGAAAGAAGTGGAATGTCGGAAGATGGTTCAATTACAGCATTTTATACAGTGCTTGTTGAGGGTGATGATATGAACGAACCAATCGCAGATTCAGTTCGTGGAATTCTCGATGGACATATTGTCTTATCCAGAAAAATTGCAAGTAAGAATCACTATCCAGCAATTTCGATTCAAGATAGCTTGAGCAGGTTGATGAAATCCTTGATTACAAAAGAACATGAAAATGACGCAAAAGAACTGCGTGAAAACATAACCGTGTACGCAGATGCAAAAGATTTGATTGATATTGGAGCATATAAGAATGGTGCGAATCCAGTCATTGATTATGCAGTTTCCTTGCACCACCCTATTGAAGACTTTCTCTGCCAGTCTGTAGATGAATATGAAACTTTTGATGAGACAGAAGGGAAACTGCATCAATTGTTTGATCAATATAATTTGTAGAATCAGGAGGAAAATGTTGAAATTCAATTTTACACTGGAGAAGCTACTTGATTTTAGAAAAGAAAATGAAGACAGTTTAAAGCAAGAATACATGGGCTTAGGTTCTGAGTTGTCATTAAAAGAAAAAAGAATTAATGAATTATTGTCAGAAAAAAACAACTTGATGTACTTGGTTGAACCGACAGTTGGAAGAATGCAGATTCAAAGAAATTATTTAGATGAAATTGATCAGCAAGTAAGCAAACTGAGACTAGAATCGTTAAAGTTACAGCAAGGTCTTGCTAAATTATTGGAACGATTGGTTGCGGCACAACAAGAGCGCAAAGTTTTGGAGAAGCTTGAGGTTAAGCAAAAAGATGAATTTGAAGCAAAGTTAGCACATGAAGAACAGAAGGAATTAGATGAGTTTGCAAATCGCAAGACTTTGAAAGGAGGTGAGAATTATGAATAGTACATTAATAACAAATCAGCAGGTTGTAGCAACGAAAGCTACGGGTATTGGGAATAGTAATACGGAAAGTGGAGCAGGAACTTCAGCAGTGCAATTTATTAATCTATTGCAACAAAAACTGGGCAATAAACCATCAGTAAACGACGCTAGTGAATCTGATTCAAGCGATGAAAATCTAATCGATACGACGGAATCTCAAGATAGCAAAGATACGCTTATAGATCAACAAACTGAGGAAGACAGGGAAAAGAAAGAAAACGACGAGATGAGCAGTCGAAATCTTTCGGCTGTGAATTCTGTAATACAAGAAGAACCCAACCTGCGTTTGATACCCAAAAATGCTATGGAAGCGAAGACGGTAAAGACAACGGATTTTCAGGCTGAACAAGTAAATGGATTCGGCCTTGTGGGTGATGAGGAAACATCATCATTTTCAAATGTGGTAAGTGCAAGTGAAGATGATAGTGCTAGTAATAAAGTTACTAAAAAAGACATGGACATGATGAATCTTAACTCCAATTCAATCGTTGGAAATCAGCAAGAACTAGGCATAAATTTGTTAGTAAATAACCTAAGTATCAATGATGAACAAAGTAATGTGCAGAATGAAGTTAAAAGTATTAGTGTACAGAATTTAGATGGCATAGAAAATGTACAAGGGATTGTTTCAAAAATGAAAAATTCAGATGATGACATGAGCAACTTCTCCTTAACAGATATGCTGGGAAATCAAGATACTAACTTGGTAATGCAAAATAAATTTACATCGGGTAGTAAGGGTACGGCAGAAATTATGACAGAAGTTAGCAGTGCAATAACTGCAAAGACAGATACCAAAGAAAACTCAGTGCCAACAGTTAAAATGGATGCTAAAAAGAAGTTGGCAACAGTTGCAAAGACAGATACCGAAGGAAAATTAACTTCAGCTGGAGAAATTATTGAAAATGTAACACAAAGTCAGACAGCGACAGCTAACTTGATGATGGAAAATAAAATTGTGACAGATAACAAGCCAGACTTTACGGCAAAAATTAGTAACTCTGAGACTGTTCTGCAAAGCAAGACAGCCACAAGTATTGTTAAGACATTGCTGAGTGGAGAAAGTAAACAAGTTACAGTTCAGTTGGAGCCGGGAAGTCTTGGAAAAATCGAAATTTCTTTGCAGTCAACTTCAAATGAAGTAAGTCTTAATTTTAAACTGTCATCGAGCCATGCAAAATCACTCATCAGCAGCATATCAACGCAGTTAGAACAAGTATTGAATAATCAGATTGCAGCAGATAAGCCAGCTGATGATAAAATTACGGCATACCAGACAACTCCGACAGGTATCTTGGATGGAGCACAATTTTCATTTGGACAACATCAATTTGGACAACAAGCAAATCAAAATATGTCCAAATCAATAGTAAGTGAGCAATATCGTAATAATAAAATCGGTCAAGATGAAACAATTATTAAGGAGCAAGAAAAAGAACAGCAAAGTGAAAAAAATATAATCAGTATTTTAGCGTAAAGGAGAAATGATAATGAGTTATGACTATACACAGGCTATTCCATCGGTGGGAATATCTACAGAATATAGCGGTTCAACAAGTACGAGCAGTCTATCAATGAATGACTTTTTGAAAATCATGTCTGCTGCAATGCAGAATCCCTCAATTGATAGTGATTCATCAAGCGGTAGTAGTAGTGGCACAGATTATGTTTCACAACTGGCACAGTTTGCCTCACTGGATCAGTTGAATAGTGTTGGGAAGAATCTGACTACTACAGTCATGGGGATGCAGCAAAATGAGGCATTTTCGTTATTAGGGAAGAATGTACAGCTAACCGATGAAGGTTCAACGATTAGTGGCACAGTGGATAAAGTTAAATTTTCAAATGGTTATGCAACCCTTGTAGTAAATGGAAATGAATATGAAATGGGTGCATTGACGGAAGTGGATAATGATACAACAAATTAATGGAATTAGTAATAGTTCCAACGGAATAAATAATAATATCCATGCAGGTAATTCCAGCAAAAATAACGAAAAATTTTCAAAAATACTTGAGCAAAGTCAAGAACAAGTGAAGATCTCAAAACACGCACTTCAAAGGTTAAACGCACGTAATTTGGATTTGCAAAATAGTGATCTTTCTCATATTGGGCAAGCTATGAGTGAATTAGATGAAAAAGGCAGTAAGGATTCATTGTTACTCTATAAGGATATGGGACTGATAGCGAATGTCCAAAATAGAACGATTATTACCGCTATGAATGTCAACGAGATAAATACGGTAACAAATATAGACAGTACAAAATTTGTAAAATAATAGGCTGGACCTTATAAGGAAGCCTAATTAACTCTCTGACTGATTGAGGAGAGTTCAACTTATAGGAGGAATGTTAAATGTTAAAATCACTTTATTCTGGTGTTAGTGGTATGAAAGGTTTTCAAACCAAGATGGATGTAATCTCTGACAATATTGCCAACGTAAATACAATGGGTTTTAAGGCAAGCCGTGTTATTTTTGAAGATTTAATGAGTCAAAGTACTTCTACTTCTTCGTCTGCATCTAATAACTTAGGTGGTACAAATGCAAAGCAAATAGGACTTGGGGTCAAAACTGGTTCGATAGACAAGGATACTTCTGCCGGTTCACCACAAGCAACAGGACGGGCACTTGATTTTTATATAAATGGCGGGGGATATTTCATCGTTCAAAATGAAACTGGTGAGGATTTATATACGAGGGATGGTGCATTTTCTAGAGATAATCAAGGGAATTTAACAACTAGTGATGGGTTGAAGGTCATGGGTCGAGCAGCGACAACGCCACTAACAGAATATACGGATGGAACTGATACAGATGCTGCACTTGCAGCTTCGGGTAATTTATCTGCATTAACGATTCCAAGCACAATCACAGTTAATGGTGAAACACTCAATTATGACTCTGTATCAGTTGATCAGAACGGTCTTGTTATCGGTAAATATGGCAGTCAAAATTTCGTAATGGGCAAAATTTCATTAGCAACCTTCAATAATGCCGCGGGTCTTGAAAATGTTGGGGGAAACAATTATGCGGTTTCAGCAAATTCAGGAGCCGCTATTATATCAAATCCTGGTGATACAGGTACAGGAACTGTTATCTCGGGTGAATTAGAGATGTCTAATGTTGATTTATCTAGTGAATTCACGGAAATGATCATTGCGAATAGGGCGTATCAAGCGAATGCAAAGACGATTACTACATCGGATGAAATGTTACAAACATTGATTAACTTGAAGCAATCTTAATACTTATTAGTTGTTTACGTAATGTTAAGGAGGGCAAGTTTTGATTGAATTAGTTGGCCTAAACGGGAGAACCTTCTTCCTGAATGCAGATTTGATTTTAAAAATCGAAGAGACTCCGGACACAATAATCACCCTTGTGGATGATAGAAACATAATTGTAAAGAATAAAGCAGTCGAGATAAAAGAATTGATAATTGAGTATAGGAGAAAAATACTTGCGGATTCACAGAACTTAGACTCCATCAATAAGGAGGGGTAGATAGTTACTCATGGCAAAAGAAAAAAGTGAGAAAAAAGGGAAAAAATGGATTTTGTGGGTACTTGTATTACTCTTGGTAGCAATTGGCGGCGGTGTAGCAGGCACAATTGTTACACCAAGAATAATGAGTGCATTGAACTCAAAGAAAACGACTGTTAAGCACCATTCCAAAACAGTTGTCTCGGGGAAACAGAAAATAGTTCCTGTTAAAAAATTTGTAATTAATTTGACAAATGAAGGTGGATCAAGCAGCACGCAGTACGCGCAAATCACTATATCACTCTTGGTTGCAAATTCAGAGCAAAAAGCTAAGGTCAAAAAAAATGTAGCAGTTGTTAGGGATAGTGTTATAAACGTTATCAGGCAAAAAAAAGAAAGTGATATTCTGGGATCTGCAGATAGTTTAGCAGGATTAAAAAATCAATTACGGGATACTATTAATAAGTCATATGGAGCAAAAATCGTAGAAGATGTATTTATTACAGATTTAGTTATTCAGTAGAAAAGGGAAAAAATGGATATATATATTACAGTTTTAAAGACAATTATCTTTTTAATAATTATCATTTTCATGATTAATATTTGCCTAAAATTTTTGGGGAAATACACAAATCAAAGCAGAAAAAATTTTAGAGTCGTTCAGAAAATTGTAGTGAGTAAAACCTCTTCAATTGGCATAGTACAAATTATTGATGCTTACTATGTGATGAGCTTTTCAGAAAACCGCAATGAAATATTGAAGGAACTAAGTGACTATGAAGTGACACGACTATTGAACTCGTTGGAGAATTCTAAGAAGAGTGAGAATAGTAGTAAAAATTTCAAACAAGTTCTTCAAGATATGAACGATAAGATTCAAGAGCTTAAGAAGAGGAAAAGATGATAATGAAGAAGAAAATTGTCATGGGATTGGCGGTAGTTAATATCTGTTTTTGGAAGTTGTTTTTGTTTCCGACCACAGTTTTTGCTATTAGTACCAACGATATTACATCAACTGTCAATAATTTGCTGAATAATGATTCCAGTTCCACTACTACTATTAATACTTTTATCTTGCTGACTCTGTTATCCATCACTCCGATATTGTTAGTAATGATGACATCTTTTACAAGAATCATAATGGTACTTTCATTTGCAAGAAGCGCACTCGGAACACAGCAGAATCCGCCCAATCAGGTTTTACTCGGACTAGCTTTATTCCTAACTTTTTTTACGATGCGACCAGTTTATACAGATATCTACCAAGATGCAATCAAGCCATATAACCAAAATGAGATAACGCAACAGCAGGTATTTGACCGCTCAGAGAACAGGATAAAGGAATTCATGTATGGTCAAACAAGGAAAAAGGATATTAAGCTTTTCGTTGCTGTATCTAAGGAGAAAGTCAATACTAAAAAGTACAAAAAAATACCGTTGACAATAATTACTCCTGCTTTTGTTATTAGTGAGTTGCGGACGGCCTTTAGTATAGGTTTCTTGTTGTTTATACCGTTTTTGATTATTGACATGGTGGTCTCCAGCATCTTGATGTCAATGGGTATGGTAATGTTGTCACCAGTCATGATTTCGTTACCGTTTAAGATACTGTTATTTGTACTTGTAGATGGTTGGTATTTGCTGGTAGAGTCGCTAATCAAGAGTTTTTATTAGGGAGTTAGGTAGATTTTATGACAATCGAAGTGGTTTTACAGGTTATCAGAGATGCTTTTATTAGGATTATTTTAATTTCAGGCCCAGCTGTTGGAATTGGAATGCTGGTTGGACTAATAATTAGCATCTTTCAGGCTACTACTCAGATTCAAGAGCAAACCTTGAGTTTTGTACCAAAACTGGTTGCTATTTTAATTACCCTAATTTTTGCGGGCAACTTCATGATGACAATACTTCTTGAATTTACGAAAAACGTATTCAAGATAATTTCAAAATTGTGAGGTATCCAAATGATTGTGACTCAAATAGGGGCTCTTCTGTTATGTAGGGTAATGTCGTTCATTGCAATTTGTCCATTGTTCTCGCAAAAAGGATTTCCAAATTTAGCCAAGCTCGTTGTTGGAGGTAGTTTAGTAATTTCGGCGTACCCTGCGATTACAGGATACAAAGAAATCACTAATATGTTGCTTTTGGGTGAAGTTGCTATCAAAGAAGTTCTTTTTGGATTAGCGATGGGGTACTTAAGCCAGCTTGTTTTCAGCGGAGTTATGATGGCAGGACAGATGATCGATTTTCAAGTAGGCTTTTCTATGGCACAAGCATACGATACGATGACAGATGTCCAATCTGCTCAGTTCAGCAAACTTTATTATTGGTTGACGGTTTCTGCTTTTTTCCTGCTTGATCTGCAAAATTCCATGATTTACGGGGTTGTTAATTCCTTCAAAATAGTTCCGCTAGGTACTGAAAATATGGGTGGGGCATCGATAGACGGTGTCGTACAATTGTTTGAGAAGACGGTTGAAATGTCGGTTAGTTTGTCAGCACCAATGGTAGTAGCAGTGCTCGTAATTGATATCTTACTGGGAGTCATATCAAGATCAATTCCGCAGATTAATATTTTGATGATGAGCCTTTCTGTGAAAACAATTGTTGGCATCATAATATTCTTACTTGCCTTGTCAAGTTTGTTAAGCTTTTTAGGGAATAATCTTTCTGAAGGAATAGAAAACATGCTTGAATTTATAAAATCAGTAAGGTAGGGGAGCAAGATGGCTAATAAAGATGGGAAAACCGAAAAACCAACTCCTAAAAGATTAAAAGATGCAAAGAAAAAGGGAGAAGTTCCCAAGACACCGGAGTTGAATACCGCAATCTCTTTATTGGCTTTTGCGTTTGTTATTTTGCCCCTGTGGGAATTTATTCTTAAAAATCTTTTGCCCTACTTAACACAGATGATCGAGCAAATTGCGAATTTTAAGGTGGAGATGAATGACTTGCCTAGAGTAGCAGTACAATCAGTTTTGATGATACTGCTACTTGCAAGTCCATTTATGCTGATGAGCATGGTTCTTGGCTCACTCACCAATATTTTGCAGGTTGGGTTATTGTTCACATGGAAGCCGTTAAAACCTGATTTTAAAAAACTAAATCCGTTGAATGGCTTTAAACAGATGGTAGGACTTAGATCACTGATTAATGTAGTAAAAACTCTTGCAAAATTAAGTGTAATTGTTTATCTATGCTACCAACAATTTATGTCAGAAATTCCCACAATAATTAATTTGAATGACGTAGGACTCCAAAAAATACTTTATTTTGTTCTGGATTTTACTAGATCATTAATTGAAAAAATATCTTTTTTTCTGGTAGTTGTAGCAATTTTCGATTATGGATATCAAAGGTATACGCATCGTAAGAACTTGAGAATGACTAAGCAGGAGATCAAGGATGAATTTAAACAGCAAGAAGGAGATCCAAAGATAAAGGCACAAAGAAAAGCCAAATATCAGGCAATGTCGCGCAATGCAATATCAAAGGTCAAAGAAGCAACTGTTATGGTCACGAATCCGACACATTATGCAATTGCAATAAAGTATGACTCTCAAAAAGAGGGAATTCCGCTGCTTTTAGCAAAAGGTGCAGATGAATTAGCACAGCGAATGAAGGCAGAGGCCAAGAAGATGCATATACCAATGATTGAAAACAGACCTGTTGCTAGAGCTATCTACGCTAAGGTTGAGCCTGGTGAGTTTATACCAGCAGAGATGTATGAATCAGTTGCAGCAATTATCGCACTGGTTTATCAATTGGAAGAAAAAGAAAAAAATAAGATTTAGATCAAGTTTTGGGGGATTAGTAGATAAATGAGTAAAAAGAGGCTTAAGAAGAAAAGGACTTTAAATTATGCTGATGTAATTGTTTCCTTTTTAGTAATCAGTATTATTGGATTAATAATAATACCCTTACCTGCAATAGCATTGGATATCCTTATTGTTATTAATTTAGCAGTTGCAATCAATATTTTACTTATTACGTTATTTACTAGGAGCGTCCTAGAATTTACAACTTTCCCAACATTGTTATTAATTACAACAATGTTCAAGCTTGGTTTAAATATGTCTTCGACCCGTTTAATACTGACAGAAGGTAATGGTGGAAACGTGATTGCTGCTTTTGCAAATGTTGTAGCGGGCAGCAATTATATAGTTGGTATTATCTTGTTCATAATTATCATGGTTGTTCAATTGGTGGTCGTAACAAATGGTGCAGGTCGTGTATCAGAGGTTTCTGCGAGATTTACGCTTGATGCAATGCCTGGTAAACAGATGGCAATTGATTCTGATTTAAATTCTGGATTAATAAATGAAGAAAAAGCTAGAAATCGTAGAAAAGATTTACAAAGAGAAGCTGATTTTTATGGTTCGATGGATGGGGCCAGTAAGTTTGTTAAGGGTGATGCAATAGCTAGCATTATGATAACTTTGATAAATCTGATAGCAGGGACCATCATTTTTACTATGAAAGGCGACATGTCAATCACTGACGCATTAGCCCAATTTGGGAAACTGTCAATTGGTGATGGACTAGTCAGTGCAATTCCTTCACTATTGATTTCGATTGCATCTGGTATTATAGTCACTCGTTCAGATAACAATAGTTCTTTCGGATTAGATATTTCTTCTGATGTTGTAAGATATCCTATTTTATTTAGAATCGTCGGTGTGATTTTACTTGTACTATCAATAGTACCAGGTTTTCCTTTTCTGCCGTTCCTGTTTATTGGAATAGGCATGTTTGTTGCAAGTATGTTCATTAAGCAAACAGAACAGAAAACAGCAATTAGAAAAAAAGAAGAAGAACAGAAATTAGCATTAAAACGCAAGAAAAAAGAACAAGAAGAAGATGAATCGGTTTCTTCCTTTCAGGTTGAACCAATTGCCATTGAGATTGGCTATGGTTTGATCTCATTAGTAGATAGTACAGTGGACAATAGTTTAATGAGTAGAATAGTTGCTATTCGCAAACAAATTGCCAGAGAACTTGGGATTTTAGTACATCCCGTCAGAATACGAGATAATTTATATCTTGAATCAAATGACTATTCAATCAGGATCAGGGGAAATGAAGTTGGGACAGGACAGATTTATGCAGACAAATTAATGATTATCAGCCCTGATGATGAACCGTTTCCGTTCAAGGGTATTCCAACAAAAGAACCAGCGTTTAATATTGACGCAATGTGGATTGATCAAAAAGATAAGGAAACTGCTGAAATACAGGGATTCACAATCATTGAACCTCTGACGGTAATTGCCACGCATTTAAAGGAAATAATTTCAGGAAATGCGCCAGAATTACTAGGTCGACAAGAGGTTCAAAAATTACTAGAAGGAATAAAAGATCAAAATAATGTCGTGATAGATGAACTAATACCAGATATTTTACGCCTAGGAGAAGTCGAAAAAGTCTTACAAAACTTGCTGGAAGAGAAAATTCCAATCAATGATTTAACAACGATTTTGGAAACGCTGGCGGATTATGGATCGGTTACAAAGGATACAGAAGTATTAACTGAGTATGTAAGACAAGCACTAAGGAGAACAATTGCTGCTAAGTATGCTGACGAGCAAAAGAATATTAAGGTGGTAACAATTCATCCAAAGGTAGAGGAATTAATTACACAGAGTATTCAAAAAACAGCGACTGGATCATATCCTGTTTTGAAACCAGATTCGGTTAATCAAATTCTGGAAGCTATTAATAAAGTTCAGCAGGAACTTACACTTAAAAACATCGAGTTTGTAGTATTAACTTCACCTAAGATTAGACTGGCCTTCAGAAAGTTAGTTTCTTTTAACTTTCCTAACATGCCAATTTTATCTCTAAACGAAGTACCCAATGAGATTTCAATTGAGACTGTGGGAACAATCAATGTTTAAAAATTTTTGATGAAGGGAGTATGGAGATAATATGTATGAAACTAGTCCTGAAGATGAAGTTTTGAAATATCTTCCTTTGGTTGAAAAAGTTGCTAAAAGGGTTCCGCTTAAAAGTACTGAGTATGAATACAGTGACTACTATAATATTGGTGTGATAGGCCTGATTGATGCTTTACACAAGTTTGATGCAGCGAAGAAAGTTCCTTTTGAGAGCTATGCAGCAATCAGAATTAGAGGTGCAATCATTGATGAAGTTCGGAAGCATTCAAGAATTTCGAGATATAAGATGGTTGCGATTAACGATTTCTACAAGGCAAAACAGCTTCTTGAACAAGACCATAAAAGAGAAGTCACTGATAGTGAAATCTGCAAAAATATGGGAATATCTATTACACAACTGAATGAGATATATGAAAACATTCATTATTTGGCTAGTATTTCCCTCGAAGGCACTATCTTTCCCACAGAAGGAGCAGGTGGGGTTTCACTAGGAGATGTTATTCCTGACAACGATGGAACTAACGCTGAACAGAAATTAATTGGAGAAGAACGTAAGGCTGCACTTACAAGATGTATACAGAAACTAAATGAACGTGAACAGTTAATTTTGAGTCTGTACTATAAGGAAGAAGCCACTTTGAAAGAAATTGCTGCTATCTTAGATATCTCAATAGCAAGGGTCTCACAGATTCATGGAAAAGTAATTGCAAAGCTAAAAATATTGATGGAGGATGAATTGTCATGATACGAGGGTTGGATACGATAGAGCAAAGTCTAGATGTTTTACTCAAAAGACAAGAAAATACTAGCGGGAACATCGCTAATGTTAATACAACAGGATATCAAGCAAAACAGCTATTTCAATCAACCTTAAAAGAAGTTCAATTTGTGAATCATCAAGGAGGATCAACTGTTTCTGAGGAACAAAATATTGGCGGATTCACATTTGGAAATGCCATTGACGGTTCTTATATTGATAGCAGCAAAGGAACGATGAATGAGACTGGAAGAGCAACTGATTTTGCGGTTAATAGTGATGGATATTTTACGATTAGAATGAATGATGGCACGCTTGCTTATACAAGAAACGGGAATTTTAAGCTTAATGACCAAAATCAATATGTAACACAAGAAGGATATCAAGTTGTTGGAGCAAATGGGCAAGCGGTTAGCGCAAGTGATAATCCAGATTTTAGAATAGTGAACATCGCTGATGAGCAACAGCTAACTGACGCAGGAAACGGCTATTACACTACCAATCAAAATGTGCAAATTGATGCGAATCCTAATGTGATGCAAGGATACTTGGAACAATCAAATGTTTCAATGTCAGACGAAATGGTAACGTTGATGCAGACAGGAAGAGAGTTTGAAGCTAATCAAAAGGTTTTGAGTTCAACGAATGAAACGTTAGATAAAGCGGTCAATAGTTTAGGGAAGGTGTAGGGTGATGTAGATGAATATTTCAGGTATTTTGTCGATTAATAAGTCTGGAATGAATGGTTTACAAAATAATATGGACAACATTGCAAATAATATTGCAAATTCAGATACAAGTGGTTACAAGAGCAGAAATACGACTTTTCAAGAATTAGTCAACAATCAAACAACAACTGAAGAAGTAAACCTAACCTCTGGAACAACTCTAGGCTTAAATGCAGGAGTGGGTGTTAATGGAGAATCGGTTACCTTTACACAAGGAAGTTTGCAGCAAACTGGGATTACAACTGATCTTGCAATACAAGGACAGGGCTTCTTTGGAGTATATGGGCAAGATGGCCAACTATTGTTGACACGTGATGGTAGTTTTAAGCGAGATAGTACTGGACAGTTGGTGGATGCAAGTGGAAATAAAGTAGCAATTGATGCAACTATACCCGAAACAAATTGGCCAAGCGGTGAATTAAGTGTCGCTAGTGATGGCAGCATAAGTATTGTGAATAATGGAAACAGCACTGCAGTGGGAAAAATAAGAATGTATTTGCCGCAAAACAATGAAGACTTAGTAAGTGTCGGAAATAATAACTATACCGTTGCGAATGGTAATCAGTTACAGGTAATGACAAATCCAAATATAAAGCAAGGGTATTTGGAAGATTCAACTGTTGATTTGGCAGACTCCATGACAGACATGATTGCGACGCAAAGGGCATACCAGATGAATGCCAAAGCACTTCAGTCAACTGACGATATGTTTGAAGTGATTGACCGCTTAGCCGATTAATATTTCAAGAGGTGAGACATCAATTGATAGATGTGAGAAAGGTTTCAAAGATATATAAGGGTAACATTCAAGCTTTAAAAAATATCAACTTTTCAATTGAACAGGGTGAATTTGTCTATGTAATTGGTGCCAGTGGAGCGGGAAAATCAACTTTGCTGAAACTTTTATATCGTGAAGAAGAACAGACTTCTGGAAGTATCAAGATGGGGAATACTTTTGTTGACCGAATTAACCACAAGCAGCTCTATCTTTTAAGAAGGCAGCTGGGAGTTGTAATGCAAAAAGATCTGTTCTTATCTCAGCGTTCGGTCTTTGAAAATGTTGCTGTGTGTGTCGAAGCTGTTAGTGGTGCTAATGACAGTGAGGTAACTGTGAGAACAAAGGATGCGCTGGATGTTGCTGGCATACTGAATAAGAGTGGTAGAAAAGTCAATGAATTATCAATCGGACAGCAAAAAAGGGTCGCGATTGCTAGAGCAATTGTCAATCATCCATCGATTGTTATAGCTGATGAACCGACTGCAAACTTGGATTCAAAAGCTGCATTAGAGATAATGAAGCTCTTTTTTAAGATTAATAGCATGGGAACGACAGTGATAATGGCTACGCATGATAGTACTATGGTAAACACAGTTCGTGAACGAGTACTTGAATTAAGACACGGAGTGTTGATTAGGGACGAACAAGATGGGGGATACACTAGGTATCCTGATAATAAAGACGTATACATCTGGTGATGAAGTCTTAATAATTTTGATAAATTTCCGATATGAGAAGCATAGAGTTGCGTGAGTTTTTAACCAATCTTACTCGAATCTAAATATATGTTGTTCATATCGAAAGGGGTATTAAGTAGTGATGTCCAAAAAAAATTTAAAGAAAGTCCCTAAGAGAACTGCAAAGCTAAGAATAGGTGCATTGAAACCGATTCTTTTTACTTTGCTTGTGTTAATTGTTGCTTATGTAGCACTGGTCAGCGGGAGTAGCGATACCACAATAAGAGCTAAGTTTTTTATTTTTGCAGTGGTTATTTTGGTGGTGCACCTGATCCTGTGTATTGTCCTGAACTATACCGCAGCAAGTCCTTACAAGAAAGAGCTTGAATATGTGCATCAGAAGATCAGCCAAGTAGTTTCAGGAGATTTATCCAGTCTGGATGGCCTGGCGCCATCAAAGAATGATGAACCATTGATCTCCAAAATAAAAGATGATGTACACAGTCTTGCAAATGTTTTTATGGCCGTAATCATTGGAATGAAGAGTGAAAGCACGAAAATGAGCGGGATGGCTGGGAATCTTGTTAAGGTCCTCCAAGACGCAAATAGTTCTGTTGATGGTGTCAAAGCAACGATGGGAAATATTGCAGAAGCTTCGGAATCACAGGCGGCAGAGGCTGAACAAACCTCAAATGATATGCAGGAGCTTTCTCAAAAGATAGAGAAAATATATAGTGAAATTGAATTAATGGACGGATATGTTGAAGAATCAAAGGAGACGAATGAAAGTAATTCAACCATGATGATTCAAGTGTCAAGTAACTGGGAAGAAGAACGAAAGGCCCAGGCACAATTAGTTACAGAAATGGATGAAATGAATAAAGACATTCAGAGTATCGGTAACATTGTCGCATTAATTACAGATATTTCTGAACAGACAAATCTTCTAGCACTCAATGCTTCAATTGAAGCGGCAAGAGCAGGAGAAGCAGGTCGAGGATTTGCAATCGTTGCAGAAGAAGTTAGGAGCCTTGCAGAACAAAGCAGTGAGTCAACTAAGAATATTAGAGAAATAATAACCCTGATAAGAAATAAATCGGAACATATGGCCTCCTCTTTGAATACCTCATATGAGAGTGGTGAACAACAAACAAATTATATTGGACAGGCAATTAGCTCAACCGAGCAAATTTCAGTCATAGTTAAGAAATTTGTTGATAGTATTCAGAAAATCGAGAAAAATGTATCGGCAGTAGTGGAAGAAAAAAATATGGTTGGGCACTCTGTGGAAAATATTTCTTCAGCTATCTCTGATACGTCAGCTGGAACGCAAGAAGTAACTGCAAACGTTGAGGAGCTTCAGTTGAATGTTAGAGAATTTGAAAAGAATGTCAAAGAAATTGAAGATATTGCAGAAGTTCTGAAGTTCCAAGTTGGTAGTTTTAAACTTTAAAAAGGTTAATTTAAGGGAGATGGCTTTAGATGGTAGATCAGTATATTGTATTTAAAAGTCATGAGCAAATGTTTGCATTGCCAGTAAGCATAGTGAAAAGAGTAGTGGAATCTCCGAAATTTATAGTGCTTCCAGAGGTGCCCGAATACGTTCTGGGAGCGCTGGAATATAACAATACGATGGCACCTATTATTGATTTTAGAGATAAGCTCTTTGGTGAGAAAATTGAAGATAGTCCTAGTTCGAAGGTAATTCTATGTAATTGGCAAGACAATTCACTAGGATTATTGATTGAAGAGATAGTGGGAATTACAGAATTGACTGAGACAGAGTATGAAGCTGAAATTGAAAGAGCAAATCTAAAAAGAGGCTATGTGGATAAGTTCTTGAAACTCAAGGATGATATTGTAATTTCAATTGATCTAACGTATCTCTTTGATAACAGGCAAGAAGAGCAAATAATAGATGCACTTGAAGAGACTGCACCAGAAGGTACCTTTAATGACAGTGCCAGAGAATGAAATAAAAGTTGGAATTGCAGAGTATAAGTTGGGAATGGAAAATTACAAACTGATAACAGTTGGTTTGGGCTCATGTGTTGGAACGATTGTCTATGATAAAAAGACAAGAATTGGAGGATTGAGTCATATAATGCTTCCAGATAGTGTGCCATTTGAAAATAAAGGTGCACTGAATAATTCTAAGTTTGCAAATCTAGCAATTCCAGAGATGGTTGCCAAAATCAAAAAGAAATCACCTAATGCAGATTTGGTTGCCAAAATCGTTGGTGGTGCAAATATGTTTAACTTCAACAATGGAACTGGATTGAGTATTGGTCAACGTAATGTACTGGCTGTTAGAAATTCTTTAGCTAGTTTGAAGATACCAATTATTTCAGAACATGTTGGAGGAAATAGTGGGAGAACAATGGTAGTTGACTTGAAAGATTTTAAGACGATGGTACGAATTGTTAACCACGAAATCGTATATATATAGAAAGACGGATTTTATGAATATTCTAGTTGTTGATGATTCAGCATTCATGCGAAAGGTAATTACGGATATTGTTGAAAGGCAAGCTGACTTGCACGTGGCAGACACCGCACGAGATGGTAAACAAGCGGTCGAATTAATTGACCAAAATAATTACGATTTAGTGCTAATGGATATAGAGATGCCAGTAATGAATGGATTAGAAGCACTTAAAATCATTCGACGTACAAACGATGTTCCAGTAATTATTCTGAGTGCATTAAGCAAAAAAGAGAATACAATCGAGGCTTTAGCAACAGGAGCCACTGATTTTGTTGAAAAACCCAAAAAATTAATGAATTTGGAAAATGAATGGGTAGAGGAATTTGTAACAAAAGTCAGAGGAATTGATGGTGAAGTAAGAAGTAATTCAGGCAATAAAGCGAATCTTTTTGTAAGTGCAAAGAAGGCTGAAAAGGACTTTAGTACTCTCAAAGCCATAGTTATTGGTGCATCAACAGGCGGACCCAAGACATTGCTTAAAATAATTGGTTCACTAAATACACCTACAAGGGTACCAATATTAATAGTTCAGCATATGCCTAAGGGGTTTACAACATCATTTGCTGAGAGATTGAATCAGGAAAGTAAAAGTGAAGTTATTGAAGCAAAAGATGGGATGAAAATCGAGTCTAAAATATATGTTGCTCCAGGAAATTTTCATATGGTAGTTAGAAATGGCAAAATATCCTTAAACCAAGGACCTAAACAAAACGGAACGAGACCAGCAGTTGATAATTTATTTATTTCGGCGGCAGATGTTTACAAAAATAGGCTTGCGGGAATTATCTTAACCGGTATGGGGAAAGATGGAACTATTGGTATGAGCAGAATAAAAGACTTTGGTGGTTATACAGTTTCGCAAGATGAAGCAAGTAGTGTTATTTTCGGGATGCCGCGTAGTGCAATTGAAGCAGGAGTCGTTGATGAAATTTTAAGCTTAGATGAAGTGTGTCAGAGATTGCAACAGATGATTGGGTGAGAGAATGGAACAGAATTTTATTTTCTTCAACAAATGGGTATTAAAAAATGTAGGAATTGATTTAAATAACTATAAAGAAAAACAAATGCAACGCAGGATAACAAATATCATGAATTCCACGGGTGCAAAAACAGTTGAGGAATATGCGCGCATTCTTGAAAAAAATCGCGATGCATATAACGCATTTGTAAAACATATAACAATAAACGTTACAGATTTTTTTAGAAATAAAGAAATCTTTGATATATTTGAAAGTTGTTTTATGGAAAAGGTGGTTCTCAAATTTGATCATATAAAAATTTGGAGTGCAGCTTGTTCAACAGGTGCAGAGCCTTATTCACTAGCAATGATTTTGAATAAGAATAAGGTAAGAAATACTAGTATTCTTGCGACTGATATAGATAATAATGTCCTCACAAAGGCTAGACAAGGCGAGTATACGAAAGCGGAGTTAACTAATGTGGCTTCTACTGACTTGACGAAGTATTTTAGTGAAATAGAACCCGACAAATACGTTATAAAAAATGAAATCAAGAAATACGTTTCTTTTGAAAAACAGGATTTATTGGGCACACAATATCCTAAGAATGTTCAAGTAATAGTTTGTCGCAATGTCACCATTTATTTTAAGTTAGAGGCGCGTGATAATGTTTATCGGAAATTTAGCGAATCTCTTAGCAGAGGTGGTCTACTGTTTACGGGTGCAACTGAAACAATTAATGAACCTAGTAAGTTCAATCTCGAAAAAGTTGATACTTTTATATATAGAAAAATCTAATGTGGAAGGAGATTTGATTAATGGACGACAATAGTGTGTATCGTAACCTATTTTTTGAAGAAAGTGATGATAATCTTCAAAAGTTAAACGATGATGTTCTGGAATTGGAAAGTGAACCTGAAAATATAGATTTAATCAATGAAATTTTTAGAGCGGCGCATACATTAAAAGGAATGTCTGCAACGATGGGCTATAATGTGATGACTAAGCTTACGCATAAAATGGAAAATCTCTTTGACTTTTTTAAGTCTGGCAAATTGAAGGTTACAAGCGAATACATATCATTGATATTTGAATGCTTGGATAAGTTGTCAGAACTAGTAGAGGATTTACGTAATGACCAGGAACTGTCGGAAGATCAAATTAGCGAATTACTGAAGAAATTAATTAATGTCGAAGAAAGTGTTAATGGTACAGCAACTGAAAAAGTTCAAAATACAAGCGACAAGACTGGAAAACTGACTACGATATTAGAGAGCAACGAAGATGCAGATATTGATGTTGTGAAGAAGGCAAAGGCACAAGGATATAATGCATTTGTAGTAGCAATTCGAATAGATAGAGAATCAATGCTCAAGGGTCCAAGAGCATTCTTGATCATTGAACATTTAGAGCAAGAAGGAGATGTTATTTATACAGAACCTACTGCTGATCTACTTGAAAATGGTGAATTTAATACTGATTTTAAGCTGATTTATTTGACAAAGAATACAAAGGAACAAGTCGAGGCGAATATTGATATTAATAGTGAAATTGATACCTTTATCGTAGAAGAATTCGACAGTGCCAAGTCTGCAAATAGTAATGAACATAAACCTTTAGCAGAATCTGTATCTGCTAAACCAACTGAGAGTACTCCTAAAAAGCCCAAGTCTTCTGATAAAAAGGAAAAGAAAAGCAGTACACCAAGCAAACATCCTAGTGCAGCTAGAAATCAATCAATCAGGGTTGATTTAACACGCTTGGATTTATTCTTGAATTTGGTTTCGGAGTTGGTTGTTTATCGTAATCAATTGGATGACGCGAACAAAAGAAGTGATGCAATGGAGGTCAAGGATTCATTAGAACAAGTTTCACGCCTGACTTCTGAGCTACAAGATTTGGTCTTGAAGATCAGAATGCAGCAAGTGAGTGTTGTTTTCAGCCGTTTTCCACGTATGGTTAGAGACTTGGCTAAAGAACTTGATAAAGATATGGAACTGATCGTCGAGGGTGAAGAGACCGAGTTGGATAAGACTGTGGTTTCGGAGTTGAGTGAACCTTTGATCCACTTATTGCGTAATTCTGCAGATCATGGAATTGAGAGTGCAGAAAATCGTAAGAAGTTTGGGAAACCAGAAAAGGGAACAATTAAGCTATCTGCATATCAAGAAGGAAATCAGGTCAATATTACACTTGAAGATGATGGCATGGGAATTGATCCTCAGGTCATGAAGGAAAGTGCTGAGAGCAAGGGGATTGATACAACAGGGATGACAGATGATGAATTGATTAATTTGATTTTTCATCCAGGATTTTCAACTGCTAAAAAGATCACCAATATTTCTGGACGTGGTGTGGGGTTAGATGCGGTAATGGCCAAAATCAATGATCTAGGGGGATCATTGGAAATGAAGACAGAACTGCATGTAGGGACTAAATTTGTAATTAAGTTACCTTTAACACTATCAATTATTCAAGCATTGATGGTAAGAGTTGCTAATGAAAGTTTTGCTATTCCATTGGATGTTGTTGAGCGTGTTGTTGTAATTCAGGAGAAAGAAATAATTACCAGCATGGACAGAGAAGTAGTGGAATATCAAGAGGGTCTGATTCCAGTTATTAGGGTAGATAAAGTTTTAGGCTTAACGAATGAGGAGAATACCAAGCAGTTTGCAATCGTTGTTAAGAGTGACAAACAATATTTTGCAGTATTGGTCAATGAATTAATTGGTCAACAAGAAATCGTAATTAAAAAAATCGATACCATTATCCAAAAACTTAATAAGTTTCAAGGTGCAACAATTTTTGGAAATGGCTCAATTGCACTTATCCTAGATGTTAATGCCATTTGTCAAGGTAAGCTGGTTGAAAATTAATGGAATATACAGATATTGAATTAGACGCGATAAAAGAAATCATAAATATTGGCGGTGGCAATGCGGCAACAAGTATTTCAAAGCTTGTTAACCAAAAAATCAATATGCATGTTCCTGAAATTAGTTTTCTAAGTTATCACGAATTATACAAAGAAGTATATGCCGAAGATGAAGAGGTCCATGCTACTATTAGTAATTTTAGTGGTGATTATAGTGGGGTTTTTCTTCTAGTGATACCAGATAAATCAATCAAAAAACTGGTTAAGTTGTTACTAGGTGGTGTTTCAGCTTCTGATGAGCTGGAAGTATCGGCGATTAACGAGCTAACTAACATAATAACTAATTCATTTCTGAATGCAATTGAGGGATTGCTGAGCGCAGAGATACAAACATCAGTACCACGAACGCAAGAAGATTACTTTGGTGCTATTATTAGCAGTTCTTACTTAGCATTGGAGCACTATGATGATCAAATAATGATCATGAGAAATGAATTTATATACGCAGATGAAAAAATTGATTCATCGTTGTTTTTAATCCCAGAACAAGGTGTTTTGGATAAAATGGTAGAGTCTTTACAAGTTTGAAAGGAGCAATAAAATGGCAAAAAGAGTTCTAATCGTTGATGATGCGGTTTTTATGAGAATGAAATTAAGGGATATTTTAGAAAAAAATGGGTATGAAGTTGCAGAAGAAGCCGAAAATGGACAAGATGCTTTTGATAAGTATCAAGCTGTAAAACCAGATTTAGTTACAATGGATATTACTATGCCTGAAGTGGATGGAATTGAGGCTTTGAAGTTAATTAGGAATTCTGATGACAATGCAAAAGTCGTAATGTGCAGTGCGATGGGACAACAAGGGATGGTTATGGAAGCAATTCGAGCGGGAGCAGTTGATTTTATTGTTAAGCCTTTTGATACGGATAGGGTTATCAAGGCTCTAGACAAGGCACTATCTTAAACGTTAGGAGATGTTTGACTGTGCAAATGATTCTCTTTAAAATGAACCAGCAAAATTTTATGGTTTCAGCTGAATCCGTTGAAGAAGTAATAGATACTGTTGAGATAACAGGGATACCTTTAGCACCTAAGTGGGTACAAGGTTTGATAAACTTGAGAGGTAGCGTCTTGACGGTAATAGGTCTGGCGGAGTTGATTGATCTGCCACCAATCAAGAAAAAGATGAATATATTGATAATGAAGAATGAAGATAACCGTAAGGGATTATTGATAGACGAAGTATTGAAGGTAATTGATATAGAAAAAGATCAAATTCAACTTGAAAGTACCTCGGATAAGAAATATTATATTGGTGCAACAACTGTTGAGAAAAATGTAGCAAGTGTTATAGAGATAAATCAACTGATTTTTTGATAAGTGAGGGATCAAAGTGGACCAAGTATTGACACAACAAGAAATTGATTCTCTGTTGAACGCAATGGACAACGGTGAAATCGTAGAAGAAGAAATTGAAAAAGAAGAAGAACTCAAGGTAAAGAGCTATGATTTCAGAAGGCCAACAAAGCTGTCCAAAGAGTATGTCAATACGTTACATATGATTTTCGAAGACTTTTCTAAGGTTAGCAGCAATGTTCTTTCAACGCTCTTGCGGTCAAATATTAATTTTAATCTGGCATCCATTGAGCAAGTCAGTTATGATGAATTTATTCATTCAGTTCCACGTTTTACTTTATTGGGGCTTTTCCATTCTGACCCACTGAAGGGAATTCAGATTCTAGAGATAAATCCGCAACTCTGCACGGTAATCGTGGAACTGCTTTGTGGAGGAGTAGGTGTTGGTAAGCAAGATAACTTGTCTGTAAAAGGAAGAGATTCTTTTACAGATATTGAATTGACACTTCTAAAAGAAATTGTTATTGAGATGACGAAGATTTATGAGAATGTCTGGAATGATATTATTGAATTACAGACTGAATTTGATGAGCTGGATAGTAACCCACAGTTGCTTCAAAATATGTCACCAAATGAGCCGGTTGTTATGATAACATTTACCGTTAGAATTGGTGAGGTTGATAGTTTTATTAATATTTGTGTTCCTTACGTTTTTTTTGAGGGACTTACAGATAAATTAAGCTTTCATAATTGGTTTGATTCAAATCAAGAATATAGCGCAAATGATGAACGTAAATTAAAAGAAAGCTTGAATAACATCGCTCTTGATTTGCAAGTAGTTTTAGGGGAGTCAGAGTTGGAATTATCAAATTTTTTGCACTTAGAGCCAGGTGATATTTTGAAGTTAGATAGTAAGATTAACGAGCCGCTTGATTCGTATGTTGAAGGCAGTCCGTATTATAGTGTCAAATTAGGTAAGAAAAATAATCAGATTGCTGTAGAGTTAATCGATAAGTCGGAGGGGGAAACTCAATGAGTGACAGTCTATCACAGGAAGAAATTGATGCAATGATGGCTGGGGCAGTTACAAATGATACTGCTGAAGCAAAAGATGACATTGATGAAAAAACAAAACAAGATATTATTGGAGAAGTGGGCAATATATCAATGTCCCAGGCGGCAACAACTTTGTCATCAATTTTAAATAAACGTGTGAGTATTACTACTCCAAGGGTTGAAGCAACAAAGTTCGGTGATATTTTAGGTGCTATAGATACACCTAAAGTTTCAACAGTTGTGGGTTTTAAGGAAGGATTAGTAGGTTCCAATCTATTGCTTCTTGAAGTTAAAGATGCGATTGTAATTGCAGATTTGATGATGGGAGGAGATGGTAAACCTGAAAATAAACAGTTTACTGATTTGGAATTAAGTGCAGTAGCAGAGGCAATGAATCAAATGATCGGTTCCGCATCGACATCTATGGCAACGATGATAAACCGTAAAGTGGATATTTTGCCTCCAAATGTTAAATTATGGGAAAATCCTGAAGCTGTTCATTATGATAATCTTGATAAAGATGCTGATGTGTACCGTATTTCATTTTCATTATCAGTTGAAGGGTTAATTGAAAGTGAAATCATGCAGATCTTTACTGCGGATATGGTGGAAGATATCGCAAAGGCAATGCTTTCTGATAAAGCAACAACTGTTAGGGATGATGAGAAAGTTGAGTCCAAAACTACTGTTGAAACAAGTACTGCAGAGCCAACAACAGAGGCTCCACAACAGGAAGAACAAGAAAAGTCAACTGTTGAAAAACCAGTTGAAGTAAGCAAGCCTGAATTTCAGGCATTGAATGATGAGCGCAAGGCTGAAGGTGATAATCTAGATTTATTATTAGATGTTCCATTGAATTTAAGCGTTGTTTTGGGTAGAAGCGAGAAAAAAGTGCGTGATATTTTATCTTTTGGCACAGGGTCTGTTATCGAATTAGATCGGTTAACTGATGAACCGCTTGAAATATTACTTAATGGTAAACCGATTGCAACTGGTGAAGTCGTAGTAATCAATGAGAACTTTGGTATTAGGATCACAAATATTTTATCGCCAACGCAAAGAATAAAACGACTCAAGTAGGGGAAAAAAGTTAAACGAAAGAGGTTTAACTTTTTTTGTTGTGCCGATACTAAATATATGATACTTTTTGAGGAAAGGAGTTGGACATTTTGAAAATAGAAGGCTACCAAGGAACTAATATATATGGAGACCAAGCTGCTAAACTCACGAAACACACACAGTTAGCTGCAAGTAAAAATCAAACTAATAATGATTCAACCGAGGAATCAACAAGCGTTGAATTGTCAGAGAGAGCGCAGAAGATAATGCAAGGCGCTCAGGTTGAACCTGAGATTGACTTGAAGAAGGTTGCAAACCTCAAGAACGCAATTAATAATGGGAATTATAAGATTTCGGCAGAAGATATCGCTAATCGAATGATGGCACAAGTGGACATGCAAAAGGAAGATTAGTATGCAGATAAAAGAATTTGAATGGCATTTGGGAAGCTTTGTTAAGCTATTAAAAAAAGAAAAGAACTATTTAATTAAGGACGATGGCGAGAGTCTCACAGATTTGCTACCAGAAAAAGAAGGCTTTGTGGAGATCTTAAAAGAATATCAAGGAGATGTCTCAGAAAAGGCACGTGAATTGATTACTGAGATCAAGGCGCAGCAAGAGGAGAATTTATTGCTTACAAGACAAGCAATTGGCTACCAAAACATGCTGATGGGGGCTGTTAAGAAGAATCTTAGCAGCCCAGCTGGTACATATTCAAAGGGTGCTCAAGTGTATGCACAGCCACGCACTAATTTTGTTGATGAAGAAATTTGAGAGGTAATAACTATGGCAGGATTATTTGGAACATTAAATAATGCAACGAGCGGATTGAGCGCAAATCAAGTTGCACTGCAGACAAGCAGTAATAATATAGCAAATACGAGTACGGATGGTTACTCCCGTCAACGAGTCAATTTAGAGACAAACAGTGCGTATACGATTTCAGGAGTTGGGACGCTTGGGACAGGTGTGAAATCAGCGGGAGTCGAAAGAATTGTCGATGATTTTGTACGTGGGCAAATTCGCAACGCCAATTCTAACTACCAATTTGCAGCAGAAAAATCAGATGTCTTAGGCGACTTAGAGAATATCTTTAATGAACCATCCGATAATGGACTGTTGACACAATTGTCAACTCTGACAAGCAGCTGGACAGAACTTTCTAATAACCCTGAATCAGACACAGCAAAAACCTTAGTAGCAGAGAATGCCAGTACTTTCACAGATACACTTAATAGTATGGCAGATGATATTAACAGCCTTACCAACAGCACAGTCCAAAGTGTAAGTAAGAATGTGCTTGATTTCAATAATAAAATCGAACAACTGCAGAATTTAAACGACCAAATCTATAATATGTCTAGCAGAGGTGAATCACCTAATGACTTGCTGGACACAAGAGATTCTGTGTTAAAGGATCTGTCAGGATTAGCCAATATAACCACTACAACTGATAATTATGGACGAGCTTTTGTTCAACTCGATGGTCAGGATGTGCTGACAAGTACAAGTATGTCGACTCTAAGTGTAGTTACCACAAGCAATTCAAGCGGTTCAACGTTGGCAGTTGGTGGCGATACCAGTGAAGTGGGTACTACAGACACTCAGTATTCATTGGGGACAGTTGTATTATCCAGTTCTGCGGACTCTACTGGTTACCAGAAACTTGATATTTCTTCAGGAACCATTGGAGGTCTGCAAGCTGCGATTGGGGAAACACAGGATCGTTTGCAAGATTTGAATGATTTTGCAGGAACAATTGCTAAAACAACGAATATGATATACACGAACGGTTCTTCAAGTACGACAGGTTTCTTTGATTTAGGAACAGATGAAGGTAGCTATGCGGCAAATATTACACTCAATTCTGATATTAGTAATAATAGCACAGGAATTAGTGCAGGTAAGTCTACTGCATCTGGCGATGGAACCAAAGCTGCAGCAATTGCAGCATTAGCAAGCACAAAGCTTGATTATCCTGTTTCTGACACGGAACTTGCAACGTATGATAGTGATTCAATGAGTTTTACTAGTAGCCAAACTGGTTCGACCTTTGCAAATGAATTCAATAATACTGTTACTAAGAATGGTATTTCTAAGCAGGCGGCCGATAACACTGCGACTTCACAGCAAAGTGTTTTGACACAACTTGAAGAAAAGGACTCGTCTGTTTCAGGTGTGTCTTTGAATGAAGAAATGTCTAACATTATTAAGTATCAGCAAGGTTTCCAGGCGAATGCGCGGTTATTGTCAGTTGTTTCTGAGATGTTGGATACTTTAATTAATAATACTGGAGTGTGAGCAATATGAGAATTTCTAGCAGTATGGTTTATAGCGACTTTTTATCCAACCTTTCTGTTAATTCTAATAAGGTACAGAAGACAATGAGCCAATTATCAAGTTCTAAACAAGTTAACAAGTCTTCGGATGACCCGCTTGCTGCCTCTCAAATAATGAATTTGAAGGATTTAATTTCACAAAATGAGAGTGATTCATCGACCATTTCAGATTCATTGACATGGACTGAAACACAAGACTCTGCTTTAAGTGATGTTAATACTGCAATGTTGAGAATTAAAACATTAATCCAGTCTTCTGCTAACGGCACAGCTGATAGTGACGAATTTGAAGCGAATAAAAATGAAATCCAGCAAAACATTGAAAGTATTGTTGATTCTCTAAATACAAATTATGGTGGTAAGTATGTCTTTTCTGGACAAAATACAACCACACAGCCGTTTTCGGTCGAAAAAGATGACAATGGTGATATTACAGGAATAAAGTACAGTGGAACAACGGATAATTTAAGTCGTGAAATATCTAAAGGTACAACTGTGAACCTGGTAACTGATGGAAGTCAGTTCTTAGATGAGTCGGGGACGACAGCAGATCCTCAGAATCTAGGAACATTTGTCAATGACTTGATTACGGCGCTAAATAATGGTGATACTACCTCTCTATCTGGAGATATAATGACCAAATTTGAAAATTATCGTCAGAACTTTGTTAATATCAGATCTAAGCTGGGAGCACTTGAAAACCGGCTAACATCTGCGCAATCCCGTAATGAGACAGAAAACACTAATCTGACGGATAGCTTGTCTGATAAGCAAGATGTAGATGTTGCTGCGAAATATATTGAGTATACCAACCAAATGGCAACATATCAGGCGACTTTAGCAATGGGAACTAAGGTGATGCAGACATCTGTTATGGATTACATGAAGTAGTTTTGGGGCTAATAAAATACTATATAATTTGATATATATGATGATGTCAGAGTTGAAGCTCTGGCTTTTTTTGTATGAAAAATTGTTGCATATACCTTATTTTCAGCATATACTTTTCAAATATTAACTTTTACAAAGGAGAACTGTATATTAATGAATACGACAAATATATATTTTGTTCGTCATGCACTGCCTGATTATTCTTGGTTGGATGATGCAACGATGCCATTAACTCAAGTAGGAAGAGATGATTCTTTAGCGGTACTTGACTCGCTTAAGACTCTCTTTTTTGATTTTTGCATCTCGAGTCCCTACAAGAGAACCCTACAGACAATTGAACCACTAGTTTATGAAAAAAAACTTAAAGTACATATAGACGAACGTTTAAAAGAAAGAGTTCGAGGCAATATTGGTGAAAATGGAGATGTGCTACTTAAAAAAAGATGGGAAAACTTTGATTTCCATGAAGAGAACGGCGAATCAATGAATAGTTTACAGCAAAGAAATATGGAGGTACTTAGTAAGATTCTCGAACAGCACCGCGGGGAAACTATATTATTTTCAACCCATGGAGCGGCCTTAAGTTCTATGCTCAATTATTTTGATAATGGATTTGGATATCTAGACTTTATCAGATTACAGTGTTTTACTCCGTATGTACTGAAAATATGCTTTGATAAGAATGACAAGATTATTGATAAAGAAGAAATTTTAATTATAGACAAGAAATAAGAGTATAAAAGGATATCTTTCTTGCCATTGGAATAGGGATACATTAATTTTAAGGAGGAATATGCAATTGTAGCCAAGATATCAGAACTCTTAAAACATAAGCGACAAGAAAATGGATTCACTCAAGCTGCTATTGCAAAAAAAATGCTGTTTCACGGCAGGAAGTCTTCAATTGGAAAATTAGTAGACACTTACCAGATATCGTACTGATTAAAAAGTTGGCGAATATTTATGAAACTACAACGGATGAATTAATCAGTGGAGGGGGTAAAAAAAGGTTAAAAAAACAATTTTACTATAGCTTCTTTTATCTGCTGTTGTTAACAACATTAATCATCAGCGGATTGACTATAGTTTCAAATTCACGGGCATTGTTAGTACTGGACGGATTAATCTTATTAAGTATCATGCTAGTTTTTTTAATTAAGTTCGCGGATGGTAGAATACAAGTTTTAATGCGGGTATTTAGTCTAACCGTATTTTATAAGCAGTCTAATTCTAATATGGCAATTGTTTAATATATACTACTACAAAAAAAGTAGTAGTTAGCGATATGAAGTAAAAATGTGGCAGTTGGGTAACCTAATTTGGTTACTAATTTTTGGTGTGCTGAGTTTTATTTTGATATTTGTTAGGCGAAAAGGATAGGGTTAGTTGTTTTTTGTGATACAAATAACTAATTTGTAATGATTATTTATATTAAATTAATATCTAAAATAAACATTGAATTTTCAGCGTTACTTTGAAATTTAGTGATTTAAAATATGTAAATTTGTTATTTAATAGATGTAAATGTGCTATTGAAAGCGCTTGTATTACAAATATAATAAAGCTAACTAGTTAAATAATTCACTAATTCAAGGAGGATATGTATCATGAAAATCAGTGCAGCAGTAGTTGACAAGGTTGGTGATCCATTTGTAATCAAGAATAATATTGAGCTGGCAGATATGGGGCCAACAGATTTACAAATTAAGGTGGTAGCAAGTGGGATTTGTCATTCAGATGAGGCAATTCGTAAAGGTGATGCTTCCTTAGGTTATCCAGTAATTTTAGGACATGAAGGTGCTGGAATTGTTGAGAAGATCGGATCGCAAGTACAAGATTTTGCAATTGGTGATCATGTAGTTTTGTCGTTTTATTCTGACGGCACATGTGACAATTGTTTGAAAGGAATACCAACACAGTGTCGCAGCTATGCCAAGTATAATTTGAGTGGAGTACGCGCAAATGGGACTGATCACTTTCTCGAAGATGGCAAGCATATTAGTGATATGTTTAATCAGTCGTCTTTTACAACGCATACAGTTGTAAATCAACGTAATGCGGTTAAGGTTGACCAAAAACTTGATTTGCGTAAACTTGGTCCTTTGGGATGTGGTTATGTAACTGGTAGTGGTACTGTCTTCAACACATTAAAACCAAGACCTGGACAGACAATTGCTGTTTTTGGTACTGGTGCAGTTGGTTTAGCAGCAATGATGGCAGGTAAAATTTCGGGATGTACAAAAGTTATTGCGGTCGATGTTGTATCAGAAAGACTTAAATTAGCTAAAGAACTTGGCGCAACGCAGGCAATTAATAGTAAGGAGGAAGATCCAGTCACAGCTATTCAAAAGTTAACGAATGGTTATGGGGTGGACTTTACTGTTGACACAACGGGAATTGAGTTTGTCATGTTACAAGCGATTAATGCGCTAGCTCAAGGTGGAACAGCTGCTTTGATTGCGGTAACTGCAAACAATATTACAATGAGTTCTTGGAATGATTTGTGCACTTCTGATCGTAAAGTTGTTGGTGTCAATATGGGTGATTCAATTCCGCAAATTGATGTTCCACGTTTGATTGAATTCTACAAATTAGGGATGTTTGACTTTGATAAAACTGAGAAGTTTTATAAATTTGTCGATATCAATCAAGCAAATAAAGACTCGGTTACGGGAAAGACAATTAAACCCGTTTTAGTTATTGATGATGAGTACCAACCAGAATAATTAATGAGGTCACGTTACTCATGATTTAAAAAAATTTATGTGATATGAACACGTTTATCCGGAATCAATAAACAATCTAAGATTAGTTCTGATATTAATTGATGAAAATCAGTTAACAGCAGAACTTTTTGTTTTTTCACTGAAAATTAAGGTGGGCTAGATTAAAATATAGTTTTTGATTGAGTTTTTTGAGAGGAAAGTTCTGATGGAATATAGACGAAAAAAGTATCTTGTTAAGAGTCGCTACCTTAGATTATTTTTCGAGCTTTAATTATGTATATATGACATAGAAAGACTGTTTTTTTGACATTGTAAACGGATACATTAAATGGTGTAATCTACTTGTATACAAAATGGATATCCGAAAAATGACAAGGGGTGGCAGCATGGCAAAAGAAAGTTCAAATGGGTCAACTTGGGCTGTATCGTTAACCAATTTTCTGGACTCTGGATCGATTGTAGCAGGTGCATCAGGTTTAACACTATGGCAAAAATCTTTTGGATTATCTGATTTTGATGTTGGTTTGCTGGGGGCTTTGAGTGCAAACGCATTTGGGTCAGCGCTAGGTGCAATTATTGGAGGAAGGCTTTCGGACAAATATGGACGAAAGATGATTTATACCTATGATATGTTGATTTATATGTTAGGAACATTAATAGTCGTTTTTTCAGTTAATTTTCCAATGCTTTTATTAGGATTTTTAGTAACAGGTATTGCAGTTGGTGCAGGAGTTCCTGCTTCGTGGACTTATATTGGGGAAACTTCCGGCGACACTAATAGAGCTCATAATATTGGTATATCGCAATTTGCATGGTCAATGGGGCCGGTAATTATTTTTGTATCAGGTACTTTATTAGCTCCACTAGGTTTAATGGGAAGTAGATTACTTTTTGCATTCCTGACGGTAGTGGCTTTCATTGCATGGAATTTACAAAAAAAGTTGCCAGAATCACAGGATTGGATCAATCAAAAGAAAAAGGAATTGGGATCTTCAATTGAGAACCATCCCTATCGTGATCTTTTCGCTAATATGATATCAGTTAAAAGCATTCTATTCTTGTGTGGAGTTTATGTATTTTGGAATTTAGTTGCAGGTGCCATGGGATTCTTTATGCCATTTGTATATGAAACAGTGGGTGGATTGAATAATACACAGGCAAATATGTTACAAGCAGTATTATGGATTTTCACAGCTCTTGCTGGATACTTTGGCTTTGCACTTTTAGGAGATAAAGTTAATCACCGATCATTCTTCTTCGTAGGAGCAAGCATGGCAGTAATTTCGTGGATAATTCTAACATATATTGGTTTTGGTTGGTCAGCACTGTTGGCGTTTGTTATCATTTGGGGGATTTCAGCTGGAATTGGAGCTCAAGCATGGTATGCACTGTGGGCAGTCGAGTTGTTTCCTACTAGATATCGAGCTGGTTCGCAGGGATTTATGTTCTTCATTGTTCGCGGAACAGCTGGAATATGGTCAATTGTATTTCCAATTATTTTGTCCACTTTAGGTTTTAAAATTGCAGGAACTGCAATGATTGTTTTGCTAATTGTATCATTAATTGTTGGAGTTTTATGGACACCTAAGACGCGTGGCAAAACTTTATTACAAATTACAAAAGAACGTTATGGTAACAAACAAGAATAAAATTTTTAATTGAAAGGATAAAGGTGGCATGACTTATGAGTAAAACTTATGTTGCTGTTGATATAGGGGCTTCAAGTGGTCGACTAATGCATGCAGAACTAGTCGACAACAAATTGAGCCTGAGAGAAATTCATCGGTTTAAAAATGGTTTTGTCCACAATAAAGGACATGATTGTTGGGATATTGACAAACTAATAGAAGAAATTCTAATTGGATTAGGGAAAATTAAAAAAGCTGGATATGATTCAGTTGTTTTAGGGATTGATACATGGGCTGTTGATTATGTTTTGGTTGATCAGAAAGGAGACAAATTACAAGATTCGATTTCTTATCGCGATAACAGAACTCATGGAAGTATGGAAAAGTTAACAACATCGTTATCAAAAAAGTATATTTATCAAAAAACTGGAATTCAATTTCTTGATTTTAATACACTTTATCAATTATTTGAAGAGGATAAAGAATTATTAGCCAAAACAGATAAGATAATGATGATTCCAGACTATATTGGTTTTATTTTAACTGGAAAAGCAGTTACTGAAGTTACAAATGCGTCAACAACACAGATGCTAAGTCTGCGTGAGGGCTTGTTTGATAATAATTTATTGAAGAGTGTTAATGTAAGACAATCTCAGTTTCCAAAATTAGTAGAAGCTGGAACGATTCTAGGTAATGTTAGTCAACAATTGGTCAAAAAGTATAATTTGCCTCAAACCGAGGTAGTTACAGTAGCAACACATGATACTGCTTCTGCTGTTATTGGTACTCCTGCTCTGGGTCAGCGATGGGCGTATTTAAGTTCTGGTACGTGGTCGCTGATTGGTGCAGAACTTAATACTCCAGAAAATGGAGAACAGGCTTTTGAGCAAAACTACACAAATGAATGGGGAGCGTATGGAACTTACCGATTTTTGAAAAACATTATGGGATTGTGGATCATTCAAAATATAAAAAAAGAGTTGAATGACCAATACAGTTTTGCGGATTTAGCAGATTTAGCAAAAAGAGAACCACCATTCCAACAATTCATAGATGTAAATGCTGCTCGTTTTCAGAACCCAGAGAATATGATAGCGGAACTTCAAGCATATTGCCGTGAAACTAAACAGAAGGTTCCTGAAACACCGGGGGAACTCGCAATGGCTGTCTATTCAAATTTGTCACTATATTACGCAAGAGAACTGTCTATTCTTGATGACATTTTGGGTTATCACATTGATAGTTTGAACATTGTTGGAGGTGGTTCAAATGTAGGTTTAATGAATCAATTAACAGCAACGGTGAGTGGCATTGACGTATATGCAGGTCCGAGTGAAGCAACGGCAATTGGGAACATTGTGGTTCAAATGATTACGAAAGGTGATATTTTGAATATTTATCTTGCTCGTCAAATAATTAGTGACTCATTTGAGATAAACAAGTTTGTTCCTGAGAGAGAAAAGTATCCTAATATCTTAGACGATTACAAAAGGTTTTTGAAGAATGAAAAATATAAAGGAGGTAATTTAGTTGACAGTTAGAGTGGGACAATTAATGCATGTTTATCGCGATATGTATGAAGAGTATGAAAAACGACATAATAATCTTTTCCCAAAAATGCGAGAAGCTTTGAAAGACGCTGGGGCACATAATTATTCAATATTTCTTGATAAAGAAACTGGAAATTTATTTGCTTATCTAGAAGTTGACAATGTCGAGAAATACAATGCTATCGCACAGTCTGATGATTGTAAAAAATGGTGGGCATATATGGAACCAATCATGGATACTAATGAGGACAAAAGTCCGGTAACTTTAGACTTACACGAAGTATTTCACTTAGATTAAAGGAGGAATTTTAAATGGTTAAAGCAGAAAATATTGAAAAGGCATACAAAACAGCTAAAGAAAGATATGCAGAAATTGGTGTTGATACAGATAAAGTGATTGCACAACTAAAGAAGGTTAAGCTCTCAATGCATTGCTGGCAAGGCGATGATATTCACGGATTCTTAAACCCTGATCAAGAATTAACAGGTGGAATTGGGGTCAGTGGAGATTTTCCGGGAATTGCACGGACACCAGATGAATTGACAGCTGATTTGCATAAGGCACTTACCTTGATTCCTGGTAAACATAAAGTCCAGTTGCATACATTATATGCGGTAACTGATCAAAAGAAGGATTTTAATGAAATTGGACCAGAAGATTTTAAATACTGGGTAGACTGGGCTAAAAAAGAAGGTATTGGTCTTGATATGAATCCGACATTCTTCTCACATCCGAAAGTAAAGCATAATTTCACACTTGCTAGCCCTGAAAAACAAATTCGTGATTACTGGATTGAAGTTGGTAAGAAGTCGCGGGAAATTGCAAATTATTTTGGAAAAGAATTAGGACAACAATCAATCAATAATTTTTGGATTCCAGATGGTTTCAAAGATAATCCAATTGACAAACAAGGACCACGGGAACGCTTAATTGCATCGCTCGATGAGATTTTTACGAAAAAGTATGATGAGAAAAACACCATTGAGGCAGTTGAAGGAAAACTCTTTGGAACTGGAATTGAATCATATACAGTTGGTTCGCATCTCTTCTATAATAATTACGCAATTAGTCGCGATAAGTTATGGACGATTGATGCAGGTCACTGGCATCCAACAGAAGATGTTTCAGATAAATTTTCAGCGTTCTTACCATTTGGTAAGGGGTTGATGTTGCATGTGTCACGACCAGTTCGTTGGGATAGTGATCATGTTGTGATTATGGATGATGCATTGATACGAATTACACGTTCGTTGGTACGAGACAATCAATTAGAGCGGACAAACATTGGGCTTGATTTCTTTGATGCAACCATTGATCGCGTGGCTGCTTGGGTAATTGGAGCACGTGCAACGCAAAAGGCCCTGTTGCAAGCAATGTTGGCACCGATTGATCAGTTAAAAAAGGCTGAGTTAAGTTATGACTTTACAACACGTTTAGCTGTTACAGAAGAACTCAAGTCGTATCCATTTGGTGCAGTTTGGGACGAATTTTGTTTAGAAAATGAGACACCAGTTGGAACTGATTGGCTGGAAGATATCCATCAGTATGAAAAAGACGTTTTATTTAAACGTAATTAAATTCAAACAACAGATATAAACTAGGGAGAAAAGTATAATGACTAAATTTGTAAATTCAAAATTTGTAAAAAAAATGTGTGAGATCACGCATGAGTCCTATGTACATGGTTGGGATGAACGCAATGGTGGCAATGTTTCATTGAGAATCGATAGTACCGATTTAGCTGATTTTGATGATGTTAAAGAAATTAAAAAAACTTTTGTGCTTGGCTTTGATGCATCTCCATTAGCAAAGGAATATTTCTTGGTTACTGGAACAGGACGGTATTTCAGAAATGTAATTAATCAACCAACTCTTGACTTAGGTTTGGTTCAGATTACAGCTGATGGACAAAAGGCAGATTTATTGTGGGGCTTTGAAGATGGTGGTAATCCAACATCAGAATTTCCAAGTCATTTGATGACACATATTGAAAGATTAAAATTCGATAAGACTCACAGAGTTGTAATGCATTGTCATCCAACAAATGTGATTGCATTGTCATTCACACAAGATTTAAATGAGGGACATATATCACGACTTTTGTGGAAGATGCAAGCAGAATCTTTGGTAGTCTTTCCAGAAGGTGTAGGTTTGATCCCATATATGACACCGGGCACAACAGCTATTGGCAAGGCAACGGCAAGTAAAATGCAAGATTTTCGTGTAGTAATGTGGCCACATCATGGGTTGTTTGGAGTAGGTTCAGACTTAGATGAGACATTTGGCTTGATCGAAACGGTTGAAAAAGCTGCAACAATCTATTCACAAATTGGGGCACAAGGCGGAGAGATTAGACAGTCTATCTCTGATGAACAATTGAAGGAATTAGCTGCGGCATTTAATGTTGTTGCGAATCCAGCATTTCTTTAAGGAAAGCAATAAGAATAAAGTCAAGTAACTAAAAAAAGTTACAGTGGCTTTATTTTTTTAATGTAAATTACATCATGGAGATGAAAGGATGAATGTTTTTGAGAATGTGATGCTGCCGGTGATATTAATTTTTGTTAGTGGATATATTTTCAAAGTAAAAACACGGATTTCTATTAAGCCGCTCTCAACTATGGCAATATATTTGCTTCTTCCTTTTTTGGTATTTCAAACATTTTACAAGTACTCTATCAATAGTAAATTCGTAACCATTATCATTGTGACAAGTATAATATTGATACTGTTAATCATCATGGGAGTAGTGTTTAGCCGTTTTTGGGGGTTAAATCAGGATGAGAGAGATGCATTTTTGTTATCTATTTGTTTTCCGAATAGTGGGAATTTCGGGATACCTATAATAATGTTTGCATTTGGTAGCAAGGAATTACAATATGGAATGGCAATTATGATTTTTCATAATATATTGATGGGAACAGTAGGAATATATGTAGCATCTGATAAGAGTTCAGGTGCGAAAGAGGCTTTGGCGAATATTTTTAAGCAACCAATGAACTATGTTATGTTACCAGCAATTATATTAAACAAGTGTAATGTTGTGGTACCCAATTTTCTTATGAAGAGTGTCAACTTAATAGGGAATGCAACAATACCAATCATCATGTTAGTCTTAGGAATGCAATTGGCAGAGATTCACTTCCAAAAAGTAGGTTGGTGTAAAGCAGGGTGGGCATGCTTATTTCGCTTAGGAATATCTCCGCTGATAGCTTACCTTATAGCAACGGTGCTGATGCTTAGTCATAGTATGATGGTTGTACTAGTAGTGATGTCAGCGATGCCTAGTGCGGCAAACACTACATTATATGCAATTGAGTTTGACAAAAAGCCTCAATATGTTTCTATCTGTACTTTAGTCAGTACTATCTTCTCTGTTGTGACAATCACAATGATTTTAAATTGGATGATTTAGAGAGTGTGTTATAAGCGATAAAGTGATTTTACCTGAAAAAGGATTTAAAATTAAGAGTATTGAAATGAGATTTTGACTTTCTTTTGAGATTTGTTAAGCTGTAAACGAATACGTTTTTTAGTGCTCATTCTTTAAAAGTAATATTCAAAAAGCCTTTGAAGTTACATATTCATATTGGCTTTTCGAGTAATTATAGGGGGATGAAAAAATGTTAAATCGAAGAGTTATGACCATGCTAAGAACTTTAAACCCAATTGAAACCAAACAAAAGCAAGATGAGTGTTATCTAGAAGAAATACCAGCAAATACAATTGAGCGAACAGGGCAAACAAACAGTTTTAAAGTTCTAAATAACTATTTTTTTAAGAACAAGGATATTTATATAAGTAAACACAATAGATTCGCACCTTATCCGACACATTCACATACTTTTTTAGAAATTAATTATATGCTTGAGGGAAGATCAGTTCAGTCAGTAGATGGCGAAAAGATTGTTTTGAATAGCGGGGATTTACTATTATTAGATGTTGGAGCGACGCACTCTATTGGAGCACTTGGTGAAAATGACCTATTGATTAACATATTATTTAGAAATAGTAACATTAATATTGACTTACTAAAGGATTTAAGGCGGAGTCGCAGTGTTTTATATGATTTTTTATTAAGAAGTTCAATAAAGTCAAACCAAAAACAAGATTTTCTAGTTTTTAGAACGGCAAAAAATTATAAAATTTCACAGATAATGGATGAAATCATTGAAGAATATTTTTTGAAAAGAGAGTTCTCAGATACTGTTATCAAGTCTTATTTACAAATTTTGATTACAAATCTAGTGAGAAACTATCGTATTTTGGAAAATGAGCCCCAAAGTAAAACAAGGCGAATAATGATTGAGGTCCTAGATGAGATCGATAAAAATTACACAGATATTAACTTAAAGCAAGTAGCTGCAAAATATAATTACAATAAAAACTATTTCAGTAACTTATTTAAAAAAGAAGTTGGGAAATCTTTTTCAGAAATAGTGTTAAGAAAACGATTGACGCAAGCAAATGTTCTAATCACTTCGACCGCACTCCCAATTAATCAAATTGCTCAAGCCGTAGGAATTTCGAACTATAGTTTTTTTATAAAAAGTATTTTGAATTTTATAAAGAATTGCCAGCAGAGCAGCGAAAAAGAGGGCTGTAGTTTGTTAATATATGATGTACAGATGTTATGTGCAGTTGTCTTTTCTCCTGCATTATTTTTTACGTCGCTGAAAAACAATGATATGATATAATGCATACTTTAATCATTAAGGAGAAAAATACATGAGAATTGATACATCAAAATACCCAGAAGGAGAAGATGCCGTATCTGCTGATAGAATTAGGCGTCTCAAATTATTAAGTAAATTGGCAACTGTTATGTGCATTGCGATGTATATTTCATATATTCCTCAAATTATCAGTAACTTTTCAGGACAACCAGTAGGATTCCTGCAGCCATTTGTAGCTATGGTCAATGCTTCTTTATGGACGGGATATGGGTGGAACAAAACGTACAAGGATTGGCCTGTAATAATCTCCAACGTTCCTGGTATCTTTTTTGGCCTATTTACAGTTATTACGATATATATTCACTAGTATAAAATAAGAAGTATTTTACTAGACTACCAGTTAATTTATTATAAAAAGCGCCTCAATGAAAGATATTGAGGCGTTTTTTATCTGCGAATAACAGTTTCCAAATTACATTTAATGAAACTGTGAACCAACTATTTATTACAGAAAAACTAAATTATACTTGTTTTAAAGCTTTATCAATAGGGGTTTCACCGTCACTCATCTTAATTATCTTTTGGTTAGTATTCTCAAACTTGATAATAGCGGCCAATGTCTCAGCAACGTTTTGAATTGTATTTTTAACGCCACTATTCTCATTAATACTAATTTTGTGAGATCCCTCTTCATCAATTAATGCGGCGGCTTGCAAGATCGTATAGTCTAAGTTACTTTGATTCACAAGGTAGTTATCCGCAAAGAATTTAGCAATATTATAATCCAAGAGATTTTCCATACCCTTATTCTTCCATTGCTCTGGTTCCAAGGAAAAGGCAGAACTCAGCATAATAAAACGATTAATATGATTGCTTTTAGCCGCCAGCATTACTTTAACAGCACCGAAAGCATCAGTTTGCAACAAATCCCTTCCACGTGATCCGGCAACAAAGTAAATCACATCCACACCTTTGACGATTTTTGATAAGGTTTCAAGATCGTCATGCAGATCTAATTTTAGTGGTGTAACATGGGGATCTTTTAAAACCTTTTCTGGAGATCTAGCACCAGCAAAAATTTCATAGTCTTCCAGAGCTAATTGCTTAATCAACTTAGTAGCAACACGACCAGTAGAGCCAACAATAAATATCTTCATTTCCACACTCCCTAATATTGTTTACAAACTATATTTTAACATTTTTAGTTATTTTAACATTAGTGATGTCACTTTAGTAAAACTTATTTTAGTTGCAGAGAAATTTAACGTGAAAGAATAACTGTACCATTTAAACACTGCAGATAAAATCAAAATTTATGAATATTTCTTGATGAGAGTATTAAACAATCTATTACTCGACCGATATCTATAAGCATGAGGGGGAAGCCTCAAAAAACATGTAAAAATGGAGGAATTAAATATGCGTATAAATACTAATATCTCTGCAATGGATACATTGCGTAACTTAAATGCTGCTACAACAGCTAAGAGTGATTCTTTAGCAAAACTTTCATCTGGTTCACGCATCAACAAGGCCGGTGATGATGCTGCCGGATTGGCTATCTCAGAAAACATGAAGTCACAAATCAGTGGGATGACGCAAGCAACTCGTAATGCTCAAGATGGTGTTTCATTGATTCAAACAGCTGAAGGTGCACTTAGCGAAAGTCAAACAATGATCGAACGTATGCGTGATCTCTCTGTCCAAAGTGCTAACAGTACTTTGTCAGACAGTGATCGTCAAGATATCCAAAAGGAATTCGGTGCTCTTCAAAGCGAAATTACACGTGTTAGCCAAGATACAGAGTTCAATAACAAGAGTCTTTTGAGTGGCAACAACACATTTACTTTCCAAATCGGCGCAAATGCCGGACAAACACTCTCAGTTTCAATCAGTGATATGAGTGCAGATTCATTAAAAGTTGGAAGCACGGCTTTGTCTTTAACAGCTTCAACTACTGATATTGCTGCAATGTCAACTGCAGCTGATACACTTGTTGCAATAGATACAAGCACTGTTACAACAATTACTGGGGCCCTAACTGCTTTAGGAGCATTGGGTGTTGATACTTCAGGATTAACAGATGGCGATTCTTGGAGTTCAGTTTCAGGATTATCAGATGTATTGGCTAAAGCAGCAACATTGGCAACAACAAATACAGCAGCAACAGCTACACAAAAGCAAGAAACTGCTGATACTATTAAAGCATCTCAAGCAATTACAGCACTTACAAAGGCTGTAAGTACCGTTTCTGGTCAACGTGCAGATCTTGGTGCCGCACAAAATCGCTTGACACATACAATCAACAACTTGGGAACAACTTCCGAGAACTTATCTGATGCAAATTCACAGATTCGTGATGTTGATATGGCTTCAGAAATGACAACATTTACAAAACAAAATATTCTGACACAGGCAGCCACATCAATGCTTTCTCAAGCTAACTCAATGCCTAATACTGTTCTTACTTTACTTCAAAGCTAAGATAATTACTACAACTTTTGGTTACACAATAACGATTGAAAGTCGAATTCAGATTCGGCTTTTGTCGTATACATAAGGAATACTTATAAACACATAATTTGTTTAATTTAAATACTATAGAACTAATAGAACGAAAGGATTGATATTATGACTAGCGTGACGACAACTGATGGAATTAGTACAACATTAGGGCAATATTCAGGTATCACAGCAAGTACTATTGAGTCTTTATTGCAAGCTGATTCTTCTTATGTAGCCAAGACAAAAGCGCAAACTCAAATTACGACAATCCAATCACAGCAGACAGCATGGGGAGACGTTAAAAGCCGCTTAACCAATTTTTTGACTGATATTCAAGCACTTGAATCTGATGATGCTTTCAACACAAAGGTCGCGACAACTTCTGATTCAAGTGTAGCCACGATCTCGGGAACATCTGCTGCTGATGAGGGAACATATTCACTCAAAGTCGATCAACTAGCAACTAATACCAAAGCTATTGGTGGTCAAGTCTCTACTGACAAGGATACAGCTCTTGGTATTAGTGGAACCTTGACTTTAAAGAGCAGTGATTCCACTTCGACAGATAATGATAGTTCTTCAACTTCAGTTGACATAAGTATCAGTGATACGGATTCATTAGACAGTGTGGTCGATAAGATTAATGCACAAACTAAAATGTCTGGGATTAAGGCTAGTCTAATAGATAATCACTTAGTTCTAACGGCACAAACTGCGGGGGCAAAAACACTCTCGGTTTCATCAGATAGCGATAGTGTTCTGAGTTCATTAGGGATGAGCAGTGACGCAACAACGACAACAATGGGACAATCTGCTAAGTTTGAATTAGATGGAGTATCAATTGAACGTAATACTAATTCGGTTTCTGATGCAATTGATGGAGTTACAATTAATCTTTCTAAAGTCAGCAGTGACGCAGTGACCTTGTCTTTGACGAATGATACTTCCAAAGCTGTTTCCGCTGTTAGCACGCTGGTCAGCCAATATAATAGTTTGATGGGTCTTATAAATGATGATTTGGATGTCGGTGATCCAAGCAGTTCAGATAATACACAAGGAGCATTAGTTGGTGATAGCGAATTAACTCGACTTCAAAGCCAGTTAAGCAGCTTGATGACGTCTGCGGCTACGAATGGTACAACTTTGAACGCCAGCAAGTTAGGAATATCAATTACCGATAATGATGGGACGGTTGGATTTGACGAAGACAAGTTTAAGGCGCAATTAGCTAGTGATCCTGAGACAGTAAAAAATTTCTTTTATCAATCAACTAAGAGTGTCACAGGGACGACTACTTCAGAATCGGGCTATGCCGCAAGCTTGGGAAGTCTAGCGAACAACTATCTGTCGGACACATCGGCAAATAAGGGAGTTATTGCGGTTAAGCTAGCAGGATATACCTCTTCAATATCTAGCTTAAATGACCAGATCGATAAATTTACCACGGCACTTGAGGCTAAGAAAGAACATTATGTTGATATCTATACACGACTTGATACTGCGATGATGAAAGCTGAAACACAGCTTAGTTATATAACTAGTCTGACATCATCGACATCAAGCAGTAGTAGCAGTTAAGAGGTAAGCAAGTGAATGATTATAAGAAAATAATAATGAAGATAAATGTGCTGCTTGAAAACAGTTCGTACCAAGAAATATCTGAGTACGAGGAAGTACTTAATGAAACTAATACAATGTTAGATACTTTGAAAAGTCTTACTAGACCAGATGGGTTAGCTGATATGGCTGAGTATAAACGAATGCAGCATAATTATGAATTGCTTATCTCACAACTTAAGGAAAAGAAACACGAGACTTTGAACCATATTCAGAAGTTAAATCAATCGCAGAAAAGTACTGTAATGACCTATTTGCAACAAGAAGAGGGGCCATCACTGATCGACATGGACTTATAGTATTAAAGGAGCATAAATATATGTATACAGATAATCGGAGAGCCAAAGATGTTTATCTAGGCAGTCAGATTTTAGGAGCATCACCCGAGAAGTTAGTCATTTTCTTGTATGAAGGTGCAATCAAGAGTCTCAAACGTGCGGAATTCGCATTGGATAATTCTGATAACAAGAGTGCTCATCATGAATTGGTTAAGGCACAGGATATTATCAATGAATTAAAGCAGAGTATTAATCAAGAGGTCGCTGGAGAGCTGCCGACAAATCTCGTTAGTCTATACGACTTCATGCTAAATGAATTAGTCAAAGCAAATTTGGGTAAGGATAAGGGAACGATTGGACCAGTTGTCGACATGCTAAGTGAATTGCTTGAATCGTGGCAAGAAGTGCTAGCTCAGCAAAATAATATTTGATAAGAGGAATGAGTCAGATGGAGCGAATTAAATGGAGTCAGCCAATTTTAACAATTTCTTTACTTGTTTCCAACCATCTAGACAGTGTACAGAAATGCATGGAGTCATTGTTGCCGTTATTGAATCAGATACCAAGTGAGCTGATTGTTGTTGATACGGTCGGTGCAGCAAGGAGTGATGGATCATTACAGGTTGCAACGGAGTATGCTGATTTAGTGGTGCCCTATGAATGGAATAACGACTTTGCCGCTGCACGTAATGCAGGTTTGAAAAAAGGACGAGGCAAATGGTTCCTTTTTTTAGATGATGACGAGTGGTTCGATGATGTTTCAGAATTAATTGCCTTTTTCAATAATGAAAAGGAATACTCAAAGTATGGTTCACTTTCGTATATTCGAAGGAATTATCATAATTTGGAAGGTACGAATTATTCCAAGAACATTGAGACACGCTGTGTCCGACTGACTGAAATTACAGAATTCAAAAGCCCAATTCATGAATATCTGTCTCCTATTTATATTCCCACCAAAGCTACAAATGTGTTTATGCATCATTTTGGATATGTGGGTAAAAACCTTGATGGTAAACTTGAGCGTAATGAAAGTATTATGCGAGAAGGGCTTGAGAGTAATCCTTATGATATGCATTTATGGGCACAGTTGGTTGCTGGTATGGGAAAGAATACAAAGAAGCAACGTGATACTGTTTTTGAGACTGCACAAGAAGGGCTGAATAACTTCTTCGCAGAAGAAAATAAAATTCCGACAAATAAAAGTGATGCATTCACGCTTATGTGCTATATGATTCAAGCACGCATGCTCAATGACTGCTGGCAAGAAGCAATTGATATCAAAGACGAGTATGCTGGTGAGTTTAAACTTAATCAATATCAAAGATGCGTCCTTGATCAACTAATCTTTGTTACCTTACTGAGTAGGGAAGAGTTTCCACAGGCCGCTAGCTACTTAGAGGATTACATGCTTAACATCCGATGGCTGGTTACTCATCAAAGTGATTTTGTTAATCAATCATCTTTTTATTTTAGAAATATTGTCAACGTTGAGATGGGGATAAAGATGATTATGAAGATCTTCATCAAAGCAATGGTTGAGAAAAATTATCGGACAGTGATTCATTTTGCTAGATATGTTCCTTGGAAGGATGATTTTAGCAATACTGCTAGATTGCTTGGGACTATACTAGAGGCATTATTCTTAGAGGATGATTTGAAGGGACTACAGCAATTGCATGATATGCTTCTTAACGACGATGGACAGCTTCCAGATATTTTTGGACGCGACATAGTTATCCTGAAACAAAAGGATGGTATTGAGGCAGTGCAACTTGCGGCTTTTGTTGCTAGACTGAATTCAGATGATGCTTTTGTTTTGCTTCAGAGATTATTAATTGCACGTAACAATGGAGAATTTGACGTTCTTTTACGGACAATCAAGAAAAAAAATGTAACATGCACATTGCCTAATGAAGAGTTGTTTGTAGAATTAGTTAATAGAGGTATTAATCCAGCATTTACGATTGATAAAGTAAGTCAGGAAGATTGGTACAGGGCTTCACTTGCAATAGTACACAAAATGAGTTCAAAAAAAGATGAGATTCCTGTTTTTGCACGAAGAATCGAGAGTGCCTGGCCAAAATCACAACGCAGGGAGTCATTGTTGCAGATGTTGTATCATGAATTTATTTTTAGTGCAGAAGTCTTGCCAGAAAATATTGAAGAACAACTTCCATTTTATGCACGAAGCATTGTGAGTTGTGCGCAGTACCTATATCATGAAGAACTTTTGTCAGGGGAACCGTCTAATTTATTGCCTGCCGAAACAAGATTTGGTATCTTTCTTTCTCGAGCTTTGGAAGAACAGCAGGAAGGCAATTACTCATTGTATTTTGCCAATCTTAGATGGGGCCTGAATTGTTATGAAGATTCAAAAATAATTGTAGATCATCTTGTAAAGAAGTATCAGGGACTAGAAACTAAGCAAAAGCAGATTGTTGCCGAGATGCAGCGCCTGGGCAATCAAGTGAAGGCACAAATTTTGGATATGATCCGCCAGGGGAAAACAGAAGGCGTACTATCTATGATTAATCAGTTGAAGGAACTGCTGCCAGAAGATAGAGATGTTGATCGATTACATGTACTGTATAAGCGATTATTGTAAAGCATCCCCTAGTTGTGGAGTATCATAAGGAGTGTAATGACCAGCTAGTTTAAAGAAGGGTTGCCAATGCAAAAGATAACTGAATTTAAGCTTGTGGGGGAAGCGGAGCTTAAAGGTCCAATGGCTGCATACATGAAAAATAAATTTTTTTTCGTTGGGGTCAAAACACCTGAGCGTAAACGGCAGTCCAAAGAACTTTTAAAAGTGAGCAAGAAGATGCCATTGAAAGAGCTCATACAAGTGATAGATGAACTTTATCAACGTTCTGAACGTGAATACCAGTATGTAGCGATTGACATTAGCTTTGCGAATGTTAAACGCTTTTCGTTTACTGAGATGAAATTTCTCACGCAGTATGTTACACAGAAAGCTTGGTGGGATTCAGTTGATGCTTGGCGCAAAGTTTTTGGTAAGTATGTGCAACTTTATCCTGATGAGAAAAGACGGCTCTTTGAACTTTTTTACAAGCAGGATAATTTCTGGATGAGGCGTATCTCTATTTTGCTTCAGCTCCTTGAAAAAGAAACAATGGATAAAGAACTATTAACCTTAGCAATCCTCTATGATCAACATACAGACGAATTTTTTATTCAAAAAGCAATCGGTTGGGCATTACGCAATTACAGTAAATTTGATTCAGCGTGGGTCAAAAATTTTATTGAGGAGTATCCCTTGCACAAACTAGCGACACGTGAGGCAAGTATTTATCTGAATTGATAATATTAGTCAGTTATTATTTTTAATATATTTAGGACTATTGAGAAATAAAGAATTAAGAATAACAGAAATGCTGTTTTGGATATTCGGGACTCACCTCTTAAACAAATGTATTTAACAATTTTTACATCAATTTAAAGGCTGTCTAATTAAGAGAGCCTATTTTTGTGTACAAAAAAAGATTAATTGAATTGGGGGATTGATATTCCAAATTACTTATCATAATTATAAATACAAATAAAAAATCTTTGATAGTTATTTTGTTTGCTTATAACTTAAAGTTACCTAATTACTAGGTAGTTTTTTCCAAAAAGGTATGAACTACATATAAGGTTGAGTTATAGGTTTCAAGATAAAGTTTAGTGCAGATTAAAAAGATGTAAAGTGATTCATTTTTTAGTAATTAGATTAAATATAGAATTTACTTTTTCTAAACAAGAAATCAATAAGATTGTTATTCATAAGACCTTGAATTAACCTTAAAAGTATCATAAACTAAGAGTAGTTCGTGAAACAATTGTGTTTCACAAAATGCAATCAGATATTAAAAAGGAGCAATATGAATCCAACAGAATTTAAACAGGCTCTTTTAGACCTGGGAATAGAACTAGATGCCCATCAAATGGAGCAATATGAAGATTATTTTCAGTTGCTGGTAGACTTCAATGCACATACTAACTTGACAGCAATCACCGAAAAAAAAGAGGTATATCTAAAACACTTTTTCGATTCAATCTTGACTGGTGTGGCTGTTTCACAGTTACAAAATAAGCCACTGACCTTATGCGATGTCGGTGCTGGAGCTGGATTTCCATCAATACCATTGAAAATAGCCTTTCCGGACCTCAAGGTAACAATTGTTGATTCCTTGAACAAGCGCATTCTTTTTTTGGATCAGTTGGCCAATAATCTTGGATTGACGGGTGTGTCGTTCTATCACGCGCGTGCAGAAGAATTTGCCGGTAAAAAGAGTCAATACCGTGAAAGTTTTGATATTGTGACTGCTCGTGCTGTTGCACGTCTCAATGTCTTAGCAGAGCTATGTTTGCCCTTAGTTAAGGTTGGTGGAAGTTTTGTTGCACTAAAAGCTCAAAAAGCACACGCAGAACTTGATGAAGCACAATTTGCAATTAAGACATTAGGTGGAGAATTCGTACAGGATAACAAGTTGGTACTTCCCATAACGAGTGATGAGCGTCATATTATTAAGATTGATAAAGTCAAAAAAACACCGGCAAAATATCCAAGAAAAGCAGGGACACCTGGAAAGCAGCCTCTAGTAGGATAGACTAGGATAGACATTCGGGGAGGAAACGATAGTGGCATTTTCATTTTGGAATAAGGATAAGAAACCAGAAGTCCAAACACAATCTGTAAGAGAAATTGAACTCTCACAGATTGTGCCTAATAGATTTCAACCACGTAAGGTTTTTGAAGAAGAAAAAATAGTCGAATTGGCAAATACAATCCGCGATCATGGTTTGTTGCAGCCAATCATTGTAAGAGAATTTCAAGAAAATAAATTTGAGATTATCGCTGGTGAACGACGCTTCAGAGCTGTATCGTTGCTACAATGGAATAAGATTCCGGCAATCGTCAAGAAAATGACAGACACTGAAGCTGCATCACTCGCTGTAATCGAGAACCTGCAGCGTGAAGGCTTGACTGCAATTGAAGAAGCCAAGGCTTATCGTGAACTGATGAAGTTAAACAAGCTGACACAAATAGAGTTGGCTAAGGCACTTGGCAAGAGTCAATCATTTGTTGCAAATAAACTGAGATTACTCAAGTTGGCACCTTATGTGCAGCGCGTAATCATGCAGCGTAAGATTCTGGAACGCCATGGACGCAGTGTATTGAGCTTGAATGATGAGAAACAGGTTGCGATAATAAAGCGAGTTATTGATAATCAGCTGACAGTTAAGGAAACAGAAGCACTTGTTCTTAAAGAACTGGAAAAGGAAGAAAAGACTACTGCTAATAATACAATTAAGAAGCCACGGCGTAATAAAGCACTTCATGATACACGGATTGCAGTAAATACGATCAAGAAATCGGTTAAGCTGATTAAGGAAAACGGAATGAAGGTCAAAACACACGAAGAAGATGTCCCAGGGTTTCATCGAATCGTAATTGATATTCCGGTTGATAAAGAGCAGCAAGACAATAAATAACGTTATAGGAGGGTCAGAAAACATGGGGATTGTAATAGCACTTGCCAACCAAAAGGGTGGTGTAGGCAAGACAACAACAAGTGTCAATTTGGGAGCTTGTCTTGCAGACCTAGGCAAGAAAGTCTTATTGATTGATTCAGATGCACAAGGAAATGCAACTAGCGGTGTCGGAGTTAGAAAGTCGGAGATTGAAAAAGATATTTATGATGTTCTAGTCAATGAATATCCAATTGCTGATACGATTATCGCTACAAGTCATGAAGGTCTTGAAATTGTTCCTGCGACAATTCAATTATCGGGTGCAGAGATTGAGCTAACATCACAGATGGCACGTGAATCACGACTTTTGGATGCTATTAAGCAGATTAGGAATGATTATGATTATATTCTGATTGACTGTCCTCCTTCTCTTGGCCTACTAACGATCAATGCATTTAGTGCCAGTGATTCAATCTTAATTCCAGTTCAAAGTGAGTATTATGCACTAGAAGGTTTGAGTCAGCTGATAAATACTGTCAAATTGGTGCAGAAACATTTTAATCCACAACTGGCTATTGAGGGTGTTTTGATGACCATGTTGGATGCACGTACCAATCTTGGCTCACAGGTTGTTGAGGAAGTTCAGAAGTTCTTCAAGGATAAAGTCTATCAAACAGTGATACCAAGAAATGTCCGTTTATCAGAAGCACCAAGTCATGGGCTTGCAATTGTTGATTATGACCCCGCATCAAGAGGTGCCAAGGAATATATGGCATTGGCAAAGGAGGTTTTGGCTAATCATGGTGAATAAAAATAATAAAGGGCTCGGTAGAGGAATTGAGGCACTTTTTCAAGATTTGGAACAAGTTGATGATGGTCAAGAAGTTGTCACGGAATTAGCTTTGGACGATATTCGACCGAATCCTTATCAGCCTCGCAAAATATTTGATGAGGCATCATTGTCAGAACTTTCGGTTTCAATTAAAAAATCAGGTGTTTTTCAGCCAATTATTGTTCGTAAATCAAGTGTCAAAGGGTATGAGATAATCTCTGGTGAACGACGTTTTAGGGCTTCTAAACTGGCAGAAAAGAAGAACATTCCTGCAATTATTCGTGAGATTGATGAGGCAAGCATGATGGAGATTGCAATCCTTGAAAATCTGCAACGTGAAGATTTAACGCCGCTTGAAGAGGCACAGGCATACAGTACTTTGATGGACAAACTGCAACTTACACAGGCACAAGTTTCTGAACGGCTAGGGAAAAGTAGACCGTATATTGCAAACTATTTGAGACTTCTTGGATTACCAAAGGAAGTTAAGGATATGTTGCAAAATGAGGAATTATCAATGGGACAGGCTAGAACTTTGCTAGCTCTAAAAGATAAGAAACACGTTATCTCTGTTGCGAAAAAGACAGTTGATGAGAATTTAACTGTGCGACAGCTCGAACAATTGGTTGCTAAGATAAATGGTGATGAGACCAAAACTGCTAAAAAGGTAAAAAAAGATCCCAACGCAGTTTACTACGAGCAAAGTGAAAATGCATTACGTGAGAAATTTGGTACAAAGGTTACAGTTAAAACAAGCTCTAGACAAGGCAAGGGCAGGATTGAAATTGATTACCTATCGACATCCGATTTTAATCGAATTATGGATATACTTGGAGTAAATCTTGATTAACCATTAGAATAAATGGAGGTGTGAGAATGCAAGCTGAATACGAACTGCATGATGTTGTTGAGATGAAAAAGCCGCATCCTTGTGGTACCAATAGTTGGGAAATCATTAGGTTAGGTATGGACATTAAGATTAAATGCACGGGATGCGGTCATTTGGTAATGCTGCCTCGCCGGGAATTCAATCGCAAGTTAAAGAAGATACTAAAAAAAGCAAATATTGAAGAATAAGAAAGAGTGAAATAAATTATGTCATTAACAGCTGGAATTGTGGGATTACCCAATGTTGGAAAGTCAACATTGTTCAATGCTATTACTAACGCGGGAGCAGAGATGGCTAACTATCCGTTTGCTACAATTGACCCTAATGTAGGAATGGTTGAAGTACCTGATCAGCGTTTAGCAAGAATTGATGAACTTATCCCAGCAAAGAAAATCATTCGAACAACCTTTGAATTCACTGATATCGCGGGAATTGTCAAGGGCGCAAGTAAAGGTGAAGGTTTGGGCAACAAATTTCTGGAGAATATCCGTCAAGTTGATGCAATAGTTCATGTTGTTCGTGCCTTTGATGATGATAACATTACACATGTCAGCAATAAAGTCGATCCTTTAGATGACATTGATACCATCAATCTGGAATTAACTCTGGCAGACTTAGAAAGCATCAATAAGAGATATGCTAGGGTCGAGAAAGTTGCACGAACGAAGGATAAGGAAGCAGTTGCTGAATTCAATGTACTGAAGAAAATTAAACCGGTTTTAGAAGCTGGAAAACCTGTTCGTTCACTTGAATTCGAGGAAGAAGAACAAAAAATTGTTAAGGGATTGTTCCTTCTTACATCGAAACCAGTTTTATATGTTGCTAATATTGCTGAAGAAGATATGGCAGATCCTAGTTCTAACAGCTATGTCCAGCAAATTCAGAAATTTGCTGAAGAAGAAGGTTCACAGATGCTGGCAGTTAGTGCAAAAACAGAAGAAGAAATTGCTCAGTTAGATGACGCGGATAAGAAAGACTTTTTAGAAGCAGAAGGTGTTGAGGAATCCGGCCTAGATCGACTAATTAAGGCAGCGTACAAGTTATTGGGACTTGCGACATTCTTCACTGCTGGTGGAAAAGAAACGCGTGCATGGACATTTAAGCAGGGTATGAAAGCACCTCAGGTTGCAGGAATAATCCATTCGGATTTTGAACGTGGTTTTATTCGTGCCGAGACATTTTCATTTGAAGATTTGGATCAATATGGCAGTGTGACTGCAGTACGTGAGGCTGGGCGTCTCCGCTCTGAAGGAAAAGAATATGTGATTCAGGATGGCGACATTATTGAATTTAGATTTAATGTGTAGTAATTATGTAAAAGGATGGGGATTATCTTGGCAGAAAATAACAAAGAAACTGAAAGTAAACAGACTCTTCCCGATACGGAAAATGTAACGGAAAAAGTTGAAAAAAAGGACACTACTGATTTGACGAAACGCAATGCAGAATATTTGTTCAAAATAAAAAAGGTTCTTGAAGAAAAGAATGTTGCAAGTCAAAAGATTGAAGATGCTCTGCAGTCAATGACCGAAGAACTTAAAGAAAAGCAGCGTCAGGGTATAACTGCTACAAAACTTTATGGAACTGTAAATGAAAAGGCTGATGAAATTATCAAAGGGCCAAAGAAGGCACCCACGGCAACACCTTTTTGGAAAATTGCATTGGATAATGGATTGATGATGTTCATAATGTTTTGTATCATGTACGCGATCTTGCAACAATTTTCACCAAATTCTTCTCAGATCAACGGTGGATTCTTGACACTTATTGTAACATCGGTTATCGCTGGTGTTGCGATGGCATACTTTTATCGTGCTGCAGGTGATCGTAGAACTAAGGGCAAAAAAGTACCTTTTTGGAAGACCATGCTATTATCACTTCTCTTGGTTATCATCTGGGTATCAGCGTACACGCTTGTCGTGAATGTTTCTGGTGTAATCAATCAGACACTTGAGCCCATTGTATATGTTATATTAGCAGTCTTAGTATTTGGGCTACGTTACTTCTTAAAGAAGAAGTACGACATTAAGAGCACACCATTTTAAAATGATTATCTGTTTTTTGTCACACACTAAAAAAGCTTTCACTCATCAAATTATGTGGTTGATACCACTTTTGATTGAGTGGAAGCTTTTTGTTTGTGCAAATTAACTGTCATCATAATAATTTACATGAAAATCCGATTTTGATATTTAATTGTTAATCTCGGCGAACTTGTTTATGTTCATCTTATTGTGGCGGTTAATCTCCTTATTTAGAAGGATTGCAATTACGATAGACAAGATCGCAAATACGCTTGCACCAGGACCGATTGCAGATAGTCCATGACTTGCAACTAGAACCCCACCAGTTGCAGAACCGAGGGAAATTCCAAAGTTAAAAAAGATGGAGTTCAGGGAAGAGGAGAGAACCAACGATTGTGGGTAGTCCTTTTCCGCGACACTAAAGAAGTGTACTTGAATAGGTGAGTTTAATAGATACATCGTGGTTCCCAGAAGAAGAATTACTAGTAGTCCTGGCCACTTCACATAAGGCAAGAATATCATCAGGATAAATAAAATTACTTGGCAAGAATATACAAGCGGCATCCTCAAAAGGCCATTGTTTTCTGCAAGATAGCCACTTGCACGGTTGCTGATAATTGACATCAACCCAAAAACAAACAATAGCATGCTTAGACTATCTGTTGAAAAATTCAGCTCGGTTGTCAAGATTGGACGCAGATAAGTGTAAAATACATAAATGCCACTGGCACTGAGCATTACAAGTAAGGCTCCCAACCAGACACGAGAATCACGTACAAGACTGAGCTGTTCAAGTATTTTGCTGCTTTTTGCAATAGGTGTTGTAGGCATACTCAAAGTAAAGAGAACCAATGTTATGATGCTGACAACTGCGATTACAGCAAAGGAAATGCGCCAATTAAAGGTAGTACTGATCCAAGTACCTAATGGAACCCCAAAAACTGAAGCAATACTAAATCCTGAGAAAACCCATGAAACTAGCCATGCACGTTTTTCAAAGGGCGCAATTAGATTGGCAAATGTTAAGGCGAGAGAAACAATAATACCCGAAACCAGCGCAGTCATAATCCGTGAGACTACCAGCAGTTCATAATTGGGTGCTATAAAACTCAGCAGATTACTTAGAATAAAAATAATCATAAAACAAAATAATGACCAAAAATAACGAAATTTCCCAATTAGAGCAGTCAATATGGGAGTTGAGAAGGCATAGACAAAAGCAAAGATTGTTACTAAATAACCAACAGTGGTTACAGGTTTATTAAATTGATGTGCAAGGTCATTCAAGATGCCAACAATAATGAATTCACTACATCCTAAAACAAAGGCAATTAAAATAAGAATAATAGCCCTGAAATTAAAAGTTCTCACGGTAGCGCTCCTCCTCTGAAAAATAGTGACACAATCATAATAATATATTTTTTACTCACTAAAAGAAAGCTTTATTTTATTCTTATTGATTTTAGTCGTAAAGTTTCTATTTTTTGCGAAATATGTTGAAAATGTGCTCTTTTTATTATAATATTTTCATGTTATACGAATTATATTTGGCTTAATGGTTAATAATATATGTTTATTGGAGGATGTTTATGCATTTGTTATCAGATTTAATGGCTGCTATTGGAGTAGTATTAAATGGTATTCCACAAGGAATCATGGCAATGGGGCTGGGATTTGCCGTTTTTCCAACAACTTTTTCATTTGTTTTTGCCTCAGCAGTTAATGGAGCTTTTGGCTCAGTAGCCCCGCTCTCGTTTCAGGCTGAATCGCTGGCTTTGACTGGGAACTTGGGGAAAGACTTACGGGAACGAACATCCATTATTTTTGGCGGTTCAATAATTATGGCTATTATTGGTTTTACAGGATTATTGCCTAAGATTGTCTCGGTATTAGGCAATAATATTATTGACGGTATGATGGCAGGTGTGGGACTAATGCTTGCCAAGATAGCCGTAGATATGAACAAAGAAAGTAAGAGCAAGACTGGTTGGATTTCAATTCTGATTGCAGCTATTACATATGTAATTTCGAAAGATTTAGTTTGGACAATTGTTTTATCAGTAATTGTATCGAGTGCATTTGCAGTTTTTGTAGAACATTATCGTAAGGAATTACCAACTAGTGTGACGGAACGCAGATTTAGATTTTTAAAGCCAACCTTTAGCATACGAGTAGTCCGCGGAGCACTTGGATTGGCATGCCTCAATATTGGAGCAAATTTGTCATATGGATTGATAACAGGACAGATGACAGGGATCAAGCCAAATCCGGTAAACTTGAACCTATTGACGATTACGCAGTCGCTTGCGGATATGGGAACTAGTCTCCTAGGAGGAGCACCAGTAGAAACAATTATTTCTGCGACGGCAAGCGCACCCGAACCTGTGATTGCGGGAATAATGATGATGCTCATCATGGCACTTATTTTATTTGCTGGCTGGCTACCTAAAATCGGCAAGTTTGTCCCAAGTTCGTCGATTGCAGGTTTCTTATTTATTTTAGGTGCAGTTGTTATTTTCCCTGAGAATGCTGCAGCTGCATTGAATGGATCAAATAGTCTTATAGCAGGGATTACATTGGTTGTAACCGCAATTTTTGATCCATTCGTTGGAATAACAACAGGTGCCTTCTTAAAATTCTTATTGCCACTGATTGGATTGGGGTTATAGCAGATGTCAAAATATTACGAATTAAGATTAGGTAATCTCACACGTAAGTTGCCATTAATTAGGTTGAATCCGACTCTTACAATTGCTTCTTTTGTGTTGCTGGGGGATGCAGAATTAACTCATTATGCTGCTCAGAAGTTGAGCAGCATGATTAATGAACCATTTGACTATATAGTAACGATGGAGAGTAAGGGAATTCCATTGGCGCAAGAACTAAGTCACTGTATGGGAAAAAAACGATACATAGTTCTTAGGAAAAAAGTTAAGGACTATATGAGGGATCCGCGTGTTTTGGCGGTCAGTGCTATTACCTCCAGTCAGGAACAAGTCCTAGTAATGGATGGTGAAGATGCACAAATGATTTCTGGGAAGAAGATTCTACTCTTGGATGATGTAATCAGCAGTGGCGGTTCAATGGCTACTGCTAAGAAATTAGTTGAGGATGCAGGCGGACATGTAATGTTGGAAGCTGCTATTTTAGCAGAAGGTGAAGCCAGCGAGCGAAAGGATATTTTATACCTGGAAAAATTACCATTGTTTGATTAGTTCGTTTTCAATTATATTAGATAAGCCAAATTTTCTATAAATTTATCTTTTTCGGCCATGATTATATGTTAATCAAAAAAAGCGACATGAATAGTCGCTTTTTTGATTCTCCAAATTTCAATTGATTATCTAATTGTGGGAATCAATAAACCTTGGATAACGCTTTATCAATTTAGTGAGGCGTGGGGCTAGCAAGGGGTAAATAACAATGTTGCCGAACGCGTGCATTGCGTCGAATGGAATACCGACTAACCAATAGGCAAATGCAGCAGGTAACCCACCGAGAATTGGTGCTTGAAACAGGCTAATGGTAAAACCGTAGACAAAGCCCATGCATGCAGCTATTATACTGTGAATCAAGAGTGGATGCGACGAGCAATGCCATTGTCCTAATAATGCTACCAGCAAGACAACTGTGAAGTATGCAGCTAGTTGTGCTAATGTCCAATATCCCATACCCATAAACAGGTTGGTGATCAACATACTCAGCATGGAGACTACTGTACCGTCAAAAATACCCATCGTTAGTGTTAACCACACAACAATTGCCGTTATTGGTTGTACATTAGGAATAGAAACGAATGCAAAGCGGCCTACCACACAGAGCGCCGTCATCAAGGCCAAAAATGTTAGACGCCGTGTGCCTATGTGGTTACTTCTGTGCATTGAGTGTAAATGCAACCTTATCGCCCTTGTGTATGGTAGTAGCATCCGCACCTTTGGATGCAGTTTTACCGTTGACCTTATACATCCAGTATTTATTTTTCTTCGTATTCTGTGTGTGACCATTGATTGAGGTAATGAATCCCTTTGTAGTTTTTACCTTAAACTTGGACCTAAGTGCTTTTATTATAGTTTCTTTTTTAACCACTACCACATGCTTCTTGGCAACTTGTTTGTGATTTACGATCAATACTATGGTGGCGTGATCGCTATTAGTTTTACTAGTTGATTGTTGAGTACAACCAGCGACACCTGTGGTTATCACCAAAATAGTGAGCATGGTAACGACGAGACGTTTCAAAAAAGACATAATACTATCCTCCATTCTTTAAATTACACTTATTTAATTGGACATGAACCGTCAACACAATCCTGTTGGCCGACAATTTCCAAGTCCTGATTTTCCAGTCCATGTTCATGGGCATAGACCATTTCAACATCATCGGTAATTTTTGTCAGGCATGCTTTATATTCTGTATTTGTGATTGGTTGTTTCGGTGCCTGTTCGAATGCATCACCAGCATATGGCAGTAATGATGTTGACTTAATGGCATTTCGATATTTAGCCAATAGGGGAGCAATTTGCTGTGTTTCGCTTGGTTGGAATGTAATCGTGCAGGAAACGGCATTATCTGACCAATATTTTTGTAAAAATGCTTGAGTGGCAAGCTGTTCAGCAATTGATACATTACCTGCACTAGCAAAATGTTCGCTGTCTGCATGTTCGGATTTTACTGGAAACTCGACACACTTAGTATTTTTGGTGTAAACATCTGGTTCAATGTGGTATCCACATTTTTGTAGTACCGGAAGAAGCGGGTCAGTTTCCTGAAAACGGATTCTTTGAATCAGATAGTTACTATAGTGAAAGTGCATGCCCTCAGAGACACCAGCGAGTTTTGATACGGTTCCACTGGGTTTAACTGTGGTGTGCTTGATTGATCTATTGCAGGCCAACACAGCAGAATATTCATTGTCAGCTTGTACAACGTTATGGTAAAGCTCATCAATAGCGTGAACGATTCGCTTATCAAAGATAGCGTCACCTTCGGTGTTAAATCCTGTCACAACTCGATTACCGAAGTCTTTTAGAAACCAATCTTGAATGCCAGAAAGGGAGACTCCAATTCGCCGATTTTTGGCAATACTTTGCCGCGATACCTCCCAGTCGTAGTGACTGAAAGTTATTCTTTTAGTATAACGGGCAGCCAAAGTGACAACGTCTTTTAGTTTCCATCCTTGTTCTTCAGCTATGCTCGGGAATACTTCAAAAAGGTTGCAAGGCTCACCATTTGATAATGAAATTTCACCACAAGGGTTAGTCCCTTCTACAGTTGCATCGACATTATTTTGCCGACCATCTGTGATCCGTCCGTAATTTCGTGACATATCTAGATTGAAGATTCCAGGTTCACCATTTTTTGCGACAGCTTCTGCTACATCACCATAATTTGCGTATTTTTCGTCAGTGATAATACTATTGTTTGAAGCCCAGCGGTGGTGATAAAGTTTATCTTTATTTTGTTTCATGGTAATAAAATCATAGTCATTACTATCCCCAAGAGCAATTTCGGCGGAACGTCGCACGTTACCAGCAACAACCGCTTTACCAATCAGGTTACTAATGTCCGTGCAGTCGACCGAGTTGAGCTTTGCGCTGACTTTGTTATTAATGATGACGTTTACATCCTTCAACATTTCAATTAATGGAGCAGGTCCTGATGCGGTTCCTCCGAACCCATGAATTCGTACACCCCGTGCACGAATTTTGCTTATGTCAAACACGATCTCCTTGTAATTTCCAATAAAGTGGGCATCAATGAGTTGGGCCAATGCTTCTACCCATCCTTCGCGCGTGTCTGGCAGCACATAAATAAGGGCATCACGGGCAATCAATGCTTTGTCACGGTCTTTCGCACCTGTTGCTAAGGATTCATCGTATGCAGCACTGTCGTGACTAATAATAATTTGCAAACTTATAGCATGATCAACGATTGGGATCTTTGTAACATTATTTTTTTCAACTGAAAAGCCAACGCCGCCACCTTTCATTAATTGGTCAAACAGAAAAGCGAAGGGCATTGAAACAGACTTTTCGGTCTTTGACACCATAATTGGTTTAATATGACTATTACCGTATTCTTGTGGACGAATCGCAATAAACCAGCAATTATTAAGTGAATCACCATTACGTTTCTGATAATCAGTTCCGGAGATCCATAGATTACGGCCACTCGGTGTTGCCGCTAAACCATAGATCATCTTAAATAGTTGTTGTGCCTCCATAGACAAAGAATGGACAACTTCTGGGTTTGGATTGTCTTTATGCAAACGAGGATCTAGATTAATATTGCCTTCAACCACCCGTTTCACTGTTTCCGGCCACTCTTCACTGCGGTTTTTGTTAGATATCCAACGTGCATATGTTCGTTTGTATGTTACCCAACCAAGTGGGCCCCAATGTGGCGCAACGTTTTGCATGATGCTGTTAACGACAGTATCTGGTATGGTAATTATTTCTTTCATAACTGTTCCTCCTAAATAAGCATTTTAATAAAATACAATATATTGTGTACAAAAATAATTATACACACAATATATTGTATTTAAAGTCTTGACTTTTAAAATAAATGCTTTTAACATGATACTGTTTGAAGTGAAATACAAAATATGATTGGAGGTCTAAGGATGAAACTGTACACGAAACGTGGCGATCAAGGAACTACTATTCAAATAAAAGGTGGGCAGATACCTAAATATGACCCTCAAATTAAGACTTTGGGTGATATTGATGAGCTAGATTCGTGGCTAGGAGTTGTTCGTGCTCATATAGATTATGATGGATATGCCAAGTGGTTAGGCAATGAACTTTTAATGTTGCAGACAGAATTATATGAGTTGCTAGCGGATATAGGTGTGCCACGCCATCAAACAATTACTGATGCCCACGTAATGCGTTTGGAAGTTAAAATTGATAAATGGATGGGAGAAGTACCTCCATTGAAGGCCTTTGTGTTACCCGGTGGTAACTCAGTTGCTGCTGAAATTCAGTATGCTAGGACCCTTGCACGGCGGGCTGAACGATCAGTGGACTTTTTAGCTACTCAAGATGAATCAATAACAGCATCAATTTTACGGTATACAAATAGATTGTCTGATTACTTGTTTGCAATGGCTCGTTATGTGAATTGGCAAGCAGGTATATCGGAAAAACAGGTATAAATAAAGACCTTAGTTCAAAAATTAGATAATTTACTTGTTGGATTATAATAAAATCTAACAGTAAAGTGGGTCGTATCATAAAATAGAGGAGGCGGGTCAAAAGTTATAATTTGAACCGGCTTCTCTATTTATTCCGTATAAATGTGTTTCATAAGTTAAAATTTTCTGTCTTTGATTTTGTAGTCATCGAATTAGTATGAGCTAAGTGATATTATCAGTTCAAGTTAATTCATATAGCGATTTCGGTATTCAGTAGGAGATATTCCAGATACTTTAGTAAACACATGATCAAAGTGACTCAAGCTATGAAAACCCATATCAAAAGCAATATGTGTAACTGGATAATCTGGTTTACTGATTAATATTGTTTGTGCTTCTCCAACTCTTCTTGAAATCAAGTAGTCGATAGGGGTGCGTAAAAAAATATTTTTAAATTGATGTTGAATATATGAACGTGAAGAATTATTTTCTGTGGACAGGAAAGTAATATCAATGTTCTCCTGAAAATGATGGTCAATATATTGTTTGATTAAGTTAATTTTTTGTGTACTTTCACTGGGAATGATTAATTTTAGTCTGGAATAATTTTGATAAATTAACGAATTCAGTTGTTGAATAATTAAATTTAATATTAAACTTTCAGCCATTTCTACTTGATTTGACTTTACCAAATGATAGGCATTTTGGGCTAATTCGGCAAGAATAGCAAAATCTTCTTCATTAAGATGCAATAAAAAACTTTTACCAAGTGTTGAAAATATGTCACCATACAAGCCAATACATATCGAGGGTAGGCAGTTTCCTTCTTCGTGAATAACTTCCTTGTTGTAGAAGAGAACATCATTAGCGGATACATTGAAAAAAGTATCCTCTAGGAAATAAGTATTTTGACCATCTAAAATAAAAGTGATCTCAGATACTGTTGCATGTGCATGAGCTCCACGAAAAAAATAGTGTTCCTCGGTAGTTATTTTATAAATATAAGCCAAACAGCCTTTATCATTATTAAATTCAATTTCTTTTTCATTTTGCCAAAAAACTTGTTTCATGAAGTTTCATCTCCTTCTAAATTTGCATAACATAAAAAGATGTTTTAGATAAGCATTCAATAATAAAATTCAATGCTCACTAATTAACAAAATGCACAATATAACAATACCATTTCACTGATTATGATACTATGTATCCGTTACCAAGTCCAATTTTTAAACACCTTTAGTTTTAGCTTTTATTGTGATTTATTTAATATAGGAGGCGAGAATATGGGTCTATTAATCGGTTTAATCCCAGCATTAGGTTGGGGATTCCAGTCAATTGTTATGCAAAAGGTTGGTGGCAAATTTACCAACAAAGTAATGGGAATGGTAATTGGCACAACTATTATGGCAATCATTATTTTTATGTTCCATCGACCAGTTGTCACTGCTGATTTGCTTTGGGGATCAATTTTATGTGGAGTTTTCTGGAGTATCGGGCAAATCCTACAAGTTAAATCCTTTGATTTACTCGACATTTCAATGGCAATGCCAATTAGTACTGGGGAGCAATTGGTGGGAGCGTCGCTTTTTGGAGCCATTGTTTTTCATGAATGGACTAGTGGTTGGCAGTATGTTTTGGGTATTGCATCGTTAATTATTATTATTATTGGAATTTGGTTGACTACTTTTCAGGAAAGTAAGGTTAACAAAAATAAAAATGTTAAAAGTGGTGTGATTATTTTAACCGTTTCATCACTAGGTTTTGTGGGTTATGCATTACTACCACAAATCTTCAACTTAAACGGATGGGATGTTTTAATGCCACAAGCAATCGCAATGCTTATTTCTACAAGTATTCTAGTTGCTTTTCAAAAGGATAATCAAATGTTTGGCAAAAAGACATTTCAAAACCTGCTAACAGGTGCTTGTTTTGCTGCAGCTAATCTAGCAATTCTGTTTAGTAACGCAATGAATGGTGTGGTAGTTGGTTGGACACTTTCACAATTAAATGTTGTTGTTGCTACTGTTGGTGGGTTACTGATACTGCATGAACATAAAACTAAAAAAGAGTTGAAGTTTACGTTGTTTGGATTAAGTCTCGTTGTCCTTGGTGCAATTATGATTGGAGTTACTAAACAATAGATTTAAGGAGGAATTTTAAATGTTAAGACTAGGTTTAGTTGGTTGTGGTGCAATCGCGCACACTCATACAGCAAATATTGTTAATAAATTAAAAGGCGCACAAATTACGTTTGTATTTGATGTTTTCTCAGCCGCAGCTCAAAAAATTGTTCGTGATTATAATTTGACAGCAAAAATTGCTTCTTCAATTGATGAGTTGGTAAATTCTGAGGAAGTTGATGCTGTCTTGGTTTGCAGTCGAAATGATGCACATGTTGAGCCAATCCTAGCGGCAATTAAGGCCCATAAACCAGTTTTTTCTGAAAAACCATTGGCTACTACCTATGAAGATTGTCAAAAAATTGTGGCAGCCGAAATTGAGGAAAATCAGCGCTTTTTGCAGGTTGGTTTCATGCGGCGTTATGATCCGTTCTACCAACAGTTAAAACAAACTATTGATGGTGGGAAAATTGGAAAACCTTTAATGGGATATTGTCGGCATTTTACTGCTGAACCAGCAACAAATTACTTTGAAACACCTAATATGATCAATGATGCTTTTATCCATGAGATCGACATTATTCATTGGCTGTTTGGTGATGATTATGTTTCTGTCCAAGTACAGTATGCTAGACAAAATTCTTTAAACAAAAATGATAATCTTGTTGATCCGCAAATAGCTACAGTAAAAATGAAACAAGGGGCTATCGTCAATACCTATTTAACTCAAAATTCGCAGTATGGATATGATGTTAAGTGCCAAATTATTGGTGAAAAGGGAATCGCTGAATTACCAGATATGCCAAAATTGGAGATGCATTCAGTAGGCAAAATTTATCATGAAATTGATCATGATTGGACTTATCGCTTTGAGGAAGCATATCAACTTGAAATGCAAGATTTTATTGATCAGGCAACAAGACATGAGGCACCTACTGGACCAACCGCATGGGATGGACTAGTTGCAGCTTTAACAGCGGATAATGCGGTCGAAAGTCAGCAAAGTCAGCAAGTTGTTGAAATTAAATTACCTGAACGACCTGTACTTTATCAATAAGGAGGTAAAATTATGACTGAAAAAAAACTAAAAATTGCTGTTGTTGGTCTAGGAACCAATGGCTCGATGCACTTTAAGCAGTTACAACACATGGACTCAGTCGAAATCATTGCTGTTGCCGATCCTTTGATCGAATCGCGAAAAGAAACACTTAATTTGTCAGGGATTCCGTTGTTGACTAAGGATTATCATGATATTTTAGTTAATGATGAAGTTGCAGCCATTTTCTTCTTTACACCTTCGTCACAGCATCTACAAAATATTGCAGATGCAGCCAAAGCACACAAAAATATTTTTTGTGAAAAACCTCTTTCAAAAGATGGATCAATCGCGGAATGTAAAGCAACCCTAGAAAAAGTAAAAGAGGCGGGAATTAAACTCCAAATTGGTTTTAATCGTCGCTTTGATCCACAATTTAAACAGATTCATGAACGGGTTAAAAACGGCGAGATTGGAACACCACAAATTGTTAAAGTTGTCGCGCGTGATCCGTTTGTTATTCCTTATGATTTCATCAAGAACTCTGGTGGATTGATTCAGGATTTTACTGCCCATGATTTTGACATGTTACGTTATCAAGCTGGGAGTGATATTGATGAAGTCTTTATTGAATCATCAATCCTCATAGATCCCAAACTTGCAGAATTTGACGATGTTGATACTCTAACAGCTTCAGTCAAGTTTAAAAATGGGGCTTTAGGTTTGATTGATGAAAGTCGTAAGGCAGTTTACGGATATGATCAAAGAGTAGAGGTTTTTGGACCAAAGGGTATGCTGAAGGCCGAAAATGTTTCTAAATCAACTGTTGAATATTATAATGAACAAAATGTTGCTTTGAAAAAGCCACTTGATTATTACTTAAATCGTTTTGAAGAAGCATATTTAGAAGAAAAATCATTGTTTATTAAATCAGTACTTGAAGACTTGCCGGTTATCTGCACTGGTGAAGATGCGCTAAAAGCAATGTGTTGTTCTAATGCGGCTTTAGAATCGCAAAAAATTGGAAGGCCGGTAAAAATTCAATATTAATGATTTGATGGGGTTCGCCGTAGATTTACAACGATGTTTCGATTTTCTTCATGTAGTTGAACCATTATTTGGGTTTCAAGTTTCAACAATTGTGTAAAGTGGAATAAATCTGACTTGTTAGCAAGTAAAAAGTGAGGCTATTGTTATGAAAAAAATAAAAATTGCGGTAATAGGTACAGGTAGAATTGGACAAATGCACATTGAGAATATTGCAAACTTAAGGGAATACTTTGAATTGATAGCGATTGCAGATTCATATAACGATCATTTGGAAGAGATTGCTGATAAATATCAGATTCCGGTATTCACAAAAAATTATCAAGATGTTCTTACTAATAAGGATGTGGAGGCAGTGTTGATAGCTTCTTCAACTGATACACATGCCGAGATCATAATGGCTGCTGCAGAAAATGGTAAACATATTTTGTGTGAAAAGCCAATTGATACCGAAATAGAAAGAATAAAGAAAGTACTTGCAGTAGTAAAAGAGAAAAATGTCTTTCTTCAAATTGGTTTCAATCGCCGATTTGATCACAACTTCCATAAAATTCACGAGTATGTCACGAATGGTTCTCTGGGAGATCCCCAAATCATAAAAGTTTCTTCCAGAGATCCTGAACCACCTTCGCTTGAATATGTTAAAATTTCCGGTGGGCTGTTTAGTGATATGATGATTCATGATTTTGATATGGTAAGGTATCTTAGCAATAGTGAGGTTACCGAAGTTTTTGCTAATGGGGCAGTTTTAGTTGATCCTAAAATTGGAGATGCTGGGGATATTGATACTGCAATTGTAACTTTAAAATTTGCCAACGGAGCTCTTGGTGTTATCGATAATAGCCGCCAAGCTGTTTATGGATATGATCAAAGAGCTGAAGTTTTTGGCTCCAAAGGACAGGCTTTTTCTGAAAATGATCGTTTAAGTAATGTCGAACTTGATAATGCTACAGGTGGGCATGTGGATAAAATTCCAGTCTTTTTTATTGAACGTTATACCCAAGCATATGTTGATGAACTTAAGGCTTTTTATGCGACTGTTACGGAACACAAGGAGCCTGCGATAACAGGCTTTGATGGACTTCAAGCTGTTAAAATTGCCCAAGCTTGCCTAGAATCATTGAAAACACACAAACCCGTAGTACTTAAATGACGAAACTAAAGATAACAACAATGCAACATACAGCGTTACAGGCAGCAGATGCAGATTCAAATCTTTAATTATCTTTTTTCCGTCGCAACCAGACTTAAAATAAAAGTAATCAGTAGTGCAATGTATGTTGTTGATTAATATAGTAAATTACTTCGTTAACTAATAAGCGGTTTTATGTAAATAAAAACTAAATTTTTAGGGCTATATATTACTTTTACCGAGCTTAAATAATTTGCCTTCCTATCTTTGATAGGGGGGCTGTTTGTTTGGAAATAGACACATGTTTTAGCTCTTAATGATATTTACCTCCTTGATAACAATATGCATATATGAAATCATCCCAAACAATGGCAGAAGAAGGATAAAAAGTAGAAAATAATGTTTCCTGTTTTCTATGTATAAACTCAGTAAGTTTCACTATTGTGTACAAAGAAAATTATTTGTCCTAAAATTAGGACGATAGACTTTATATTTTATTGTTGCATAAGTTGATTTTTATAACAGAGAGGCGATTATTGATGGATAGTGATAGTCAGGACAAGAGTCAGACTAGTTTTTTAAAATATTGTGTCTATGTTATTTCATTAGGTGGTTTTTTATTTGGGTACGATACTGGGGTTATTAATGGAGCCTTGGCGTTTATGAGTAAGAAAGACGAACTTAATCTAAGCCCAACGTTGCAAGGAATAGTCTCAAGCTCATTAATTCTTGGGGCTTGTATCGGAGCATTAGGATGTGGACAGGTTGCGGATCATATTGGGCGGCGGCGAACATTAAGAATTATTGCCATCGTATTTACGATTTCTACGATTTTGTGCGCGTTTGCACCAAACTTTTGGCTGATGGCATCTTTTAGATTCATTTTGGGTGTTGCGGTTGGTGCAGCATCGGGAATATCCCCAATGTATCTGGCAGAGATTTCTCCTAAGGCTGTCAGGACAGTTAATGTTAATAAAAATGCGATTGCAATTGTTTTAGGACAGCTGGTAGCTTTTATTGTCAACGCAATTTTAGGAAATGTTTGGGGAGATTGGTCTCCTATCTGGCGAGTGATGATTTTTTCGGCAAGTATTCCTGCAATAGTTCTATGGATTGGCTCATTCAAAATTGCTAATAGTCCAATCTGGATTATGGCTGAGAAACAGTATAGAAAGGCCAAAGGTGTTTTTAAAAAGCTCGGATTTGACAAGTTAGTCTATATCAAGCTAAAGGAAGACACAGGTGAAGATGATGAGGGGAGAGTACCATGGAAAGCTGTTTTTAAGAATAAGAGCCTGCGTTACTTGCTGATTTGTGGAATGTTGATTGCATTGATTCAACAAATTTCAGGTGTTAATGCGGTGATGTATTACGGTACCATATTGATGGAAAAAGTAGGAATGGGACAAGGGGATTCTTTATATGCCAATATTTTAATTGGTTTTGTCTCACTTGCCGCAAGTATTGCAGGTACGAGATTGATTGATAAGTATAATCACAGTAAGATGCTTGTAATTGGTTTAATAGGCAATGTTTTATTCTTATTTTTACTTGGGATGACAATGAAAACTGCATTATTCTCGCAGTTATTCACTAATATTTTGGTTCTAGCTTTCCTAGCACTCTTTCTTGCATGTCATCAGGGAATAGTCAGTCCGGTTACATGGTTAATCTTGACTGAAATCTTTCCAAATAAAATTAAAGCTCGCTTGATGTCCGTTTCTACGGCAACAGTCTGGTTGTCTAATTTTGCGATTAGTTTGATTTTCCCAGTTCTTATATCTGTAGTAGGAATTGCGGTGGTTTTTTTTGTATTTGCAATCTCAAATGGTGTAAGTATTATCTTTTCAACGCTCGTGGTAAAGCATAATAAACTACGAGAAGCATACAAAGCCGGTACGGAATTAAGGTAGTTGCTAGTAGATAAAGAAAGTAGGAGATATTATGGTTGAATTCTACATTAAAAATGAAGTAACTCATGAATTGCCCTCAAATGATCTGCCAAAATTTTACTCTTTTGGTGTACCTACATATACTAATTTGGGTGATCAAGCGGTATCTTTGGCTCAAAAAAAGTATATTGAACGTGAATTTCCAGAATATCAATTCATTGAGATTCTAGAAGATGATAATGATGAGGGAATTGAAATAGTCAAAAAGGCTATTAGACCAGGTGACATTGTTTCATTTGTTGGCGGGGGTAATATGGGCAGCTTGTATACTGATCATGAAGAAGCTCGGCGCAAAGTATTTTCAACTTTTGTTGATAATCTGACGATTTCATTTCCACAATCAATGCATTTTGAAGATAATGAACATGGCAAGGCTGAAGAAAAGCTGAGTCAAGCAGCCTATGCAAAAAATTCACATCTTTTTCTAATTGCAAGGGATGCACAGAGCTATCATCGGATGCAGACAACTTTTAAAAATAAGGTTTTGTTTACACCGGATATGGTTTTGTATATGAAACCTGTGAAACATGAGGTTGAGAGGTCAAGTGCACTGATCGTGTTGCGGCATGACAGCGAAAAGGTTGTGAAGCAAGAAACTGTTGATGGAATAAAAAATATGTTGAGTGATAATTATAGCGTAGACGAAACAGACACGGTTCTTGACACGGTTAAGAGAATTACTCCGATTAATCGCGAAAAATTGTTCAAGCAAGAGTTGGAACTCTTTGCAAAACAAGAGATTATTGTGACTGATAGGTGGCACGCAATGGTATTCTCTGTATTAACAGGTACGCCTTGCTTATTGTTTGGAAATAGTTATGGTAAAGGAAAACACGCTTATTTTGATTGGTTAGAGCATATTAATTGGGTGAGTTATACTGATGAGGATGATCTGGAGAGGATTCAGCAACAAGTCAATGAACTTATGCAAGTTCACACACATGAATACGATATTAAGGATGATTTCAATCAACTAAGACATGTAATACAGTTAAATTCAAATAAGTATGGTTTATAATAATGATTTATAACTTTTCAGATGAGAATCCGTCTTTAATAAAAGAACAGATGATGGCATAGGAAAACAATAGCGGTAAGTTCTGAGAAGTCTGGTAATTACTGATGAGAGCTAATTCACCAATTATGAAGATTACGAGACAGGTAATTGACACTGGTTTAAAATAAATTCGGTTCTTTGCATTGTAGTTATCATGTTTTTTCTCGAACAGATGAAGCAGGAAAAATAAAAGGACAAGTGAAACTATAGATAGAATGAGCACGGTTGTATTTTTTACAAAAAACATTGCTGGAATAAGGGACATGAAATATATATTGGCATAAAGACCATATTTCCAATCAAATGTTATTTTTTTTCTATCGTTTTTCATCTATAATTCCCCATCTGCATCTATTCTATAATTATATCTTTGAATCCAAAATTAGTGAAGTGAGTGTTTAAAGGTATAATTATTTTCTGAGAGAATAAAAAATAAGGTTCAGGTCAAAATGTAATTTCTTGACCCGAACCTTATTTATTATATACGGACATGCTTCATAAGTTGAGTTTTTCAGTTAATTTTCAATTACTCATACAATTAGTGATTTATACCTATAGATTCTCCCAAGCGGCGGAACCAATTGTTGGGAAGATATGGATAATTCTTCCAACTTGTTCAGGTGTTAGCTTTAGTTCGATTGCTGGTAACAGGGTGTTAATAACATCTTCAGCATGATTACTTATTTCTGTTGCTCCCACTAGCTGGTGAGACTTAGTGTAGACTAATTTATTTTCACCGAATGCTTCTTTTTCAACATTACGATACCAATTGTCCAAAATATTGTTAGCTGAAACGGTCAAATTTTCATCCTCAGCCGCTTCTTCCGGTGTAATACCAACTCTTGCAATTCTAGGAGTAGTGAAAACTGTTGAAGGAATTGCTGGATAGACGATCGGTTGTTTTGTTGCACCGGTGAAGGTCTTCATCAGATAAAGTGATTCGAAAATAGCAGTAGGAGTTAGCTTGGGCTGTTTTTTCTTTATAACATCACCGCTTGCATAGATATGGGGGATAGTTGTTTGTAAGTAGTCGTTTACAATAATTCCATCCTTGTCATAGTCCACTCCAATTTCCTCTAGGCCAAGACTTGTTGTGTTGGGAATGCGTCCAGTTGCATCTAAAATCCAATCGGCTTCGATTTTTTCAGTATCATTGTAATGAATGGCTTTATTGCCAAAGTCATCTGAAAATGAGTTGATGTTTGCATTTTTGATAAAAGTTACGCCGGTATGATTGAGTTTAGTAATTATTTTTTCTACAAAAGGTTGATGAAATCTTCTTAATGCCTTATTTGCGCGCATAATGACTGTGACTTGAGAGCCAAATGCAGATGCGATTGAAGCAAATTCCATTCCAATGTATCCTGCACCAATAATAGCAATACGTTTAGGCAACTTTTTTAAATTCATAAAGGCATTGCTGTTATTCACAATTTGACGACCGGGTAAATCAAGTTGATGAGGGTGCATACCAGTGGCAATCACGAATTTTTCTGCAGAGATTTTCTCTCCATTCACTATAATAGTGTGAGAATCAATAAAATGTCCGCGACCTTTAATCAGAGCAATCCCATTATCTTTCATTAAATCAGCGATAAATTCAGGAAGAGCATCGATTACTTCATGCTTGTGTGCAACTGTATTTTGCCAATTCAGGGTTAAAGCTGGGTTGACAAGTCCTTGCATCTCACTTACCTGGTTGGCAAGTGCAGCGGGAGCTTCAAGTGTGATTTTTGCATTGCATCCTCGATTAGGACAAGTACCACCAACCAATCCACTTTCAACAACAGCGACTTTGACACCTTGTGCAGCCAATGGAATTGCACCATCGAATGTACCATGACCACTTCCGAGATATAAGACATCGTAGTCATAAGTATTTGTGGACATAAAAAGACCTCCTCACTTTAAATAGACAGTTACTAGTTAATATAACCATATCGCAGCGGGAGGTCTTAAACAAAATAAATGCCTAGTTATTTTATTAATTGTGTACCTAAAAAAGTTATTGCAAAATCCTGATAAAAATCAATGGATTTTAAGTAGGAATTAATGTCAACGTATTCGTTGCTTTGATGTGAAGTATTGGAACCTGGTCCTATAACGATACTGTTGAATGAACCCTTTGCCTGCAAGAACTCTGCACCATCATTAGCGCCTAAACTACCAGTAATTGCTGCTGGTTTTTCCCAATATTTTGAATGAACCTTCTTAGCAATTTGAATTATCGGTGAGTCAGGACTACCGGGAATGGCTTCTTCAGGAAAACTATATGTGATTGCGAGACTAAAGCCCTTCTGTTTATTTAGTTCGGCAATAATTTGCTCAAGTTCTTCATAAAATAATTTGTTTGGATATTGAGGAATCGTACGGATATTTCCCAAAAGTTCTGCGTAGGAAGGAATATTGTTAACCTGTTCGCCACCGTGGATAACCGTAATATTGTGGGTAACACCACCAAGAACTTCATCTGTTGCAGTAAATTTAGCCAAACGAGCTTTTGCAAGTTTGTAGAACTCAACTAAGTTATCGATTGCATTGATTCCATATTGTGGGCGAGCGCTATGAGCAGATTTCCCTTTAGAAGTTACTTTGTAATCAATCACCCCGCGGGCTGTATAAACAATTCTTTGCATGTTATCAGTTGGTTCTGCGATTAATAACCCAGCTAATTTATCTGCATAGCCCAGCTTGGTTAGCTGAGCAGCGCCATACTCGCCAGTTTCTTCACCGACTGTTGCTAGAAGTCGAATTTGGCCAGGAAGTTCGCTCTTTTTTTCGAGTAATTCAAGCAATGCAACAACCAAAGCCGCCAAGCCGCCTTTCATGTCAGCAGCACCGCGTCCAAAAACACAGTTATCTTTGATTGTTGGCTCGAAAGGTGCGGTTGACCAGTCAGCTAAATTACCAGGTGCAACAACATCCATATGTCCAGAATATCCCAAGATGGGTCCAGAATTGCCAATAGTTATTACCAAATTATCACGGTGAGGAGCGTAAGAAACTTTTTCGATCTTTGCAGTCGAATAGTTAGCAAAAAGTGATGCAATATAATCGGCCACCTCTGTCTCATTATCATTAACTGACTCAATTGCCAAAATTTTTTTTAAAATTTCAATTTTTGCTTTTTTATCCATTTTTAATCACCAGTCATTCTTCATATTTGTATGATAGTATTATAGCACCTAAATGCATAAAAATTAATTTTAAAATCAATTTATCGATACTATTGAGTAAAAATGTCGTTTATCAAATTACATAGTGAATATATATGTAATCGACAAAAAAACTGAATCAAAATATTATTCTTGATTCAGCTTCATTTTTGTTATTCTTTGTAGTTTTAAAAGACAGTAGCTATATTTTTAATGTTTGTCCAACATAAATTAGGCTAGTGTTGGAAATGCTGTTCAAAGAAGCCAGCTTGCTAACAGTAGTACCATATGCTTTAGCGATAGCAGACAGAGTATCACCCGATTTAACAGTGTAAGTTGACGCTGAACCGGAACTAGTTGACGAAGAAGACGAGCTAGCGCTGGATGATGTTGCTGTTGAACTACTGCTCAGTTTTAAGACTTGTCCAACATAAATCAGACTAGTATTAGAAATGCTGTTCAAAGAAGCAAGAGCACTAACGGTAGTGCCGTAAGTTTTGGCAATACTGGATAAGGTATCACCTGATTTTATTGTGTAGGTTGCCGAAGAACTAGAACTAGAACTAGTTGACGAAGAAGACGTTGAACTAGAACCGGACGACGATGCTGAACTAGAACTACTGTTTAGTTTTAAGACTTGCCCAACGTAAATCAGACTAGTGTTAGAAATGCTGTTCAGGGAAGCAATAGTGCTAACGGTAGTGCCATAAGCTTTAGCAATGGCGGACAAGGTATCACCTGACTTAACGGTGTAAGTAGATGCCGAGCTGGTTGCCGAAGAAGTCGTTGAACTAGAACCGGACGACGATGCTGAACTAGAACTACTGTTTAGTTTTAAGACTTGCCCGACGTAAATCAGACTAGTGTTAGAAATGCTGTTCAAGGAAGCGAGCGCACTAACGGTGGTTCCGTAAGTTTTAGCAATGGCGGACAAGGTATCACCTGACTTAACGGTGTAAGTAGATGCCGAGCTAGTTGCCGAGGAAGTCGTTGAACTAGAACTGGATGTTGCTGAACTAGAACTACTGTTTAGTTTTAAGACTTGCCCGACGTAAATCAGACTAGTGTTAGAAATGCTGTTCAAGGAAGCGAGCGCACTAACGGTGGTTCCGTAAGTTTTAGCAATGGCGGACAAGGTATCACCTGATTTAACAGTATAAGTAGATGCCGAACTAGTTGCCGAAGAAGTCGTTGAACTAGAACTACTCTTTAGTTTCAAGACCTGCCCCACATAGATCAGATTCGTGTTAGAAATGCTGTTCAAGGAAGCGAGTGCACTAACAGTAGTGCTGTAAGTTTTAGCAATGGAAGACAAGGTATCTCCCGATTTGACAGTATAGGTAGTCGCTGAACTGGAACTAGACGCAGATGACGTAGAAGTAGATGAACTGGATGAAGAAGTTGTTGTTCCACTGTATTCAAATGCCAATTCATCCCAAGCAGTCAAGTTATATTCCTCTATTAGTTCTTCAAGCTTTGAGGTATAGTCAACATCAGTTGCATATCCATCTTCATAAATCAATGTTGCAACAGTATCTGCATCAGTTTCCCCAACTAAGTTACTGTATCTAGAACTACCTGCTAATAACTCAGAGTGATCAGTAATACTGTCGCTGGCACTATTGTATACACGAAATTCTGCATACACCGTATGATAAGCTCCACTGTAATATTCAGAAGTTTTTAGTGTTACTGTTGTTCCAGTCCAAGAACTACCAGCTTTGATACCAAACAAGTTATGGTATGTACTAGCCAATGACGATGTTCCCCAGCTACTCTCAAGAATTGCTTGAGCTGCAGTTACCGATGGAAGTATCTTATATTTAATCCATCCTTCAATTGCACCGGAAATGATGCTATTAAGGAAAGAAGAAACTTTTGAACTGTAAGTAGAGGTATTAGCCGCTTCAATTTTTTCAATCGCAGCTTCAAGTTCACTTTCTGTCAGTGTTCCTGTCGTACTAGAAGTACTAGTTGTTTCAGAAGCTTTAGTCGTAGCAGAACTAGAAGTAGAACTCACACTGGAAGAAGTAGCAGCAGAATCAGTACTTTGAGAGCTGG
>NZ_BACP01000045.1 GCF_000260415.1 Liquorilactobacillus mali KCTC 3596 = DSM 20444
CCATACATTTTGATTATCCTTTCTATAGGGGTATTGTTTTTGAAAGTGCTGGCTGCAACCGGTGCTTTTTTATTTTTAATTATACCAAAAGAGCTTCACCAGAAAAATCATTACTTTCTCTGGTGAAGTTCTTTAACTTAGGGACTTATGGCACAGCCCCTTATTTATAATGGATGAATTCCTAATTCTTGAATGAAAATTTGCTAACTTGCAGCTGATGGCGTACCAAGGCTGAACCGTAAATAAGTGCCTCAATCATTGTAATAAAGAATGTAACTGGCCAATTTGTTATATATGAAAAGTACAGACCTGCCCAAATTCCAACGAGCGAAAAAATAGTTGATAGAAAAATCATCTTCCAAAGTGATGCCGTATAGAATTTTGCGGAAGAAGCAGGGATCGTCAATAAAACAAATATTAATAAAGAACCAATAATTTGTGAAGTTACACTGATCGTGAGAGCCAACAAGCCCAAGAAAACGATAGAAGTCAGTAAGTTAAGATGTTGATTGTATTGGGAACCTGTCACGTCGAAAGAATTATAAGCCAATTGTCTAAATAACAAAGCTATAACTATCAAAATCAATAGACTTAATGCTACTAGTGAATAAAGGTTACCGATGTTAATCCCAACAATACTCCCAAATAAGATATTAGTTGCGTAACTGGATTGCTTACTTGAGAGAGAAAGAAATAGAATACCCAAGCCGATAAAAATCCCTGAGAAGAGACTAATTGAAGTTTCACGTCTACTAAGTCGATCACCTGAAATACCGATGAACAGAGCACTTGCCATTGTGAAGATAATCATACCGAGCAGTGGACTGATACCCAGAAAGATTCCGAAGGCAGCACCTGAAAAACCGATTTCAGAGAGAGTATGCGTGAAGAAGGAAGTTTGGCGTGCAACGACAAAAGTCCCCATTACTCCACAGATTAAGGAGATAAAAATTCCTGCAATAAAAGCATAGCGCATAAAATCAAATTGCAGCATTATTCTTTATGCTCCTTTCTGATAAGTTCTGCTTGCAGATGGGATAAGTGAAGTTCATAATCCGCATACTTCTCTATTAGTTCAGGATCGTGCGTAATGAATAAAACTGTAATGTCTTGTTCTGTTAATAGAGAACGAATTAAAGCAAGCAATTCATTCTTTGTACTCGTATCAAGACTTGCAGTTGACTCATCCAATATTAATAAGTTAGGTTCGGCACATAAAGCTTGTGCTAAAAATGCACGCTGCTTTTCGCCACCTGAAGCTGCTCCCAATGGATGATTCGCAATCGTAGTAAGATGTGTTTTTTGGATAATATCTTGCAGCAGCTTTTTCTCAGACTTAGTGTGCCACAATAAATTAGACTGATGAAGTCCAAGCCCAACAAAATCATGTACACTCAAGGGAAATTCATCATCAATGTTACGCAGCTGAGGCACATATTGTGTCCTAGCACGAGTGGTATTAATGATGATTCGATCGTCTTTTGTCTTGAAACTTTGTAGAATATGCTTCACTAAAGTTGTTTTACCAACTCCATTTTCACCGGTCATGCAGGTTAACTTATGAGCAGGAATGGTAAAACTTAGATTTTTAAATAGTTGTTTTCCTGGAACCTGGATATCCAGACTCCTGACTTCCATCATTGAATTCATACTATATTAACTCTCGCTTTTTTGAATATTTAGGACTTGTTGGTATTGGCCTTTCATCCAATTAAAGTAATCCTTGTTCTTTGGAAGAGTCTCTGTAACACTGACTACTGGGACGTCATACTTCTTGCATAATGCTACTAGATTCTTTACGACCTTATCACTTGCTTGTGTATTTTGAACAAAGAATGCAATCTTATGATTTTTAATATCATTTTGCATATTCTTAATATCGCTAGGTGATGGATCTGTTCCCTTTTCAACAGAGTTAGAAAAATGTACATTATTAACTTTGTATCCCATATCTTGTAATGCGTAATCAAAGACTGGTTCGCTAACATCAACAAGTTTGTTATCACTGTTCTTTTTGATTTGGCTAATCATCGTGTTTAACTTGGAAAGACTATTTGCATATTTTTTTGCGTTCTTCAAATATTCTTCTTTGTTTTTAGAATCGATTTTACCAAAACGTTTTGCCAAGTATTCGGCAACAGCAGGCATTGTCTTACTATTATACCAAAGATGTTCGTTATCTCCATCTTTTTTATTCATAATATCCTCACCAACTGCAATTTTCTTGGCACCAGACAATTTTTTTGCCCAAGAATCGTAACCAATACCATTATAAAGCAATATGTCACTATTAGAAACAGTCTTGGCTGTCTTGGTAGTCGGTTCAAAATCATGTGGATCAATATTTGGATTGTTAATAATAGATGTAACTGAACCATGATTTCCAAGGACTGCTTTTGCAACTTCGCCATAAAAATCAGTTGTAGCAACAACCGAAATTCCTTTCGATTTTTTTTGAGTATTTGCCGAACATCCGGCAAGAATTAAAATTAAAGATAAAAGTAAGAAAAGATAGTTCTTTTTCTTCATAATCGATATCCCCCAGTTTATTATGTAATTTTTAATAGTAATAATTACAATTTAGAATGTTATCTAATTAAGATGCAACTGTCAAGGCTGTTTATTATCATAGTAGTAAGCATTACTATTATCTAAAATTAAAAAAGCACACATATTAGGGAAGATTACTTCTGAATTACCATTTAAATTTTATTATAAATTTCCATTCCATTCGTCAATAAATTCTTCCAGAAAATTTAACATAAATACCTGTCGTCCTTCGGCGATCTCTTTTGCAGTAGTGGTGTTCATCAAGTCTTTTAAGTTAAGCAGTTTTTCATAAAAGTGATTGATAATTGTTTCCTTTGAGAGATTACGATACTCAATTTTATCTTTTAATATTCTAGGTTTAATTGTAGGATCATATATTACCTGTGAATGTTTTCCTCCATAATATATGGCACGTAGCGTGCCAATAGCTCCAATCGCATCTAGTCGATCTGCATCTTGTACTATTTTTCCAGAAATGGATAATACAGGTGGATTTGGTTTTAAAGAGGAGCTAAATGATAGATTTTTTGTAATATACATTATTTCAGAGATTTCGTTATCTGAAAAGTCGCTGTCTTTTAAAAAGTCGATAGTTTTAACATTCTGTGTAGCAGGATCTCTTACCAATTTATCATCTGCTACATCGTGAAGATAAGCAGCAGAAATTGCTATTAAAGAATTTCCAGGTTCGCTTTTAAGTATTTTTTTTGTCATATTAACAACGCGCAAAATGTGGTCAAACCCGTGCCCCGTTTTATCAGAACCCATCTGTTCTAGGGAAAAGTGATGAACCTTCGCAATTTTATCAGATAAATTCATAACTAAATTACCTTCCTTTCAATCTCAGTAATGATTATAGCAAATAATTCAGAGAGTATCTCATCCATGAATGTATTTTTAAATAGGAAGATAAAATATGTTGAACGTTCATTAGTTGTGATATAAAAATTTAAGAGTAAAAAAAGTCAGAAAATGCTGTATAGAGCATTTTTCTTTTTTTAATTTTTTTACATGGTAGAATTCCTAACAAGGAGCTATTACTCGAATCTAAATTAGATGCTTGATCCGAGCGTTTTGGTAACTCCTGAACTTTAGAAAGGTGTGACCTATATAACGTAAAGTATAGAAGGGAGGTAGCTGTTTTCAGTATGGAAACAGCGAATTATATGAAAGTATTAATAGCATTAGAGAATGTTGTGATGGATGGCGTTAAGAGAGCTGCAACGGTTTTAGGTAATACCTTGAGTGAAGAGATGGATGTTGCATTTTACTCGCTAAGCAAGGGAGAACCGTATTATGAGCTGAAGGCGCCCATGATAACAGCTAAGCGTCCGGTATCCAGTGAAATTTTAAACTTTTTTGGAGAGAATCCGTATGATGAATACGCCAACCAGATTGCTGATCTGTGTGAGTATATAGATGAAGAAGATTATGGATGTGTGATTTTGCCTGCGGGATTGCTTACGAGCTTTGCCCCATTTATTAAAGAAAACACACCAAATGTGAATGTGATTGCGTGGATGCACAATAACTTTAACACCTATGTAACACAGTACTATGGGGGAATGCTTAAGGAATTCAGACAAGGATTAGAGTCTGCTGATACTGTAGTTGTGTTAACGGATTCTGATTATGAGAATTACCGCCAGTTTAATCAGCAGACAGTCAAAATCTACAATCCGCTTACCCTAGTTCCAGAAAAAACGGCCAATCTGAACAGTCATGTTATTGCATTTACTGGTAGAATTGCGATTCAGCATAAAGGCATCGACTTATTATTGAAAGTTGCTAAGTCACTTAAAGATGACTGGAAGATCGCAATTGCAGGTAAAGGCACACCTGAGGATATGGCGATATTTACAGATTTGATCAGAGAATTCGATGTTGCTGATAAAATCATTTATCGTGGTGCTCTTAAGGACCATGAGCTGCAGAAACATTATGAAGAAGCTTCAATTTTTGTTTCAACTTCAAGGTGGGAAGGAATGCCACTTGTTATGGGTGAAGCAATGGGCTTCGGTTTACCAATTGTGGCAATGGAAAATACAGGGTCAGCAGAGTACCTTCGAGAGAATCGTTATGGTATTATGACTAAGCCACAAGATGTTGATGATATGGTTCGAGTCCTAGATAAGATGACAACCAGTCGTTTTCTGAGACGGTATTATTCTGAGCGTTCTCTTGAACGAATCAAGCACTTTGCACCAAAGGCAGTAGCAGATCGATGGATACCTGTCATTGCTGAGACAAAAAGAGAACTAGTATAAAATATTTAATTGAAAAGAGAGTAGTAGAAGTGAAAACGAGCGAGCTTGATAAGTTAAGCCAATAAAAAAGTTGAGATCAGAAAAATCGGTCCCAACTTTTTTATTGGCTTAAAGATGAATCATTTTAGAAAGAGTTGATATGCGTTACGACAATCTTCCGAGTTATTATTCATATAAACAATACCAGAATAAATAAACCCAATTTTTTTAATTAGATGGCGCATCCGCGTATTTCTTTCATGAGTATCAATTCTAATCTGATCGAAACCAAGTGAACAAGAGATTGAAATTAAATGATTTATGAATGTTTCTGCCAAGTGCTGTCCATGAAAATGAGAGGAAACTGCAATTCGATGGATAGTAGCATAGTGTGTATCTTCAGTGTTGAACCATTTACCAGCAGTAATTTTCTGATAATTATTGTCGGGCTCTTGCAAAAGTGCAGCAAAGCCAGCCACTTCTTGTCCTACGATTAGTACATAGCTTATTTTTTTAGCAATATCATCTAACAAAGTTTCTTTGCTGGGATAACCATTTTGCCATTGTGGAATGTCTTCAGAAGCAAGCAGCTGTTGCGCTTCTTTTACGATGACAAGCATTTTAGAGACATCATCTTGGGTTGCTAAGCGAATATAAGTTAGAGCCAAATTTCCACTTCCTTTTCTAGAATGAAGCAATTGCATCTGTAAGTAATTGGATAAATTGTTGTCGCCTAATTGCGGTTAATACATGAACATTTTGAGGGAGATTTAGTAAGTTAAATCGATCGACAACCGTTTCACCGCGTGTCAATGTTCCAGCTACTTCAACATCGACATGGTAATCTGCTCCTTCAAAGTATTCAGGATGTTGGAGCCAAGCAATTGTGCAAGGATCATGAAGAGGAATTCCTTTGAAGCCCAGTTTGTCTTGCCCGTAATAAATACCATAGAAGTCTAGTTGACCAACTATACTGCGGGCAACTTCGTTATGGATTTTGCGAATATTTTCCACTTCATCTTGGTAAATTTGTGCTTGATGAGTTAAATTTAACCCAGCCATAACAAGAGGAATTCCCGAATTTATAACAATTTTTGCGGATTCAGGATCAACGGCAATGTTGAATTCCGAGCTAGGCGTATAATTTCCAGTATTCATAGCACCGCCCATGAATACAATCTGTTCAATTTTTGTTTTTAATTGCGGATAAATTTGCAAAAAGAGGGCGATATTAGTCATTGGACCAGTCACAACTAGAGTAACTGGGTCTATAGAGGAGTTGAGTGTTTCTGCAATTAGTTGAACCGCAGGAATATTTACCGGCGCAAAATCAGGCTCCGGTAGTACTGCACCATCAAGTCCAGTTTTACCATGGACGTTTTCTGCAATTATCAAGTCTTGTATTAGCGGTTTTTCATTGCCACCAGCAACTGGGATATCATTTTGTTTTAGTAAAGTTAACATTCGCATTGCATTATTAAGTGTTTTATCAGGAGTCTGGTTTCCAGCTGACGTCGTTACTGCTAAAATATCAAGTTCAGGAGCTGCAACTGCCATGACAAGCGCCAAAGCATCGTCGTGTCCCGGATCACAATCGATAATAATCTTCTTCATAAAAAATCCTCCTCTAAAACAACTATGTAAGATGTATTGTATACAATTATATCTTGAAATAACACCTTTTTTTTGAAATGAATGAAAAAATAAGTTAATAATCATTTTTATAGTATCTTGATACGTATCTAGCTATAGATTGTCAAACAAAGATTAAGAATAGTATGCAAACGAAATGATAGCAAAATTTAAATAAATAGGCTAAACTTATTTCAGTATTTGAAAGGAGAATTATTCGAATGGGAAAGAAAAATTTTGATTTAAAAGATGCTCTCGTAATTGGTGGCGTGGCAGGAATTGTATCAGGATTTGTTAAATTAGGGTGGGAAAATTTGTTGCCACCTAGAACTCCAGAAAGAGACGCAACAAATCCACCACAGACTTTTATGCAGCAATTAGGCATTCCAAAGTTTGTTACACATGCTACTTATACTTACTCAGGACATGAGATGCCATGGGCGAGTTTCATTATTCATTTTGGCTTTTCAGCAACTTTTGGAATGGTTTATAGTGTTGCAGGCCATTATGTGCCAGTAATTAAAGCAGGACAAGGAACCTTGTTTGGCTTGGGAGTTTGGGCCGCAACACATGTTGGGTTAATGCCAGCAATGGGAACAGTTCCAGCTGCAAAAGACCAGCCTATGGAAGAACATGTATCTGAGGTACTGGGACATATGGCATGGATGTGGGTCAACCATATAGTAATTGAAGAATTGAATAATCAGGAACAAAAATAAAAATTGATATTAATTTGGAACTAAAAGAGTGATCTAAGTCGTTGAAGTTAGAATGATAATTTTGACTTGTGGAACATGTTTATCCAGAATCAATAAAAGGACTAGGTTAAAACTTAACTTTTGATTCAACTACAGTCCTATAAATAAAGGGGGAAATCCCGTTAGTGGAAAAGAATAAATGGCAAACAAAATGGCCTGAAAGAATTAGTTATGGGTTGAGTGATGCTGCCGATAATCTTGTTTTTCAGGTAATGACAACATATCTTCTTTATTTTTATACAGATGTTTATGGTTTAAATTCAGGAGCAGTAGCAGTTTTATTTATTGTTGCGCGAATTGCTGATGTAATTGGAAGCATCATTGTAGGTATTATGATTGATAATACGCGTTCAAGATTTGGGAAAAGCAGGCCTTTCTTTTTGTGGTATGCAGTGCCCTATGTTGCTTTTGCAATTTTAACATTTGCGACACCAAACTTTTCTGAGCAAGGTAAATTGATTTGGGCATATGTTACTTATCTCGGCTTAGGATTTTTTTACACGACAGTTAATTCACCAATAACATCGGTATTACCGACGATGACACAGAATTCACGGGAAATAACTTTGCTGGGAGTTATTCGTCAATTTGGAGGAAGTACTGGACAGATCATTGTTTCTGTGTTCACAGTTCCTCTTGTAGCGCTTTTTGGAAGTGGGAACGAAAGAGTAGGATTTTTATGGACAATTATTTTATTTGGAATTATTTCACTAATCCTGATTCTAAATACTTTCTTTCAGATTCGTGAGCGATTCACGGTTAAGGAGATCGCCCACCAACCATTATCGAAAGTGGTGGGGATGTTAAAGAAAAATACTCCATGGATTGTCCTATCTGTAGTCATATTACTTTTTTGGTTAGTTACAGGTATTAAGAACCAGACGACAATTTACTATTTTAAATATGTATGGAATAATGCCGACTTGGTTCCATGGGCAAGCAGTTTTACTTTTTCATCGCTGATTGGCGTAATCCTGTTAATCAGATTAACTATTAAGCATGATAAGAAAAAAGTAATGACTCTAGGCATGATTACCGCATTAATCGGACAAGTTATTTTAGCTGGTGGTGTATATTTAAGTAGTTTGATTGTTATTTTTGGCGGCATTCTCATTAACTCTATCGGTAATGGGATTATTGTTGGGCTGGTCTCAATTATGATTGCGGATACGATTCGCTATGGTGTAGTGCTAGGAATACAAGCAGAAGGTGTGCTTTCCTCCGCCAATATATTGGGTGTTAATTTAGGCCTCGGATTGAGTGGCCTAATTACTGCCAGTTTGTTTGATGTTGCCGGGTATGTGCCAAATGCTAAGCAGAACTTAGCAACTTTAAAGATGATAAATATGAATTATGTTTGGATACCGCTCATTATCTATACTTTAATGATTGTTGTTTTACATTTTTACAATGAGAGCAAGTTGCAAGCAGAGATTAATTCTGATAATTAAGAATACTTAAAGTGAGTAGTAGATGGGGTCAGGTCAAAAGTTAACTTTTGACCTGGCTTTTCTATTTTAATTCTCAATTCCGGATAAACGTGATCCCTAAGCCAAAATGTTCTGTCTAACCTCAAAATGTTCATAATTTCGCTTTAGTACTCAAATTTTATCGACTTGTCATACTTTCATTTTTATAGAGAAGATTTTATGAGAGAAAGCACACAAGCTGGATAATTGCTAATAGTTTTTTTCTATGTTATTTTGTAAGTAACAAGTTGTGCTCTTAAAAAATACAGGAGGTAATCTTATATGAAATACGGAGTTACTGCAGCAACAGGTAAGTTTGGTAAGAAGGCAGTCGAATATTTGACTGAATTGGTTAATAAGGAAGATATTGTAGCATTTGCTCGTAATACAAAGAAGGCTGAAAAAACTTTACCCTCTGGAATTGAAATCCGTAAAGCAGACTATACCGATGAAAAAGGGCTGGAAGAGGCATTTACTGGTATTAGCCGACTACTCTTTATTTCATCGATTCCGGGCAAAAGCTATCCGCGTGACAAGCAGCATCTGAATGTTGTACAAGCAGCTCAAAATGCAGGAGTAAGCTTTGTTGCGTATACAAGCTTTCCACATGCAGATCGGGCTAAGAGTCCTTTAGCAGCAGATCATAAAATTACGGAAAAAGCGTTGACTGATAGTGGACTAAGACATGCTTTCTTAAGAAATAACTGGTATTTGGAGAATGAAACTGATCTTATAAAAGGAGCTTTCGCAGGTCATCCTTTCCAATATTCAGCTGGTGATGGGCGTGTTGGATGGGCACTTGAACGAGAATATGCAGAAGCAGCGGCAAAAGTTTTGGTAACAGAAGTTCCGAAGATGGTGTATGAATTTGCTGGTAACTCACTTTCCTTTGTCGATCTTGCTAAGGCGATTGCTAGTATTTCTAAGAGGCAGTTCAAAGTCGAGTCCTTGTCTGATGATGAGTATCGAACTGAATTGAATAGGGCCGGATTAGGGAAAACTGCCGATGTTGTCTTAATGATTCAAAATTTGATTAAGGATGGTGAACTTACAGAGAATGATCGAGATTTGGCCGATGTTCTAGGCAGGGAACCAACCTCCTTAAAGGAAGCTTTGTTAGAAATATAATGTTTTCCTAGCATGAGAGAGAGGGATAATATGAAGTATTCTCATAAATTAAGTGATGCTGTGCATATCATGGCATATATTGAGATATGTAAAGGACAAATTTTATCAAGTAGTGAAATTGCTAAAAGTATTAATTCTAATCCAAGTCTTGTAAGAAGATTGATGATGTATCTGACTCGTGATGGGCTCTTGATAACACAAAAGGGGATAGCGCAGCCGATTTTGGCTAGAGATAGTGATGAGATTTCCTTATTTGATATCTATAGTGCGATTACAGATGAACACAACTTACTTCATGTGGATGATAAGACTAATCCGGATTGTCTTGTTGGCGGGAATATTCAGAGTGTTTTAGAGAGTGAATATTCTAAAGTGCAGAATGCGGCAGAATCAGAAATGAAGAAAATTTCATTAAAGGGTATAATAGATGGAATTTTAGTGAGACAAGGTGTTTCTGTAGGCAAATAGGGATGCGAGATATCTCAATAAGTCATATGGTACAAAATAGACGAGATGTTTGGACTCTATATATGAATAATGAAGGGACAGGGCTAAAATAAAATTTTGGTTCTGTCTCTTTAAGTTGTCTAGTGGTAATTTAAATTATTATACATGATAGAAAATAATCTTTTATATATAGGTGGTTAATTGGTATTTTACACAATTAATTCTCAATTGAAGGATTAAAAAGGCAAGAAAAAGGCCGATAAATCAATATATGTGTGTTATTTTTAGCCACAATAAGAGAGTTGACGGAGGCTTTTTATGAAAAACAAAACAAGCATTGGAACTATTATGGCTGCTGTTTTGATAGTTGCAGTTATGATTCCCGCACTTGTAATTACTACAAGTTCTTATATCCAGACGAAAAACCTTTTAATTTCTAGGAACGATATTAGTAAAAAAAGTGCAACAAATGTTTTAATAACATCTAAACAAAATCTGCAGGCAAAGGTTGAACAGGAACTTAAGAATTTAGCTTATCTGCAAATTTTTAAATCAAAGTTCAATGATGAAAATATCAATCATACTTTGAAGGCAATAAAGAGTGGAAACGGTGATATTAAAAAAATTACTTTTGCAAGCTCAAAAAGCAGTAAAAGTATTTTAAACAAGGGATGGTATAAAGGAGGTTTAAAAAATAGCGGTGGTATTTATTGGACAGCTCCATATAAAGACAGTGAAGGTGATTACATTGCGACAGCTTCAATTTCAATACATAATAATGAAGGACAATCTGGGGTTTTGGCAATGGATACATCGTATACAGGAATACAAAACACAGCGATGGGAATCAAGGTTGGAAGAACAGGGAGCGCAACTCTAATATCTAATTCGGGGCGTGTGGTAGCAACCAATGATATAAGTAAAAGTGATGGCTTACAACTTGGTCAAAATATTAACAAAACTGAGCTTTATAAGAAGATAAAGCAGTCAAAAAAAATGCGTGGTACCCTTTCTATTAAGGGCTCTAACAAAATAGATGAGATTTACTTTGACAAAGTAACTTCGGATAGCTCTACATGGGTTTTTTCTAAAGTTGGCAAGGCTGATTTAAATAAGGAACTGAATTCGCTAATAATGACAGCAATTTGGGTTATCGCTATTACACTAGTTATTGTAGTTATATTTTCATTAATCGTAAGTAAAATGATGTCAATATTGGTTAAACAGCTTAGTGAATACTTTATTAAGGCTGGTCGGGGGGAGCTTACGATAATAAGTCCTAAAGCTGCAAAGAATTCTAGTTGGCTAAACAGAATTGTTCATAGAATTTTAAAGCCAAATGAAAAAGGTAATGAAATCAGTAGAATTACTGCGTTATATAACAAAATGATTACCTCGATTAGTGAACTTATTGATCAGGTCAAGGAAGAGACAAGAATAGTTGCCCAAAAGTCTAGTTTACTTATGGGATTGGGAAATCAAACTAATAAAGCAACAGAAGAAGTTGCTCAAACAATAACGGGAATAGCTGAAGTTACAGGGGTTCAAGCTCAGGAAACTGAGAATAGTGTTACAAAATTACAGAAGCTTTCGCATATTACTAATGGATTGAGTGGAAATGTCGAGCAAATGACTAAAGACTCCAAAGAAGCTGCGAAGCTGAATGAGGATAATATTAAGGTTTCAAAAGACGTTGAACAAAATTGGAAGAATGAATTGGATAAAATGGAGAAATTGAACCAAACAGTTGATAGCCTTGATGAAAATATTCAAAATATTAATAAAATAATTAGTGTTATAAACGGGGTTTCACACCAAACCAATTTGTTGGCACTGAATGCGTCAATAGAGGCAGCTAGTGTTGGTGAAGAAGGAAAAGGTTTTGCTGTAGTGGCAACAGAAATTCGAAAACTTTCGGAAAAAACAAAGAATTCGACTAAAGAAATTGAAGAAATAATTCAAAAAATTACAAAACAATCTGCTGATATGGTAAGTCAAACAGCAGCTTCTGTTGCTGGTGGACAAAAACAAACCGAATTAATTGAGAATGCAATTGATTCCTCTCAAGAAGTGTTTAAAAAAAGTAGTAAATTATTGGGGAAAATTATTGAAGTTGAAGAATACAGTAAAAAGATTAAAGAGGTTCAAAAAGATGTGTTGGAAAAATTAGAAGGAGTAGCATCTTCTACGGAGGAAAATGCTGCTGGAACAGAAGAGGTTTCTGCAAATTCTGAAGAGGTTTTGGCAACAATGGTAGAGTTTACAAGGAATATAGCAGATTTGAAAGAAGTTTCCGAGGTATTGGAACATGGAACAGAGAAATTTAAAACGGTGAAGTAAGTCTAAAGAAAATTGTCAAGTGTCATGGGCTTCACTGACAGAAAATTTATAGGACATTTTTAAAGGGGGCTGTGCCATAAGTCCCTAAATTAAAGAGCTTCA
>NZ_BACP01000044.1 GCF_000260415.1 Liquorilactobacillus mali KCTC 3596 = DSM 20444
GATTAAAAAGGACACTGATATTAAAAATACCAGTGTCCTTTTTGTATAAAAAAACTATTTCTTAAAGTATAATACACATTAGGGAAGCAAGAATGGGAGTTTTGAAAAAATGAAGATGCGCAGGGAACTAAAAAATGAAGTAAAAGAAACTTTTAAAGGTCATTGGAACCAAGCAATTAAATTAGCAATTATACCTGTCATATTTCAAATTATTATGACAATTTTTGTTTTTACTGTTGTGATAATTTTAAGTATATTGATTGCAAAATATAGTGACAGTATTGCGAATGAAATATCTACAACCGGTACAACTGGTAATTTTGATCATAATAATCTTTTTGGTAATAGTATTGGAGGAATTATATCATCAATGCTTTTAACAGGTATAGGATTTACTTTTTTAGATTGGCTAAGAACAAAAAATGCTGATTTTAGTACGCTTAGGGGTGCATTTAGTGTATTTACTAAGAGAAACTTCTTAGGAGTCCTTGTATTGTACATTTTAATCAATATCTTCATATTTTTCTGGTCATTGCTATTTATTATTCCAGGTATCATAAAATCATTTGCTTATTCCCAAACATATTTTGTGTACAAAGATATGTCACAGGCAGAAAATGCTGATGACTTTAATTTCCTAGATTATATTACGAAAAGTAGGGAATTGATGAATGGTCATAAATTTGAATTTTTTGTCCTTAAGTTAAGTTTTATTGGATGGGACATATTAGCAATATTGACTCTAGGAATAGGATTCATTTGGTTAACACCGTATAAATTAGCAACATATGCTGCTTATTATAATAATTTAACAGAAGACAGCGATATTCCGAATAATCAACAAGATAAAAACACTGATGATAAGGGATCTGTTATAGTTGAATATTAATTAAAGTTAGAGTGATAGTGCTGTTCATTTTAACTGATAGTTGAATTGTTACCTAAAGTAAAAGAGAGTAATAAAAGTCGTAAATTTGAGTACTAGCGTTAAATTATGAACATAGCGAGTCAAATGCTACAAGTATTTGTGGTTAGACGTAGATCTTTGTCTTATGGAATGCATTTATGAGTAGTATAAAAAGGAGACCAGGTCAAAAGTTATTTTTTTGACTTGGTCTCCTTTTTTAATTACCATAGAATGGACGATAGGTAGCTATTTACAAATAAAATAGGGTAAAATTATCAGGCAGAAATTTTATGGCCTTAAACGGCTCTCTAGTGGCTTTGATAGTCTATTCAGCCTAGCTATAAGTAAGGACATCATTAAACATAGTCAACTTAATTATGTTACATACAAAAAAATTGGCATAAAAAAAGGCTCTTCGTCAAACATCCTAAAGTAAGAGGTATCAAGATTGTGACGACAATCTTGATACCTCTTTTACTATACTTAAATTGAGGTTGAGGTCGTCAACATCAGTGGAATATAAATTCCGAGTGTCAAACTGGCCCAACAACACGTAGTGAACAGTTAGATTTAGGATGTTGGTCCTTGAGATCGAATATAGAAAATGAACGAATCTGCGAAGTTGTTACCTCAAAAATATATGGAAGGCGATAAAGTGCACGTTTTAGGTATTGATGTGAGTCGTGGAAAGAGTAATTGTGCTGTTTTACACGATCATACGGTTGTTAAGGAATTTCAGATTATCCATAATAAATCTGGATTGGCAAAGCTCAAGTCAATAATTGCGAGTGATTTGCCAGTCATGGCAGTATTTGAAACGACTGGTATTTATTCTAGAGTTCTTACTCGTTTTTTCATCGATGAAGAAATGAATTACCTTGAAATAAATCCTTTGGAGTCCTCAATTCGCATGGCGGGGTTGAGAAGGCAAAAGACAGACCGTTCAGATGCAGTTAAACTAGCACTCCTGGGAATTGATCAGAAGTCACTGATTCATGGTCGTAGACCATATTCAAGGCCATATGAGCAACTTCATTTAATGGCGCACCGCTATCTAGAAATAACTAAGGAGAGATCCCGGATTATCAATCATTTACATGCCGCACTTGATCAAACGTTTCCCGAGTTAAACGATATATTTAACCCAATTCGATCAGTGCTCGGCTTAACTTTTGTTAGCCTCTTTCCCCACCCTGATTTTTTAATAGGATATATTCCAGGAACGATGGCAAAACAAATCATTAGCTCGGTAAGTCATAAAATCCGTTCGGATTTAATTGTACGTAGATGCAAAGAAGTCTGGCAAGCAGGCCAATTATCATATCCTGCACAATCTGCAGACTCATTTATAATTAGCCAAATCCATAGTTATTGCGAAGAGATTCAGCAATATAATCAGGCCCATGACTTATTAAAGCGCCAATTGATCAATTACGCGAAAACTTTTCCGGAGTTTAAACTCATTACGAGTATTCCTGGGGCGGGAGAAATATCAACGGCGCTGTTACTAGGCTTTACAGGAAAAATAGCGAGATTCCCAAGCTATAAGCAATTAAATGCTTACGTTGGAATAGATTTACGACGAATCCAATCCGGAGGATTCAAAGAAGCTGATCGGATTAATCGGAGAGGTCAAAGTAGTGCCCGTTATATTATGTTTGAAATGATTAGATCTATGCTTAGAAATAAAGCACGTATTGATAATCACATTGTAGATTACTACTATAAGCTAAAAAAAGGACCACACCCTAAACCGGATATGGTTGCCATGATTGCTTGTGTGAACAGACTTGATAGGACGATTATGAATTTGGTCCGCACAAACCAAATTTATAATTACGCGAGAACTTCCCGTTAAGCAGACTATTTAAATACCAGTATAGTTGATATTTATGACAGTTTTTTCTCGTTAAAAGCTATCACTTTTTAGTGTACTCTTTTTTAATTGAGTTGGTATTTGACATCATATTAGAACTGTTGTTGGTGAATTCATATATTAGAGTTCTAATTACTTCGTGATTAGGGCTCTTTCTGTATTAATCTTAAAAGTATATAGTACTCCTAAGTTTAAAGAAGTTGTGATACCCGAAGCTGGCTCGTTTGATTGCTTTAATTTTATTATTGGATCCTTCTAAAGGACCATTTGAATACTGAGTAATAAAGGTATTATGGATTTCTCCATGATGGGTTTGAAGCATTTCAATGGTACTGCTCATTTCCTCAGAAAAGTCTTCGGCTTTCCAGAAGGCGGCATTGTAGTTATTCCAGTCTTTGTGTTGAATAGCTGTTCGCACATGATTTAGGACTTCATAAGTTTGTTTAAGTTCGGAATCAAGGGATAACAGATTATGAACGACGTCTGTAGCAGTGATCCAGTAAGGAAAATTGGTCCATTTATGAAAATGTTCAAAGTCTAGCTGTTCAGAAGGTACCAGTAATAGTTTCCAATAGCGTTTAAGCGCGCGAAATTCACGGGAAGAAGGGGCAAACTGTTTCATCAGTCTGACTCTAGTCTTGTTAAACGCGCGATTAAGGGCGTTGATGATGTGGAATTTATCCATAACCACGATTGCATTGGGGAAGACTGTTTTAGTAAGTTTGGGATAGGTATAATTCATGTCCGAAACGATAATTTTGACACTTTCTCTAGCAGCTTGATCAAAGTGGTAAAAATATATTTCTAGTTGATGAATGGTCCGAAACAGCAATAGGTCAATTAATTCATGCGTTTGCGCATCCATGAACTCAAAACTCATGGCATCCGTTGCTGACTTAGTGCTCTTAATCTCATCCATCAGGATGACTTCAGGTAAAAAGTGCCAATTCGGTCGAAAGTCCCGTTGTGCATGCATCAGTTGCCGGCCGACGAAGGAGTCAGACAACGACAGTTCATTGGCAATGTGTTTCAAAGATACTGGTTCCTCAAGCTTCTCTAAGCACTCTTTTCGTGTTGGATTGGAAATCGTACAGTGTTTAGGAACTAAATCAGTTTGAGCTAAAAAGGTTGTCTGACACTCCTTACATTGAAAGTTTCTTCGGTTCAAGTGTAAGATGACATTGTTTCCTAGTGTTTTCGCGAAGCGAACGGTTGTTTTACGCCATCCATAATTGATAATTTGCCCTTCATTGATAATACCGCAATTGGGACAAACCTGCGGCTGGTAGTCTAAACTGCCATTCAGGCGGATAACACCATCGTCTTTTCTAGCACCATCCATAATTTTTATATGCTTATCTTCTGCCTAGCAACAATTTGGTAGTATCATTACACATAAGGACATTTCCTTCTTTCTCTAGAATCTTCGTCGTGGTTGGTTTTAATGAATGGACAGGAATGTCCGCTTTTTTGTGTCTGATAATAATATACAAAAAAACTGTCATTAATAATAGATGAAATCTATTACCAACAACAGATATTGTAGAACCTAAAAAAAAGCACTGTAGTTAAACAGTCGCCTTTTTTCTTGATACTTAATTAGTTCATATGAATTGCAAAAGATGGTTGGAAATACTGGAAACTCTTGACACTAACAGTTTGACCAGATGATGGAGCAGCAACATAACTTGAACCACCAATGTAAATACCTACGTGCCATGATGAACCTTGAGAACCCCAGAATATTAAATCTCCAGCTTTAGCTTGGCTGACAGGAACAGCTGTGCCAATTGTTGATTGTGCTTCTGAAGTACGAGGTAATGATACACCAAAATGAGCATATACATATTGAACGAACCCAGAGCAATCAAAACCGCTTAATGACGTACCACCATACACGTAAGGAATTTTGAGACTAGCTAAATAAGTAGCATATGAAACAACTGATGACGTAGATACTGCTGCTGATGTTGAAGCAGTTGATGAAGCAGTACTACTTGCTGTTGTGGTAGCAGCAGCACTAGCAGTTGAAGAGCTAACACTTGGTGTAGCCGCAACAGAACTAGAACTAGCAACTGTAGCAGCACTAGAGTTAGCAGCACTAGTAGTTGTTGCTGTCGTTGATGAAGCAGCCGCTGTTGTTGAACTTGAAGCAGCAGTTGTTGCAGCAGTTGAAGTAGCCGCTGTTGTCGAACTTGAAGCAGCAGTTGTTGCAGCACTAGCGGAAGAATCGCTTGACTCGTTTGCAGCAGTTGTTGCTGTCGTTGATGGTGTCTTCGTAGGATCATTAATTGTCAAAGTCTGTCCTGGCAAAATTGCTGATCCCAATGTATTGGAAGAGCGCAAGGAAGCTACAGTAACACCATATGCTTGAGCGATAGTGTAAAGTGAGTCACCGGACTTAACAGTATATGTAACATGGTTTGAAGAAACAGTGACAGAAGGTGTAGTTGTAGTTGTGCTATTTGTAGTCGTAGTAGTTGTAGTAGAACTTTCTGTAGTTGTTGTACTTTCGTTATTCGTGTTATTCGTATCTGAAGAACTTGTATCTGCAGAGCCATCAACCTTTAAAGTCTGTCCAGGTTTGATCAGCGTTTCTGTTGATGATAAACCGTTCAATGAACGTAAACTGTCAACAGTAGTACCATACTTCTGAGCAATTGCCCATAATGAATCTCCTTTAGCAACTGAAACAGTAGAAGTTGCTGATGAAGAAGTAGAACTTGAGTCTGCTGTATTTGAAGTATTATCACTATCAGGGATAGTTAATGTCTGACTTTCAATGATTAAATGACTATTCTCGTTAATGTTATTTAAAGCCTCGATAGATTTGATGGAAACACCATATTTTTGTGAGAGACCCCAAACAGTGTCGTTCTTATTTACCTTAACAGTTGTTGAAGCACTTGCATTCGTTGTAGAAGCAAGAAATAAACCCGCCGCACCAACAGTGCTTGCTAATAATGTCTTTGTTGTACGTTTCAAATTAATTCACTCCTACTTTTATTTTTATTTTATAACCAATAACCTGATTGTAGTCTATCTTTATTGCATAACAGTACAAAAAATATTACATTTTAAGCCTATATGTAATAAAATGCAAATATTAATTGAAATGACGGGCTTTCTAAACAAAAAATTTTTTAAAAAGAAAGAATATCTAGTTTAAAACACTGATATAATAGGATTTTAAAAAACTTATAGGAAATTTTTTTCTTAAGAATGTTACAAAAAAGTTACAGCTGTCTTAAGAAGGGCATTTTAATGTATTTGTTGGTAGCTATTACTTTTTTCAAATGTTGTAATAAAGTTCAAACTCTATTATTACAAATATGTTAAATTTAGAAATTTCGACTAAAATAAAAATTCATCTTTGTTTGAAAAGATCGTTTAGTGTATCAAAAACAACATAGAAAGTAAATTAATTATTTGGTAATTATTTGTTACTAATAGCATTGACATCTTGCTTAACTTTGTCTATATTCGATTATTAGAGCATACTTTAAAATTAATTAGAAAGAAGTGAAGGATTATGGCGAATGTTTACAATTTTTCTGCTGGACCTGCTGTTATGCCAAGAGAAGTTTTAGAACAGGTTCAAAAGGAGTTGCTTTCGTATAAAAATAGTGGGATGAGTGTTATGGAGATTAGTCATCGTTCCTCACTTTTTGCTGATATTCAAAAGGATGCTGAAAGCAATCTGCGTGCATTAATGAATATTCCAGACGAATATGATGTATTGTTTTTGCAAGGTGGAGCGACACTGCAGTTTACAATGGCACCATTGAATCTAGCTATTAATAAAAGAAAAATAGGTTTTGTCGATACTGGACATTGGTCACAAAGAGCGATTGAGGAAGCACAGTTGATTGATGGCATAAGTGTTAATAAAATTGCTAGTGGAGAAGATTCGAATTACACGAAACTTCCGAAAATAGATGATTCTTTACAAGAAAATGTGGATTATATCCATGTTACGCTAAATAACACAATTGAAGGAACAGCATTTCGAACAGTTCCTAATATAAAAGGACAGTCCATAGTAGGGGACATGTCTTCAAACATCTTAGGACAAAGATACAATGTGAGAGACTTTGGAATGATATATGCAGGCGCTCAAAAGAATATCGGACCTGCAGGATTGACTGTAGTAATTATTCGTCATGATTTAGTAGAAAAGGCACCTGAGCTTCCCGCAATGCTAAGTTATAAGAAACTTGTTGCCAAGCATTCAACTTTAAACACTCCGCCTGTTTTTGCAATTTATTGTGCAGGCTTAGTCTTTGAATGGCTGCTTACACAAGGTGGTGTCGATGCAATGGAGAAAAGAAATCGAGAAAAAGCTCAGTTGTTGTATGACTACCTTGATGCTTCTACCTTGTTCCAATCACCAGTTGATGTTGAAAGTCGGTCTCTAACTAACATACCTTTTGTAACTGGTAATGCAGAATTAGATAATCAATTTATTGAATTAGCAAATGCTAATAATTTAGTTGGACTAAAGGGCCATCGTCTTGTGGGTGGCATGAGGGCTAGTTTATACAATGCATTTCCAATGGAGGGCGTTAAGAAATTAATAACAGTAATGGAAAAATTTGAATTAGAACATAAGCATAAGGAAGTGGGATGAAATGTTGGATATTAAGACCTATAATATGATTGCTCCAGAGGGAATTGCTGAATTTCCTACTGACATGTATACAATCAATGAAACTGATAAGCCGAATGCGCTCCTAATCAGGAGTCAGGACATGCATAAAACGAGATTTGGAACAAGTGTGCTTGCAATTGCGAGGGCTGGTGCTGGGGTTAATAATATCCCACTTGCTGAGGCTAACTCAAATGGAACGGTTGTTTTTAATACACCTGGCTCAAATGCTAATGCGGTTAAAGAACTAATCGTTGCGATGTTGATTCTGGCAACGCGACCAATTTTTTCATCCGTTCAATGGGCTAAAAAATTAAATGGAGCAGATGTTAGTCTCCAGACGGAAAAGGGAAAGAATCATTTTGCAGGAACAGAATTGCAGGGCAAGACAATTGGAATAATTGGACTTGGTTCGGTTGGTTCTAGGGTGGCACGAGCAACAGCAGATCTAGGAATGCATGTAATTGGATATGATCCATACATTAGCGTGGAGCATGCTTGGCGTTTATCAAATGATATTCCACGTGCAAAAGATTTAAGTGAACTATTACAGCAAAGTGACTATGTTACTATTCATATTCCATACACAGAAGAGAATAAGGATTTAATCACTGCAAAAGAATTGGCAGAGATGAAAGATGGAGCAACCTTATTAAATTATTCGCGCTGGGGAATAGTTAATGAGAGGGCAATTATTGATGCTTTAGAAAGTCATAAAATTGCACAGTATATCACAGATTTCAGTTCTGAGAAGGTCATTAATCATGAGCGTACTATTGTCACTCCGCATATTGGGGGAACAACACTTGAAGCTGAGGTAAATGGTGCAATAATGGCGGCACAAACTTTAAGAAAATATCTTGAAACAGGCAATATTATCAATTCTGTGAACTTTCCAGCAGTGGAGATGCCTTTTGATTCAAGCTTTCGGATTACTTTGATTCATCAAAACGTTCCGAATATGGTTGGTAGGATCACAACAATTCTTGCTAGATATGATATTAACATTGATAACATGATTAATCGTAGTCGTAACGAGATTGCTTATACAATGATTGATACTGATAATATTTCTGAGAAAACATTCAGTGAATTGAAGAAGGAATTAAATGAAATTCCTGAAGTAATTAGGGTGAGAGAGATTAGAAAAAATAGATAAGTTAGAACTTTTTCACGATTTTTCCTAATGATAAAAATAAATATGGGAAAATCAAATA
>NZ_BACP01000043.1 GCF_000260415.1 Liquorilactobacillus mali KCTC 3596 = DSM 20444
AAGTCATTTTTTAGAATGCGTGGGACATAATTAGTCATGCTCCAGTTATTTGCACCCCCGGCAGAAAGCGTCTCGAGGATTTTTTGTTCATCAAGTCCAGCGTGCTGTGCGTAAAGAAGCATTTCTGTCAAACCTGTCATTGTACCAGCAATCATTATCTGATTTGCCATTTTAGCGTGTTGGCCAGATCCTGCAGCCCCAAAGAAATTAGTTGCCTTACCGATAACTTTGAAGAGGGGGAGAAGTTCGTTATATGTTTCTTCTTCGCCACCAACCATTATGGTTAATGTTGCGTTTTGAGCGCCAACATCACCACCAGAAACGGGCGCATCAACAGCATGGAAATCATGCTTTTTTGCATAGTCAGCAATTTTGACTGCTAAACTTGGACGACTTGTCGTCATATCAACTGTAATGCTCCCTGCTTTTAAGCCTTTGAAGATACCCTTGTCACCGAAATAAACTTCTTCGACATCGGTAGGGAAACCGACCATTGTAAAGACAATATCGCTTGTCTTGGCAACCTCAGTCGGAGTATCGGCCCAAGTTGCACCAGCAGCGACTAATTTGTCGGTTTTACTTTTTGTACGATTATAGACAGTTAGTTTGTGACCAGCCTTTATTAAATGGCCTGCAATTGCAGCACCCATCACGCCAGTTCCAATAAATCCAATTTTCAATTTTGTCATCCTTTCCATATGATACGAATTCCTACAACAATTTGATAATACCAACACCAATTACCATAACAATGATCCCAATGATTTGTGTGAATTGGACAGGGTGCTTTGGTGAGAGAAACAAGCCAAAATGATCGACCAAAAGGCTCCCGATAATCATTCCAATCAACACAATCACAGTTACGATTCCTGTTCCGAGATGTGGCACTAAAAAAGAATTACCCGTTACGAAGATAGCGCCAAGCAAACCGCCCGTCCAGTTCCACCAAATAATTTGCGGACTCTTTAGATTTTTGAGATTTTTACGATCTTTAATTAAAACAATTAGCCATAAAAAGATCGTACCGACCAAAAAAGAAAAGAAGGCTGCATTGATGGATGAATTAAGTATAACACCCAGATGACCATTAATCGCAGTCTGGATAGCACTGAGAGAACCGGTGATAATTCCAAAAAGGCGCCAACAAAACAATAAGAGAGATGATTCTTTTGCTTTTGCAGCAAGTTTATCACGATGGAGAATACTGGGCAATGCAACTGCTACGATTACTCCTGCAAAAACTAAAATTGCTCCGCAAAGGCGAAGAAATGTTAATGGATGATGGGATGAATAAAATAATCCAAAATTATCAATTAACATGCTTGCGAGTATTTGTCCTAATATTGGCATGATAACTGTTTGAACTCCACCAATATGCGGGAAAAGGAAAATATTACCAGTTAAGAATATAATTCCAAGAATCCCCCCTAACCAAATCCACAAAGGTTGGTTTGAGATGAGGGTAGTACTTGGAAGCAGTACACCATGAGTGATGATCACGAGAATTGCTAAGAAAATGGTACCAACACTAAAGGAGATTGTTGAAGCGATGAAAGGGGAAACTACGGAGACACGCAAGCGCGAGTTGATCGCAGTCTGCATAGGTAAGAAAATGCCAATACAGATGCCAATAGCAAATAAATACATTTTTATAACCTCACTTTATTAAAAGACAAGATTGATAATCTATGCCTACATATTAGCAGATAAAAATTGGTAGTAAAACTAAAGGATTTTTTGACAAAAAAATACGGAACTATAAAATGGATAAAGTTCCGTAATTATGGTTGCACATTGTTACTTATCTGTTAATTTTCCGAGTTTAATAAATCCTCGTTGAATCCAAAATGAGGATATTAAGGCAAGAAGATCAATTACAATGAAAACAATTAATGTAACGGAATAACTATGAAGGACTTGGTGTGTGAAGGATAAGAGTAGTGGTCCAACTATTCCGGCAGCTGCCCAAGCAGTTAAAATATATCCATGAATAGCTCCAAGTTCCTTTGTACCGAATACATCTCCTAGATATGCAGGAATTACAGAAAAACCAGCTCCGTAACATGACAATACTAAACACAGTGCAATTACAAATATTAGCGGGTTACTGAAGGCAAGAATAACTGAAAGCATTACAACGTTCACGATGAAAATAGCACTGAAAGTGATAGGTCTGCCAATGAAATCAGAGAGAGTGGCCCAAACGAGTCGACCAAAACCATTGAACAGGCCGACTATTCCTACCATGACAGCTGCAGTGGCAGCTGACATACCAGTCATTTCCTGTGCCATTGGAGACGCTGCGGATACAAGCCCAATGCCGCATGTGATGTTGATAAAGAACATAAGCCAAAGGAGAGAAAATGATTTTGTTTTAACTGCTTGATTAGCAGTAAGTTCTGGCCCAACTGTAATTCGGACCCCCTTTTTCTCAAGGGTTACTTCCTCATTCGAAGAATCAGGTCTGCGAATGAATTGTGCAGAAATAATCATTACAACAAAATAGAATGTGCCAAGAATATAGAACGTTCTTTCAAGTCCAACTGTGGACATTAGATTCTGAGCAACTGGTCCTGTGAGCATTGCAGCAAAGCCGAATCCCATGATTGCAAGTCCTGTTGCTAGACCACGTTTATCGGGGAACCATTTAATAATGGTTGATACTGGTGTAACGTACCCAGAACCAAGTCCAAGACCGCCGATAACACCATATGCAATGTATAAAAGAACAAGTGAATGGATGTGAATCGAGTAACCTGTTAAAATTATTCCAAGACTATACAAGATACTAGAAATTGTGCCGGTTAATCTTGGCCCAGCTACTTCAACAATTCTACCCATAAAAGCAGCTGACATTCCTAGAAAAAAGATTGCAATACTGAAAGCTCCTGCAACAGAAGATTCAGTCCAGCCGGTCTGCTTAGCAATTGGGCCCGTAAAAACGCTCCAAGCATAAACTGAGCCTATCATCAGGTGTAACATAATACCTGCCAAAGCAACAATATATCTATTTGTTTTCAAAATAAATTCTCCTCCGTTAAATACGAACTATATTGTGTTTTATTAACTTAATAATATGTTTATTGAGATTATATCACACAATAATATGTTTTGTAAGATAATTATTAATTATTTTGCGAACAATGTGTTGATGGGTAAAGGAAGTCTAATAATGATGATTGCTAGTTTTCTCGTACAATAATGAAACAAAAAGGTAGTAATTTTATAAATTAAAGTTGCTTTTTAGAAAATTAGTCAAATAAAAAAGGTAGTATGACATAAGTCAGTAAAGTTTGAGTACTAATTCGAGATTAGGCTGAAAATTTTGACTTATGGAACACTTTCATACGTAATAAATAGAAGGGGCTGGGTCCTATATTTTGACCCAGCCCCTTCTATTTATTCTAAAAGAAACTTACGATAAATTAATTAGTCAATTTTAATTTGGTTTTCAGACGAGGAAGTCTTTTTTGACTTTGGAAGTGTAATTTCTAATACCCCATCAGTGTATTTTGCAGAAATTTGATCCTTAATAATATTAGGAAGACGGTACTGTCTTGAGTAGCTGCCATAACTGCGCTCACTGGTGATGATGTTTCCATCCTTATCGCTTTCATCTTCAAAGGAGTCTCTCTTTGCACTAATCGAAAGAATTCCATTGTCATAAGATAGAGAAATATCTTCCTTGTTTATCCCTGGAACATCAACCTTGACGTCGAACGCGTCATCTGTTTCTTTGATATCAGTTTTAAGAGCCTGATTAAAAGATTTTGCTCCTTCAAAAAATGAATGTCCCAAATTACTGAAGAAATCATCTTGTCCCATCCAGTTATTGATTCTGTTAGTTAATTCGTTACTCATTTCTAAAACTTCCTTTCTTTATTTTTCAACTATATTCTAAGTCCTTTTATTAAAAAAAACAACAAAAACGAACTGAAGTTCTCCTTTGTGCTGTTGACTTTTTTTTAATTAACTGGTAAGCTTAAGATTCTATTATACGGTGAGGCGTCTACTGCGGAAGGTGGGCGCCATTTTTTATTTGTTGCGAAAATTTTTGAATAAACTTTTTTAAATCATTGCTTTTAATGGTATTTTAATTTAAAATTAATTTCATGCTAACATGTTGAATTTTTTGTGGAAAAAAGGGGATGTTTTTATGAAGATACAAAAAAGGTTTGGTTTAGGGGTGGTAATTACCGCTTGTTCGTTAATTTTGGTGGCCTGTGGTAATAGCAGTTCATCTAGTTCAAAACAAGTTATTAATTGGAGTGAGCCTTCGGAACTGCCTTCAATGGATATTTCAAAGGCAACAGATACAATTAGTTTTGATATGTTGAACAACACAAATGAAGGTTTATATCGCTTAGGTAAAAATAGTAAGATTGAACCAGGAATTGCGAAATCTACTAAAATTTCTAACGATGGGATGACCTATACGTTCACTTTGCGTAAGGATGCGAAATGGAGTAATGGTGATAAATTGACAGCCAAAGATTTTGTTTATTCATGGCAAAGAACTGTTAATCCAAAAACAGCTTCAGAATATGCGTACCTGTTCAGTGGCATTAAAAATGCTGATGATATTGCTGCAGGTAAGAAAGCGGTTAATACACTTGGAATAAAAGCAGAAGGTAATTATAAGTTAGTAGTTACACTTGAAAAGAAGGTACCTTACTTCAAACTTTTAATGGGCTTCCCTTCATTTTTCCCACAAAACAAGAGTGCGGTTGAAAAATACGGCAGCAAATACGGAACAGCTTCCAAGTATATGGTTTACAGTGGTCCCTTTAAGATGACAGGCTGGACAGGTTCTAACCTTAGCTGGACATTGAAGAAGAACAATAACTATTGGGATAAGAAGAACGTAAAATTATCTGCGATTAATTTTAAGGTTAATAAGAGTACAACAACTGGTTATAACTTGTATCAGAGCGGGAAACTTGATGAGACACTTTTAGGTTCTGAACAGGCAAAACAGTTGTCGAGTTCAAAAGAGTTTACGGTTCGTAGCGGGGCAAGAATCAATTACCTTGAATTTAATCAAACACAAAAAGTTTTCCAAAATAAAAAGATTCGTCAGGCTATTTCCTTGGCAATCAACCGTAAACAATTAGTCAAGAAAGTTCTCGGTGATGGATCTGTTGTTGCTCCTGGTATTGTATCTAAGGGACTTGCAACGTATAATGGCAAAGATTTTACAGAGGATGCTAAAACTTACGACGGCGTTAAGAGTGATAAGGCTGAGGCAAAGAAACTCTGGGCAGAAGGTCTTAAAGAATTAGGAACAAACAATGTGCAATTTACTTTGTTAGCTGATGATACGGATGCTGCAAAGGATGTTTCAGAATATATTCAGAGTCAACTCGAAGAAACTTTATCAGGAATCAAAGTTTCTGTGAATAACGTACCTTTCAAGACGCGCTTAAGTAAATCCCAAAATGGTCAATTTGATGTAGTTCTTTCAGGTTGGGGAGCTGATTTCTCAGATCCAATTAGTTTTGTAGATTTATTTACATCTGATAATTCATATAACAATGGTAAGTGGAGCAATTCCGAATATGATTCACTAATTTCTGCTTCCAAGGATGCAGATGCTGGGTCAACTGCAAAGCGTTGGAGTGATATGGTACAAGCTTCAGAAGTTCTTATGAAGGAGCAAGGCGTTGCACCTTTGTATCAACAGGCACAAGCAACGTTAGTTAAATCTAAGGTTAAGGGTGTTATTTACAATTCAGCTGGTGTTAACTTTAACTTCAAGGATGCATATGTGAAGTAGTGGAGTGACCAAATCAGAAATTATTTTTCAGTGTGATCCTAGCAAGGGGTAGAAGATCCTAATATGTTTCAAAAATGAAGGAGATTGTCGAAAATGTTTTTAAATTTTCGGTACTCTCTTTTTTTATGCACCGTACTTTACCATGACTTCAAGCTAATTGTATAAAGCTATTTGTGAGTAAAACTAGTAACTGAATATTGTGTAAGAAAGATTGTGTTTTGCGTTTGAGTGTCAAAATTTGAAACTAATTCAAATGAGTGATACACTCTTGATACACAATGCGAAAGGGGTTACAAGTATGACACGGCGCGAAAAAATTATTGATTATTTAGCGAGTCATGGCACTGGGATGATTGAGGCTCTTACAACCAGCGAGGTGGCGGAAGGACTAGGTATCCTTAGATCGAATGTCAGTAAAGAGTTAAATCAACTTGTACGCGAAGGTCTTGTGAATAAACAAAGTGGTAGACCAGTAAGATATTGGCTGAACACACCAGGGATAAAGCTTGATCCGATTGAAGAAAAAAAGATTGAAAGTACAAAAATAGGTTTTGCTGCAGATAAAAGTATTGAAACTAAGAAAGTTTTTACCCCTTTTTCAAAGAGAAAAGGAAATACTTTTGAAAGTATGGTTGGACACCATGACAGTTTAAAGAATCAAGTTGAACAAGCTAAAGCTGCTTTGCTCTACCCGCCACATGGGTTAAACACATTGATTATTGGTCCAACTGGTTCAGGTAAAACTTATTTTGCTAATACTATGTATCATTTTGCGGTCGATTCTGATATTTTAACGAAAAAACAGTTTATTACATTCAATTGTGCAGATTATGCCCATAATCCGCAACTATTGATGTCTCATCTGTTTGGATATGTTAAAGGTGCTTTTACGGGAGCTAATGAGGATAAGGATGGTTTAATTCAGCAAGCTGATGGCGGAATGCTGTTCCTAGATGAAGTTCATCGTTTGCCCCCTGAAGGGCAAGAAATGATTTTTTATTTTATGGATCATGGTATATATAGTAGACTTGGCGAAACTGCGAAGGTACATCATGCTGATATCAGATTAGTTTGCGCTACAACTGAGAATCCGGAGAGTTCACTACTTCAAACGTTTGTAAGAAGGATCCCCATTATTATTCAATTACCTGCTTTTCAGCAAAGAACTGCACATGAAAAGATTCAGCTGTTGGAACAGTTACTGACGCTTGAAGCAAATCGAATTCAGAAGAATATATGTCTAAATGAGGATGTAGTGCAAGCGTTAATCGGAAGTGTCACATATGGAAATGTTGGGCAACTTAAGTCAAATGTTCAACTTGTGTGTGCACAGGGCTTTTTGAACAGCATGCAAGATAAAAATGAAATTAGATTACAATTTGAACAATTACCGCCAAATATCAAAGATGGTTTGTCCCACTTGGCCAATAATAGACATGAACTGGGTGAGATAACAAAATTGTTAGATACAAAGATGATTATTAAACCTGATGCCCAAAAGAAATATACTGAAGTTGATAGTTATGAATTACCTTATAATCTGTATGAAATTATTGGCGATAAAGCAGCCCTTTTGAAGGACGAAGGATTAGATAAATCATCAATAAACAATTTTATTATGACGGATATCAATTTACATTTGAAATCATTCTATAGTAGAGGAAAACTCGATAAAGCAGAAAATAAATTAAATGAAATTGTTGATCAGGATATAATTGATTTAACAAAAAGAATTCAAAAGTTTTTGGTTGAAGAAGAAGCTTATCCTGCCCGCGATAATTTCATATATGCAATGAGTCTACATATCAGTTCTTTTGTGAAGAGAATCCAGTCTGGCAAACCGCTTAGACAAATATCAAAAGATTTGACGTCCATGGTACATGATTATCCAGACGAATTAGAAGTCGCACAGAAGGTCAAAGGTATCATAGAAGACTCTTACCAATTCCCTATTCCTGAGTCGGAAGTGTATTATATGGCGATTTTGCTTGCATCACTAAAAGCTGAGCCAAAGGCGGGGAAGGTTGGTATTGTAGTTGCAGCACATGGGAAGAGCACTGCTTCATCAATGGCTCAGGTAGTTACGCAATTATTATCAGTTGATAACATTACCTCCTTTGATATGCCACTAGAAATGAGCCCCAAAGTTGCACTGGATGGGATTGCTGTCCAAGTGAAGCAAATAAATCAAGGTAACGGGGTACTGCTTTTAGTAGATATGGGATCTTTAAGTACCTTTAGCAGCAAGTTGACGGAGAAAACGCGGATAGAGGTTCGAACGATTGACATGGTTACAACAGCGATGATTTTGGAAGCTGCTCGTAAGACGGCATTAATCGATAGTGATCTATTAACCGTGTACCGTGAATTGCGTGAATTTGCAGGATACTCACGGACCACAGAAAAGGTTACAGAAAAAAAGGAGAAAGATACAATATCGAATGATGATGGACGACAAAAAGTTATTATTGCAGTTTGTTCCACAGGTGAAGGAACGGCAAAAAAGATTAAGGAGTTATTGGATAAAATCCTTATTGATAACTTAATTAATGACCTAAAAGTCATCCCAATTTCGGTAGTACAAATGAAACAAGAAGTACAAAAGATAAAGAAGAATCAACGAATAGTAGCCGCAACTGGAATAGTTGATCCCGATGTATCGGTTCCTTTTGTTCCGCTAGAAAAGTTGTTACAAGATGGCGGAGAAAGTTTAATCAGCTTGATTGAGGGTATGGAATTAGAATTAGATCGAAACGTGGATTTTGAGTATTCTGATGTTCTTACGGAAGAGATTGCACAGAAGTATTTAGGGCAGTACTTTACATTTATAAATCCTAAGAAAATTACAGGGATACTGTGGAAATACTGTGACTTTCTTGATAGAAGGGTTCAAAAAAAGCTTACAAATGCCTTTAAAATCAGTCTGATCATGCATTTAGCTGGAGCAATTGAGAGAATTTTAACAAATTCTGAAATGGCAGTTTCTGCTGATGAACTTGAGTTGATGAAAAAGGACTCATTGTATAGTGTGGTACAACAAGCCAATGAGATACTGCAAGAAGCTTTGAATATTGAATTAGGCAAGAATGAAATTTATTATATAATGCAACTTTTTAATACAGAATTTCAAAAAAATTGATACACAATCAGTGACACACTATAAGATAGTGTGTCACTGATTGTTTTTTTATAAAGAAAGCCTTTAATTAAAGGAAAATTTGATAATACACAAAACTTGGCATGAAAGTTGCTATTAGTATGGTGTAGGCATCGCTTACAAGATGACTACAAACTATATTAAGTAATAATTTCATTTGCTATGAGGTGATAAAAGGTGCCGATGGATGTTCGTCTTTTAAGAATTGATAGCCGATTGCTTCACGGTCAAGTAACTACTAATTGGGCAAAGGTAACAAAGGTTAATCGTATTTTAGTGGTTTCTGACAAAGTTGCAAGAGACAAAATTAGAAGAACTTTATTAATACAAGCCAGTCCGCCAGGAATAAAGGTCAACGTTATTACAGTTGCTAAGATGATTGGCATTTACCACGATATTCGTTTTAGTTCGCTAAAGGTGATGATTTTAGTAGAAGAACCTGAAGATGCCAAGAGACTAATTGCTGGAGGTGTCACAGTTGATACTGTCAATATTGGAGCAATTAGTTTTGATAAAACAAAGGTAATGGTTAGTGATGCGATTGCAGTGAATGATGTGGATGTGGCAGCTTTTTCTTGGATTCACAAGAAGGGGATTAAGCTGGATGTTCGTAAAGTATCGGGCGATAATTCAAAGGATTTATGGCATGCACTCTCTGAAAAAGAATTAGTTTGAAGGATTTATTACTTAATATAGTGGAGTTATGCAGTAGGTTTTATCAACTTTTGCATAAGATGCAAAAGAAAAAATATTAGGAGGTATTAAACATGGTAGGAATTATTCTTGCGAGCCACGGCGGGTTTGCAGAAGGCATTTTCCAGTCTGGTTCGATGATTTTTGGCGAACAAGAAAATGTTAAGGCTGTTACCTTAATGCCTAATGAAGGCCCAGATGATGTAAGAACCAAGATGGAAGAAGCTATTTCATCTTTTGATAATCAAGATGAAGTTCTCTTCTTGATTGATCTGTGGGGTGGAACACCATTTAATCAAGCCAATAATTTGTTAGAGCAGCACAAAGACAAATGGGCGATTGTTGCTGGGATGAATCTTCCAATGGTAATTGAAGCTTATGCATCAAGATTATCAATGGAATCAGCTCAGGAAATTGCGACACACATTATAGAGACAGCAAAAGATGGTGTGAAGGTTAAACCAGAAAAATTACAACCTAAAGAAGCGAAGAATGCGACAGCCGCAGGTACTAGCGCTAGTGGTCATCCAGGCAAATTTGAGTATGTTCTTGCACGAATCGATTCGCGTTTATTGCATGGACAAGTAGCAACGGCTTGGAGCAAGACAGTTAAACCGACCCGGATTATTGTTGTTTCTGACAATGTAGCTAGAGATGATTTACGTACAAAGATGATTACGCAAGCAGCTCCAGCAGGTGTTAAGGCTCATGTGATACCAATTGAGCAGATGATTAAATTAGCAAAAGATGATAAACATTTTGGAGGACAAAGAGCTTTGTTGCTTTTTGAAAATCCACAAGATGCATTAAAGGCAATAAAGGGTGGAGTGCCTATTAAAACATTAAATATTGGTTCGATGGCACATTCCGCTGGGAAAGTACAGCCTAATAAGGTTCTAGCGTTTGATCAGAGTGATATTGATGCATATAAGGAATTAGAAGAGGCAGGAATTTCCTTTGATGTACGCAAGGTTCCAAGTGATGGCAGAGAAAATATGGATAACATTCTTAAAAAGGCACAAGAAATGTTGAAAGAAAAGCATTAGTTAAAAGAAATGGAGGATAAATTATGAACCTGAGTATGATTCAAATCATTTTGGTTGTCTTAGTGGCGTTTTTAGCCGGCATGGAAGGCATTTTGGATGAATTTCATTTTCATCAACCAGTTATCGCTTGTACGTTGGTAGGTTTAGTGACAGGGCAATTATTACCATGTGTTATTTTAGGCGGAAGTCTACAAATGATCGCATTGGGTTGGTCAAATATTGGGGCTGCAGTTGCGCCTGATGCGGCCTTGGCATCGATTGCATCAGCAATTATTTTAGTTTTAGGTGGTCAAGGACGTGCGGGAGTTTCATCAGCTATTGCTATAGCAATTCCTCTGGCAGTTGCAGGCCTTCTTCTCACTATTATTACTCGTACGTTAGCAACAGGTATTGTTCATTTTATGGATGGTGCTGCTAAAGAAGGTAGTTTTAGGAAAATCGAATTTTGGCAAATTGTCGCTATTTGTTTGCAAGGATTACGTATTGCAATCCCGGCAGCTCTAATTTTAGCCTTAGGTGCTGGTCCTGTTAAATCATTATTAAGTTCAATGCCGAGTTGGTTGACAGATGGTTTATCTATTGGTGGTGGAATGGTTGTTGCTGTTGGTTATGCAATGGTTATAAATATGATGGCTAGTCGTGAAGTTTGGCCATTCTTCATCCTTGGATTTGTTTTTGCAGCTATTAGTGAAATTACACTTATCGGACTTGGTGCTATTGGGATTTCAATAGCGTTGATTTACTTGACTCTTTCGAAAAAGGGCGGTAATAGTAACGGCGATGGTGGAAGCTCAAATACAGGTGATCCAGTAGGCGACCTGATAGATAAATATTAGAGAAGGAGGGAAAAATAATGGTTGATCAAATTAAATTAAGTAAAAAGGATCGTATTAGTGTTTGGTGGCGCTCAACATTCCTTCAAGGTTCGTGGAATTATGAAAGAATGCAAAATGGTGGTTGGGCTTTCACTTTAATACCAGCACTAAAAAAATTATACAAGACTAAAGAAGAACGTTCAGAAGCACTAACTCGTCATTTGGAATTCTTTAATACTCATCCATATGTAGCTTCACCAATTATTGGGGTTACATTGGCACTTGAAGAAGAAAAAGCTAATGGGGCTCCAATTGACGATGTTACAATTCAGGGTGTAAAAGTTGGTATGATGGGACCATTAGCTGGTGTAGGTGATCCAGTGTTCTGGTATACAGTTAAACCAATTGTCGGTGCATTGGCTGCATCACTCGCTATAAGTGGAAGCATTATTGGACCAATTTTATATTTTGTCGTTTGGAATGCAATTAGAATGAGTTTTATGTGGTATACACAAGAATTAGGATATAAAGCCGGTTCAAAAATTACTGAGGATTTATCTGGTGGAATTTTACAAGATATTACTAAAGGTGCTTCAATCTTAGGTATGTTCATATTAGCGGCACTTATAGAGAGATGGGTTACCGTTGACTTTAGCGCAGTTAAGATTTCGAGCATCAAACAAAGTTCAGGTGCCTATATTGATTGGAGTAAATTACCTTCAGGAGCAGCCGGAATTAAGGAAGCTTTAGTTCAGCAGAGTTCGGGTCTTTCTCTAACAGAATATAAGGTAACTACTTTACAGGATAACTTAAATCAATTAATTCCAGGACTTGCAGCTTTGCTTATTACATTCTTGTGCATGTGGCTATTAAAGAAAAATGTTTCTCCAATTGTTATCATACTTGGACTCTTTGTGTTTGGGGTAGTAATGCATGTTTTAGGTGTAATGTAGAATTAAAAATGAAAAAAATGTGTAAGGTAAGTCGATAAAATTTGAGTGCTAACTTTGAATTGGGCAAAAGTTTTTGACTTGTGGCATACATTTACATGTAATCAAGGAGGGGCTAGGTCAAAATGAAATTTTTGATCTGGTCTTTTTCTTACTATTCTTACTATATATAAACAAATGAGTAAGTCTTTGATTGGATTGAAAAGTACAGAAATAGAATGCTTTACGTGTTCAATAGTAAAGCTATATAATTACCTAAAACACATAATAAGAAGGAGAAGGAAAAATGGTCAAATCGATTAATACAAAAGTGGACCTAGTTATTAAGGGAAATTCTCATATGGGAATGGCAGACTACGGTAAAATAATGATAGGCGATAAGGGGTTTGAATTTTATGATATTCGTAATGTAAAGAATTTCATTCAAATTCCATGGGAAGAAGTGGATGTTGTTGTGGTATCGGTTTTATTTAAAGGAATGTGGATTCCACGCTATGCTCTAAAGACCAAGAGAAATGGGTTATTTACTTTTTCTTCCAAGAATCCCAAGAGAGTTTTACGTGCGATCAGAAAATATGTTGATGCTAACAAAATAGTAAAATCGCTAACTTTTTTTCAAGTTTTAAAGAGAGCAATGACGAGAAAAAAGAAAAAGTAATTAAATTGTGATTTTTAATAATAAAAAGATTGACGAGTGACGAAATTAAGAGTATATTTAATTTCGTTGTTTGTTTCAGGGAAAGCGAAAGCAACCAACAATTAAATAAAAAAGTGTTTGACAGTTGTTGTTGAACATGGTATTATATAAAAGTTGCGTTAAGCAATTAAGTAGACCTTTGAAAACTGAACAAAGTTTCGACAAATT
>NZ_BACP01000042.1 GCF_000260415.1 Liquorilactobacillus mali KCTC 3596 = DSM 20444
AGCCCCCTTTTTTGTGGAAAAAAAGGTAAATAATATGCATGTGAAATTATTAACTTAGTATGACACACAATTTTGTGACTTAATGGCATTTACTTTGTATTGAAAACGCTTGCATAAGAAATGTAAAATAGGAGATGTAAAAAGGAGGGATTTTTAATGGAAATGAAGAAATCAAAAAATTCGCTTAAGGCTAAAATCCAGAAACTAGGTACCAGTCTTAGCGGAATGATCATGCCTAATATAGCGGCAATTATTGCTTGGGGTTTAATTACTGCTATATTTATGGCGGCTGGGTGGATTCCAAATAAGCAGATAGCAACGTTAATTGATCCAATGCTTAATTATATGATTCCGCTTTTAATTGCTTATGTTGGTGGTAGAATGGTCTACGAAGAGCGTGGGGCAGTTGTAGGTGCAATCGCAGTAATGGGTGTGATTGTTGGTTCAAGTGTTCCAATGTTCTTAGGAGCAATGATCATGGGGCCACTTGCTGGTTGGAGTATTAAAAAGTTCGACCAATTGTTTCAAGATAAAATTAAGTCCGGTTTTGAGATGATCTATAATAATTTCTCAAGTGGAATTTTAGGAATGTTATTAGCAATTTTTGGAGTTTTTGTAGTTAATCCACTTGTAACTGCCGGAAGTAATTTCATGAGTAAGGGTGTGGATTGGATTATTTCTATTCACATGTTGCCTCTTGCAAATATTTTCATCGAACCTGCGAAAATATTGTTCTTGAATAATGCGATTGGGAATGGAATTTTAGTACCTTTGGGTATTCAACAAGCTTCTCAATCAGGCAAATCAGTGTTGTTCCTTCTGGAGTCTAATCCAGGGCCCGGGATTGGTATCCTGTTAGCATTTATTATTTTTGGCAAGGGAACAGCAAAGGCTTCTGCACCAGGAGCTGCTATAATTCAGTTCTTTGGAGGAATTCATGAGATTTACTTCCCATACATTCTGATGAAGCCAGCATTGGTTTTTGCAGCTATTGCAGGTGGTGTAAGTGGAACATTCACTTTCCAACTTTTAGGTACAGGATTAAAGGCAGCTGCATCTCCTGGTTCGATCATCGCAATTTTATTGATGACACCAAAGGGTAATTATTTAAAGATTTTGACGGGGGTTCTGGTCGCAGCTATTGTGTCTTTTGTGGTTGCATCGATAATCTTGAAATCTGATAAGTCAATGACAGATGAGGACGACCTTGGAGCACGTCAACGACAGATGGATGCAATGAAGGCTGAGTCAAAAGGTGGTACTGCAACTGCTGTAACTGGTCAAAGTGCTACAGAACAAGTTAAAGAATATGAAGATGTTAAGAAGATTATTTTTGCATGTGATGCTGGGATGGGTTCTTCTGCAATGGGAGCTTCCTTATTAAGAGATAAAGTTAAAAAAGCTGGTATTACAGATATCCCTGTTACCAATACTGCAATTAGTCGTTTGAAAGATGAAGATGGGCTGCTTGTTATTACGCAAGAGGAACTGGCTGAAAGAGCATTACAAAAGACACCAGGGGCAATGCATATTTCAGTTGATAACTTCCTGAGCAGTCCTAAGTATGATGAAGTAGTCCTTAACTTGAAAGCATTGAATCAAATTGCTCCAAGTGAAGAGAAAAAAGACATTTCTGACGAAAGTACGACTGCTGAAATGGGAATACAAAATATAGATTTTAAAGTACTCAAAGAAGTAGATTTTATTCATCATGATCAACAAGTTGGTTCTGCTACAATGGCAGCATCAATGTTCAAGGATCGTTTGAAGAAAGCTGGTAGAAAGATACCGGTCAAGAATATTGGAATAGATGAATTGGAAGATAGTAAAGATAGATTGGTTATTGTGACAAAGGAAGCAGAAAAGAACCTCAAATTGAGATATACAAACGTTCAGATCTTGAGTGTATCTAATCTGCTTGAAGCTGACGAATATGATTCGGTTGTAGCACATTTAAATTAAAAAGGATGATGTAGCTTGATTTTGTTGTCAGAACGCCAGAAAAAGATTCTACAAAAGCTGTGCAAACACGATGAGGGTGTTTCAATGGCTGCAATTGAAGATTCATTGGTGATTAGCAGAAGGACGGTATACCGTGAATTCTCAGAATTAAAATTGTATCTTTTGCAGCATGGCTTAAGGATTGAAAGTAATGATGGTCGCTACTGGCTGAATGGATCAGACGAAAATCGAAAAAAATTAATGACTGAACTGAATAATCAAGCGGCAGAGGTTACGTTATCAAGTAGTCAGAGACAAGCAGCAGTTGTATGCATGCTTTTACTTGGTACCGAACCAATTAAAATATTTTCTTTAGCCATTACATTAGGAGTTAGCGAAAATACTATTCAAAGAGATTTGAAGAGTATTGCAAAGGCCTTGGATGAATACGGAATAGAAGTCGACGCAAAAAAGTCTGTTGGTGTTCAAATCACAGGTGAAGAAGTACAAAAGCGGTTGATATTGTGTGGAATTCTCACAAGTGAAATCAACGAATACGAGTTTTTTGACTATTTGAACTCAACTGATGAGAAGCCAGCTAAGAGTTTCTTTCTGAATTTACTACCAAGAGAGATCTTATTCGAATGTGTTACAGCTCTTAAAGAAACGATGATAGAGCATAATACAAAATCAGATGTACAAGAAGTACAGTGGGTGTTGTTGGTTGCAATATCGATATTGCGAATGAAGACAGCGGTAATTAAGAGCTATTCTGCGGCGAAACAAAAAGGTATTTTCAAATATCGTCAGAAAGTTTTGACAATATTGGATAAGTTCGGAAGTGAGATAAAGGAAAAAATAACTTCTGGAGAAATTGACTTTTTGGCAGTTCAACTGAAGGGTCTTGATTATCACTTTTCAAACGAGAGTTGGTCAAATGATTATGATTTACAGATATCATACGATGTCAAGGAATTGATCAAGTGGGTCTCGGATGCATTTGGTTGGAACTTTGGTCGTGATCGGGACTTATTTGATAGGCTTAGCAAGCATATTACCTTATTGCTGAAAAGTAATACACTCAAGTTACCTAATACAAGGATTGAAACACTTGAAAATGTAAGTCAGCAATATCAAGAACTCTACAAGGCAATTCAAGGTGCTTTGAGCAAAACCTTTCCCGAATTTACTTTTACACCGATGGAAGAACAATTGATACTATTGTATTTTGCAAATAGTTATACCAGTGATTCCAAAATACAAAAAATGAAGACATTAATTGTGTGTCCCAATGGAATCGGGACAGCAAGTATTTTAAAGAGTCGGCTGCAAAGAGAAATAGCTGAGATTCATACTGTGAAAATAGCAAAAGTCTCAGAGCTTAATAAAGTTGATCTTGGACAGTATGATTTAATCTTGTCAACGGTGAGTCTTCCTGGCTTTAGCTGGAATTACTTAGTGGTTAGTCCGCTTCTTCTAGATGAAGAGGTGCAACAGGTTAAGGCTTTGATCAGAAAACTTGGTGGGCGCCGTGAGTATGTGGAAGAGCAAAACAAAAAAGTGGCAGACGCTGTATATGATAAGGGACAGGAAAAATTGGCGCTAATAGCCCAAGAAGTAAATGAGGCAAACAAGTTCGTGGATTCAGTCGAAGTCTCTAAAATTAATAGTACAGGTGATTTAGGGAGCACATTGGACTTAATACTTCAAGTAATTTCGGAGAAAGTTACAAGTGAAAAGCAAGAAGTAAAAGCAGAACTTTTAAAAAGAATACGACTAGCTCCAGTTGGAATTCCGCGAGCAACGATGGCATTGGTCCATGCTACAAATTCTAATGTGAAGAGACCTTTCTTTAACATTTATGACCTTACAGAGCCAATTGACATGTTGGCGATGGATCAGGCTCCAATCAAAGTAAGCAGAATCCTTTTGATGCTGGGTCCGACTCCGATGACAGATTTTCAGAATATTTTAATGGGAACGGTCAGTGGAGCAATCGTAATGAGTAATTTTACTACAGGTATTTTTGAAAAAGGTAATCAGGAACAAGTTCGCGATCTGATAGCCACGCAATTTTTGGAACAAATTGAAATAAAAGGAAAGTGATGATGAAGATGGACTTAGAGAAAGAGATGATCAAGCTTAATCAGCATGTAGCAACCAAGGAAGAAGCTATTCGCCTTGCAGGAAAACTACTTGTGGATAGTGGAGATGTTGAGCCTGAATATGTAGAGTCTATGATTGCTAGAAATGCAGATGTTTCGACATACATGGGGAACTTTATCGCAATCCCCCATGGAACCGAAGAAGGTAAGAAATTTATCAAGAAGACTGGAATTTCAGTTATCCAAATTCCAATGGGAGTTGATTTTTCGGAAGATAGTCAGAATGAGAATGTTGTAACTGTAGTTTTTGGGATAGCAGGCCTAAATGGAGAACATCTAAACTTGTTGTCACAGATAGCACTTTTTTGTAGCGATGTTAATAATGTTGTAAAGCTTGCGGATGCGCAATCGGAACAAGAAATTATAAACTTGTTGAAAGAGGTCGATAAATAATGAAAGCAGTACATTTTGGAGCAGGTAATATTGGTCGTGGATTTATTGGTGAAACACTTGCAGCCAATGGATTTGAAATTGAATTCGTCGATGTTAATGAAACAATAATCGATGCATTGAATGAGAAGAAAAGCTATACAATCCAGTTAGCTGATGAATCCCAAAAAGAGATTACAGTAACTAATGTCAGGGGCATTAACAACGCTAAAAATCCGGAAAAGGTTGTTCAAGCAATTGCGGATGCAGATATTGTAACAACAGCGATTGGACCAAAGATTCTAAAGTTCATTGCACCATTAATAGCGGATGGGATTGTTGCTAGAAAGGCCGCGGGCAACAAGAATAAAATTGATGTGATTGCCTGCGAGAATATGATTGGTGGAAGTCAAAATCTGAAGAAGGAAGTATACACGCACTTAGCTGACGAAGATCAGAAGTATGCTGATGAGGCAGTTGGATTCCCGAATGCTGCAGTTGATCGGATTGTTCCACTACAAAAACATGAAGATCCATTGTTTGTATCAGTTGAGCCATTTAAAGAATGGGTTGTTGATGAGCATCAGATGAAGGCACCTGAAATAAAATTAAAAAGTGTAGAGTATGCTCCCAATTTGGAACCATATATTGAGAGAAAATTATTCTCTGTAAATACCGGACATGCAACAGTTGCATATACTGGTAAATATAAAGGATACTCAGATATTGGTTCAGCGATAGTTGATGAACAAGTTCTTGAGCAATTAAAGCGAGTTTTGAAAGAGACAGGGGATTTGTTGATTACAAAATGGAACTTTGATCGTGAGAGTCATGAAGCCTATCAACGAAAGATAATCGGCAGATTTGAGAATAAATATTTATCTGATGATATTGCACGGGTCGGAAGAACTCCAATTCGCAAATTAGGGTATGATGAAAGATTCATTCGACCAATTCGTGAAGCAAAAGATAGAGGTCTATCATATGAAGCACTGTTAGAAACAGTTGGGATGATCTACACTTTTGACGAACCTAATGATACTGAAAGTCAAGAATTGAAGAAGCTAATTGCTGATAAACCAATCGAGGATGTTGTAGAACAGACGACAGGATTGAAGGATCGTGAATTAGTAACACAGATTGTTACTTCTTATAAGAAAGCACTTGATAATAAATAACTAAATCCAATTAAAAAAAGACACGTGGCTGAGAGATTATCTGAGCTGCGTGTCTTTTTGGTATATATTAATTCTTTTATTATATATACTCATATACCAATATTTGAATAAGTGTTTGACAACCGTATTAATAGGTATTATATTAGACGTATTCAAGCTATTAATAAATAAAATTTGATATAGACCAATTTTAAAAAATTAATAATTAATTATAAAATGGTTAGGAAGGCTGGTTTTGGTATGTGTGGAATAGTAGGTATTACAGGTAACGAAAATGCGGTTGACATTTTATTGAACGGACTACAACGTTTGGAGTATCGAGGTTACGATTCTGCAGGCATATATGTGAACTCGCAAGATGGCAAAGAGTATCTTGTTAAGGAAAAGGGACGTATTGACGATTTACGTAAGGAAATTGGGGAAGATGTTCACGGCTCAAGCGGAATTGGTCATACAAGATGGGCGACGCATGGAGTACCTAGTAAGGAAAATGCACATCCACATGTTTCAGCAGACGGACGCTTTTTTTTGGTACATAACGGTGTAATCGGGAACTTTGCTGAATTAAAAGCAACTTATCTGCAAGATGTTAAATTTGCTAGCGATACGGATACAGAAGTAATCGTGCAATTGATTGCGAAATTCGCAAAAGAAGAGAATCTTGCAACTAAAGAAGCTTTTAAAAAGGTTATCTCACTAATAGATGAAAGCTCTTCGTATTCGTTCTTATTGATGGATAATCGGGAGCCAGAAACATTGTACGTTGCAAAGAATAAGAGTCCACTTCTAATAGGGGTAGGCAAAGGCTTTAATGTTGTATGTAGTGATGCAATTGCAATGCTTGATCAGACACATGATTTTATTGAGCTTGTTGATGGTGAAATTGTGATTGTCAAACCACAAAGTGTGACAATTGAAGATGCACAGGGAAATATCATTAATCGGAAACCATTCCACGTGGATACAGATGCTTCTGAAGCTGAAAAGGGTGCATATCCTTACTATATGTTGAAAGAGATTGATGAACAGCCTACAGTAATGCGCTCGTTAATTAAGCACTATACGACAGATGATGGGTCAGTAATAATTGATGATGCACTCTTGGATAGTATGAAAAAAGCTGATCGTTTGTATATAGTAGCAGCTGGAACTAGTTACCACGCAGGACTTGTTGGTAAAGAAATTTTTGAAGGATTGGCAAAGGTACCAACAGAAGTTCATGTTGCCTCAGAGTTTGGTTATAATCCACCAATACTGTCTGAGAAGCCTTTCTTTATTTTTTTGACACAAAGTGGAGAGACTGCAGATAGCCGCCAAGTTTTGGCACAAGTCAACAAATGGGGTTACGAAAGTTTAACAATTACAAATGTTGAGAACTCGACATTATCACGTGAGGCAACATTTACACTGTTGTTGTACGCAGGACCTGAGATAGCAGTTGCTTCTACTAAGGCATACACTGGACAGATTGCACTTGAAGCAATTCTCGCAAAGAGACTTGGCGAAGAAAAAGATGTCTCAGCTGCAACTTCATTTAATGTTGCACGTGAGCTTACAACTGTTGCGAATGGGATGCAGGAACTTGTTGATGAAAAGGGACAATATGAACAAATTGCAGCAAATGCCCTTGCGACAACACGTAATGCGTTCTATATTGGCAGGGCAATCGACTATGATGTTGCACAAGAAGCTGCACTGAAGCTAAAAGAAGTATCTTATGTGCAGACTGAGGGATTTGCTTCAGGTGAATTGAAACATGGAACGATCGCGTTAATTGAAGAAGGAACGCCTGTAATTGCAATCATTACTTGTGCGAAGACTGCAAAGCATACTAGGAGCAATACGCAAGAAGTTTTAGCCCGAGGTGCGAACGTTATAAATATCGTAAGTCGTAATCTGGCAGAAGACGGTGATCAAATTATTTTGCCTGATGTACATTCGTTGTTAACTCCGTTGTTGGCTATTGTACCTTGTCAGTTATTGGCTTATTACACAAGTCTTCAACGCGGCTACGATGTTGATAAACCACGTAATCTTGCTAAGAGTGTAACTGTTGAGTAGGAATAAGTTTTGAAAAATAAACAATAGTTTACAAGAAACCGATAGGGACCAGATCAAGTTTTAATTCTTGATCTGGTCCCTATTTTGATCTGATGTCAAAAATATTGATGATCACACCAGTAACTTCAAGAATCCTATTATTAAAAATTTACTAGTCAGATTGTTTCTAACATTACTTTCCACTGCGCAGCAATATTTTGAAGTAAAAAACTTTGAGATCTTTTCAAGGACTTATCTGCCCAATATGCACGTGCTTTCTTACTTTGTGTGAGACGATTAAGTTTTTCAACCAGGTCAGCGACGAGGTGGTCATCAGTGATAATACCAAACTTATTATCTAATAAATACTCGTAAGCACCTGTGTTATACATTGAAATGATGGGCAGGCCAAAGTTCATGGCCTCACCAATCACCAGTGGCATCCCTTCCCAACGTGAGGTCATAAGAAAGATTGAGGAGGTCCGATAGTGTTCTTGTAATTGTTGATCTGCTAGTGTTCCTAGAAGCTGCAGTTTGGACTCCAGGCCTAGTCGCTTAATCTCTTTTTGTAAATCATTAAAGTCTGGCCCATCACCAGCTAATTTGATAGTCCAACCATCTTGAAGCTGGTTAGCCGCGCTGAGCAATAAATCCAAGCCTTTCTGCTGCGTATCAATTCTAGATACCATACTAATAACGGGATTATTCAGGTTAGAGAGTTGATTAACATTAATAGTAAGCGGATTGTATAATAGTACAGACTTAGTTTGATGATTTGAAAACCCTTTCAAATCATGACTTGTCAAAACAACTACCCTATCAGCGGCAGTTAACCCAGCTGTGAATTCTGCTTTCATGAATTGATAGTAATTGTTCATATAAGTCTCATAGCTATTATGCATCCAAGCAACACAATGCATATTAGGGAGTTGATTTTTAATTTTCGGAATAAAACTAGTCAGTAAGCCAGCAGTTAAAATAACTGCATCATATTTGCCAACTTTCAACACCCTAATCAAGTCCGTTATTTGATCTTGGTAATTAATGAGTGGTTCTTTGCCCCTGAAGCTCTTTCCAGTATTTACAGGATATTTTGATGTAATCAGCGGAGCAGTGAGCTTAAAGAAAGAAGCACTATCTGAAAGGGAATAATAATTTACTTCTATTTTTTTGGCGAGTTCGTTGCCAATAACTGTTGAGACTCGTTTGAGTCCATCCATTACTAGATTTTCTACACAAATTAATATCTTCATAATTTACATCTCCTAAGTATGAGATCTTTTCAACTTTACCTACTAAATAATAAGTTTCTCAGCAGAATAAGTTTTGTGCATCGTTAGATACATATCAAAGGCATTTTCTGCTGGCTATTTGGAATTGTTCATAACGAAAGTAGTACCTATCCTCCTCACTTCCTTCAAAGCTACTATAATTTATTGTAATAATAAAGAGAAAAGCATAATTTGCCATTGAAAGGGGTAGTATCGAAAAAAATGATAATTATTGTGGTAGGAAAAATAAAAGTAGTTGGGCAAATTATGTAAATAGAAAAGGTAATATTAAAATTGAATAAAAAAATAGGTTTTTCACAATATTTTATGGTCTAATAATTGATTTTACTTGTTATAGTAGTATATTTTTAGGTGGGTGTGTTTAATGTTCTTACATAGGTTAATGGCATGTGAGGAATATAGGGGCTTTAAAAAAGCAAAAAGGAGGGGTTTCGTATGAGCATTGTTGCACTTGGACGGTTTCAATTTGCGATGACAACAATTTATCATTACTTCTTTGTTCCTTTTTCAATTGGAACGGGATTAGTAGTTGCAATTATGGAAACAATGTATGTTATTACAAAAAAAGACGAATATCTTAAAATGACGAAATTTTGGGGTAATATTTTCCTATTGAGTTTCGCAGTTGGGGTTGTAACTGGTATTATTCAAGAGTTCCAGTTTGGAATGAATTGGTCGGCTTATTCGCGGTTTGTTGGCGATATTTTTGGGGCACCGTTGGCGGTGGAAGCACTGCTTGCTTTCTTCATGGAGTCAACGTTCTTAGGATTATGGATTTTTACATGGAAGATGGTTAGTCCAAAATTACACGTTACTTTTATGTGGATCGTAACACTAGCTTCATCACTATCTGCACTGTGGATTTTGGCAGCTAATAGTTTTATGCAGCATCCTACTGGCTATACGATCAAGAATGGTCATGCTGTTATGACGAGTTTCAGTGCACTTTTAAAGAATCCGCAATTGTGGTACGAATTTGGTCATGTAATTGCTGCCGCAATTGTAACCGGCGGTATAATTATTACAGGATTATCAGCATTCCAGTTACTTAAGAAAAAAGAGGGGAATCCTGACTTTTATAAAAAATCGATGCACATCGGTTTACTGGTGGCTTTATTCGGGTCAATTGCAGTTTTAACAGCTGGAGATCTTCAGATGAAGGCACTTGTAAAAGAACAGCCAATGAAGTTTGCAGCAACTGAAGGGCTATATAAAAATTCTGGTGATCCTGCTTCATGGACACTTGTAGCATGGGCAAATGAGAATGGTCATAAGCGTGTTTGGGGTATTGAAGTTCCCTATGTATTGAGTATTTTGGCATATGATGAGCCATCTGGTTCTGTTAAAGGAATGAATGCCATAAACAAACAATTGGTTAAAGAATATGGAAACCGTAATTATTATCCACCTGTTAATACACTTTTTTGGAGTTTTAGAATAATGGCTGGTTTTGGAACATTGATGTTGCTCGTTTCTCTACTAGGTTTGTTCTTTACCAGAAAGAAAAATCAGCTTTTATATCGTCAGAAATGGATGTTGTGGATTTTAGGGTTATGTACTTTCACACCGTTCTTAGCTAATACTACTGGCTGGCTAGTAACAGAATTAGGACGTTATCCATGGACTGTTTATGGCTTATTTACTATCAAACAAAGTATTTCGCCAAATGTTTCAGTTGCATCATTATTAATATCAAATACTGTCTATTTCCTCTTATTCACTGGCATAGGGGCAACAATGATTTCATTGGTTGTTCGTGAGCTTAAAAAGGGCCCAGATTATGAAGAAAAGCTTGATGAAGAGGAAAAAAGAGCTGCTAAGATTGATCCGTTTGATAAGGAGGCATTTGAATAATGAGTGGATTACAGTTACTATGGTTTATTTTAATCGCAGTTTTATTCTCAGGCTTCTTTTTTCTTGAGGGCTTCGATTTTGGTGTAGGGATGGCAGTTCAATCTCTTACGCATAATGAGAATGAAAAAGATCAGATTGTAGCAACAATTGGACCTGTTTGGGATGGCAATGAAGTATGGTTAATAACAGCAGGAGGAGCATTGTTTGCCTCATATCCCTTCTGGTATGCCACATTATTCAGTGGGTACTACTTGATACTATTAATGATACTAGCAGGACTTATTGTTCGTGGTGTATCGTTTGAATTTAGAAAGAATGTTCCAGCTAAGCGGAAGCAGTTTTGGAATTGGACACTCTCTATTGGCAGTTTGATTGTGCCATTTTTCTTTGGTGTAATGTTTATTAGTATGATTGAAGGTATGCCAATAGATGCTGATGGTAATATGTCAGCTACATTTGGCGATTACATCAATTTATTTTCAGTTGTTGGTGGTGTCGCAATGGTCTTGCTTAGTTACTTACATGGACTAAACTATATTGCTCTTAAGACAACTGGTCCCATTCGTGATCGTGCTAAAAATTACGCAAAATTTTTATATGGAATTTTGTATATTGGCTTAGTTGCATTTGCTGTTTTAATGTATTTTGAAACTGATTTCTTCAAGATGCATTTTGCAACTACCTTGATTCTGCTCGTATTGATGGTTGTATTAACGGTAATTGCCAATGTTGCGGTTATGAAAGCTGCTGAAATAACAACTTTTGTAGCAAGTGGTGCAACTTTTGTAGCACTAGTAGCACTAATTTTCACGGGTATGTTCCCAAGAGTGATGATTAGCTCAATTAGTTCTAAGTATGATCTATTGATTACGAATTCTTCATCTAGTCCATATACGCTGAAAATTATGTCATATACAGCAATTATGTTCTTGCCGTTAGTTTTAGCATATATTGGATGGACTTATTACGTTTTTAGAAGAAGAGTAAAACATGCACCGGTTTTGGAGACGAAATAATGATTGATAAAAAGCTGATGTTGTTGCCGGGAATAAAAAAGATATTATTAATCCTGACTGGATTGGCTTTAATGCAAGCTGTCGCAATTGTTGGACAAGCTTGCTTTTTGTCGACAGCAATAGTTAACCTGTGGAGTGGAAATGGGTTGGTTAGTCAATTTAAGTGGATTTTACTATTTTTCTTGTGCTATGCAATTAGACACCTGGTTAATTTCTATCGTGAGGAATTGCTGGATAAATATGCTGCTGAACAGGCTGGCAATATACGCGGGAAACTTTTGAAAAAGATTTTTTATCTTGGACCAATTGTTATTCAAAGTAATGGTACCGGTAATACCACAACAATGGCACTTGAAGGAATTGATCAGGTTGAAGATTATCTGCATCTTATTTTTGCTAAGGTTACAACTTTGATGATTGTTCCATGGGTCGTCCTAGTAGCAATTTTTTACTTCGATTGGGAATCGGCTGCGTTTTTGCTAGGTATTTTTCCTGTTATTATTATTTTTATGATTGTATTGGGATATGCTGCTCAATCAAGGGCTGACAGGCAATATGCTTCATATCAGATGCTGTCCAATCATTTTGTTGATTCTCTCAGAGGAATCGACACTTTAAAATACTTTGGCCTTAGTAAGCGTTATGCCAATAGTATCTTCAAAACAAGTGAAAAATTCCGTAAGGCAACTCTTAACACACTGAAGATTGCAATTCTCTCAACATTTGCATTGGATTTTTTTACAACTCTCTCGATAGCCGTTGTCGCTGTTTTTCTGGGATTGCGGTTAATAGATGGTCACATGGTTCTTTACCCAGCGTTAACGATTCTGATTCTTAGTCCAGAATATTTTCTGCCTATTAGAGATTTTTCGAGTGACTATCATGCAACGTTGAATGGAAAGAATGCGTTAGGTGCAATAAATAAGATTCTGGATGTGTTAGAACCGACAATTTTACCGCTTTCTATCGATAAGTGGAATAATTCTTCACGGTTGAAATTCAGTAATCTGAATTTTTCTTATGCAGAAAACAAGCCAGCATTAAAGAAAATAAATCTTGCAGTTTCTGGGTATAAAAAAGTTGGAATTATTGGATTAAGTGGTTCAGGTAAATCTACGCTAATCAATATTCTAAGTGGTTTTTTGGACCCAAATGAGGCAGTTATTAGGTTTAATGATGAAGAAACCACTTCTTTTGCTCAAAAAGATTGGCAGAAGCAACTTATATACATTCCGCAGAACCCCTATATATTTAAGGGAACATTGCGAGATAATGTTGTATTCTATCAACCTGAAGCAACAATGGAACAGGTTAAACAGGCTGTAGAAGTTGTTGGGCTGAATGAACTGGTTTCAGAATTACCAATGGGACTAGATACGCAAATTGGTGAGGGTGCACGTGCACTTAGTGGTGGACAAGCACAGCGAATAGCTTTGGCTCGAGCCTTTTTGGATAAACAGCGGAAAGTTCTTTTGTTTGATGAACCCACGGCTCACTTGGATATTGAAACTGAAGTGGAGTTAAAAGAAAGAATGCTACCTTTGATGGAGAACCATTTGGTGTTCTTTGCTACTCATAGATTACATTGGATGAAAGAAATGGATTTGATTTTGGTAATGGATAAAGGGGAAGTAGTTGAGTCTGGAACCTTGGATGAATTACGACAAAGTGATGGGGCTTTTGCGGAATTAACACGGTCTTTGAGGAGAAGATAAGATGAAGATATTTAAGTTATTCAAAAAAGATACTTGGATTAGACCATTTTTAGGTAAATATCGTAAGTCGCTCTTCTTTGCACTGACGCTAGGCTTTATGACTTTCTTTTGTGGCGGTGCTCTCATGTTTAATTCGGGTTTTTTAATTAGTAAATCCGCTGCACATCCTGAAAATATACTTCTAGTATATGTGCCAATAGTATTAACACGAGCTTTTGGGATAGGGCGACCTGTTTTCAGGTACTTGGAGCGCCTGACTAGTCATAATTGGGTACTGAAACTAACTTCAGAATTACGCTTAAAGCTATATAGAGTATTGGAAAAGGATGCAGTTTTTTTTAAGAATAAGTATCAGACGGGAGATATTTTAGGATTGCTATCAGAAGATATTGATCATATTCAAAACTTGTATCTAAGAACGGTTTTTCCGACAGTAATAGCGTGGATACTCACTGTTTTTATTGTGATAGCTCTTGGCATCTTTTCATTGTGGTTTGCATTGGTAATGCTGCTATTGCTTTGTGTACAAGTTATTTTGTTCCCACTCATGGCAATTCTCGTTAATGGTGCGCGGCAAGAGAAACAGAAAATGTTAAAGAATGAGCTTTATACAGAGCTTACGGATAATATTTTGGGTGTTTCTGATTGGATATTCAGTCAACGAGGGAAAGAATATTTAGAGTTTCATAAGGAGATTGAAGATAAGCTTCATCATGTGACACGAGCAATCAAAAAGAGCAATCATTACCGTAATACTGGAGTTCAATTAATGTTTGGAGTGATAGCGATTGCCCTGTTGCTTTGGTCAGGAATGCAATTTCCTGGAAATCATGGGGGCGCAGCCAATTGGATTGCAGCGTTTGTATTGGTTATTTTTCCGTTGATTGATGCATTTGCACCGTTGAATGACGCTGCTCAAGAAACAAATATTTATCAAGATTCGCTGAAACGCTTAAACGGACTATCAAATGAATCTTCTGATGAGAGAAAGCCAAGTGAAAGCATCAAGCAATTGAATGCACCTTTTGTACTAACAGTAAACAATCTTAGTTATCATTATCCAGATGATAATAAACAAGTTTTGAATGACTTAACTCTCAGTGTTGGCAGTGGACAAAAACTGGCAATTTTAGGACGAAGCGGTTCAGGTAAGACAACGCTAGCTAAATTGTTGCGTGGAGACTTGGAGCCAAGTGTAGGCAGTCTGAAGTTGAATGGAATAGATGTGAGTGATCTTGGTGAATCAGTCAGCGACTATATTGGTGTCATCCATCAAGCTCCATATCTTTTTAATACGACAATCAGTAATAATCTGAGAATTGGAAATGAAGACGCAACTACTGCTAGTCTCTGGCAGGTATTAGAGCGTGTAGGGTTGAAGAATCTTGTGACAAGCCTTCCCGAAGGACTTGAAACAGTAGTCGATGAGGCTGGTCTTCGTTTCTCTGGGGGAGAACGGCACAGGTTGGCATTAGCTAGGATACTGTTGAAGAATACCCCAATAGTGATATTAGATGAGCCAACAGTCAGTCTTGATCCTCTGACTGAACAAGACTTGATAGAGACATTCATGAAGCAATTAGAGGGAAAAACGATAATTTGGATTACGCATCATTTGCAGGGATTATCAATGATGGATAAAGTGATTTTTATCGAGGATGGAAAACTTAAAATTGAAGGATCTCCTGATGAACTTGCATCTTCCAACGAGCATTACAAGAAACTCCTAGCAATTGACCATGGTGATTATGTTGTTGAATAAATAAGGGTGGCTAATGGTGATAATTATTGAGCTGAGTGTTTTTCCCGCGATGGTTCATTAGTTTACTAGAAAATAGCTTACTAAAAAGTCACACTCTGCGAAAAAGGAGAATGTGACTCTATGGAAGTTGTTCATACGAGAACAATAAAAGGACTGGATTAAAACTTAGCATTTGGGCCAGTCCTTTCTAGGCGTTTTTTTAGAACTTACGATTTAGTAAGCTTGTTGTTAATTCTTTGATACTGGCTGTAATCTTATTTTGAGGTAATTTATCAATGTCTTCTAGTGCCTTTCTTGTGTATCCTTGGGCAAAGAAAATTGCATCTTTCACACCACCAAGCTTGTGAACTAGATTACTTACATTTTTGATTTCAGTAACTGAAATATTTTGTTTTTTATCTAAAAAAGGAGCAAAAGCTTGGGGCTTCTTTGCAATTGCAAATAGCAGTGGTGAAGTATAGACACCTTGAGCCAAATCTTCTAACACAGGTTTTTTTAAAATTTTACTTGAGGAAGTATAATCCAAGATATCGTCATAAATTTGAAAGGCGATGCCAATATTTTCACCTATTGAGGCTGCTATTTGGGTTATTTCAGGAGAGCTTTTGCCGAAGTAAGCTCCCTCCAAGCATGCTAGGCGAAATAGTTCAGCTGTTTTTCCCTTGACATTTTCAACATAGTTCTCAATTGTCTGTTTTTGATTAAACCGAGCATGCATTTGGCTGAGTTCTCCAAATAAGAGTTTTTTCATCGCTGTGGCATTATCTTTCATCATAGACATGCCATTCATGGTATCAATCAATAATTCAAAGAATGCTGTGAACAGCAAGTCGCCTGCATAAACGGCAACATCTTTTCCGAAGTTAGACTGAATCGTAACTACGCCATGTCTTAAGGGAGAATCATCAATGATATCATCATGGACGAGTGTAGCTTTATGTAATATTTCTAAAGAAGCAGCGACTCTAAGTAGTTGTTCTTCATTTTGTTCATGGTTATCACCAAGTTCTGCAAAAAGAAAAAACAGACCAGGACGTAACATTTTTCCCTGTTCTTGAGATAAATCAGCAAGCAATTGTTGTACATCAGGGTTATCAGTGCTGAGATGTTCGTTGATTAAGGAACTAACAGTATTGAGTTTTTGAGCAACATTTGGATAGTGAGACCATATATCTAGCATATTAACATTGAATTCCTTTCCGGTGAACTATGAGCATAATATGTTCTACACTATATTAAACCAAAATCAGCAGTTTAGCTATAATAAAGAGAAGGAGTGATTTAATTGACTGTTCCAGTTTTCTTAGAATTAGTTGAAATAAAGGCTAAAACAGCAAGTATCCTACCATTTTTATTGGGGGCATGTTTTAGCTGGTTCAACTATCATTCGTTAAATCTTGGATTACTAGTTATGTTTTTTATTGCAATGTTTTTATTCAATATGGCCGTTGATATTTTAGATAATTACAACGATTTTCAAAATGCAACTGAGGAACATGATTATAAAAAGAAAACTAATATTATTGGGCGTGAGAATCTATCTTTAAAACTTGTTTTTGGGATTATGGTTGGAATGATTGCTGTATCAGCGATTATTGGGCTTTTTCTGTCCTATGTAACAGGTTGGCCATTATTAATAATGGGGGGAATTTGTTACCTTGTAGGAATTTTTTATTCCTCAGGGCCGAGGCCGCTTTCCAGCTTGCCTCTAGGAGAAGTTTTTTCCGGCCCCACAATGGGTTTTATGATTACATTAATTTGTGTATACATTAATTCATACCAGAATTTTTCGTGGGGTTTGGTGAACGTAGGGGCAATATTGTTAATTTCATTACCTAATACTATGTGGATTTCGAATCTAATGCTGGCTAATAATATCTGTGACCTTGCGGAGGATGAAAAAAATAAAAGATTTACCTTAGTTCATTATATTGGAAAGAGACATTCACTACAGTTATTTGTTATAATGAACTTTGTAGCTATAATTGCTCTGGTGGCTGCACCCGTTTTGAAAATTGCACCTTGGACGATGTTGCTGTCCTTGGTTGCATTGCCAGTTATCGTTAGACAAGTTATGATTTTTTTCAACAAACAAGTCAAGAAGGAGACGTTTAGCTGTGCAATCAAAATACTCGCCATTGGAGCTGTAAGTCAAACATTAACTTTTTTGATTTACATGCCATTCATTAATAATTAAGAAGAAGGAGATGCAGAAATGAAGGAAATAGTTATTTTAGGTGCAGGGTACGCTGGATTACGTGCTCTTCATCGACTACAAGCAAACGTGGGTGATTTTCATATTACTCTTGTTGACCGCAATAGTTATCATTATGAGGCAACTGATTTACATGAGGTTGCCGCAGGTACTCAATCAAAGGAAAAGATTACTTATGCAATAACTGATGTTGTTAAACCTTCAGTGACAACATTTATTCAGGCTAAGGTTGAAACAATCGATCGTGAAACAAAAAAGGTCACGTTGGATAATGGACAGGTTCTTAACTATGATTATGCAATTGTTTCTCTTGGGTTCCGTTCAGAATCATTTGGAATTGCTGGCGTTGAAGACAACGCACTTGAGATGGTAGACGTTGATAGTGCAGAGAAGGTATACCACCATATTGTTGAACGAATGCAAGACTACAGTAAGACACAGAATCTAGATGACCTGAAGATCGTCGTGTGTGGTGCCGGTTTTACAGGTATCGAACTTTTAGGCTCACTTACAGAATCTCGTTCATCTTTAGCTAAGATTGCTGGAGTATCTGCTGATCAGATAGAAATCTATTGTGTTGAAGCTGTTACTCGTCTTTTACCAATGTTTGATGAGAAACTGGCTGATTATGGGATTTCTAGTTTGAAGAACTGGGGTATCAAGTTCCTTACTGGTAAACCTATTAAAGAAATCAAACCAAATACAGTTATCTATCAGGACGACAAAGAAACTGGTGCGACTAAGGAACTTTCTGCAAATACCATCATCTGGACAACAGGTGTAAGTGGCAGCAAAGTGATGGAAACTTCTGGTTTCTCACAGAGACGTGGGCGCGTTATTGTGAGTGATAACCTGACAGACCCTGACTTTGATAATGTTTATATTGTTGGGGATGTTTCGGCATTCATGAATAAGGAAAACAACCGACCATATCCAACAACAGCACAAGTTGCTCTTAAAATGGGTGATTACGCTGCAAAACATTTACTTGCACAATTAAGGGGCAATGAAATCGAAAAGTTTACCTTTAAATCACTTGGCTCTGTTGCTTCTATCGGAAATACCCATGCATTCGGTATGGTTGGTAAGTCAGCAGTCAAAGGTTATCCAGCATCATTTGTTAAGAAAGCGATTATGGATAAGTCATTATTTGCTACTGGTGGTGTCAAAGAAGTACTTGCTAAGGGACGTTTCGATTTGTATCATTAGAGAGTCTAGCCGTAAATTGTGAATAAGTCTTAGATTGATAATGTTTATAATTTGATCAAGTCTTAGAGTCAATTTTAGTTTTGAAACATACTTATTTTTAATCAATAGAGGTGTTGTCACAAAGTATTTTTGTGGCAACACTTTTTTGTATACTATGATTTTGCTCATTTATATTCAAATTGTCAATGATTTTTAGCCAATTTAATAAAAAAATCTTTAAAATAAGGTTTTTTTTATAGAAAGATTGTGTAAAACTTAATTTATACAAATTAAGAAAATAAATTAAATTTATAAGTGGTTAAAAGGATTACAGATTAAGTTCTGCTAAAACACGGTATGCAAGGGTCTCGCTTAATACAATATCTGTAATCAATTTTCCACGTAGAATTCCGAGGATCGCTCGTGTCTTTGACTTGCTTCTAACTAGGCAGACTCTTTTTGGTGTGTTTAGAACTTCTTCAATTGTTATTCCTAAGACCTTATCATCACTGGAGTTCAAAATGTTTCCCTCGATATCAAATGGCCGCCCATATATAAATCCTGCAACTTTACTCATATCTAAGCCGGGAAATAACAGAGGTATGTTTTCTTTCCAGATAGGAATGGATTGCAGCGAGCGAATCGTTCCTAGACCTGTTAACAAGACATCCATTTTTTTAGCAACATTTAGGGTATGTTTTATTGAAGGTTCTGCATAAAGTCCCTGTCTTGTGTTGTTATTTACAATGTATAGGGGTGCAGGTAAGGTTAGAAACTCACTGGAGAATTTTGATGCGATTTTCTCTACCATTCTCATAGAGCCGGCTGTTGAATTGTATTTCATATTTTCCCCCATAAATTGAGTAAATTTTACTGATTCAAGTGGAAAACTATGCAGACTGTCGACTAGGCTGTATATGGCTTCTCCCCAACTTGTACCAACGACACTGCAATTGTTTTTGAACATTTTTTCTACTACTGCAGCAGCAGATTGTGATAGTTCTTTAGATGTTGCAATATCATTTGAGCCATCGCAAATGACGAAGAAGTGAATGCCTTTGAATTTGTCGCTTAACATTGTTTCGAGCTGGGTATTTCTCTTTGTAACAGTTGCAATTTCAATTTTGACGATGCCATCTTTGATTGCATCATTTAAGTACTTATTGATGAGATAGCGGCTAATATTATATTTTTTTGAAATTTCTCCAAATGATAATTTATTAAGATAGTAATCTTCTGAGATTGCTGATAGCAATTCTTCATGAGACAAGATAATCAGCTCCTAGCATAAATGAATTTTAAGTAGTGTATAAATAAAATTTTACTTCAATGTATATGATATAATTTTTCAAAAAATTAAACAATACTTCATTTTTTTAAAATACATTGCAAACAGTTACATTAATTAAAAAACGACTTCATTTTTTAAAAAATATAAAAATTGTTTTGATTTTGCTGTTTATTTTTTAAATTTATAAATATTTTTGTTTACATTTTAGAATATAAGATCTACACTAAGCAACGGAAATTACATTAATACGTATTGTGTTTTTTTAAAAAATTGAAAAGAGGAAAATAAATGGTTGATATGGATAAGGTCTTGTCAATTCATGAAAAACATAAGGGTGTATTAGGGATTCTTCCTGAGTTCAGCGTTGTTAATCGCAATGAACTGAGTGAAGCATATACGCCTGGTGTTGCTGGGTTAGCTAAACTGATTGAATCAAATCCTGAAAATAAGAATAAATATACAATGAGCGGCAAATTAGTTGCAATCATAACTGACGGATCTGCTGTATTGGGACTGGGGAATGTTGGACCAGCAGCTGGGCTTCCAATTATTGAGGGCAAGGCACTCTTATACAAGAGCTTTTCAGGAGTAGATGCAATTCCGCTGGCATTTGCGCAAGGTACAGTTGATGAATTTGTGAGTTGTGTGAAGAACATGGAAACATCATTTGCAGGAATTCATTTGGAAGATATTGCCGCTCCAAGAGTTTTTGAGATTGAGAAGAGATTGCGTGAGGAATTAAGTATACCTGTTTATCATGATGACCAAACTGGTACAGCAATTGTTGTTTTAGCTGGTCTTATTAATGCTGCTAAGGTTGTTGGCAAAAAATTAAAAGATATGAAGATACTGATTAACGGCATTGGAGCAGCGGGAGTTGCTACGGCTAAATTACTAATTGCTGCAGGAGCAAAAAACTTAACGCTTGTAGACATTCACGGTGTTGTTACGGCTGACGATGACAGATATAACGAATATCAGCGCAGTTTAGTTAGCCAAATTAGACAGACTGAGGGAACTACGCTTGATGATGTTATTGATGGTCAAGATGTATTTATTGGGCTTTCTGATGCAAAAGTATTGAGTGTTGGCCAAGTTAAACGAATGAATGACAAGGCAATCGTGTTTGCACTTGCAAATCCAGTTCCTGAGATTTTACCAGAAGAAGCCATTTCAGGCGGTGCTGTTGTCGCAGCAACAGGATCGGCACAGTGGCCAAATCAAGTAAATAATGTTTTAGCATTTCCAGGATTGTTTAAGGGTTTGCTGGTCAGTGGTGTGAAAAGTGTTGATATGGATCTTCAGATCAGTGTGGCAAATGGTTTGGCAGGCATGATTAAAGAACCGAATAAAGATAATATTGTGCCAGCTGTATTTGATAATGGTGTCGTTGATGCCGTTGCAAATGCAGTTGTGAAATACAGTAAGACGAATAAATAGTATATAAAGGCATTACTGGGTGCGATGGTCAATTCTACCACACCTAAATTTAAAAGAAGGTGTAGAACATGAGCGTTTTTTTCACTTCGATACAAAGTGTTTTGGCTATTGTTTTAATGATTGCTGTTGGTTATTTTGCACAAAAGGTTGGATTTTTCGGTAAAGATTTTTCTAATTCATTGTCAAAATTAATTATGAAGATTGCTTTGCCACTGGCGATTTTCAACTCAATGCTAGAAAACTTTAACCCAACTGTTTTGAGTAAATTAGGTGCAGGACTTATTTATGTGATTATTGCGGTTGCAATTGACTATGTAATAGCATTCCTTTTAACAAGAGTATTTCGTGTTCCAAGAGGCAAAAGAGGACTGATGATTCAGGCTTTTGCAGGAGCAAATACTGTATTTATTGGTATGCCCTTGAACAATGCTCTATTTGGAACAAGTGCTATTCCATACTTACTTGTATACTACATTGTGAATACCATAGTTATATGGACAGTCGGTGTATGGGTTATCGCTAATGATGATCCAACTGTTAATGGCAGAAATGACAATGTAAAATTTGATTTATCTCACTTATTGCCGGTTCCTTTGTATGGATTTATTGCTGCACTGCCATTTATCTATATTGAACCATTGAAACATTTCTATATGAACCTGACATTTTTAAGTAATACATTTGTCCCTAATATGGGTGCTCTTGTAACACCATTATCGCTGATTTATATTGGAATTATGTTACAGCAATTCGGATTAAAGAACATGAAATTCGATCGGCATATCTCCTTAACTTTGATTGGGAGGTTCGTTATTTCTCCAATCATCATGACAATCGTAATTTTGGTTGGTGCACATGCATTAGGCTTTGAATTGACATCAGTCTTCCAAAAGACATTGATTATTCAATCGGCAACGCCAACACTGGCCGTTTTACCAATTATGGCTAACGAATATCATGGTGATGTGAAATTTGCTACAAATGTGGTTGTTTCTTCATCGGTTTTATTCGTAATAGTTGTTCCAATAGTTATGATTTTACAAAGTGCCTTGTAAAAATGAGTGAGGTTTGAAATGGCTGAGAGGATTCAAGATATTTATTTGTCTAATAAAAGTACCAAGAAAGAGTGGATGGCATTTTTAAAGAAACGTGGAATCAAAAACTTTGCAGAAAGTGAAACGAAATTAATTGAACAAACAATTGGACTTTTTGACGATCAAGACAGGTTAGTCGCGACAGGATCCATTGCTAATAATGTGATTAAATATGTGGCGGTCTGTGATATTGTGGCACAGAATAAAGGTGCAAGGTTCAATAAAATAATTTCAGAAATAGAGAGCCGCTTGGCTCAATTGAACAAATTTCATTATTTCGTATTTACTAAGCCAAAATATCAAACAAGTTTTGAGTATATAGGTTTCAAAACCTTGGCCGCAACCGAGTTTGGTGTAATTCTTGAAAAGGGAACACCTAATATAGATGACTATCTTGCCGGGATTCCAAGATTTGATGCCGGAAACAAAATTGCGAGCATTGTGATGAACGCGAATCCATTTACCAATGGGCATAGATACTTAGTTGAAAAAGCGGCAAAAGAAAATGATTATGTGTATGTGTTTGTAGTTAAACAAGATGCCTCACTCTTTAAAACGGCAGAAAGATTAGAATTGGTTAAAGAAGGAACCGCTGATTTAGAGAATGTTGCTGTTATTAATGGTGGTGACTATATGGTTAGCTTTGTGAGTTTTCCTGCTTATTTTATTAAGAATACGGATAAAATTATTAAATATCAAACACTGCTGGATGCAAGAATTTTTAGGACGCAGATTATTAAACCGTTGGGTATTACCAGTCGCTACTTAGGGAACGAGCCACTCTCACACACTACGAATTTATATAATGAAGCACTGCAAAAAGAAATGGGAGCTGAAATTGATGTCGTGATCGTTGATCGACTAGAAGTTGATAAGGAAGTGGTGTCAGCAACAAAGGTTAGAGAAGCAATTGCTGAGGGTGATGTCAATAAGTGTTTGAAGTATATTCCAAGCACAACAGCTGCCTACATTACGGCAAATTTAGATAGATTGCAGTTACGGATAAAGAAAGGACAGAGGATTGATGGAAATTAAGAAAACCGCAATTGCGGGAACATTGGAATCTTCGGATGTACAGATTATGTTGAGTACAGGATCAAACGGTTTTGAGTTTGATCTTGAATCAGATGTTGCTAAACAATTTGGTGATCAAATCAAGGAAACAATTACAAAGGTTTTGGAAATGTATAATGTGAAAAATGCAAAAATAAAGGTAGTCGATAAAGGTGCCTTAGATCTTGTTATCAAGGCGCGTGCAATTGCTGCAGTTCAACGTGCTTTAGATATTGTTGATGCACCCAAATGGGAGGTGCTCAAATAATGAAAGACCAAAAAGAACGTTTGCGTCGGACAATGATGTTTGTACCAGGCAACAATCCTGCGATGGTTAAGGATGCTGGAATCTTTGGAGCTGACTCAATTATGTTCGACTTGGAAGATGCTGTGTCAATAACAGAAAAAGATGCTGCACGTTATCTTGTTTATGAGGCATTGAGAACAATTGATTATGGTGATTCCGAGCTTGTTGTCAGAATAAATGGATTAGATACACCATATTATAAGAATGACATTAAGGCAATGGTTAAAGCCGGTGTTGACGTTATTCGCCTACCAAAAGTTGAATCTGCAGATATGATGAAAAAACTTGAAAAATTAGTTGCTGAAGCTGAAAAAGAATTTGGCATTGAGGTTGGGACAACAAACTTGATGGCAGCAATTGAATCTGCAAAGGGCGTAATTAATGCTTATGAGATTGCTACTTCTTCGGATAGGATGATCGGAATTGCTTTATCGGCTGAAGATTATACAACCGATATGAAGACACATCGTTATCCGGATGGGCAAGAATTACTATATGCCCGCAATGTTATCTTACATGCTGCGCGTGCAGCCGGTATTGCAGCGTTTGATACTGTTTTTACAAACATGGATGATGAAGAAGGATTCTACCGTGAAACGGAGTTGATCCATCAACTTGGTTTTGATGGTAAGTCATTAGTCAACCCTCGTCAGATTGAGATGGTTAATAAAGTATATGAACCAACTAAGAAAGAAATTTTGAATGCACAAGGCGTAATTGCTGCAATTGCAGAGGCCAAACGCAAGGGATCTGGTGTTATTTCGATGAATGGCCAAATGGTTGATCGACCAGTTTTGCTGCGAGCAGAACGTGTTATGAGCCTCGCAGCCGCCGCAAATCTTGTCGATGAGGAGGAAAACTATATTGAAAAATAGTATAAACCGTGAAATACCAGACGAAATCTTAAAAGGAAAAAATTACCAAGCATATACAACGGATGATTTTGGCACTCCTGTAATCCAGAAAGTAGCACCAAAGCTGCGCGCAACGACTGGGAGTGAAAAAGTTGTTGATTCGCTTGAAGATGTCGTACTGAAAACAGTCAAGAACGGAATGACAATCTCTTTCCATCATCATTTCAGAGAAGGCGACTATGTATTCGATAAAGTAATGCGTATTATCATTGATCATGGTTTTAAGGACTTAACTCTGGCACCATCATCGTTGACTAATGTAATGAATGATATTGTCGTTGAAGCTATCGAAAAGGGTGTTGTTACTAACATTACGTCTTCTGGTATGCGCGGTTCCCTTGGGGATGCTGTATCACATGGTGCGCTAAAAAATCCTGTTATTTTCAGGTCTCATGGCAATCGTGCACGTGCAATTGAAACGGGTGAAATAAAGATTGATGTTGCATTCTTAGGTGTCCCAAATTCTGATGCGATGGGTAATGCAAATGGAATGGATGGAGAGACTGCATTCGGGTCTTTAGGATATGCTTTAATGGATGCACAGTATGCCGAAACGGTTGTTTTGGTAACTGATAATATCAGATCTTATCCAAACACTCCAGCTTCAATCAAACAAACACAGGTTGATTATGTTGTTAAAGTCGATGCAGTTGGTAATCCAGATAAAATCGGTTCTGGAGCAACTCGATTTACTAAGGATCCAAAAGAATTGAAGATTGCCAAAACTGTTAATGATGTAATTACTCATTCTGAATATTTTAAGGATGGTTTTTCATTCCAAACAGGTTCGGGCGGTGCTGCATTAGCTGTGACACGTTTCTTGCGTCAGTCAATGATTAATAATCAGATTAAGGCTTCATTTGCCCTTGGCGGGATTACAAAGCCAACGATTGACTTACTCGAAGAAGGTCTTGTTGACCGGGTAATGGATGTGCAGGATTTTGATAAGGGTGCGGCGGAATCAATGCATCAAAATAAGAATCAGCAAGAAATTGATGCTTCATGGTACGCAGATCCTGCTAACAAAGGTGCTATGGTTGATGCTTTAGATGTGGTAATCCTGTCGGCTCTTGAGATCGATACTAAATTCAATGTTAACGTAATGACTGGTTCAGATGGTGTGATCCGTGGTGCGATTGGGGGACATCAGGACGCCGCAACTGCCAAATTGACAATTATTTCTGCACCATTGGTCCGCGGTCGAATTGCAACTGTAGTTCCAGATGTTACTACGGTTGTTACTCCGGGAGATTCGATTGATGTATTAGTCACTGAAGTCGGAATTGCAATAAATCCAAAACGGAAAGACTTAATTGCAAGTTTAAGTAAGATTCCAGGTGTTCCTGTATACACGATTGAAGAATTACAGAAGATGGCACAAGAAAAGGTTGGGACACCAAAGCCATTAGAATTCAATGACCGTGTGGTCGCTTTGATCGAATATCGTGATGGTTCACTGATCGATGTGATCAAGAAGGTCAAAGACTAGCTATAACTGAGAATTTTGACTTAGGGAAACACGTTTATCCAGAGTCAATAAAGGACTGGTTCAAAATTCGACTTTTTAATCAGTGCTATTTGATATACTAGGGTTGCAACAATTATAAGAGTGTTGCAGCTCTTTTTAATACATATATAAGTTGTTTGTTACATGTTTAAAGTTATTTTTGGAGGGATCAGGATGGATTTTCTAGCCGGTGGGCAGGAAATAGGGTTGAATGCAGTTCTTGAGACAAGAGAATGGAGGCAAAATTATCAGGAAAACTTGGAAATGCAATTTCCAAATAAGATAGTAATTGGGGTCAAGTTAAATATCCCTGGTCCTATAAAAACAAGTATATATTTGAAGAAGATGTTTCTAGATGGTTGGAAGGAGCTATTAGAACAGCTTCAAGCAGCTAGTCATGAGATCCTTTTTCTAAGACTCTTCCTAGATAAGCAAACGGGACCGGAAGGGATGCTGGTAGTTACCGGTAAAATAAACCAAATTAAGCAGTTAACAATCCTATTTGAAAGTAGCTTCTTATTTGGAAGACTGTTTGATGTCGATGTGATGTCACAAAATGGTGATGAATATCAACTGTCAAGAACTCAATTGGGTTTTGAGGCGCGCAGATGCCTTGTATGTGGACGCAATGCAAAATTTTGTGCAAAAGAACAAAGGCACACTCTCGATGAGATATATCGAGCAATTCAAAAACTGATTGATGAAGACAATCAGAAAACTGATAATCTGGGAAAAACTGAAGATTTAGCAGAAATTGCAGTTACAGCTTTATTATATGAAGTCGTTACGAATCCCAAGCCAGGTCTTGTCGATCCTGCTAGTAATGGGGCACATAAAGACATGGATGTCTTTACCTTTATCGAAAGTGCTCAGTCATTACGGTCATATTTTTATCTTGCTCAGGCGATAGGCTTTGAATTTGCTGGTAATTCGTTACCCGAGATGTTTAATCAGTTACGTCGGGTTGGTGTTGAGGCTGAAAGGAAAATGTTTCATGCTACAAATGGGGTAAACACCCACAAAGGTGCAATTTTCTCATTAGGAATATTTGTGTGTGCCACTGCATACTTGCAGAAAAACGGGGTGTATAGCCAATCTACTTTGGCAGCAACGGTTAAAGCAATGCTGATCAATTTATTGCAAAATGATTTTAAGGAAGTTTCTAAGAAACCTAAAGATAAGTTAAGTGCGGGAGAATTCCAATTCTTGAAATATAATACCATGGGAATCAGAGGTGAGGCTGCTGCTGGATATCCAGTTGTGTTTGATTTAGCATTGCCATTCTTGAAGAGTACAAAGGGCAATATTAATGAACGTCTGCTTAATACGCTGATGTATATTGCAGGACATGTGAGTGATTCTAATTTGATTAAGAGAGCACAAAGCTTAACGATTCTCGATGAGATGAAATCATGGTCTGCAAGATTTTTCGAGTTAGGCGGGAGCCAAACTGTCACTGGAATACAATTTTTGAATGAATTAGATGAGGTTTTTAAAAGAAGGAACCTGAGTTTAGGAGGATCGGCAGATCTGTTGATTTTGACGATTTTTGTAGGCAGAATCGAGGGGACTATTTAATGCAATTTAAAACTAGTGATAATGTCTTGCTAACATATACCTCTGAAGGAAGTGGACGATCCGTCTTATTATTATCAGGGTATTCAGGAATCAAAGAGGAATGGAAGTATCAAAAAAAGATATTATTAGCGAATAATTATCATGTGCTGACAATGGATTGGCGCAATCATGGGGAGTCAATGAGGACTAGCAAAAACTTGCGCATTTACCGTTTGGCTGCAGATATTGCAGAATTGATAGAACATTTGGAATTGGAAAAAGTAATTCTCGTTGGTCATTCAATGGGGGCCAGTGCTATTTGGGCATATGTGTCATTATTTGGTGAGGACAAGATTGAGCAGATTATAACAGTTGATCAATCTCCAAAGCTAATTAACGATGACTATTGGAAATACGGAAGTAAGGATATTTATTGGAATAATTTTTGGGTGAATATATCCCTGCTAGGTAAAAAACATCTGAATGCGATTGCGTTGAATCCTGAATTTGTAGAAGAATTGAAAAAACAGCGTGAACAATATCCATTCGATTATGAACTTAATCAATCGTTGTTGGTTAATCATATGGAACAAGATTGGCGTGATATTATTTCTACAATCAAAAAGCCCCAATTATTTATTGCAGGGGAATGTTCGCCATTATGGCCAAGCAAGTACGCAATCTTTTGTGCGGATATCGCTAAAGATGCTGATGTATCAGTTGTAAAGCATGCGGGCCATCTAGTACATATGGAAGTATCAGAGGAATTTAACCAAATATTATTGACTTTTATAATGAAAAAAGATGATGAAGAGTAGTAGTTAGCTATATTTCATGGGAGCGACAGAAGTTGATAGAATTTAACTTTTGATCCAACACCCTTGTGAGTTTTAGAAAGTAGGAAATTCAGATGAATGAAATTAATGGTAATAGAATTAAACTGGCTGTTATCCCAATTGAGTTAGCACAGGAAGAATATCAAATATTTAAAAATCCAAATTTATTTGTGTATACAAAACATGACAATTTCAAAAGTATTGAAGAGGCTCAAGCTTTTATTGAAAAGTATAATAAAGCGGGTAATTTTTGGGGTATCTTCTTGAAAAATAATAAGTTAATTGGTAATTGTCAATTTGCAGTCAAAGGGACAACTGGAGAGTTGTCATACACAATTGCAGAAGAATACTGGGGACATGGCTTTGCTAGCGAAACAGTTAAGACATTAATAGAATTTGGTTTTAAGAATTTTTCATTAAAAAAAGTAATTGGGGGATGCGTACCAGATAATATTGCTTCAAAGAAAGTGATGCTTAAAAATGAGATGTCCTTTTTTACTTTAGAAAAAAGGCTTTTGAAAAAGGTGGAAAGGTTTATGATCTAGCATATTTTGAAAGAAAGTTTCAAAATTATGAAGACTAATTCATATCAGCTGGTAGGGTCGATTATGCACTTGATCAAAGACAGGCCAGTGAATACTATTTTTAATAGGTTCCTATTCCTAGAAGAGATTAAGTGTAAGATAAAGCAAATTAAACAAACTAGCTGCTGAAAATGAGTGCACTTTTTTACACGAATTTGGCAGAATTTAATTACTATTCAAATAAAAAAGAAATCAACTCGTTTTTGAGTTGATTTCTTTTATAAACTCTCCAGCGACAGTCGCTGACAAGGAACCAAAAATCTAGATATAGAATTGGTAAAAATTATAATTTTGTACAGATACATCTTTTTATGGATACTGATTTTTTGTAGTAATTATTATTTATAGATATTGATTAAGCCCTGAGTCCCTTGATTTCCAAGTCCTTTGACATCAACCATTACTTCGTAAAGTCGTTTAGCTTCAGCTGTGGCTTTAAGATCAAGCCCCATTTTGTCGGCTTCTTCTAGAGCAATGCGTAAATCTTTAAGAAAATGTCTAGCAAAGAATCCAGGCGTGAAGTCATTTTTTAGAATGCGTGGGACATAATTAGTCATGCTCCAGTTA
>NZ_BACP01000041.1 GCF_000260415.1 Liquorilactobacillus mali KCTC 3596 = DSM 20444
TATTGCTAAGTCATCAACAACTTGGTTTCAATAATCAAATTAACTAATTAAACATTGGTTTAAACAAAGTTAACTGTTCCTAATAAGAATTAGTTAGCTTTTTTGATGTGTTTTAAACATGTAAAAATATATAAAGAGTAGACTCTCAAAAGTATGCATTTACAAATACATTTTTTAAGAATACTACTTGTATGCCACCCTTAAAAGCTCGTTATTATATTAGTTTTTCATTTGAAGTAATAGATAATAGACTTTATTTTAACATGATAAATAACGTTATAAAAAATTACATTCAAAATTGACTTATTATAAAATATTTTTTACAAAAAGAGGGATTACTTAATAATGGAAAATATTTTTAGTAGTTGGTTAATAGAAGTTATAATTGGGATACTAGCGATAACTGTACTATCATTTTTTGCAGGGATAAAACCAATTAGTGAAGAGAAGGTGGAGGAACTGGAATTTTTAATTAGAACTAGATCAATCACATTTTCATGGGTCGGGTTGATGTCGGTATTAGTTTTTTCAGTTTTTGATAACTTTTTTACCCCTAAGTTTGTTAGTGTTTCAAAATGGGATCCGTTATTTTACATTGGGATTAGTCTAATACTTTACTTTATTAGCTATGTCATCAACAAAAGGAAGTATTCATAATTTTGAAGAACAAAATATATGAACAGCGTGTATTGAGAAAGTGGTCACAGCAAAAATTAGCGACGTTGTGCGGTGTTTCGAGACAAACAATAAATGCGCTTGAAAAGCAAAAATATTCTACTTCACTAGAATTAGCTTTTAAATTAGCTAATGTATTTAATACCACTGTTGACGCATTATTTTACCAAAACTAGCTAATATTTAGTGGTCATGATGTGACAAAAAAATGAAAGCCAGAGATCTTTCAAACAATAAGAGGTGATCAAAAGATGGATATGTTTTCAGTATTATTTTGGTGTATTGCCGTTATTGCTACGGTCTTACAATATATCTTTGGCTATTTTAATTTAAGAATTACAGGTTTTTTGATACCTCTATTATATAATGTCTTTCTAATTTTACTTTTTTTCAATGGAAAACACATCACTTTAGTAGCCGCAGTAGCCGTATTAGTTATACGAAACTTCTGGTTATTTGGCTATTTTGTTAGCGGGAAAAATAGACATGAAAAGAAGATAAGAGGGGAAATTGAAAGAATGAAGGCGAAAGATTTATCACGAAGATAAGGATAATTTCCTGTATTTATCCCCTGTACTAAACTAAGTTAACTTTAAAATTAGAAAAAATTTATATCAAAAAGCCTGCCAATGTGATAATTGTGTTGCATTGGTAGGCTTTCTGCCATTTTAAGATTGAAAAGATAATAAAATAAGTCATTTGATCATTGTAAGGGATGATTCTTGCCAAACTTGGTAATTTCATTCAGCAATGGAATTAGTTCTTTCCCTTTACTACTCAATGAATAAACGGTCTGTGGTGGGATAGTTTTAAAGTCATGGCGTTTAACTAAATCATCTTTTGCAAGTTCTTTTAATATTTGGCTCAATGTGTGAGGTGTAATCCCATTGATTGATCGTTGTAATTCGTTAAAGTGATAATCTTTGTGATGCAGATGGTCTAGAACAATAACTTTCCATTTACCGCCAATTAAAGCCATTGTGTTGGCTGAAGAACAGTTACACTGTACTAATTGTCGATATGTTTTTTGCAATTTTAAAGCCTTCTTTCAGTATGTAAAGGTAGTATCAAATTAATCAGTACTGTCTATAATTTAACGCCTATTGTAAAATGTACCTATTCAGTTGTCAACGACAGTAGTATAAAGAAGGAAAGTATAAATCTCAAAAAAATAATTAATATTTAGGAATTTGATTTTGTTATTCCTGCAACTAATTTATTTCTTTAAATGGAGGCTTTCAAAACTCAAATTAAGTAACTAAGAATAGAATTTATCAGCTATTTATAAAATTTAATTAAAAGAGGTAATAAAATGACAAAAAACAAATATGACTTAGAAAACAAAGTAGTTTTATTAACAGGCGGTGGTAGTGGAATCGGTCGTGAAATTACCCAAAGCTTTTTAGAAAATGGTGCGAAAGTAGCTGTAGCTGGACGTCATTTGAAATCCTTACAAGAAACCATTCAAAACTATCAAGATGATCAAGCTGTAGCTCTTGTTGGGGATGTTTCCAAACCTGAAACATCTAAAAACTTAGTTTATGAGGTTCAGAAAAAATTTGGAAGAATAGATATTGTTGTTAGCGATGCTGCGGCATATATTAGTGGTACGATTGATCAACTAAGTAATGATGATTGGGAAAAAGTTCGTCAAACTAATATTGATGCCTTCTTCTACTTGGCTACAGCTACTTATTCTGCATTAAAAGAAACTCAGGGAACGTTGATTGCAATTTCATCGGTTTCTGGTATATCAGGCGATTGGTCGCAGGCCATTTATAATGCAAGTAAACATGCCATTAACGGTTTTGTTCGTTCTTTGGCATTAGATTGGGGTAAGGATAATATCAGAGTAAATGCAGTTGCTCCAGCATTTACGCTTACCAGAATGACAAGCGATGTGGCAACAAATAAAGATCAGTTAGCGCTGATAAACAGTCGAGTAGCATTAGGGAGACCAGGAACTCCTGAAGATATAGCCCCCGCGGTACTATTCTTAGCCACAGAAGATGCAAAATATATTACGGGAACTATTTTGACTGTAGATGGGGGAACAAGTGCATCGACCGGGCAGCCAAACTTAAACTAAGATTACAAAGAGGTATAGCACATAGTGGTAAAATTTAACCTTTGAACTGGTCACTTACATGTGTGTGGTGTGTTAGAATCCGAATAAGGTTCGGTAAGAAGTTAAAGCTCTGGCTAGTGATTTTTTTGCAAAATTACTATATTCAAAATCAACGGGTAACTACTTCTCTTAATACTTTTGCGAAACGGTGGGGGAAAATATGAAAATAACTTTAAAAATGCTTCAACGTGATGAATTGTCAGATTTTTGGGATCTGGCATTTAGTAATCCAAATGCCGAATGGACTAAGTGGAATGGCCCGTATTTTCATGATAAATTACCAAAAAAAGCTGATTTTATAAGCAGTGATAAGAATAACTATTTAAATAATCCCTTTAGAAAAGTTATTTGGGTCGATGATCAAATGGTTGGAATGGTTTTTGCATATTATGAAGATACACCGTTAAATAAATGGTTAGATATAGGTATTAGTATTTATCAACATACAAAATGGAGACAGGGTATAGGTAAATTGGCCCTAACACAGTGGATTACTGAACTTTTTAACGAAGTTCAGCTTCCACATATTGGTTTAACTACATGGTCTGGAAATTACCGAATGCTGGCACTTTCGGAAAGTTTAGGTTTAAAAAAAGAGGCAGAAGTACGAAAGGTTCGCTACTGGCAAGGAAAGTATTGGGATTCCGTAAAGTATGGAGTTCTAAAAAGCGAGTGGATTCAGCTAATTAATTCATAAGATCATGGTTGCCAAGATTGTTGTTAATTAAAGTATCGTTCTAAATTGGATTGATTTCTACCAAGCAGCCTAGTAAATTTATATCAAATTTGTTTTTCATGGTTGCAAGATAAACTATTTGTTACAAACGTAGGTTAAAAAAAGAGCTTTTACAAAAGTTGTTAAGAATTGAAAATGTTTTTTTATGTGGTCATATACCTGATGTTATAGTATTGAGAAATTAAATATGGTTTTAAAAATAAATTATTACATTATGAATTAGCAACATTAAAGTTACCATATTAATGTACAACTCTAGAAATTATATTTATCATAATTAACCGCCAGCATAACTGGTGGTTTTTTATTATTACGAGAAGAGCTAAATTATTCAAGAAATTTTTTAAAGAAAGAAAATAAAGCATATTAGTCCTTATAATTTTTAATTATTTTTTTGTTCTAACAACATAGGAGTCCATTAAAATTCGAGTCATGATTTGTAAAGGAAGCCTTGAGCGAACCTCGTAATTAGGAAAATAAGTGGTTTCTGATTTAAAACCACAAAAAAGAAGATCAGAAAGTGCTGCAATTGATGAGCTAGGATTGGTTGTAAAAACAATTTTGGTGACTTCTTTTTTTTCCAATGTTTTTGCAGCTTCAATTAGTTCTGATGTTTCTCCATTTAATGAAATAAAGATTGCAACACAATTTTTTGATATTTTTTTTGCAACTGTCTTGATGATATTGGGGTCTGTTTGCAATTCGGCATATTTGTCGACTAGTTGTAACTTCATTTGTAACTCATGGCCAATAGATTCAGATAAGCCACGTGCAAAAACGTATACCATCTTTGCATTTTTGATTTGATGCACAGTATCTTCAATTATATCGATTTCCAAATTTTTGAGAGTATTATTAAGCTCAGTTTCGTTTTTCATGATAACGGAACGAATCTCGCTATCTGCTTGCACTAAAATATTATATTTTGGTTCATTTTTTTGTGTACTTAATAATTCGTGGCGAAAAGCTGTATATCCAGAATAACCTTTTTTTTTCATAGTACGTACAATTGTTGCAGTAGAAACATTAGCGTATTCACTTAATTTTACAATTGATAGTTCACTGATTTTATCAATATGGTTTTGAATTAAATTCCACAAATATTGTTCTGAACTACTTAATTTTTTACTCATATTCTTCTTCTCCTTTTATTTATTAAATTGTAAACGCTTTTCGTAATACAGCTTACCATAAACCAATTTTGAAAACATTTTCAAAAAAATTTATTTAAAATAGAAAATGTAGGAAAGTGATTTAGCTGAAAAGGAGGAGAAGATAATTGATTTATACTATAACGCTTAATCCAGCAATTGATCTTTTTATTGATACTGAAAGAATGGAACCTAATATGGTTAATCGTACAAAAAAATATGATATTCAGGCTAATGGAAAGGGAATTAATGTATCTTTCATTTTGAAAAAACTAAATTTAATAAGTACAGCTTTGGGAGTTGGAAATGGATTTACAGCTAAATATATTCAAGATGAATTACAAAAAGAAGGTATTTTGAGTTACTTTACTGAAAGCCAGGGAATAACCAGAATTAATGTTTTCGCAAGGGTTAATCAGGGGAAAAAAGAATATAAACTGGTAAATCCAGGACCAACAGTTAAAGTTGAACAACAGGAGGAACTATTACAATATTTAGTGATGATGTTAAAAAAAGATGATGTACTTTGTATTTCTGGTAGCTTTTCACAAGGAATAGATCCAGAAATTCTTACTAGATTTGCTAAAGTTGCAGCATCTAAAGATACTAAAGTTGTTATCGACACTAGTTATCCACAAGTAATGGACATTTTAGGTTATCATCCATGGATTCTTAAACCTAATGAGGATGAAATCAAAACTTGGTTTAATATATCTGAAACTTTGAATATCAGACAATTAGCAAAGTTGGGGCAAAGTTTAGTTGTGAAGGGAGCTCAAATAGTTCTAATTTCACTTGGTAACGCAGGGGCTTTGTTAGTTACAAAAAATAAGATACTTTACGGTAATGCACCTAAAATAGAAACTTTAAATACAGCGGGTGCAGGAGATTCAATGTTAGGGACTTTTATAGGAAATATGGTCAAAAATGTTGACTTAAAAACTGCTTTAAAAAGAGCAATTGCCGCTGGAAGTGATGCAGCAAGGCGAGAATGGATTACAGATTTTTCTGCAGCTACTGAGTTAGAAAAAGAAATTCAAATAACGGACATAATTTTTTAAAGAAATACTTTGTAATGTAAACCTATGACCCTGTCAGTAAGAAATGAAACGGAGGAATAATTATGGTAAAGTATAAAATTATTGCGGCAACTGGTTGTGCTACCGGAATTGCGCACACTTACATGGCACAAGAGGCATTAGAACAAGCTGCTGCTAAAAGGGGTTTTTCAATCAAAGTTGAAACTCATGGACAAACGGGTGTTGAGAACAAATTATCATCTATCGATATTAGTACTGCTGAGGCTGTTATCGTTGCTGCTGATATTGATGTCGATGCAGATCGCTTTGCTGGAAAACGAGTGGTAATTGTACCAGTTGCACGTGGAATTCGTGAACCAGACAAATTAATTGAACGTGCATTGTCACAAGATACGCCTATCTATAAAGCAAATCAAGTGACAAAAACTTCATCAAATACAAATGTTTCACAAAATACAAGTGAAAGTATGATTACAAAAATATACACTTCTTTGATGAATGGTGTTTCACACATGCTCCCGCTGGTAGTAGCTGGTGGAGTTTTGGTAGCTATCTCATTTTTCTGGGGTATTTATTCGGCTGATCCAAAATCATCTCAGTATAATCATTTTGCTTATATGTTGAACACCATTGGAAGTACAACAATGAATTTGATGGTCCCTGTGCTTTGTGCATATATTGCAGAAGCTATCAGTAAGCGTTCAGGATTAATTGTTGGTTTTGCTACAGGTATGATTGCTTTTAATAATGGAACAGGTTTTTTAGGGGCAATTGTTGGTGGTTATCTAGCGGGATATATTGTTAAAGCATTGCAGAGCCTTTTGAAACCGCTTCCCGAAAAAGAGTTTAGAGGTCTTAAAGCTATCTTTCTTTATCCAGTACTAGGTGTTTTTATTTCAGGATTAATCATGTGGTTTATTTCAACACCAATGAAAACAATTAATATTGGAATGATGGATTTCTTGAAAGGAATGCAAAATTCGGATCCCTTAATTTTAGGAATCATTGTTGGTTGTATGGCTGCTTCAGACTTCGGTGGACCAATCAATAAGGCAGCATATTTAACAGGAACTGCTTTATTAGCACAAGGAAACTACTACTTTATGGCAGGTGTTTCAGCTGCCTGTATCGCCCCACCATTAGCTACTGGATTTGCTGTATTAATGAATCCAAAAGCGTATTCTAAAAATGAACGCAGCGCAGGATATGTTAATTTTTTACTGGGATCAACTCACATTACTGAGGGCGCTATTCCATTTGCTGCTAAAAATCCATTATTAAATATTCCAGCATTTATGGTGGGAGCTTCAATTGCTGCTGTTCTATCCTATATGTCAAAAATTCAAGTACCTGCACCTCATGGTGGGTTTATTGTTTTACCACTAGTAAACCATCCATTTCTCTGGGTTATTTATATAGTCATAGGAGCAATTGTTTCAGCAGCTTTATTAGCAATAATTGCAGGCCGCCAAGCAAAAAAACATGGTGGCGTTATTGAAGCTGGTGGGGGTATGGGAATGATTATCGGTGAAAATGATGATGTTGAGCCTGTTGTGAAACCTAACAAACAAATTCAAAATGAATTTACAAATGAAGTGAAAGATGATTGGAATAAAATTTTAAGTGAAGACAACATTTTTTTGAATGTTTCTTTTAAAAATCAACAAGAGGCTTTACGTTACTTATCTGAACAGGCGGCTAAACGTGGATTAACTAATTCGGCAGAAAATGTCTTTCAAAAGTACGTTCAACGAGAAAAAGAAGGATCCACTGGTATGGAAAACGGAATTGCAATTCCACATGCTCAAGATAGCTCTGTTAAGAAGTCTAGTATGTTGATTGCTAAATTGAACAAGCCTGTTAGTTGGAATACATTTGATGGGAAACCAGTAGATTTAATTATTTCATTTTTGATTCCTGAGCAAGATAACGGAGCACATTTGCGTTATTTGTCGAGTACTGCAAAGTTATTAACGCATCAAGATTTCATTGACCAATTAAGAAATAGTAATAGCGGAAAAGAAATTGCGGCACTTTTTAATAAATAGTAAATATAAAAGGGGACTTAAAAATGAATGAAACTAAAAAAAATTATTTAAGAGAACTGGTCAATGAAGATGGAATAATTGCTGCTCTAGCAATTGATCAGCGTGGATCTTTGAAGAAAATGATTGCAACTGCTGCAAATAAGGAAAGTAATGAAACAGATATTGTTGAGTTCAAAAAATTAATTTCTAGTGAATTAACAACATATGCTTCAGCAATTTTACTTGATCCAGAATATGGACTACCGGCAGCAAAGCTACGGGCATCTAATTCGGGATTATTAACAGCTTATGAAAAAACAGGTTATGATACAACTGCTCCAGGGAGAATGCCGGATTTACTAGCTGATTGGTCTGCTTTACGATTAAAAGAAGCTGGAGCAGATGCCATTAAGTTTATGCTATATTATGATGTGGATGAAGATAGGGAAATTAATCATAAAAAGCAGGCATTTGTTGAACGTATCGGTGCAGAAAGTGCAAATGTTGGTTTACCATTTTTTCTTGAGTTAATGTCATATGATGCTAATATCGAAGATACTAGGAGTAAAGAATATGCTCAAGTTAAACCTCATAAGGTTATTGAAATGGTTAGAGAATTTGCAAAAGAGCGCTATCAAGTTGATGTTCTCAAAATTGAAGTTCCTGTAAATATGGACTACGTTGAAGGTTATGCCAATAGTAGCGATATTATTTACAGCACAGATGAAGCTTTAAGTTTTTTCAAGGAACAAGATAAAGCTACATCAAATGTACCATTCATCTTTTTAAGTGCGGGTGTATCAGCTGAACTTTTTCAAAGAACATTAAAATTTGCTTCTAAAGCAGGTTCAACATTTAATGGTGTTCTATGTGGCAGAGCGACTTGGCGAGGTGCGATTGAACCCTTTGCTAAGGAAGGCAAAAAAGCTGGAGAAAAATGGTTGCGGAATGAAGGTCGTCACAATATTGAAGAGTTAAATGAAATTTTGAAAAAAAATGCAATGCCTTTGTTTAACAAAGTTAAATTATAAGAGTTCTGGAAGTAGCAAAGAAGATATTATTTCAATTAACAGATATTTAAAAACAATCATAATAATATCAATTAGTATGTCAAGTCCCCACTTTTTGTTAAGATAGAGAAGGAAACTGCTTTATTACAACATATCAAGGTCATGATCTGACTAAAAGATTAGGTAGTAAGGTAAAAACAAGCTTATCCAAGAAAGAAGTATTGTCGGTTCAAGAATACAACAATTTTATTGAAAGAAATTGTTAATAATTAATGTTTTATTTTTTGGTGAAAGGTGCTGGATCAAAAATTATGACCTGGCTCTTTTTTTTATTTTGGATACTGGAAATCAAACTAGTTTGTGAGGGTGTAAAAAAGGAGGCTTTTACGCCTCCTTTTTTAAAACTGTTTAAATTGTACATAAACAGCAGAATGATCTTATTTTCTTCCATTTGTATATTTATCTAGGATAACTATAAATTTCCTTCACGTACGTGTTCCCTAACCTGTTCGAAGATAGTAATGATATGCTGATCAGATAGTTCATAATTAATTTTCTGACCATTACGAATACCCTTCACTAAACCAGTTTGTCGCAAGAGTTTTAGTTGATGAGAAATAGCTGACTGTGTTATTCCAATTTCATCGGCTATTTCATTAACTGTCAAATTCTTGTTGGATAGTAGTGAAAGAATTTTATAGCGTGTTTGATCGCCGAAAGCTTTGAATAGCTGTACACTGCGTTCTAGTTCAATGGTGCTTGGTAAATTATGCTCAGATGATTTTGTCATTTAGTTCACCTTTAGGTAAGAGTAAATTTTATAGAAAATTCCTATTTGAAGTTACATTAGCTCATTATACCGCAAAATGAATAACTTTAAAAAGAACAAACACAGGTATTTAAATGTTCTTAATCAACTTTTTTTGCTAATTTATCAATCAGGTCAAAGAACTTCGCGTTATCTACATCATATACAAGGTTTGCCTTGCGGCCATTTTCTGTTAAGTAAGTGCGGCCATCACTTGGGGTCTTGGTACTAACATCGCAGTGAACTTCTTTGGTTTTAACAAGACTTGAATCATAAAAGTAACAAGTTGTTAGAACATCCCAAAGATAATAGGTAGAATAAGTTTCAAAGAGACCCAGTTCAGGGACAAAGGCATAACTGTTACCGATAAAATCAAGACCAGGATAGCGACGCTGTGCGGCCCAATGCAAACGAACAGTTTGTGTTAATGGAACATTATTCGTACTTTCAAGACTAACTAGATCAATTGGAATGTCCGAATCAAAGACGGTTTTAACAGCTTCTGGATCCCAAAAAGCATTCCATTCTTGAGTATTGTCAGAGTCGGGTTCTTCAACATTACCTTTCTCTAAGAATGTTCCACCCATCCAGACAAGACGCTTGATTTTTTTTGTGATACTTGAGTCAAGTTCCAAAGCACGGGCTAAATCTGTTAGCGGACCGGTAAAGACCAACGTTATTTTATCTGAAGAATTTTGTAATTTGTGGAGCAAGTCTAAATGGGCAGGTTCATCAGCTTCAGGAGTTATTATCTTGCCACTTTCATTGAGGATAGGTAGTGCATTCTCAGAATATGTTGAAATACGCCATTCTTTTGGAAAAGGATGAACACCACGAGAATTTGAGGTTGCCACGGCTAAGTTAGCGCCATGACCAAAACGATCTATGATTTTACGACTTGCTTGAACAGATGGTCCAACGTAACTATCAGCGTCAACAGCTCCGACGCCAATTAAATCAGTATTATCCATTTGTAGAAGTAAGAATAAAGAAATTAGATCATCAACGCCCCCATCATGATTAAAATATACTTTTTCTGACATATATTATTTAAACCCCCATAAAATATTTTTATTCAACGCAAAGCGAATTATACAGAAGATAATACCGTTCGTCAAAATAGATAATTATTCATAAGCTAACATACTCTGTCATAAGATACTTTGTTAAAAGCGAACAATTTCAAAAAAAAAGCATAAAATATATTGATTCTGCATAACTTAATGTGTATACTTTAGACTATTAAGAAAATTATATTTTGGGGGCTGTATTTTAGTGAAAAAAAGAGTCTTAGCAGTATTAGCAGCGACAATGATGGCAGGGGCAATTCTTGTGGGTTGTGGAAATAGTTCATCATCTAGCAAGGGAACAAAACATTCGGCGGCTTTGGTAACTGATGGTGGCGGGATTGATGACAAATCATTTAATCAGTCAGCATGGGAAGGCCTAGAGAGCTGGGGAAAGAGTCATAATCTCCAAAAGGGTATCAATGGGTATAATTATGCTCAGTCTACTGATGATTCAGACTTCTTACCAAATATCAATAAGTTAGTTAAAGCAAAATATGCAACTATTTTTGGAATTGGTTATAAGCTTGATAATGCAATTTCAAAGGCTTCAAAGGCAAACCCTGATGTTAACTTTGCAATTATTGATTCAGTTGTAAATAACCGTAAGAATGTTGCTTCTGTAACATTTAAGACAGAGCAATCTTCATTTCTTGCAGGTGTCGCTGCAGCTAAAACAACAAAGACAAATAAGGTTGGATTTATTGGCGGAGTCCAAAGTGATGTTATTACAACATTTGAAAAAGGATTTGAACAGGGTGTTAAGGCTGTAAATCCTAAAATTAAGATTGATGTTAAGTATGCTGGTTCATTTACAAAGGCTGATGTTGGGCAATCATTAGCAACTGCTATGTATAATAATAACGAAGATGTTATTTATCAGGCGGCCGGTGGTACTGGTGCAGGTGTCTTCACATCAGCAAAGAATGTGGCAAAAAATGGCAAAAAAGTATGGGTTATCGGTGTTGATCAAGATCAAAAAGCCGATGGTAAATACAAGGGCGGTAACGTTACTTTAGCTTCTGCTATTAAGAAGGTTGGTACGGCCGTTAAGGATCTCTCAAATGATGCAATGAAGAACAAGTTCCCTGGTGGGAAAACTGTAACTTATGATCTTAAGAGTAATGGTGTTGGACTTGTAAACGATAATATGTCAGCAAGTGCATGGAAAGCTGTTCAATCATATCAAACAAAGATTGAGAATGGGACAATTAAAGTTAGCCCTAAATAACAAAATAAAGAATGGTTGTAATTAGCAGATGCATTTTGGTATTATAATTAATAATTGATTGTTTGTATAAAATGGTGAAGCATTGGGAAATAACCAATTCTTCACCATTTTAGTGCATAGGGTATGAGAACTTTAAGGAGGACCATATGGAAGATTATGTCGTTGAAATGAGACACATTACGAAACAGTTTGGTAGCTACAAAGCAAATAATGATATCTCATTGCAATTAAGAAAAGGTGAAATTTTAGCACTTTTAGGTGAAAATGGTGCGGGCAAGTCAACTTTGATGGGGATGCTTTCAGGTTTATTAGAACCAACTGACGGTGAGATATTAATTAATGGCAAAGTCGTCAAGATGGAGAATCCAAGAGATGCTAAAAAGTTGGGGATAGGGATGGTCCACCAGCATTTTATGTTAATTCCTGCTTTTTCGGTGCTTGAAAATATTATTCTTGGCGATGAACCAACAAAAGCAACAAGTATAAATTATAAAAAAGCAGCAAGTGATATTGAAAAACTGGCAGAAAAATATCATTTGGATATTGATATAAATGCAAAAGTTCGTGATATTACGGTTGGAATGCAGCAAAGAGTTGAGATTATGAAGGCATTATATAGGAAAGCAAATGTTTTTATTTTTGATGAACCGACAGCAGCGTTAACTCCTCAGGAAATCGAGCAGTTAATTAAAATTTTGCGTGCTCTTGCAGAAGAAGGCAACTCAGTGATATTCATCACACATAAGCTCAAAGAAATTAAAGAAGTTGCTGATCGTTGTGTAGTGATTAGGATGGGGAAGGTTATTGAAACAGTTCAGGTTGCAGAGACAAAAGAAGAAGTTCTTGCTGAAATGATGGTTGGCCGCAAGGTTAACTTCGCAGTAGAAAAAAAGGAGACTGACAAGTCAAAGACTATTTTGGCAGTTAATGATTTGAATGTTGAAGCTCATGGATTGCTTAAAGTCAAAGACTTGGATTTAAATGTTCATAGTGGAGAAATTGTTGGTGTAGCCGGGGTCGATGGAAATGGACAAAGTGAATTAATCGAAGCGATTACTGGGCTACGTAAAATTAAAAAAGGCTCTATAGAGTTAAAGGGTAAATCGCTGCAGAATCTGAGTGCCCGCAGAATATCAGAAGCTGGTGTGGGCTGTATTCCAGAAGACCGGCAAAATGTGGGATTAATACTGCCCTTTACAATTGCTGAAAATCTCGTTTTGAAAAGCTATTATAAAAAACCTGCCAGTAGGCATGGTCTGTTGAATTATAAGAAAATTAATGAGTTGGGTAAACAGCTTATTAAATCTTTTGATATTCGTTCACAAAGTGAAAAAGAACTTGCAGGAGATCTTTCTGGTGGGAATCAACAAAAAGTAATTGTTGCAAGGGAAATTTCTGCTAGTCCAAATCTTTTGATTGCGGCTAATCCAACTCGTGGTGTTGATATTGGCGCTATTGAGTATATACATGAAAAAATCATTGAGCAAAGAAATACTGGGCGCGGGGTACTTTTAATCAGTTTTGAACTCGATGAAATCTTGAAGCTTTCTGATAGAATTGTGGTAATGCATGAAGGCCAGATTGTTGGTGAGATTGATCCCAGACATACATCTAGTGAGGAACTCGGATTAATGATGGCTGGAAAAACACCGATTGGACAAGAAGGATAGGGGAGGAACATACAGTGAATACTAAATCACTTAAAGGATTAGCTATACCTTTAGTTTCAGTTTTGGCCGGTTTTATAGTTGGTGCAATTTTGATGCTAATATTTGGATATGATCCGATTCAGAATTACCAAAATCTATTGGTTGGATCACTCGGTGGTGTTTATTCAATAGGTGAAACTTTACGAAACATGATTTCCTTAATTTTAACCGCTTTGGGATTTGCGGTAGCAAGTAAAGCTGGTTTTTTCAATATTGGTGGGCCTGGCCAATATTTGATTGGCTGGTTTGGTGCAATTGTTTTTACACTGAAGTTTTCACATTTGCCTGCAGTTATTCTGATAATTGGCGCACTTTTATGTGGAGCATTGGCCGGGGGCTTATGGTCTATGATAGCCGGTGTTTTACGGGCATACTTTGGAACTAGCGAAGTTATTACTACAATTATGCTGAATTACATTATTTTGTACATCGTTAATTTTGCAGTGAAAAGCTGGCTTGCCAGCAAGGGTAGTGATTCTTCACCTAATATTACTTCTAAAGCAAACTTAAATACGCCTTTTCTGCAGCATATTACTGATAATTCAACGTTTAATTGGGGCTTCTTTATTGCGTTAGCAGTTGTTGCTTTGGTTTGGTTTTACTTCAATAAAACTAAATCTGGATTTGAAATTCAGGCAGTTGGTCTAAATGAATCTGCTTCGCAATATGCAGGTGTCAATGTGAAGAGAACAATAATCATCGCAATGTTGATTTCTGGCTTATTGGCCGGACTTGGTGGTGCAATTGATGGACTTGGCAATTTTGAAAATATCTCAGTTTCTAATAACTTACCTAATGTTGGTTTTAATGGCATGGCGGTAGCATTATTGGCAGCTGAAAATCCGATTGGAATTGTTTTTGCCGCGCTGCTTTTTTCAGTGTTACAAATAGGTGGATTGAGTATTTCGGTGTACTCTAATACGCCAAGTGAAATTGTTGATATAGTTATTGCTTCAATCATTTTCTTTGTTGGTATCAAGTATGCATTTGAACTTATGGCCAAAAAAGGCTGGTTTAACCGTAAGAATAAGGTAGGAAAAGGTGGTGCTGAAAAATGAGTTTAACAACTATATTAATGACGGTCTTTTCAACGACCTTTGTATATGCAGCACCACTTATCTTCACTGCCTTAGGTGGAACCTTCTCTGAAAGAAGTGGTGTCGTTAATGTCGGACTTGAAGGCATGATGATTATTGGAGCATTTGGAAGTACAGTGTTCAACCTGACTTTTGCAAGTACCTTTGGGAGTCTTACTCCATGGATATCACTATTTGTTGGTGCCTTATTCGGGTTAGTATTTTCAGTATTACACGCTGTTGCTACCGTTACTTTCAGAGCTGACCACATTATTAGTGGGACAGTTTTGAATCTTATGGCACCAGCACTAGCAGTGTTTCTTACAAGAGTTATATATGAAGGCAAGGGACAAACACCAGTTATTAACCAGAGTATGGGTGATTTCACCTTTCCGATTTTGTCTAAAATTCCATTTATTGGGAAAATTTTATTTACGAATACTTCACTTGTGGCTTTTATCGCAATTATTGTCGGTATTTTGTGTTGGTATTTCTTCTTCCGTACAAGTATTGGATTAAGGATGAGATCTGTGGGTGAAAACCCAGCGGCAGCTGATACACTAGGAATTAATGTAGTTAAATACAAATACATGGGTGTTTTGATTTCAGGATTCTTTGGTGGGATTGGTGGTGCCGTAATGGCACAATCGATTACACTGAATTTCTCGGCAAGTACTATTTCAGGACAAGGGTTTATGTCGCTAGCAGCCATGATTTTTGGCAAATGGAATCCTTTAGGTGCGACGGGAGCAGCATTGTTCTTCGGTTTAGCCCAAAGCTTGCCAATCATAGGAGCTTATATTCCCATATTATCGCATGTTAATTCAGTTTGGTTCCAAATTGCACCTTATGCGATAACAATTATTGTCTTAGTAATCTTCTTGGGTAAGGCGGTCGCACCAGCTGCGGATGGTCAGAATTATATCAAGGGAAAATAAACGAAAATTATCATTTAAAATTAAATAAAAGAACTAATTGTAGTGTGAGTTAGGAAAGGCTTAAGTATTAACTTGGGGATTATGTGCAAGTGGTGTTTATCTTGTTTAGGAGTAATTCGAAGTTAGCATAGAGGCTTTCTGGCTTATAGACAGATTTAGGGGCTGGGTTAAGAGATGACTTTTAATCCAGTCTTTATTTTTGACCTAAACTAACCAATACAGCTTGAATTGAGTCTAAAAGTTAATTATATTAATATTCTGCCTCGTAATTATGGGAAATCAGCGAATAAAAAATCAGTATACGAATGATTATTCGTATTTTTGGAATGACAGGAGTACGGTGTGAGTACAAATGATAAATCAGGCTAATAATAATTAACATTTGATGTTATATTTCTTTTGATTCCAAACAATAGAGGTATTAGTCTTGTGTTTTTTTTATTTTATAACTAGAATTAAAAGAACATTAGAGTGTTTAATCGAGATTTTATTTTATTGAAGTCAGATTGTTAGCAAGGTGGGAACAGAGATGGAGAATTTCAATAATACGATGTATAGTCCATCCTTTGAGCATGATGCTTGTGGGATGGGGTTTATTACCCAAATTGATGGGAAAGCAAGTCATGAATTAATTGAACGTGCTCTTATTATGTTGAGGAGAATGAATCATCGTGGTGGTACGGGCTCTGAACCAGATACAGGTGATGGAGCAGGTATACTATTTGCAATGCCTGATAATTTTTTTAGAACATATGCTAGTGAGCAAAAGATAAACCTACCGGCTTTTGGTGAATATGCTGTTGGGATGTTTTTCTTACCTCAAAAGCAAAATGAAAAAGAAGCAATGCTTTCCTCTATTGAGGATGAAGTCAATAGTGCTGGTTTTCGTGTTATTGGAGCAAGAGACGTTCCATATGTATATGAAAGTTGTGGACCAACAGCTCAAAAAACAATGCCGGGCTTTGTACAGTTAATTATTGGGAAACCGTTTGATATAGCTCCAGGAAGAGAGTATGAGGACTCCCTTTATCGTTTACGTAGACATCTGGAAAAGACTTTCTCTGCCGAAGAATTTGCAATCGTTAGTCTATCAAGTAAGACAATCTGTTATAAAGGAATGTTGCATGCATATCAAGTAGGGGAATTCTTTCCAGACTTGCATGATGAATCTATGGAGTCTGCAATTGCATTGATTCATTCGCGTTTTTCCACCAATACCTTCCCTAGTTGGGAACGTGCGCAACCATTTAGATTTATTGCTCATAATGGTGAGATTAACACTTTGAAGAGAGCGGAAAATTGGATGGTAAGTCATAATATAGAAATATATAATGATGAAGATTCTGATTCGGCTAAATTAGAAAATTGTATGGAGTATCTATATCGAAATGGTAGAGACATTCCTCAAATCTTGTTGATGATGGTTCCAGAAGCTTGGGGTAAGGATGCCCGTGTGTCTGCAAAACAAGCAGCATTTGATGAATATAATGCAGGATTTGTTGCACCATGGGATGGACCTGCAGCCCTTTGCTTCACGGATGGCGTTCAGGTTGGTGCGGCATTGGATAGAAATGGACTACGACCATCAAGATATAATCTTGTAAAGGGCAATTTTTTAGTAGTCGCTTCCGAATCTGGTGTCTACGATGTTGCCCCCGAAGATATTATTGAAAAGGGAATTCTAGGACCGGCTGATATGATTCTTGTTGATACTAGCCTAGGTAAGTTCTACAAGACTGCTGAAATCAAAGAGAAATATTCGGGCAGTCAACCCTATGCTAAATGGCTTAAAGATGAACAACTAACACTTGATGATTTGTCAGAAGCAGATGTTGACGAAAACATTTCAGAAAGCGCGTTGCGGACTCTATGGAGACGTCATGGGTACACAGAGGATGTCATACGTGATGCACTGATTCCAATGGCTCAAAAAGGTGAGGAACCGGTTATTTCAATGGGATATGATTCTCCGCTGGCAGTGCTAAGCAAGAAACCGCAATCGCTATTTACCTACTTTAAACAGCAATTTGCACAGGTCACAAATCCTCCTATCGATGCAATCAGAGAGAAGCTAGTTATTGGAACTGAGATGTTTCTTGGCGCAGATGGAGATATTACAAAGGATGTCCCTTTGAATGCGAAAAAGATTAAGCTTGATTCACCAATTTTGGACTTGAAATCATACGAGAAATTAAGACACCTGAACGGGAAAAATGGATTCAAGGCTGCAATTATAACAATTTGTTATGATACTGCACCACGTCCGAATCGTTTGGAACAGGCATTGGACAATATGTTCAAGGAAGCTGAATCGCAAATTGATCAAGGCGCAAATCTGCTAATTTTGAGTGACCGAGGCGCCACAAGAGAACAATTGATTATTCCCATTTTATTGGCAGTTTCAGGCTTGAATAATTACTTGGTGCGTAAAGGGAAAAGAGAGTTAGCATCAATTATTGTTGATACGGGTGAGGCCTGCGAGATTCATCATTTTGCAACGTTGCTTGGATACGGTGCATCAGCAATTCATCCATATGGTGCATATGCAACATTGCTTTCTTACAATCTAGGAGATAAGCTTGAAAATTATCGAAAAGCAGCTGAAAAAGGGATTGTTAAGGTTATGAGTAGAATGGGAATTTCCACCATTATCGGTTATCAAGGTGCTCAATTATTTGAGGCTGTTGGTCTATCAGAGAAGGTAGTCGATAAGTACTTTACTGGGACCGAAAGTCGTATTGGTGGTTTGACCCTAAACCAAATTGAAGAGGAATATCTTGTGAGATATCGCAAGGCATTTAACACAAGAGCGGTTGAGGATTTACCATCAGGTGGTAGTTTCAAGTATCGTATTGATGGTGAACATCATCTATATAATCCTTTGACGATGTATAAATTTCAACAGGCCGTACGTACTGGAAATTATGAGACTTATAAGGAATATGTTGAAGATGTGCGAAAAGAGGAACTAGATTCACCAACGACACTCCGCTCTCTTTGGGAGATCAAGAGAACGAATGGTCCGGTACCTCTGTCTGAAGTTGAACCGGTTAGCCAAATTGTGAAAAGATTTAAAGCTGGAGCAATGAGTTTTGGCTCACTTTCTAAGGAAGCTCATGAATGTATTGCACAAGCTATGAATGAATTAAATGCTAAGAGTAATAGCGGTGAAGGTGGCGAGAATCGTGCAAGATTTAAACCACAACCAGATGGAAGAAACCTTAACAGCAAGATAAAACAGGTTGCATCAGCAAGATTTGGTGTTAATGCTGAATATCTAATGAGTGCCGAAGAGTTGCAAATCAAGGTTGCTCAAGGTGCAAAACCCGGAGAAGGAGGACAACTCCCTGGTACTAAGAATTTTCCTTGGGTTGCAGAAATTCGTGGTTCTGTTCCAGGAGTTCGTCTGATTTCACCTCCACCGCATCATGATATTTATTCAATTGAAGACTTGAAACAGTTAATTCACGATTTGAAACAAATCAATCCCTTTGCGAAGATAACCGTCAAACTTGTATCAAGTACGGGTGTAGGAACAATTGCTACAGGTGTCGTCAAGTCTGGAGCCGACAAAGTAACCATCAGTGGCTACGATGGAGGAACCGGTGCTGCCCCACGTAATTCTGTCAGGGATGCAGGTCTCCCATGGGAGATGGGATTGGCAGAAGCACATCAGACTCTTGCTTTAAATAACTTGAGACAGCGAACAACAATTGAAACTGATGGTAAGTTAATGACGGGCCGTGATGTTGCAATTGCGATTATGCTTGGTGCTGAAGAATTCAGTTTTGCATCACTAGTGTTAGTCTCAATTGGATGTATTATGATGCGGGTATGTAGTCTCAATACATGTCCAACTGGGATAGCAACGCAGAATCCAGGATTGCGCAAACTATTTATTGGTAAACCAGAGCATGTAAAAAATTGCATGAGGTTTATTGCCCAAGATTTACGTGAGGAAATGGCCTCATTGGGCTATCGTACAATTGATGAATTGGTAGGACACACTGAGAATATTACTCCAAGATTTATTGCTAAAGGCAAAGCAAAATCACTTGATTTCTCTAGAATTTTAAGTACCTCTGTTGGAATCGAACGTAAGTCAGTTGATCCATTTGTACCTAAGTACCAATGGCCTGAACTGAATGCTTTTGCTGAAATGGCACTGGCAAGTAAACAGCCAGTAGTTATCAAACAAACAATCAATAATCGAATGCGGACTGTTGGAGCAAGAATGGGCGGTTGGATCGCGCAACGCTTTGGTAATGATGGATTGCCTGCGGGTCAGATTAAGTTTGAGTACACTGGTGTGGCTGGACAAAGTTTTGGTGCATTTATTACACGTGGATTAGAACTCGATCTAACGGGCGAAGCAAATGACTATGTTGGTAAGGGTCTAAGCGGTGGACGATTGGTAGTCCGAGCACCTAAAATTGCCCAACAAATTTATAGCAATGCGCCAATTGTTGGAAATGTTGCATGTTTTGGTGCTACTAGTGGTGAGGCATTCTTCAATGGACGAGCAGGTGAGCGTTTCTGTGTTAGAAATTCGGGTGCGCATGTGGTTGCAGAAGGAATTGGAGATCATGGCTGCGAATACATGACAAATGGAATTGCGATGATCCTAGGTTCAACCGGAAGAAACTTTGGTGCTGGAATGTCTGGCGGTGTCGCATATGTATATGATCCCGCGGGTAGTTTCCCACAACAATGCAATTTAGAAATGATTGAGCTATTTGATATTGCTAATGATCAGGACAAAAAAGTTGTAAAAAACTTGTTGCGTAAGCATTTTAGATATACCGATTCACAAAAGGCTAAGTTCATTCTGGATAATTGGGAAGTAGAAGCAGGTCATTTTGTAAAGGTATATCCTAAAGAATTTAGGCATATCAACGAGATTATGGCTAAATATGCAAGCAAAAATGTTACTGAAGAAGAGCTGAAACAAAAAGCATTTGACGAAATTGTGGGTGTTCAGCCAACTATCATGAAGTAAGGAGGAAACGAAGATGGCAGATCCATTTGGTTTTTTGAAATATCCGCGTGTAGATAACCCTACACGTTCAGTAGAAGACCGAATTAAAGATTTTGCAGAAATGCAGAATTCACTTAGTGATGAAGAACGACGTAAGCAAGCTGCCCGTTGCATGAACTGCGGAGTTCCGCATTGTCATGCAGGTTTCTTCTATGCTGGTGGTAAGGCTGTTAGTGGATGTCCCAATGATAACCTGATTCCTGAATGGAATGATTTAGTGTATCGGAGTGAGGATAAACGCGCCTTTGAACGATTAACAAAAACTAATCCTCTTCCTGAGTTTACTGGGAGGGTATGTCCTGCACCTTGTGAAGCAGCTTGTAATGAGGCACTTCATGGCAAAGGAATTACAATTAAAGACAATGAAAAGTTTATTATTGAACAAGGCTTTAAATTTGATTGGGTTAGAGAAAGCGGGATGCCACTTCATAGAAATGGTATCAAGATTGCGATTGTCGGAAGCGGCCCAACGGGTTTGTCTGCCGCTTGGCAGCTTAACAAATACGGATATGATGTAACTGTGTTCGAGAGAGATGATCGCCCTGGTGGGTTAGCAATGTATGGTATTCCAAATATGAAGCTTCCTAAAGATATCGTTGCGCGCCGAATTCAGGTAATGAAAGATGTTGGCATAAAATTCGTTGTGAATACCAATGTTGGTGTCGATATTACGGCTGATGAACTCAAGGAAAGTTTTGCTAGAGTGTTATTGACTGTTGGTGCACGCCAGGCTCGCGATATTAACGGTGAGGGCCGTGAATTGAAAGGTATCATGCAAGCACTTGATTATTTGACATTGGCTACCAAGGAAGTTTTGCACGATGGTGTGGCAGCAAGTAAAAAACTAGCTGGTAAGAAGGTTCTGATTGTTGGTGGTGGTGATACTGCAACTGATTGCATTGCAACTGCAGTAAGGCAAGGAGCAACAGACATTAAGCAGCTCGAAATCAGTCGACAGCCTCCTTTGAAGAGACTGTCGAGCAACCCATGGCCGGAATGGCCGATTGTTTCTAAGAAGGGTTACGGTCAAAAAGAGGCAGATAGCGTAATCAATGGAGATTTGACCATTTATGAGACAACAGCAATCGGTTTTAAGGGCAGAAGCGGAAAGCTTAAGAAAACTATCATAAGCAAGGCACGCTTATATAAGCCAGTCCCTGGAACCGAAAGAGAGCTAGATGCTGATTTTGTAGTAATTGCCCTTGGATTTACGGGTGCCGAGAGATCAGTTATTGATGCTTTTGACATTACCGAAATGAACAAAGACTTTACGACTGATCAAGAAAGAGTCTATGTAGCAGGTGATGCACGTCGTGGTGCTAGTCTTGTAATTTGGGGTATTTACGAGGGACGGATGGCCGCTGATATGATTGATCAATCTTGTCAGGTTAAGGTGTAAAAAGAAATTTATGGGTTTCATGTGAAACAAAAGTTATTGCAAAATGCCTACTAAAAATATCGTTTTGATATTTTTAGTAGGCATTTTGTGTTGGATTAAAGATAGAAAATAGAAATATAGTCTGGACTTGGTGATATTGTTATCAGTAACTTGCGATTAATCACGTTTCTTGATTAATCTAAGTAGAATATATAGTTAATACCTGTTAAAAGTTCATTGACCACTGTATTTGGCCAATCCAATTTTTATAAAGACTATTTAATTTGAACCAACAGAAGTTCATTAACGTAACTACTATCACTGAAGGAACGTCTAATTTATCAATATTATACGTTATACTACATTTTTTGTTTTTAAACCAAAATTTTTTTAATAGTTTTAGAGATGTGATAACACAATTGTAATTCAATCTAAATAATTTATTGCTGTTTAACTAATAAGTGTACTAATTAAGTATATATAATTGTATTTTTTGTAACCGCATACAATGATAACATAAATATGAGCAAACGAAGAGTGTTATGTTTTCTGGGAGGTGCAGGAATGTTTAATTTGGATGAGATAGATGTAGATATTATTAAGTTTATTTTGACTAATAAAAAAGTTCACTATGAAGATATTATACAACTGATTGGACTTTCCAGAGTAACAGTAGTGAAGAGACTAGATAAAATAAGTAGTGCTCTTGACCAGCTAAATATCAAGTTAATTAGAAGGAAGGGAGATGGGATATATTTTGTAGGTGATGTTTATCAATTGTTAAACAGACTTCATTCTAGTAATAAAAATATGGACAGCAGGACAAATAGGTCACTAATGATATTGCTCCTTAGTGAAAAAATTTTAACTGTTCAGGAATTGGCTGATAAATTGTATGTTAGCCGTAACACCTTACAAAGTAATTTAAAAGATGTTAGAAAAATTTTGGCTACGAATAAATTACAGTTAAGAACTACAAATAAGGGATTGGTCGTTTGTGGGTCAGAAAATAGTAAAAGACATGTAATTAGTGAAATATTAGATGAGTATTGGAATACTTTTAGCATTGATACAGGTGAAAATAATTCAAATATTTTTAATGAAAAATGGATTCGCATTTTTAATAAGAGATATCTTAATAAAATTTTATTTGTTATAAGAAATTCATTGAAAAAAAGTCATATCGATTGTTCAGATTATCAAATTAAGAATTTAGTTATTCACATCGCCATAATATTACAACGAATAAAAACAAACCATTGTCTTGAAAAAAAATCGAATAATAAATATAAGCAATTAAATGAAACTGAAGAATTAGTTAAAGCGATAAACAAAGAATTTAAAGTGCGCTTACCAAATTTGGAGAAAGAGTATTTAAATTTACATGTAGTAACTTTTAAGGATATGAAAGCAGATAATGATAGTAAAAACTTTAAAATTAAATTAATGAGGAATTTTTTAGTAAAGGCTGTTAAAGATGTAGATCCAGACGATATATTAATTTCTGATTTAACTTTACATCTATGTACAACAATAGACAGATTAAAGAAGGGGTTAGCTATAAAGAATCCATATACAGCTGACATTAAAAAAAATTTTCCATATAGCTTTGACTTAGCTGTACAACTTGCAAGTAAAATTCAAGCTAAGTTTAAAGTAGTATTGTTCGAGGATGAAATCGCGTATATCACGTTACATTTTCAAAACTTTATGGAAAGAGAAGCTTATGATTCCAGAATTAATGCAGTAATTGTCTGTAGTACGGGTTTAGGTATGTCTCGTTTTTTAGAACAAGAAGTTTCAGATACTTATCATGATAAAATAAATATCCTTCAAGTGATGTCACTAACTAAATTTGAACAAACTAGTATCTCTGTTCCTTTGGTTCTTTCGACTGTTAATATTGTCGGATATTCAGGTAATGTTGTAACGGTCAGTCCATTACTCGAACAAATAGATAAGAAAAAAATAAATATAGCTATAGAGAGAATTTTGATTAATAACAGAAGTTATAGAATCTTTAGCCATTTAATCAGTTTGAATCAAATTTATGTAAATGAACAGCTTTCAAATGCGAACCAAGTAATTTCCTTTTTAGGAAAAGAGTTAATTAACAAAGAATTTGCTAAATCAGGAGTCATAGAAAGCGCTCTCGAAAGAGAAGAGATATCATCAACAGTAATAAAAAATATGGCGGTACCACATTCAAAAGTAAAATATATTATTAAACCTAGTATATCTATTCTATTAAATAAAAATGGAATTGAATGGGGAAATAAAAAAGTGTATCTAGTTTTCTTTATTGGATTAAATAACTCAGTAATTGAAAAGTCAAAGGAAATATATAAATATTTTTCGAAATTAATTTATCCGGAGTTTATAAAAAAAGCGTGTAAATGCAATAGTAGTGAAGAAATATATGAATTGATAATGAGACATTTAAAGGAGGTGAGCAAATGAAGTTAACAGATAAAAAGGTTGTAACAATCGAAACAGAATTTGATATTAAATCGTTAACAAAGAGTGAGGCGATGCGGGAACTAATAAAGAAATTAGAAAATAAAGGATTCGTTACAAATTATAAAGGGTTTATGGAGGATGTTACTAAAAGAGAAGATACTTTACCAACTTATATTGGACATGGTATAGGGTTACCGCACTCCAAAAGTGAGTTCGTTAAAAGGCCAGCTGTTATTGTAGGAAGGTTAAGGAATAATATTATTTGGAATGATAATAATAGGGTTTGCTTAATCTTTTTAATAGCTGTACCCAAAAAGTCGAATGGAAATCTTCACTTAAAAATCCTTGCTAATTTGGCAAGACTGTTAATGCACGATGATTTTAGAAATAAATTATTGAAATTAAATGAGAAAGAGGTTCAACAATTAATGTATGCCAGCATGGACTTAAATAAAGGAGAGAACACTAATGAATAAAAAAAGGAGTTTTTGGTCAATTGCTCAAAAACATTTAATGACAGCAACTGGGTATATGATTCCATTTGTTGTTGCTGGGGGAGTTATTTTTGCGATTTCTGTTATGTTAAATGGCAAGGCAGCACAGCCAACAACTGGGTGGTTAGGACAATTAAATATGATTGGTGCGGCTGGCTTAACATTATTTATTCCTGCATTAGGTGGATATATTGCATTTAGTATGGCAGATCGTCCAGGATTGGCTCCTGGATTTATTACGGCTTACTTAGCTACTGAGATCAAAGCCGGTTTTATTGGTGGTATTATTGGTGGTATTTTAGCAGGATTAGTCGTTTTAGGATTAAAGAAAATTAAGATTGCTCCACAGTACAAAACATTAGGGTCAATATTTTTATATCCATTAGGTGGAACGCTAATTGCTGGTGGTATTATGGTTTTCTTAATTGGAGATCCAATAGCTTCATTTATGACTTGGTTAACAACCTTCTTAAATGGTATGAGTGGAGTGGCTAAAGTTCCATTAGGAGGGATCTTAGGATCTATGATTGGATTTGATATGGGGGGGCCAATTAATAAAGTTGCTGCCACTTTTGCACAAACACAAGTTAATACTTTGCCATATTTAATGGGTGGTGTAGGAGCAGCTATTTGTACTCCACCAATAGGTTTGGGTATTGCAACCTTAATATTCAAGAAAAAGTTTAGTCCAGCAGAACGTGATTCAGGTAAAGCTGCATTACTTATGGGATTTTGTGGAATTACAGAAGGTGCCATTCCATTTGCAACGGCTGACCCATTACGGGTAATACCAGCAAATACGATAGGGTCTGCCGTGGCATGTATTACGGCATTTTTGTTTGGATGTTTAAATCATGCACCGTGGGGGGGCTAATTACCTTACCAGTTGTTGAAAATCGTATTGGGTATATTATTGCAATTTTGTTAGGAGCCGCAGTTACTGCAGGGATTGTTGGAGTCACTAAAAAAGAATATAAGGAACAAAAAAGTTCTACTAGTTCAGATAATGACTTTGATTTTAAAATTGAACAATTATAGATTTTTAAGGAGGTTTTAATTATGAAAATTGTAGGAGTAACTTCTTGCCCTAGTGGAGTTGCACACACATATATGGCTGCAGAAGCTTTAGAACAATCTGCAAAAAAAGTGGGAGTAGATATTAAAGTTGAAACACAAGGAAGTTCAGGCGCGGAAAACCAGTTAACTTCCAACGATGTGGCAAATGCTAATTTTGTTGTTTTAACAAATGATACAAATATTAATGGAATGGAACGTTTCAAAGGGAAAAAAGTTGTGCAATTAAGTGCAACTCAGATTATTGAAAAAGCAGATGCTGTTATGGGAAAGTTATTAACATTAAATAAAGGAGAGCTAAAATAATGACTAAAACTAATGAAATATCTATTAAAAAAGCAATTCTTAGTATGCTTAAACTACAAGAAAAAAACAGGTATTCAACGTTAATAGGGATTGGGCCAATGTCTTCAAATCTTTTACAAGCTAGTTTTGAATTAGCACGTGATGAGGATTTCCCTCTTATGTTTATTGCGAGCAGAAACCAAGTTGATAAAGATGAATTTGGTAGCGGTTACGTAAATGGCTGGAATCAAGAAAGATTTTCCGAGTACATTAAAAAAGAAGCAAACAAAGTTGGGTTTAAAGGGCTCTATTATTTATGTCGTGACCATGGTGGACCTTGGCAACGTGATGAAGAAAGAAATTCACATTTGCCTGTAGATGAGGCTATGAAATTAGCAAAGGAATCCTATTTAGCAGATATCGAATCTGGTTTTGATCTTTTAATGATTGATCCTACAAAAGATCCGTTTCAGATGGGAAAAGTTGTTGACTTGGACAAAGTTATTGATTGGACTGTTGAATTGCTTGAATATTGTGAAACAGAACGAATTAAAAGAGGGCTTCCTGAAATTGGATATGAGGTTGGAACAGAAGAGACAAATGGTGGTTTAACAACAACTGACCGGTATGAAACCTTTATTCAACGACTAAAAGCCATACTTGAAAAGAAAAAATTGCCTATGCCAACCTTCATCGTTGGCCAAACAGGAACTTTAACTCGCCTAACAGAGCAAGTAGGTAAATGGAACTATGCTAATGCTATTGATTTGTCTACAATGGCTAAAAAATATGGAGTTGGATTAAAAGAACACAATGCGGATTATATGAATGATGAGACGTTGTTACTTCATAATACAGCACATATTACTGCAGCTAATGTAGCTCCACAATACGGAACTGAAGAAACTAGAGCATATTTAAAATTGGTTCGTGTTGAACGACGCTTGTCGAAAGAAGGAGTGATTAAAAGCCCTTCAAATTTGCATGCTGTATTGTTAGAAAAAGCAATTCGTACAGAACGTTGGCGTAAATGGATGGAAGGAGATGAAGCAAATCTCCAGGTTGAAGATATTTTAAAGGATAAGAAACTTTCAGAAGAGATATTAGATATTTCTGGTCATTATGCATTTAATGATCCTGAAGTAAAAGAAGAAATTAAAAAACTTTACGCTAATTTAGTTGTAAATGGAATCGATGGACAAAGCTTTGTCGTTGAACATATCAAACGACCAATTTTACAGTACGTAAAAGATTTAAATTTAACGGGATTAACGACTGCAATTGAGGAAATCTAACTGTAAGTTGAAATGTTACTTTGTATCTTGCTTTTACAAAATATCTTTTATTATTAATGGAGCTGAGTAAGTTGATAAAAGCTGTTTTTTTTGACGTTGATGATACACTTTATGATCAGGCGTTGCCGTTTGAGAAAGCTTTATTAACGGTATTCCCGGATATTCAAAGAAGTAATAAAAAAATATTTATTCTTTGTTTAGAAAAAAGTCGGATGAAATATTTCCTAATTATCAAAACGGAATCATTTCTCAAGAGGAACATTGGTTTCAAAGATTATCGCAAACATTAAAAGTTGCTGAAAGTATTAAGGTTACTTTTAATAAAACAGTTGAATTTCAAAGTATATATAACTACTATCTTAAGAATATTAAGCCATATAAAGAAGTATTTCAACTAGTTAAAGAATTAAAAAAATCAGATTTAATTGTTGGTATTATTTCCAATGGAGAATTTAAACATCAAACTGATAAGATAAGCACCTTAGGTTTATTAAGATATGTAAATGAAGAAGATATTTTTATATCTGGCAATATTGGAATAGCAAAACCTAATTTCAAAATTTTCTCAAAAGTTGCGAATGTTGAAGGATTAAAAACAGCAGATATTTTATATATAGGAGATAACTATCTTAATGATATTTTTGGTGCAAGTAATGCAGGTCTAAAAACTATATGGTTTAATCACAGGAGAAAAAAAATACCCAAGGGTATGTGTGTTTATCCTAACTTAGAAGTTAAAAGGCCTCAGGATTTTAAGAATGTAGATATTGATTTTATAAAAGGGGGATTGTAAATGTTTAATAAGTCAGATAATTTAGCTGTAAACGCAATCCGAATGTTAAGTATTGACGCAATTGAAAACGCTAACTCTGGACATCCAGGGCTGCCAATGGGAGCTGCACCTATGGCGTATGTCCTTTGGACCAGACACTTAAAGATAAATCCTAATAAAACTAAATGGCTTGATCGTGATCGTTTTGTTTTATCAGCTGGTCATGGGTCAGCAATGTTATATAGCTTACTTCATTTATCAGGATATCAAGTTTCGTTGGATGACATGAAACATTTTCGTAAGGAGAATAGTATAACTCCAGGGCATCCAGAATATGAGCTCACTGATGGGGTGGAAGCTACTACTGGTCCCTTAGGACAAGGTCTAGGGATGGCTGTCGGCATGGCAATAGCGGAAAAACATTTAGCTGCAGTGTATAACAAACCAAATTTAGATGTCATTAATCATCATACGTATACGCTGGTTGGTGATGGTGACTTAATGGAAGGTATTTCACATGAAGCTGCCAGTTTAGCTGGACATTTAAAATTAGGCAAGTTAATTGTACTGTATGATTCAAATGATATTTCACTAGATGGTCCCACAAAAATGGCTTTTGATGATAATACTAAAAAGAGATTTGAAGGTTACGGTTGGCAATACCTACGTGTTGAAGATGGTAATAACCTTGAAAATATTGATGCAGCTATTACTGATGCTAAAGGAAACTTGCAACAACCTACAATTATTGAAGTTAAAACAGTCATTGGTTACGGGTCTCCCGAACAGGGAACAAATAAAGTCCATGGTAATCCTTTAGGTGCAAAGAATGTTGAAGCTGCTCGCAAGTTTTATCATTGGGATTATGTGCCATTTGAAATTCCAGGTGCTGTTTACGACCGTTTCCACGAACTTATTGTTGAAACTGGAGAGAAGACATATCAGGAGTGGGGGAAAATATTAGCCAAATATCAGGAAAACCAACCTGAACTAGCACAACAGCTAGCTGCCAGTTTTAATGATAGGATTGATTCAAGCTGGGTAAAAGAAGTTTCAAATTATCATGAAAATATGCCAGCAGAAGCAAGCCGTGTCACTGGCCAAAAAGTTATTTCAGCGATTTCAAAATATAACCCAAATTTTTGGGGCGGCTCAGCAGATCTTTTCTCCTCTAATAAGACAAATGCGGCCGACAGTGAGGCTTTCGAGCCAAATAGTCCACAGGAACGTAATATTTGGTTTGGTGTACGTGAATTTGGGCAGGCTGCAGCTATTAATGGAATTGCACTTCATGGCGGAAGTAAAGTCTATGGCAGCACATTCTTTGTTTTTTCGGATTATTTAAGAAGTGCATTGCGTTCATCAGCTCTGCAAAAAATACCAGTCACATATGTATTTACACATGATTCTATTGCTGTCGGGGAAGATGGGCCTACACATGAACCAATTGAGCACTTGATGAGTTTACGAGTAATGCCAAATATTAATGTAATTCGACCGGCGGATGCTAACGAAGTAATCTATGCATGGGAAGCTGCTCTAGTTTCTAGAGAAACACCGACGGTATTAGTACTATCACGTCAAGGATTGCCAATTTTACCAAACACGGATGAATTGGCTGTTGAAGGTGTAAAAAGAGGTGGTTATATCATCTCGCCTAGTCAAAAGAACATTGCTGACGGAATTTTAATTGCCACAGGCTCAGAAGTTAATCTTGCCTTAATGGCACAAACAAAATTATTGAAAGAAAAAATTGATGTTTCAGTTGTTTCTATGCCTTCTTTTGAATTATTTGAACAACAAGATTCAGCTTATAAAGAAGAGGTTTTGCCTGACAAGATTAAAAATAGAATGTCGATAGAAATGGGCTCAACGTTAGGCTGGGAAAGATATATCGGAAGAAATGGTCTTTCGTTAGGTATTGATAAATTTGGTGCTAGTGGAAATGGTTCTTTGATTACTAAACATTATGGTTTTACAGCTGATAATATTACAAGGTTATTTGAAAATTATTTAAAGAGCAAATATGTATTTCAAGGAGGAAATATTGATGATAAATAGTTTTAAAATCAAAGTTTATTCTGACGGTGCTGATATTGATGATATGCGAGAGGTTGCTAAAAATAAATTTGTTTCAGGTTTTACTACGAATCCCTCTTTGATGAAAAAAGCAGGTATTACAGATTATATGGTATTTGCTAAGAAAGTAGTGTCTGAATTTCCTCATTATTCTGTTTCATTTGAAGTTTTTAGCAATGACCAAGCTGGCATGTTAAAGGAAGCTGAATTACTACATTCACTAGGAAAAAATGTTTACGTAAAGATCCCTGTTATTACAACTGACGGAAAAAGTACTGCTTCGTTGATTAAAAAACTTTCAGAAAAGGGTGTTTCACTTAACGTAACTGCTATTGCTATGATAGATCAAGTTAAAGAGACAGTTGCAGCTTTTGCACCAGGGACAACAAATATTGTGTCGATTTTTGTTGGTCGAGTAGCTGACACAGGTGCTGACCCCACAGAATTTGTTCAACAGAGCGTTGATATCGTTAAGAAACATCCAGAAGCTAATTTATTGTGGGCAAGCACACGGGAAGTGCTTAACATCTTTCAAGCACAAAAAATGGGCGTAGACATTATCACGGTACCTCCTACAATTATCAAGAAATTAACCAATGTGGGTAAAACAGCTCAACAGGTGTCTCTTGGTACGGTATTAGGTTTTGAAAAAGATATTAAAGCCTCGGGATTAAAGATACTATAAACACAATAATTAAGAGAGCTCTAATAGTATTCAGGTTTTTTGAATACTATTCAAAGCTCTTTTATTGACTAAAATTCAAAAGAAAGGAAAGAATAACATGATTGAACCATCATTATTGAGTTCAAATTTAATGAATGTGGGGCAGGATTTAAGAATAATTGAAAAATGTGGAATAGAGCGATTGCATATTGATGTAATGGATGGAAAATTTGTACCTAACTTGGCTTTTAGTCCGAATTTTACTGCGCAATTAAATAAAAAAACTAATTTGTTCTTAGATTGTCATTTAATGACTTATCGCCCAGAAAAGTGGGTTGATTGTTTTGATGAAGCTGGAGCAAATCTAATTACTGTTCATGTTGAAAGTACCCCGCATATTTATAAAGTAATTCAACAAGTTAAAGACCTGCATAAAAAAGTAGGCATTGCTTTGAATCCAGGGACATCATTAAGCAGCATTAAGTGGTTGCTTTCTCTGGTAGATCAAGTTTTGATTATGACTGTCAATCCAGGATTTGGAGGGCAAAATTTTATTACAGAAATGGTTAATAAGATTTTAGCCCTAAAGCAGCTAAGACAGGAAAGTGGCACTGATTTTCAAATTGAAGTTGATGGTGGAATCACTAGCGAGACTATCAAACCTTGTATGCAGGCTGGAGCCGATGTCTTTGTAGCAGGTTCTTTTATTTTTAATAATACTAAAATAGAGGAAAAGATAAAACAGTTACAACAAATCGACAATCTAAAGGAAGAATAATATGGGAAATGAAAAAATTGCTTTTGGAGCCGATCATGCAGGCTATCCACTAAAGCAGAAATTAATACCTTATGTTAAGACTCTCGGATACCAAGTTGCGGACTTAGGTACAGATGCAACAGATAGTACTGATTATCCGATTTATGGAAAAAAAGTAGGAGAGGCAGTGGCTGCTCATGAATTTGATTTAGGGATTATTATTTGCGGGACTGGTATTGGAATTTCAATTGCAGCAAATAAAGTTCCTGGCGTGAGAGCAGCTTGTGTTAGCGAACTTTATTCAGCAGAGTATTCTAAGAGACATAATGATGCTAATGTTTTGGCTTTAGGTGCTCGTGTAGTTGACGTTGAACTAGCTAAAAAAATAGTAAAGAAATGGTTGAATTCAAGTTTTGATGGAGGTAGGCATACTCGAAGAGTAAAGGAAATCATTGCGGAAGATCGAAAAGATGAGTCAGCGTTCAAAAAATTGGTTTTAGAAACCCATAAAATAAGTTGAAACAGATTTATTATGTTACAGTTATTTTATAATCATGAACGAAGGGGGGAAATATCATTAAGATAAAGGTAATTGCTATTGATATCGATGATACATTAGTTAATTCAGAAAAAAAGCTCACAACAGCCGTTAAGCTATCGATCCAAAAGGCCAAAGATGCGGGGATTAAGGTTGTTTTGTGCACGGGGTCGTCCTTTATCTGGAGTCCTGACCTTACTGAAACGGTTACATTTGGATGGACAAGATGATCAGTACGTTGTTAGTTTTGGAGGATCCTTGTTACAAACGACAAATGGTACGGTTATTTCTTCTGTTCTTTTAGGCTATGACAATTATGTGGATCTCGAATACTTGGCACGAAAGAAGAGGTTACATTTTCATGCAATCAGTAATGATAGAATTTACACAGCTAATCGGGACATTGGAGAATACACTATTTATGAATCACACTTGGTCTCGTTAAATGTTTCATATCGTACTCCTGCTGAAATGCGTGGAATTAATATCGTTAAGGCAATGTTTATTGATCAACCTGAAGTTATCGACGAAGCTTTAAAAGATTATATCGCTTTTAAAGATTTGGAGAATACTGTTACTTTTACCAGAAGTACTCCCTTTTATTTTGAAGCAAATGCAAAAGGAATCAGTAAAGGAAGTGCTTTAAAAAAGCTTTGCGACAAATTAGAGATTACAGCTGATAATTTAATGGCGATCGGAGATGGCGGTAATGATTTGAGCATGATCAAGTTTGCAGGTACAGGTGTCGCTATGGGGAATGCTATTTCGGAACTCAAAGACTGTGCTCAGATAGTTACAGCAGATAGTGATCATGATGGAGTTGCACTTGCAATTGAAAAGTACGCATTAAATTAATTCTTTTAAATAGAAAAGTGACAAGAATAGTATTTTTTATAAGATTTAAGGATATAAATAGTTTTGGTTTTTCAAGTTGTACACTCGTAAGCACAGTAGCAAGTATTTTAACGCTGACTGTGCTTTTGAACGTTATCAAGTAAAAGATTATCTTATTAAAAAAGAAGATTTATGTTGTTTTTCTTGCGAAAATAATTTAGGAATTGTGGAAGCATTTCTAGAAATTCTGCTTGTTAGCAGTGTTTCATTCACGAAAAAAGGTGTTGCCAGGTTCTCGGCAACACCTTTTTTTAGGATCCAAAATAATGTTTCTGGTAGGTATATCAATTTGGAGCCTATGAGCTTGCAACACACCATATCATCATAATTAATGGAAAATAAGGAAGTATCCAATCACAATGATACCTAAGACAATACGATACCAACCGAAAACCTTGAAATCCTTATTTTTAATGTAATTAAGAAGGAATCTAATAGAAATATATGCTACAACAAATGAAACAATGACACCAACTGCAAGGATAACCCCTTGGAGCCCAGCCAAGCTTCCGCCATGACTAAAGAACTTATAGAGTTTAAGTAAGGATGCACCGAACATTGTTGGGATGGCTAAGAAAAATGAAAATTCCGCAGCTACGTAGCGGGAAGTTCCAACCATGATTCCACCTAAAATGGTAGAACCTGAACGAGAGGTTCCTGGAATCAGCGAAAGGACCTGGAATAAACCAATGATAATCGCCGTTTTATATGATAACGTATTTAAATCTGAGAATTTTGGTTGAGTATGTGCATTGTGATTTTCGATGATAATGAAGAGAATACCATAAAAAATCAATGCAATTGAAACGACTAACCAGTTCATCAAGTGCGAATCCATCCAGTCATTCAACGGTAAACCAATGATAATCGAAGGAATAACCGCAATGATAACTTTCTTCCATAAGGTCCATGTTTGCTTCTTTTCAAGTGGGCTTTTTTTTGATGCCCACGGATTTAACTTGGTAAAGTAAATAACGACAACCGCCATTATGGCACCCAACTGAATTACCACATTGAACATGTCCACAAAAGCCTTTGACTGTTCCATCTTAATGAATTCATCGACCAAAACCAAATGCCCTGTGGAGCTGATGGGCAGGAATTCTGTAATACCTTCAACTATTCCAAGAATAATTGCTTTTATAATGTCAAACATATAACTTCTCCTTCATAACTAAAAAGTTTTCACACTTCATTATGATACTTCATTTTAGGCAGATAAACAATTTAGATTACGTCAGATTTAGTTAAATTTAAATACAAGTGCCTCGTAGGGTTTTAGTATTATTGAACTGGGTAACTCCTTCAAAATTCGCTGATAATTCGAAAGAAGAACCGTGCCTGGGCATTGCAAATATTGTGAAGGTAATTCAAGGGATGCAGGTTCGTCATAAAAGTTAGTAAGGACAATTAACTCTGAATCATCCAAATATCTACTATAGGCGAAGACGTGTTTGTCTTCGCGCAATAATGCTTTAATGTGTCCATCACTAATCAGAGGTTCATTCTTTCGAAGCGTAATCAATTTCTGATAAAACTTGAATATTTCACCATGTTTTAATTCTGCAACAACATTTATTGTGTCTTGATTAGTAGAAGTTAACCACGGCTTTTGAGTTGAAAAGCCAGCGTATTTATCATCTGTCCATTGCATAGGAGTCCGACTATTATCGCGGGACTTTTGTTTAACGGCTAGAAAAGCATCATGAGCGGAGAATCCCTTTTTTTGTAATATGTGATATGCGTTTTTGCTCTCAATATCAACATATTCATCAATTGAAGAATAGTCTGGATCAATCATCCCGATTTCTTCACCCTGATAAATAAATGGAGTCCCACGAAGGAGCTGAATAGCGGTCGCTAACATTTGTGCTCCTTGTGTCCGGTATTTACGTGTATTACAAAAGCGGCTAAGTGCGCGAGGTTGGTCGTGATTATTCCAGAATAATGCATTCCAGCCATTACCTTCATCAAGCTGCTCTTGCCAAGTGAAAAGTAAGTTCTTGAGCTTGCTGAAGTCAGGGGGAATGGTCTGCCACTTGTCACCGTTTTTGTAATCAACTTTAAGATGGTGAAAGGTGAAAACCATAGATAGTTCTTGGTTATTAGGATTCGTATATTCAATAGAATTTGCAATCGTGGTAGAGGACATCTCACCGACTGTTATGACTTCAGAATCTTGTCCAAAACTTGCTCGATTTAGTTCGTGTAGATATTTGTGAACAACTGGGGTATCAGTGTAGAGCTTCTTTTCGTCTTTTTCATCACCGTTGGAATCAGTAAGAATTTCGGATTTACCAATAACATTAAAAACATCAAAACGAAATCCGGTAACTCCTTTTTTTCGCCAAAAATTTATGATATTAGCGGCTTCTTTACGAACGTCTGGATTGTGCCAGTCAAGGTCTGCTTGAGTTGGATCGTATAGATGTAAATAAAACTTGTCAGTATTTCCAAACTTTGCCCAAGCTGGGCCGCCAAATTTGGATTTCCAGTTAGTAGGGAGAGTACCGTCTTTTTTTGATGGGCGAATATAGAAATACTTTTGATATTTTTCATTTCCAGCGAGTGCCTTCTGAAACCAGGGATGCGAAGTTGAACAATGGTTAAAAACCATATCCAACATTACACCAATATGATTAACCCTCAGTTTTGATACTAGTTCTTCAAAATCTGCCATCGCACCGAATAATGGGTCAATATTGTAATAGTCTGCGATATCATAACCATTGTCGTTTTGCGGTGAAATGAAAAATGGATTGAACCAAATCATATCAATATGCAAACTAATTAAATAGTCAATTTTTTCAATTATTCCACGAATATCACCAATTCCGTCTCCGTCACTATCGTAAAATGACTTGGGATAAATTTGATAAATTACCTTTTTTCCTAATTTGGTGAGTAGTTTTTCTTTATTCATAGCGATGCTCCTTTAATTCATCATGAATCATGATTTTCCGTCGTCTGGCAAAATCAACGAACTTGAATTTTTTAGGATGATGGTATGATTTTGTAACTTGTAAGAGATGAGTGTTTCCAAGGTAAGTAAAGCTTTTTACCAAGACGGCTAAATTGTTGGGGCTTAACATTAAATCGGTGCTAATTTTTTCAGAGACTTCCTCGACTGTAATTTCTTTTGTGGCGTACGAAATTTCTAAGCCCAGCTCATTTTCAAGATAATCATAAATCGAATCTTCAGCAGCTGAAATTGGTAATTCAGCAACAGGAGGACTTAACAAATAGTCGATATCTAAGACGGCAGGTTCATTTTCAATCAAACGAAGACGTTCAAGATAAAATGCATCCTGTGTTGGTAAGGAGATCCCCGCCACTAGTGATTTTGGGAGAGTTCTTTTTTCCAGTTGTAGTACTTTGGTGCTTGCATGCATATTAAGTGAAGTATTCAATTCCTTGAAGCTAGTAATTCCGGAAATTGGAAATGTAAATCTTTGAATGTCTAAAACAAGTGATCCGCGTCCCTTTATTTTTTGAATTAAGCCAAGTTCTGTTAGTTGCTCCAAGGATTTCCTGATTGTTTCACGAGAAGTTCCATATAGATCACAAAGCTGATGCTCACTTGGTAAAAAACTTTTGGGAGAATAAATACGATGATGAATTTTTTCTGCAATGTCTTTTGCGATAATATCTTGTTTACTTTTATTCCTTTGCAAGATCATCCCTCCTTAAGTAATCGGTTTCTTTTTATTATAACATTCCTGTATATGCAATCAATAAATAAATTTTACTTGATAAAATTCTTTTTTAAAAGGGATATATAAGGGATACAAACCCAATATGTTGACAGATGTATATACAAGTTATAATATGATAGTGAAATTATGTAAGCGTTTGATATATGGAGGCGATTTCGATGTTCGGTTTTAAAAAGAAAGTAGATATATTAGAAGTTCATGCACCTGTTTCCGGAAAACTGGTTGCGCTTTCTGAGACAAAGGATCCGGTTTTTTCTACTGGAGCAATGGGACAAGGGTTTGCTATTGAGCCTAGTGATGACGCAATTGTATCTCCTTTTGATGGCAAGATAACTGTGATTGCGGAAACAAAACACGCTATAGGAATGACAACTGCTGAGGGTTTGGAGGTACTTCTTCATTTGGGAATTGACACAGTTGAGTTGGGAGGAAAACCATTCGAAGTTTTTGCTAAAGTTGGTGATAAGGTAAAAAAAGGTCAGAAACTGGCATCAATGAGTAGGAAAGATATTCAGGATAAAGGTTTATTAACAACCGTTATGGTAGTTGTTACGAATTCTAACGATAAGATTGAGACACTTGAGATAGAGGGAAAAAGCTGTGCTGTTGGAGATGTTATTGGAACTCTGAAATTAAAAAAGTAGATAGGAGGAATTACGATGGCAAATAAGGATTATTCAAAGTTGGCCAAGAAAATTGTCGCTGACGTGGGCGGAGAAAAAAACGTAGACAACTTGATTCATTGTATTACAAGATTACGTTTTTACTTAAAAGACGAAAGTATTGCAAAGGATGATGCATTAAAAAATACCGATGGTGTGATTGATGTCATAAAAGCATCAGGACAGTACCAGGTTGTTATTGGTAATGAGGTAGCAAATGTATACGATGCAGTAGTTGATGAATTGGGACCAAAATTTGCTAAGAAGTTAGATTCTGATGGCGAAGCTGCTGATGATTCAAAAGAAGCAGATCCAGACAAAAAAGGAATAATGCATTATATAAATAAGTTAATTGGAGTCATTACCGGATCAATGACGCCTGTAATCGGAGTTATTGCTGCTTCTGGTATTATTAAGGGAATCCTGGCATTATTGACATTACCGCAATTAGGGCAATTATTAAGTGCAAAGAGTACATTATATCTTACTGTTAGTGCAATGGCAGATTCGGCATTTTTCTTCCTACCCATTTTTGTAGGATTTGCAGCAGCACGGTATATGAAGGGTGATCCGATTATAACAGCGGTAATTGGTGGGGTTTTAACCTATCCGCAAATCATTGAATGGGGCAGCAATTTTAAGACAATGTTTTCAATCGGCGGATTTAATTTTCAATTTTTAAATTATACGTATTCGATTTTCCCGATGATTTTGGCAGCTTGGTTTGCGAAGGAAATTGGCAATTGGCTCAAGAAAAATCTTCCAAGTTACCTGCAGATGATTTTTACACCGTTGATTACGGTCTTGGTGGTAAGCGCGATAACACTTGTTATTACAGGACCAGTTATTCAAGGGGTAGCCAATGGTATTGCTGACTTTATCAATTGGCTTGTTCACATTTCTGGTTGGCTTGGTGGAGCAGTTATTGGTGGTTTCTATCAGGTATTAGTAATTTTTGGATTACATTGGGGAGTTGTTCCATTGGTTACACAACAAATTTCTGGAAGCGGAGAAAGTGCACTAAATGCAATTATTTCTGGGACGATGGTTTCTCAGGGTGCCGCAGTCTTGGCGGTAGCGATTAAGTCTAAAAAAGATGACATCAAGGGTCTGGGTTTTGCAGCTGCTATCTCAGCCTTTTGTGGTGTAACTGAACCTGCAATATACGGTGTGAACTTGCGTTATAGAAAAGTCTTTATTTCAGGATTGATTGGTTCTGCTGCTAGCGGATTTATTACAGGATTGATGCACGGAAACATGTTTGGGTTCACAGGTTCATTGATTGGTTTTTCATCATTCTTTAATCCAAAGAATGCCGCAGACTTGAATAGCTTTTATGCTTTCCTGCTTTCTAGTTTGGCCGCATTGGTTGTCAGCTTCTTAGTTACTTGGTTCTGGGGCTATAATGACCAAATGCAGGCGGGAACGAAAGTTGAAAAGAAAAAGAATCCAGCAAAGGTATAAAAAATTCTAAAAAGTTACACGAAGAACTTGACATAAGTCGATAAGAGTATTGACACAACACTTCGAGTTATGGAGCATATTTATAGGTGATTAATGAA
>NZ_BACP01000040.1 GCF_000260415.1 Liquorilactobacillus mali KCTC 3596 = DSM 20444
AACCCCTATTTTAACAATGTTTTTGAGGGGTTATTTGAGAATTATAGACCCTATGATATTCCTACCGATAATTTTATGTAGATAAGGCTACATTGAATTCTACTGTTTGTGTTTTTTTCTATAAAGGCCAAGAATTATTGAAGGAATAAAGTAAATAGGTGGTGCTAAGACATACCAGATTGATGAAACATTAAGAATTAACAACAATAGTAAGGTCAGAGTGGCAAGTATAGCGTAGAAATAATCTTTTTTATAAAAATTGTGCATATTGAACCTCCTAAATAGATAATTTAGCTTACCCAGTGATAATAATGTGCATGAGCTTTAACGAATGAATGAGAAGAGTTCCCGTACATAGTTATGTATGCTTCTTGTCCTATTATTTCCCAGTAATGAGCTTTATTATAGCCTAGAATATTTCTAACAGTGTAATGTGGCCAAACATCTCCTATTGATTTTCCTTGAATACAGTATGAAGACGCAAGAGAAAAAAGAGCATCACCGGTATTAATTGCTGCGCCAATCCATTTTAAAGGAGCTACTAACACGCCAACTGAGACTTCAGCCAAATTTAATGAAAATCTTTTAGCACGTGTGCTAGAGGTGTTATAACTCGCCCATTTACTATATTCAATTTTTGAAACGCCTAATTTTCTTTTGTGTGTTTCAAGTGTTGGATTTAAACTTTTAGTAATTGGATCAGCATGGACTAAGGTGTTATTGTGAGATAGAGTAACACCTAAAATGATACTAAGTGTTAGAGTAAAAATAATAAGGATTTTTTTCATGTATATTGCACTCCTTGAAACTATATTTTTTAAACCTTATACGGTTTAATGCTTTAACCTTAACAATTCACATTTTTTTATAAAGAACGCAGTAATTTACTCAAGCCAACGTAAATTGTAAGTTTACTTAAAAATATTGCAGGACAAGGAAGGGGCAAATATATGAGCTATATGGCTACTAAACTTAAGGTTGCACGTCAATCAAATGGATTCTCACAAAATGAGATCGCTACTATTTTACATATTTCAAGGCAATCTATATCTAAATGGAAAAATGGAAGAGGTTATTTGATAGATATAGACCCTAAAACTAGAATTTAGAGGTAGTGCTCAAGAAAATGTATTCCAACATATTAGCAATACTAATTCCTAATAATATTGCACCGAGCGTTTTGTGATTAAATAAAATGAGTGAGATGCCAATGATAAATATCCCCAAACTACAAAGTAAGCCAATTCGTTTGTTAGAAATACTTTTAACTGATCGTAGGCGCAATTGTATAGATAACACTTGAATTAAGGCAATAGCATTCAATGTACCTAAAAATAAAACAATGTTATTAAATATACCAGTAGCCAGATAGAATAGAAAAATAAAATTGCTAGCAGTTAGGATAATAATTGTGGGTATAAGTGATTTTTCAACAGCCTTTCTTCTAAGTACTCTTTCATTCCAGAATCCTCCTTTAGCAAAACATCTAGTGAAATGTGGTAGTAGTCACTTAACTTAATTAAGCTAGCAATGTCAGGATAGGTTTTTTCGTTTTCCCAACTAGAAATTGTTTGTCTAGTAATAAAAGAATCATTAGCAACTTGTTCCTGAGTAAGATTCAATTCTGTTCTTGCATTTTTTAGACGATTACCAAACTTCATAAATACCCTCCTGATTTCAAAATAATTATGCTGATGAAACGCAAAAAAAGCAAGCAGAGAATCATTGCTTGCTCTTTTATAGGCGTTATTTGCCAATTATAGACATTAAATGTTTCTTAACTAAAGATAGCAATAATCATTTTGGTGACTAAATAAATAATTGCAATCACCATCATCCAACCAGTACTGCGCATAAATTCCCAGACATTAGTTTGTGCCTTTGCATTTTTTGTGATAATTATGCTTTTTTTTAGTGAATCATCTCCCTTAATCAAACCAGGGATAGCGCATATAAGAATATCGTAATAATACCAAGAAGCCGGTGCATTAAAAATTACTAGAAGTAGCAGCCCAATCAATGATAGTCCGACATAAAACCATATATTTTTATAAAAATTTATCATATTGTTTCTCCAATGTTTGGAGACCTTTTTAATTTTTTGAAAAGATCTCTTACTTTAGAAGAGGGCCATGAACAAAACTACTAATTTCCAAAAAGATTCATATTGTAAATTAGTCCTTCAATCCAATCGCTCCGGTTTAACTTTTTTAACAAAATTCGGCCATCGTCTGATAGATGATGTTCTAAGGATAATTTTTTAAGAGAATTGATCAGCTTGACTATTTCACGTTCCTGCACAACTTTTGGATTATTGATATTTTCTGAAGTATCCACAATAAGTTGTTGTTCAATCTTATTCAAGTTTGGATGTTTTTCCATAAAGTCTAGCAAATATTTCCGCTTATCTAATTTAAACAATTATATTACCTCTCCATCTTAAGCACTTTACCCAGCAGCATATTCACCTTTCAAATATCGTTTAAATGTCTGTTCGTAGCCGTTGACAATAACACTAATCGTATACTTAGTAGTCGAAATAATTTGTACAGTTTTCCAATTACCTGTGGCAGTATTTTTAAAAAAAGCATATGGGCCATAAGTGTACATGTACTCCCACTTTCCCTTGGATGAGCCACCAGAAACAGGTTCTTGCATGAAAGACACAATGTGTAATGATGGTGTGGTATTCGCACGTGTTAAAGTTTGCGTTGTAGTGTCATTGGTATCAGCCGATATTTTATCAACGGGATAAAATACAGGGAATGCAATAACTGACGCTAATGTTACAGCACCAAGATAGAGTATTTTACGAACATTTTTTATATTTATCATTCTTAACTCCTCCTTATATTATAGCTTTTAACAAAAAGGTCGCAAGAAAAAGAACGTATTTGTTTACTTTGCGCTACGTAAACTATTAGTTTCGGATATAATGTAGGTGTGAGTGAGCGGAATTTAAAGAGAAAAATAGGTTTATAAATGAGGAAAAATGGAGAAAAACATGATGTACTGGCATAGTTGTTATTTAATATGAGTTAGATTATGTAAAGTGAAAATAATGGATATTATAAACATTAATAAAATATATGTTTTATCAACACGGGAGAAACTCACTAGAGATTAATCTAGCGAGCCTAATTTGTACGAAAAAGGACTCCTCAGCCCTTCAAGTATTGAAAAAATGGGAATTACGGCACAGCCCCGCTTGTTTTTTTACCGTCCAACACTAAACTTTAGCCATAGGAAAGTTTATCTTTTGAGAAGGATTGATATTATGAATGAAATAGTGTTTTTTGAATACTCTATTGGAGCCAAGGCTTTAGACTCTAACCTATATACATATGAGGTCGATGGAAAAGAAATTCTTAAAATAGATTATCCAGACAATAACGGTTTTGTTGCTGTTCACAAAAAGAATAATAAAATTGAATATATTAAAGCTACTTACATGAAGTTTTCTACTAAGATAAGAAAAGACGATTGAAAAATGATAATCTTTCTAGCTTTACCAGTTTAACTACTACCAGTTTTATTCACTCTCCAACATTTTCGTATACTGTAGAAAAATTATTTTGAAAAAAATGGAATTCTTTAAGACATGTTATTTCTTTTTTTCTAAATATTTGCACTATAAAAAGCTATTTAAAAGAGCCAATAATCTTAGACTCCGCCTACAGACTTGAAAGTAGCGCTTTGTCTACGATAATAAGCTTGCTTATCTGTCTTAAAGGTGTAAATTGAGCACTGGGATTATGAATTTCAGTATCTCCAAAAAATAATTTGGAGAATTAGACTATTTAGGGAGGGATTTTTTATGGAAAAACATACATTACTTAATACTTTGGAAGGTATTACTTTAAGTAATCCTCAAGAACAAACTCTTATTGATTCTGCAATTAACGAACTACATGTTAAGAAAAATAAAGCTATTGTTCTCTCAAGTCTTAAGCGTGAATTCGGTAAATTAGCAATGCAGCAGAAACTTTCTGCCAAAGGTGTTAAATTCTTGTCAAAAATAAATAGGCCAGATATTAATGAAGTGCTTCATAATTGTTAGACAAAAAGTCTAATGATTGTGAGGTACTTTTTTTATGACCAAATATAGTTCAAAATTAAAAGCAGAAGTTGTATCCGTATATTTGAATAGTAATCTCAATGT
>NZ_BACP01000039.1 GCF_000260415.1 Liquorilactobacillus mali KCTC 3596 = DSM 20444
AATTTAAAGCAATTGGATCCATCCAAGCAAGAATAAAATAACTTCATAAATAAATGATAGAACAAATAAGATTTTACGTCTTTTACAACTTTATTTCACTGTGCTGTATTTCTAGACAGGTGGCATATTGAATAAAAAAGGATGTAGGACGAAGCAGAGAAGAGATCAGCCAAAATAGACTCAAAAAAATTTAAAAGGCATGTAATTATATGAGTTGATTTTATTTGTGAATTCTTGATTAAATGATTTTGTTTTAAAATTATCTTAAAACAAAGTCATTTTTTGTCTAAAATACATTGTATACGAGCTTTTTAATCAAAATTAGTTATGTAATATTTTTTGTTAATTAATAAAAAATAAAAATAATGATTAATTAGTGTTGAATTTCACAATATATAGTACTATGATGAGCCTGAAAATATTAATAATTATTGAGGCTTTGGAGGTGGTTATGTGATAAGTTTTTTTCGCTTGTTAAGCAAGAAAAGCTAAAAGCTTTTTTTGTCGGGCTATTAATTGTTCTAGTTGTTGCTTCTGGATTGCCATTTCCGTTATTAGTTAAAGCTATTGTTGATGCCGTACTGTATGTACGAAATACTTCGGGATTGTGGGAAATTTGTTTTGTTTTTGTTTTTTTAATTGTTCTGCAGTTGTGTCTTAATTTCATTTTAAGTATTGTCTCTTCAAGGTGGTCTCAGTTAATTGTTGCTAAATTAAGAAAACAAATATATCAAATGAAGTTAAACTCTAAAACTAATGAAATGAATCAAAAAAATGATATGACGCAAACAGCTATTATTAGTGATTGCGAGGTTATTGGCAGTAACTTTCAAAACCTTTATATTAATGTTATTTCTGCTGTACTTGGCATTGTGTCATATATGGCAATTTTAATGATACTAAATGTTTATTTAGCATTGGTTGTACTGGTTTCTATACCCGTATTTGTTTTATTAAATTTAAAATTAAGTAAACTATCAAAAAAATATTTTTCAGAAATTCAGAAAGCAAAAGATTCGATTCTTATTCATTTGGTTGATACAGTTCGTGGCTTTTTGTTTATCAACGTATATCAACTACAAGATCAGTATTTTGATTCTTTCAATCGGAAAAACAAAAAACTAATGGAAACTTCTGTGTATTTTAATACGGTTATTACATTTATTAACAGTGTAGTTGGTTTTTTGGCTGTTGTGGCTCCTTTCATTGTTTTATTATTGGGAGGATTATTAATTATTAACGGTAAAAGTACACTAGGGAATATCATTGCCTGCTATTCATATTCAGCAGCAATATTTTCACCAGTTGGTCGTTTAATTGGGCTAATGCCAACATCTAAGCAATTATCACTGTCTTGTGATCGTGTTAATCAATTATTGGACACTAACAAAAAAAAGAACTTAGAGGCAAAATACCAAACATCCTTATCTGTAGAAAAAACAATAACGGTTTTAAATTTAACTATTGATTATGAGGGTAAGAAAAATGTTATTAATAACTTTGATTATACTTTTTATAAAAATAATAGTTATCTCATTGAAGGCCCTAATGCTTCAGGAAAGAGTACATTTGCAAAGGCGCTTATGGGTCTCATTGGGATTAAATCTGGGTCAATAAAAATAAACAATAAATGTCAGATTGCCTATGTTCCTCAAGATACTTATTTATTTAAGGGGACTGTTTTAGATAATTTGACTATTGGTATCAAAAATTACAGCAAACAAAAGTTAGAAGAAATGTTACGTATAACTTTATTAAAGAGTGATTTACAAAACAACAACATGGTTTTAACTAGTCAAGTGGATAATGATCAGCATGCTTTAAGTACGGGACAAATTCAAAAAATAAAATTAATTCATGCACTGTTAGTTGATCCCCAAATTCTCATTGTTGATGAAATTCTTTCGAATATTGATGCGGATAGCTTGATCAACATTCTTACTTATCTAAATACGTGGAGGTCGGATCGTACTTTGATTATCATTTCTCATTCACATGATCAAATTGATACCATTCTAAACCCCCAAAAAATAGTTTTTCCAATTAAATAAGGAGGTGGTAATAAAAGTTTCAGTTGCGAGATGTAGTGTAAACACGTTAAGGAGATGATGCTTTGAAGTTAGTAGAACCTAGTAGTATTACTGTAATCACTACCTTTAGATGTACAGCTGCCTGCGAAGAGTGTTGTTTTGATTGTAGTCCCAAACGGAAGGAAAAATTAAGTTATGAGCAAATTTCACATTTTATAATGGAAGCTAAGAAAAGTCTTCCTAAACTAAGGGCTGTCTTTTTTACTGGAGGTGAATGTTTTATTCTTCGAAAGATTCTTTATGATTCAATTGCATTAGCCACTAAGATGAAGCTTTCGACAAGATGTGTTTCTAACGCTTCGTGGGCCACAAGCTCAAAAAACGCATATAAAAAACTTTTACCAGCAAGACAAGCTGGGTTAAAAGAAATTAACTTTTCCACTGGCGATAACCATCAGCGTTTTGTTCCTTTCAAAAATGTAGTTAATGCTTCAATAGAGGCCGCAAAACTTGGGATAGCAACGGTTATTGTCCTTGAAGGCGCTGCTAACGCAAAATTTAAAATGGAGGATCTTTTGAACGATCAACGACTTAAAGACTTCAATAAACACGCAGATAACCCTGTCAAAATCATTCAAGATGTGTGGATTCCATTTCATAAAGATAGTGACGTAAAACAAGAGAAAAGCGTTATTCTTTCAAAAGATAAAGTTGATAGTTTTACTGGCTGTGATAGTATGTTTGCTAATTTGGGTCTTGACCCATATAACAAAGTTGTGAGTTGTTGTGGTTTAACTATGGAAGCAATTCCAGAGATGAAAATGGGAGCTTATGAGTATGGGAATCTAAAAAAATTAGTGAGAGATCAATATAATGATTTTTTGAAAATTTGGATTTGGACGGATGGTCCAGAAAAAATATTATATTATGCTTCGTTATTCGATGAGAGTTTTGAATATCCAAACAATATTACTCATAGATGTCAAGCGTGTGCCTTAATTTTTTCGGATAAAAAAGTACAAAGAATTTTAAAAGAAAACTGGGAGAAGATTTTTGATGATGTGATGTTACGTTATAACATCAAGGTTAGTGATTATAACAAAGAAATACAAATGGTTGGGAATGCCCTATAAAGTTGAATGGAGGTAAAAATTATGAGTAACGAATTGTATGTAAAGAATAATACTGATTTGGGGAAAAAAGACAAATTTCAAATACCTTTTAATATTAATAAAAGTCAACAAATAGGAAAAATTGAAAGATTGTGGGAAAAGCTAAGAATTTCTAGCACATCATTAAAAGCCTTTTTAAAAAATCCTAAAAGAGTATTTAAATACTATGGTTTGAATTCTTCTATTGTGGACGAAAATAGTTATATTTATAACAGCTACAAAGTAAAGTTGGATGAGAAAGCAATCGAAGCGGTTAAAGAACATGACGTTAAATCTTTTTTCAAGGTTGCAGTAGCCAATAATATGGTTCCCAGTTCTTATTATGAACTTATAGATGGTTCTGATGACTCTAAAGCTGTTGCGGTGGTAAATATTGTTTTGGTTATAGACTATGCTGCTGCAATAACTGTAGCTTTTGTGGGAACAGTTGTCTATGGTGCTGAAAACGAAGAAAAGTTTGAAATGAAATCTTTATCTATTGATGAAGGCTATGGGAAAATATTTAGTATAGCTAATGATATGGGTGGCAAAGAATTTGTTAAAGAACTGGATAATTATATTTTTGGATTGTACGAGTCAATTGCTAAGGAGAAGTTATCTAGATTAATGCCATTCAAAAGATCAATTGGAGGGTATGAAGTTTAATAGATCCGCTGGATAAATTTTTGGAGACCACAAATTTGGACATTTTGTGGTCTCTATTATTTCTGATATTATTAGCAAAGGAGGGAGACTTTATGGAATTCAAAGAACAAGGTCCTAGAAAAAACATATTATTTGTATTTATCTCCGGAAGTATGTTTATTATTCAGTCATTTATTATTCTATTCTTTAATACACAATTAGGAACTAAATTGCCGACATATTTTACTCTGAATGGTTTTGTGATATATTGGTTTAATTATTCTCATCCAATTGTAGTTCCAGGAATTTTGCTTTTGGGAGTGATTCATTTTGGGGGACTCATATTGGTGCGTTATATTCCATTATTATTAAAATCAGTCCCATTTGCTTGGAAATTTTTAAAAAATGTTAGCTATATTGGTTATATATTGTTTTCGTGGATTGAATTTTTAAGTTGGACCATTTTAATCTATTTTTTCTTGTATGATAGTCAAACCATGTATTTAATGTTAACAATAAATATTGTTCATTTATTGTTACTTATTGTGGGTACTATTTATTATAGGAAAAAAAGTTAATATTTTCAGGATTCAGCGGAAAAATTATAGAAGATGCTTTTGTGACAAAATAAGAGATGTAAGGCTATTAGTTCAGATTATTTAATTATTAAAGGTGCAAAAAAGAATGTGAGCGTAAGATATATCCGTGCAACACTATGCAAGGAATATAAGATAAATAGTATAGTCTTTGAAAGACAAATAATATAATAATTGAGACTTATCATAAAATATAGATAGTTAAGTTAATTAATTTTTTTTCACAGCGCTAATGATAGCGCTTTTTTATTGCCTTTTTTTTCAAAAAATATATTTTATTTATAAATAATTATTTAGGAGGGTTATTTTATGAATAAAATAATGCTGTTTGTATAAGCTATTTCTTAGTGATCATTCAAAATATTAACAAAAAAAGGGGGGGAGAATCATAAAAGAATGGTTAAAAAAAATCAAGTTGGTATCTAATCAGGTAAAAGAGAACCAAGAAAAGAAAAAAATACCTGAAATTCCTGCACAACGTTCTTACAAAGTCTTTAAAATAGCGCTTTGGTTAGTAATTATAGTTGTGTTCTTAATAGCTTTAATGGCAGTCGTAAGGCAAGCGCGAACAATCGCGCGCGAACGTGCGCTAGAAACGCAAGTGCAAACCATGAGTAGCCAAGTAAAGAAGTTAAAAGAGGAAAGTAAGCAAACGGGAAACATAGATGTTTTTGGACGTTATTTCGTACAAGCCTACTACAACACAAATCAAAGCGGAGACGATTATAAAAAGAGTTTAAGCAAGTATTTAGCAAGTGGCGTAGACACGCCAACCGTTGACAATGCAAAGGGTACAAAAACGCCCGCGTCAGTGATGTTATGGTCGCAAGATACGCAGGATAAGACTACTAAATTAGCTTATTTGGTTAATTATAATTACGCTTCAAAGGATAATAAAGATCAAACGAGCGGTGCAGAAATTATTCATTTTGAAGTCGTTAATAAGAACGGTAAATACAGCGTGGTTTCAGTACCATATACACAGTATGTACCGAACTTTAAGACGACAAATGCCAAGAAAGCGACAAATAACTTAGACGGTAAAGAGCAGGTATCAGCAACAATTAAAGAGAACGTACAAGACTGGTTAGACAAAATATTCTTACCGAAGTATATCGATTCAAGCGATATTACAGACGTGCAATATATCATGAAGAACCCTGCTTTATTGGGTGGGTCGCAGAAGTATAAAGATATTAACAAAGTTGATGTTTACAAGGACGGAAGCTACTTAATAGCTAAAGTAACAGTTGATGTTGAGGACGCAACAACACAGATCGACAGTACGCAAGAAATGACATTGAAGTTAAGAAAAGACGGCGGCAACAAGTTTTATGTAGAGAGCTTGAAGCACACGTTAGGAAAATAAAAGGGGAGAACACACATGAAAAAATTTATAAAAAAGGCAGACCATTTATTTGACGTAGCCTACAAAACAGCGGCGGCAAGTGCGGTAACTTTGGGAGCAACAACGCCAGTTTTTGCGGCAGATAGTTCATTACCAACGGGAAGCGGCGTAACTGATTGGATAAAGACAATCGCAGGTAATTTGATAGTAATTTACCTGATTGTACAAGTGTTTAGAGGAATCTTTACACAACGTTGGGGCATGGTAGTAGGAAGTTTGTTAGGTGGAGCATTGTTAATCTGGATTGTTAACTTTACAGATAGTTTTGTTGGAGCTTTAAAAGCTTTGGTTCAACTTTTCCAAGGATAGAGAGTGAAAGTGTATGAGCGAAAAACAGACAAAGGAACAAGTTTATAACTACAGAAAAATTTTTAAAAAGCCGATTGTCATTTATCGCTTAAACGACCAAATTAAGTTACCCGTGGGAGTTGAAATAAGGAGAGTGGCAATCGCAATTGTAATAGGTTTGTTGTTGTGGTTGCTGAAAGTTGCGTTATTGGACTATATCACGTTTGGACTGATAAATAAGCAATTCATTTTATTAATTTATTTCTTAGTTCCAATGTGGTTTGGGAGTGGTTTTTTAAGTGAAGAACGTGCCGCGTTTAACGGTAAAAATGTTTTTGCTTTTACCAAGGACTTATTAGTTTTTTGGTGGACGGTTAAACGTCCGCACAAAAGGTTTAATGATGAACGTTCAATACCGTATCAAGAGGACAAAGTTAAATTTAATGAATCAGAATTAGCAATCATGAAAGAAAGGGGGGCGGGGAATGCAGAACCTCAAAAAGCCATTCAAAACGATATTAAGGAACATGCTGCTAACGAACACGGGGCAAGTGTGGGCGTACTACAGAATACCGAGCCGAACCATCAGTGAAAACAATGCGGAGGAAATCGAGGGCTATAAAAGAAAACTAGTACAAATGTTGTGGGAGCTAAAAAGTTATTATGAAATCGATCTACAGCTATTGCCCGAAGATATGCGCTTAAATGAGCGTTTTAAGCAGTTGGAGAAAGACTTTAGCAGTGAAACAGGAAAGATAGGCAAGCGGTATGACGAGCGCGCTATGTACGTTTTAGGGCAAGAATTAGGCGAAGTTACGCGTTATGGTTTCACGGTTGGCGTGAAGTTACACAATACCGCGTATTTAAAACAAGATACTTTAAAGGACTCTTTCAAAACCGCGTTAGATAGTGTCACAATGCAGGCTTTAAGCTACTTAGGTGTAAGTGTAGCAGATACAAAGAAAGCCTTTGAACCATACGAAGCTAGTGAGAAAGAAGTTTTTGACGGGTTATCAGTTCTAAAAGGCGAGTGCTTGACGGATAAGCAACTTTACCGCAATACGACCGAACCATTTAGGCATGGTATTGCAGGGTCAGAGTTACCCGCAAACCTGCAGACGACAAATACTACAATCGACCCAGTGGCACATACGGGCTTTCTAAGACTTACAAATGAATACGGCGAAAGTTGTATAGCATTAATGCCAATCACAAATACAGAAGTAAATATGACCTATGCGGAAATGTTTAGAATCGCGCAAAAAATGCCGTTTCCTGTAGAGTTTAAAGTTAAAGTTCTGCAGATGAAGCCTAGTTCAGCAGTTCGGAAAACGCAGTTTACCGCACGGCGCTTCAAAGAGACCGACAAAGATATGTATGCGAATGAGGATAGCGACAGTATTATTCTGCAAGGTAAACCATTATTAAACGACTTGCGAAATGATATTGAGAACAAAAAAACCCCATTCTACAAATGGTTAGGCGTGTTTGTGGTTAGTGGTAAAGACAAGACCGAGTGTCAGAACAGATGTAACGTGCTTAAAAGTTATATGGCTAATTATCACGTTGAATTAACGCGACCACTAGCAGACCAAGTTAATTTGTTCTATACGCTTTTAAACGGTAACTCGATACAGTTTGAGCGCTACTGGTTGCAGTATACAAAAGACAGTGGAATAGCAGAATTATTATTTGGTTTAACAAGTAACTTAGGTTCAAACATTGGCTTTTATCTCGGACGAGTAACACACGGAACAGCGCCAGACACAAGCACCGCTATTCAAAGTAGCCGCGATATAGTTCTTTACCACCCTATGATAGCGAATGAAGGTATTGTTGGAGCAATGACGGACAGTCCGCATGTATTGGTCAGCGGCGAGACCGGAAAAGGGAAATCTTTTTTGGCAAAATTATTGATGTTTTATATGACGTTCCTTGATGTACAAATCTTAATGACCGACCCGAAAAATGAAAATCATGCATGGTTTGAAGAGGCAGTCAAAGACCCTGAAATACAGAAAGATTATCCGTACTTTATCGACTTAATGAAAACATTTCATTATGTAACGCTTGACCCGAACGACAAAAACAATTACGGCGTACTTGACCCGCTAACATTTTTAAACGGGGCACAGGCGAAAGATACGGCGGTAGCCTTGATTGAGCAAGTTTATAACCTGAAAGGCAAAGACGATGTAAAGCGTGAGATCTTGGAAGATTTAGACATGTTAATCGAGAAGAAACAGAAAGGCGAAAAAGTCGGCTTAATGGACTTAATCGACATGTTGAAAGATAGCAATGTTAAAAATATTGCCGAAGCGGGCGGGTTAGTCGGTCAATTGGTTAAAAACTCAATTTTGCAGTTAGCTTTTTCAGACGGAACAAGCCGCGGACTGAATATTGATTACAAGCACACGATTTTAAGTATTCAAGGTTTGGACTTGCCAGAAGCGGGTACAAAGTTTGAGGAAATGAACGACAGCGACCGCAAAGCACTAGCGGTCATGATACCGTTAGCGAAGTTTTGCCAGTATTTCGGGCAACGCGACCGCAAGCAAAAGACCTCGATTATTTTTGATGAAGCGTGGACTTTGACCGCGACCCGTGGCGGTAAACGGTTAGTCAAAGAGTTAAGACGTGCAGGACGAAGCTATAACAATCAATTAATCATGATTACGCAGTCCGTTAAGGACGCGCAAAGCGAGGACGACCGCGGAAACTTTGGGGCATGTTTTGCGTTTGATGAAAGGTCAGAGCGCGAAGATATTTTGAAGTTTATGGACTTGCCCGTCACAAAGGAAAATAAAGAGCTGTTAGCGGACATGAAGAAAGGGCAATGCTTGTTTAGAGATTTCTACGGACGTGTAGACGCATTGAGCGTTGATTGTGTCTTTCCTGAATGGATCAGAGCCTTTAAAACGGTTGATAAAAGCAATAGCGCTAAGGCAGAAAGGGAGTTTGTCTAGTGATTAATTGGAAAAAATTTGCAATTAAGATTGGTGTAATCGCCTTAGGAGTAGTTTTATTTCTGATAGGGATAGGACTTGCACTTTTTAAAATATATATCGCTACTAAATTTGAAACAGGGTTTACGTTCCTACCATTTTTAGGTTTTATTATTGCAATCGTGGGGGGAATTGTAGCGGTTAAAGGGTGGCAAATGAATATATATGATGATGTATAAGGAGTTGGGGAACTTATGAAGAAAAGAGCAGGAATTTTATTGCTAGCATTATTAGGAATAACGCTAGTTTTAACAGCCTGCGGACAAGGTAAGACGACCGCGGACTATAAACAAATGGTGTCACAGGTTCTGAAAATTGATAAAGCAAATATGAGTACAGCAATGTCAGGCGTGCCCTACGGACACCCGAAAGCAACCGTTTATCATGACGAAGATAGTCAAGATACTTATTATGTGCAGGTTACGGATAGCGATAGCGCGGCGAGTTTCTATAAAAAAGTTGGTAATGGTAAATGGAAAGAGCTAACAAGTGATGATGAAGCCGCAAAAGTTTTGAAGATGAAAGTTGTTTACGTTCACAAAGGTACAAGTTAAGGGGGCAAATACATGAAAATAAAAAAACTAGTCCCCATGATTTTAATTATGTTAGGTTTTTTGTTTATTGGAAATGTCACGGTACATGCGGATAATGGTTTAGACAGCGTTAAAAAGGCGGCTGTTGAGTTAGCGAAACAAGCAGCAAAGAAGTATAACAAGGAGCACTATTATACTGCACAGGACGTTAAACAAGGCGGGGTAACCTTAAATAGTGAGCGTTACCCAATCGATCAGTATAAGGGGTACGCGAACTTAAACACCACGACCCACCCTGTTAAAGAGATGATAAGAGTAGTTGGAAACACCTTTTTCTATATCAACAAATTGATTTGGCAGGGGTTTGATAAAATCATCAATCTTTTATCAACAACAGATGTTTTGAACGGGAAAATCGACCAAATTAATAGTGCGGCATTAAATATCTGGAATATATTAATTGATAATTTTCTAGCATTGATTTTGGTGGTTGTGGCAATTGTGGCAGGTTATGCATTCGTTTCAAAAAATGATTTAGTCGGTGGCTTTTCTATAATTGGCAAAACGGTATTAGTTTTTGTGCTGTGTAGTGTTTTTCTAGCTTTAGGAACAACGCTAATGAAGAGTGTCAATACGATTAGTGGTGGAATACAGGGAAGTTTTTTGAAAGTAGGATTAGCTTTTGACGGAAGCGCACAAAGCATTGACACAAACCAACCAGAAGCAGGAACAACCGCGGTTTTACGCAACACATATTTTGATGCGGCGGTTTATCGTCCATATTTATTAATGAATTACGGTACGACGAACGAAAAAAGCATTACAAAAAATAATAGTGATAGGATAGATAACTTACTAAAGCAAAAAAAAGATAGTGGTTCAGACAAAGTTGTGAAAGACGAGGATAAAAAATTAAGTAACAAATACATGCAGGACGGAGACGAGGGTATTAATACAAAACTGGCGATAGGGCTAGTAGCCTCTATGATTACCCTAGGTTTAGGCATTCCGTTACTGCTAATATCATTGTTTAATTTAATAATTCAAATCGGTATTCTAGCCTTGCTGTTACTAGTGCCGTTATCGTTCTTTGTTTCACTGTTACCATGGTTTGGCAACAGTGGTTATAAGAATCTCGGAAGAATTATAGGACTATTCTTTTTCAAGGCGTTTACTGCAATGTTTATCATGTTTTTATTGCTGATAATTCAAATCGTAGACGGTTTTATTAGTCCTAATTCAGTAGGCGGATATATCGCAAATTCGGCGCTATTAATAATCGTAGTAATGTATATGCTGATGAAGCGTGATTGGATAGTTTCAACGGTCACAGGCGGACGCGTAGCGATAGCGGGCGGCGGAAATAATACTATTAGGCAAATGGCAGGCGCGGCAAGTCGGAACATTGAAAGACGGACAAGCCACAGACAAGAGCCACAACCGCGCCGAGAGAGTAAGGACAATAAGAACTCACGTACTGAAAAATCAGGGCGACAAGAAGAACAACAGCCATACAGTAAAAAGGCGACATCAAACGCTAGAGAAGAATCAGGGCGACAAACAGAACCGCAACAAAAGGAAAATAAAACTAAAACAGATCCACGGACTGAATCAGAGCAAAAGACGAAAGAAAAGCAGAGCGAAAACCCAAGAGAACAGAAAGGCGGGAATACACAGACACAAAACGAGACACAGAACAATGCACGTGAGAACTCTGAAAAACGGGCAGAGCATGGAACGCAAGCAGAAAATAAGACGACAAATGCGCGTGAAGAATCAGGGCGACAAACAGACACGACAAGGAACACTAGCGATACTAGAAGAGAGACAGAACATCAAACAGCTAGAGAGCCAAGAAGTAGCACTGAAAGCAATGCTAGAGAAGAATCAGGGCGTAAGACTAGCAAGGATAGTGAGCGACCGTTAGGAGCTGATTAAATGGAAAATGTGGTAAAGAAAAAAGCAAAACACAGCTTAATATTTATCCTTTTGCCATTTATCCTAATAGGTTTTGTTCTAGTTGGTACTGCTTTACTAGTTTCTTTAAGTGGTGGTGGCATTGGAACTGATACATCAACGAATACCACCCTTTCGACAGGAAGCTCTAAAGGGTTATCAGCAAAAACTTTGCGCTTTAAAGACCAAATACAAGCAGAAATGGAAAAACAAAATGTACCGACCTCGTGGCTAGGCGTTTTGTTGGCACATGTGGAAGTTGAAACACACGGAAACGCGGAGAAATACCCCGACATATTCCAAGCGAGTGAAAGTGTTAAAGGGGCAAACGTTACGAACGCGCTAACGACAGAGCAGAGTATTCATTACGGGGTACTAGCTTTTAAGAATCAGTTAGCAAGTGTTAAAAGCATAACAGGACATGACCCAAGCCCGACAAATGAGGGCGACGTTAATATAACTTCGGTTTTATATAATGCGCCGGCATTTGGTCCGTGGTTGAAAAAAAACCACGGCGGGCAATGGTCCGTAGAGGCTAACAACGATTTTTATAAGAACGTATTGCCGAGTTATGGTGCAGGGTCGGGCGATAGTAATTACTGGAAGAAGATTTTGCAGTATTACGACCCAAGCACGGGGCAGAGCGTTACTGCAAGTACAGTTACCGTAAGCGGCGAATCAGAAAGTTACTTTAATACCGTGATTGCCGAAGCTAAAAAGTATGAGGGTAACCCGTATGTGTGGGGCGGGTCAAACCCAACGACAGGTTTTGACTGTTCAGGCTTAGTACAATGGTGTTTCAAAAAAGCAGGTATCACGTTACCGCGGACTAGTCAGCAACAATGGAGTGACGTAACAGAAATTTCTGAAAGCCAAGCAAAAGCGGGCGACCTAGTGTTTTTTGAGGGTACAGACAATCAAGGCGGCATGACCCACGTTGGAATCTATCTAGGAAACGGGAAAATGTCTAACGCAGAGAAAAGCGGCGTTAAGGTCGCAAATTTAAGCGCATGGCAAAAGTTATATAAGACACATTTTGGCAAAATCAAAGGAGCAAATTAAGCGGGTAAACAAAAAGGGTTGAGAAAATGAAGAAAAACAGAGTACCGATAATTCTAGTAATCGTGTTTATTTGTTTGTTGATTGTGGGAAATTGGCAAATAGGACAAGCACTAAAGCATGAAAAAGATAAGAATCAGGCTTTGACTGAAAGACTTAAGCAACAAGAAGTAACGATTGCGAACGCGAAAGAAAGTTCTGCAACGAGTAATAAGACTAGTAGCACGGTTGAAAAGACAGTTACGGACAGCACAAAAAATATCAGTAGCAACCTCGCAGCGTTTCTACAGAATTTATATGCTTCAAAAAATAAGAACCTAGAAGAACGTTATAAAAAGATCTCGCCATTTTTGACAGGTGACGCAGTGAATCAACTAAAGCCGAGTGGTACGAGTGATAGCGACAGCCAAGACGACGGCTATACCCCCACAACGATTAGTGATATACAGACCTTTAATAGCGGGGATAGCAAGAACCAAGAGGCGGTTACGTTTTACAAAATGGAGAACAAGGTAGGCGATACAACAAAAGAAGTAAATATGATAATGAGAACGAAGTTAGTAAAAAGCGGTCAAGAGTGGTTAATTAGCAAGATTGAATACAATACGGGTTACGAGCCAAACGGGAGTAATTAGAGGAGGATATTAAAAAATGAGAAAAACAGTAAGTATAGTTTCAGCAACTTTAGCAAGTTTTTTAGTTTTCGGAGCGGCAGGAACAACGGTTGCGAGTGCCGACCAGGTAACTACATCTGGGGCACTCGATACAACGAGTATCGCACCAACAAGCGATACTAGCACAACACCGACAGACCCAACAAACACTACAGGTACAAGCGACACAGCTTCAAGCAGTGATACAAGTAGCGATACAAGTACAAGCGAGAATGAAGAAACAGGAAGTAATGAAATAGTACCGACAGACCCAACCACACCGACAAACGATACATCAGCTTCAAGCAGTTCAAGCAGTAGCAGTACAAGCGATAGCGACAGTAGCACGGGAAGTAGCACAACGCCAGTAAACCCGACTAACAACCCAACGGGCGATACAAGCGATACATCATCTACAGGCAATACAAGTAGTACCGATACAAGTAGTAGTATCACGGTAACCCCTGTAAGCCCTGATAATACAACAAATAGCAACGTTTCAAGTGGTAAAAAAGCAACTAAAAATACGATACAGAAGAGCAATGCAAGCCAAACAAAGGCTTCAAGTACCACAGTGGCAGGAAGTTCAAGTACAGAGAAACAAACAGCAACACCAGTAGACCCAAGTTCAACCACGAGTACCAGCAGTAGCACCACCAACAACACAAGCGCGGTAAGTGAAAGTACAACAACAGCTAAAGGACAAGCGCAAGCAGTCCAAGACAATAGCAATAGTGCTAAAATACAAAAAACAGCCGTAAGAGCAACTTTACCGCAGACGGGGAAATACTCTACTAAAAGTATGAGTATGAGCGTAGCAGGCGTATTATTGCTAGCTGTAGCGGGTTTAATTGCAGGAACACAAAAGATTGGCGGAGTTAAGAAGTTATTCAACAAATAAAAAAAGGAGTAGCCCAACTAAGGGCTATTTTTTTTGTTATAATTAACTTGTACTGAAAAAAGGGGTGTATTGTATTGGCTAAAAAGTGGTTATCAGTACCAGAAATCGCGGAAGAATTAGGAATAAACAAATTACGAGTGTATCGTTACATAAACAAATACAGTATCGACTATGATAAAAGACTTAAGAATGTAAATTACTATGGAGAGCCTATTGTTAAGCGGATAAAAGAACATTTTTTAGTAGCCTACCGTATCGGCGATACAAGAGATACGAAGTCTACCGATATGCCAAAAACTGAAAAAAGCAACGCTAAGCCCGCCACAGAGCTAAAAAATTGCGATACTAAAGAACGAGTATCGGAACCCGATAGCAATAAAGAAGAAATCAAAGAAAGCCTTGAAAATAAAGGAAAAGGCGGGGAGAATATCGCGATACAGCCGATACTGGAAGATTACCGAGAACAGTTTAAGTTAATGAAAGAACAGCTAAAGAAGAAAGATGAACAGCTAGCAACCAAAGACGAGCAATTAAGCAAGGTTTATAAGTTGCTTGATCAACAGCAACAATTAGAGTTAGGAACGCAAAAGAGATTAAAAACATTGGAATCAGGAAACGATTTGAGCGAGGATAAAGCAGAAGATGTAGAAGAAGAGTTAAGGAAAGAGCCTAAAACGGCTGAAAGGCCCAAAAAACGGCACTGGTGGCAAAGGAGATAATTAGGGTATAATGGAGCAGTTGCCTATCCAATCTGCAACGGTTGGGAGGTGTAAAAATTATTTACTTCTTTCTTTGCCCCACTTGCGGTTGCGCTGATAACAGCGTGGTTTACGGACTGGCTAAAACGGAAACGCCGCAAGTAAAATAAAATAGGCAACATTTAGCCCACTAAAAAAGCCCTTAGCAGATTGCGACTGCTAGGGGCTTTGGTGTAAAAACGTTTATTCTTTCTTTGCGAGATTATTATAACATGAAACAAAAATGAAGTGCAAAAAGTATGATGTACATAATGAAGATTTTTACAGAGAGGATAAATAATATGTTAACTTTACATGGAAAACAAGCTGAAAAATATACGGCAGAGGGGAAAAAGGCTATAGGTTTTATAAAATTTAATGATTACACTAGCAATCTTGTTGAGGGACGTTTTTTTCTAAATTCTATTGAGCATTTTTGGGATAATGGCAGGGATAAAATAAAAGATGATTCTGAAGGCATTATCAGATTAACTAATAATGAAAAGATAGAATATAGCGAAATACTTAATAATAAGGCACAAACATATATTAGTAGTTTCACTGTACTTTTTGAAGATGATTTTGATAATGAAGGAAAAATAAAAGACACAACAGTTAATAAGCTTTTAAACAAGTCAGGAGATGCAGAAACGAGAGATGCAGTTATATTCAATCTTTCGTTGATGAAGTCATTTGAAACTATGAGGTGTAACACACCAGAATTTGTTAATTGTGAGATTAGGAAACCAAGAATGGACGCAAAAAGAATTCAAAGGTTTAAAACTAATAATTTTTTGTGTTGGAGAGAGGAAATAAATTTTGTGTATCCAGATTCGGATGAAGATTACAGTAATGCGATTAAGTCTTTAACAACGAAAAATTTACAAGGTGGGAATACTAAAGAAACATTTCAAAAGCGAAATTGGTTGGAGAAAATTGAAAATCGAATTAGCATTGGGCTTAAAGGGACATATGTTTATTATGATGATAAGCTCTTAAATATGAAAAAAGATGTAATACTAAACGAAATAAACGAAACTAAAGAGATAAAAGTATACGAGAAATATTTAGAAGAGTGTTTTGCAAGAAAGGCTAACGAGTATAGAGATCAACGTGAGTATCGATTAATATTTTCAGAATTCAAGGAAGCTGATACAAAAGAAAATTTTATTTTCCCAAAAGGAATAGAATTAGAATATCTTTTAAAATCAAAAGAATGGTATGCGAAAGAGGTCAAGAATAGTGAAGCAGAAAATTTGCGTTTAGAAGATTTTAAAAATTAAGTGGAATAGATTGTGTAATTTTGAAAAAAAGGTCATGTGTGAACGGAACTTAAAGGCTCGAAGTGAGTTTGTGATTTGGGGTCAATGTACAAGGACGCGTGAAGCATTGGTACGATTGTTAGTGTTAATAAGATGTGTTATGTTACCTGAGAGTGATTTATCCTTCATGATGTGTGGGGGGTTCCAGGCCCTTCTCCTCGATCAAGCTGAACCAGCTTGATCGTTTTACACTCGCCGTTAGGCAGGAAAGCAAAGCTTTTGTAGAAACTTTGTCTTTCGCAATTTCAGTATCTAGATTTGTTTAGAGCTGGTAACGTCTTATGCTCCTACGCTTTGCTCGTCCATTTTAATTACTCCTAACATCAAAATAATAATTTCAATTTAGATACATAGTTCTTACAGTTAGTTATTCAAAATTTGCTGCTAAGTTTATAAAGAATTTCTGAACAAAGCAATTAAAAAACTTGTTTGAGCGCAGCGAAATCTGCAACAGTTTTTTAAGAATTTAAAGTACGGCAAAAACTGATTTCATGGTTATCAGCGGACCGAGTAAAACGAGGTCAATGCGCACTTACACCCTTGACACTTGTCAAGGGTAGATTTAATACCCATCGAACTGGGTATTATTTGTATTAGAAGGCTAGCGCCAACTATAAAAAACCTAGAGCTGAATCTCAAGATTGATCAATCACATTATCAAGAATCCAATGACTATAAGCAAGACGAGCGCCTGGAGTTATTAACCAAGGGTGATTAATTTCGAAAATTTGAATTTCAGTTTCTAAATAAAGTGGGGTTTTACCATGATTAAAATTAAAAACAGGTTGCGGAAAATTAGGCTTACTAACAACTTGATGAACACTTTGGCGAGAATTCATCTGCCAACGAATTTTTAAATCTTCACGCGACAATAATTGTGGCAGCTGTGTTTTTTCAATTTGAGCTTGTTGCTGCAACTTTTGCGTAAATTCTTGTTTAGTCTTGTTTTGGTGCCAATCATCAAAAAGATCATACTTGTTTGTTTCAAAATCTAAATCCATAAAGACAGCCTCCTAACCAAAGTCAATTTGATCCAACATAGTTTCGGTACTTGCCTGGTCTAAGCCTAAATAAGCTAAGGTCATGGCTTCACTAGAATGATTCAATAGGTGCATGACCAACCCAATATTGTAATTAGATTGCGTGTAAACGCGATAAGCCCCTGTTTTACGCATGGTATGAGTACCTAGATAATTAATTCCTAACAGATTGCCAACTTTACTCATGATTTTGTAAAATTGTTTTTCAGTAATATGGCGCTTGGGGTGTTGAATGGAAGGAAAGAGCCATTCAGATTCTAGCTTATGATCAAGCAGCCATTGACGATACCATAAGAGATCTGTTTGAACCGGTTTAAGGTACAAGGTATTAGGTTTACCAGTTTTTCGGTCGTGAATAAATGCATTTTGTTTGATAGAACCGTCCGGATTAAAAATGTCGGCCTGTTTTAAGCACATAACGTCACTGACTCTTAGTAGCGTAGCTTTACCAACTTGAAAAATAGTATAGTTACGACGGCCAGCTTTGAAATTATTGAGTAGAGTATCTTGCACCTCTTTGAGAACATTTGAATCTTTGATTGGTAAGACAACTTGTTGCATGTAAATCACCTCGCTGGATACGTAATCCCTTGGTACAAGCGGAAGTGTGAATTTCACACTTCCGCTTGTACCAAGGGTTTGTGTAATAACACATTTGTTTGCTTTTTGATAGCTAATAGGCTATCATATAAATATGAAAAAAATAGAATTTGACTATTATGACTGGAATGAATTTAAACAATTTTTGGATCAATTACCTGATAAAGACGCTGCCAAATTAATTGCGACCATTCAAAATATTGAAAATAACGGTCTAATTATCTCAGAACGCCAATTATGGGTTAAAAAACTGGAAAACAATCTCTATGAGATTCGCTCTAAGAGAGCTTCAAATATTCAGAGAGCTATCTATTTCCAAGTACAAGGGCCTCAGTACTTAATCACCAATGCGTTCACTAAAAAAACGCAAAAAACACCAGAGAGTGAAAAGAAGATTGCTCGGAATCGACGAAGCCAGTATTTTAACAAGGAGGATCAATAATGAGTAAAATTGATGAATATGTTGCTGAAAGAAGTAAAAATAATCCTGATTTTGCAAAGCTCGTTGAACAGGAAAATATCAACTTAGAGGTAGCGATTAAAGTTCGTGATCTCCGTGAAAATATGGGTATGAGTCAACGTGAATTTGCTAGTCTAATTGGTAAACCACAATCAACCATTGCTAGAATTGAAAATGGATCAATGAATGCTTCGACTAAGGTATTGTCTGAGATTGCTCAGGCAACTAATCAACGATTAACAATTCAATTTAGCCCCACAATTTAGGGCTTATTTTAACAATGTTTTTGAGGGGCTATTTGAAAATTAAATAGTTGCAGTAATGATAAAAACACAATATAATAATTGTAATACGATAGTAAACATAGAAGGAGGAAGCTTATGAGTAATGCTATTATTAAAAATAAGACAGTTTCAACTCGTGTAACACCCGATATTAGTGAACGAGCCAAAGCTAATTTAGCAAAACAAGGATTAACTGTTTCTGAGTATATTCGCTTATCCTTGGTTAAGGCGGCTAACAATGAAGTTCGTTTAATTAGCTTTTTAGATTCTCCAGAGGCTTTGACTGCTAAAAAAGAAGCAGAAACTGGTCAGGTGAAAAACATTGGCTCACTGGCCGACTTTGATGATTGGATCGATAAGTTAGATGCAAATTAAACAGACCAAGTCTTTCGAACGCGAATTAAAAAAATTAGTGAAAAAGCACTTACCGATAACTGTCTTGAAACCTTGTTTAAAAGCAATTATGGAACAAGATACACTTATTTTGAAACGGATCAAAGATCATGCGTTAAAGGGTAAATGGCGTGGCTATCGTGAATTTCACCCTGCTAGGTATGGAAGTTATGGTAAAAACTATGATAGCTGGATTGTTATTTATCAGCTAGATCATAATGAATTAGTTTTGTTGTTGGTAGCCACTGGGTCTCATGAAATATTGAATCAATAGCTGAATTCGGGCGTCTTTTTATTTGAAATAAGCATAAATA
>NZ_BACP01000038.1 GCF_000260415.1 Liquorilactobacillus mali KCTC 3596 = DSM 20444
GGGTTCACAATATACGAGCCGAAATGTTGAAAACTTGCTTAGACGACATCAAATCTTCCATTCATATTCTAAGCAAGGATATCCTTACGATAATAGCCAAATAGAAGCTTTTCACTCATTATTAAAACGAGAATTTGTTTTTCAAACGCACTTCTCAAGCTTTGAGGACTTAATTCTCAGAATCTCAAATTATATTAATTGGTTCAATACTGAAAGAATCAGAACAAATGTCTAGAAAAACATGTGGCAAATATTGACTTAGGAGCAGATTTAAATTACGTCAATTTATTGCGGAGTTTCCCAAGTCTGCTCAATCATCTCTAGCAATTTTTACTGATCTAATCCGAAACTAATTCAAATTGGCACATTTCATGATTGGTAGTAAACGCTTAATCAAGCAATTAATTCACCTTTGAATCGTATCCTCAGTAAATATATGTATGGAAGTATTTATTTAGAGGATTTAGATTAGGTTATAAGGGTTCTAATATTAACTAAATTTTCCCAAAATTTTGAAAGCAAATGGAAAGTGATCTTTTCATACAAAAAGAAGGTAGGAAAATTTAAATTTATTATAGCGGAAAAATATATGCTTATGTAAGCGCTATCTAAATTGCCTATAATATACTTGTTAAGTTAGCAAAGAGAGAGTCCATTGGAGGTTATTAGGGTGTTCGGAAAGTGAGGTGCTGGAAGATGAATAAGAACATCAATCAATTGCTCGATATTTTATTACAACAAAATAGCTACTTAACTGCTTCTCAGCTTGCTGAAATGCTTGGGGTCACCGAAAGGAGTATTCGAAATTATGTACGTACGTTAAATCGTAGTGAGATGCAAACTCCTTTAATTCTCTCTTCAGCTCATGGTTACAAAATTCAAAGAAATATTTACAGTAAAGGTTTTAAAAAACAGTTTCTGAATGGAGATGAATCAAATTTATTATTTAGAATAGCTTTACTTTTAATCAATCAGCAAAACTATATCACATATGATATGCTTGCTAATCAACTACACTATTCAGTTGAAAGCATACGTAGCAAGGTACAATTGCTTTTTTCTAAAATTAAGGAGAGGCACATTAAAGTGCAGTTTGATTCTCAAATTTTTATTGGAATCCGTATTATAGGTAATGAAACACAAAAGAGGTTATTACTTGAACAACTAGTACTAATCGAATCGATTACTAAACAACATCTTACACAGACAATATATGCAGCATTGAACGGTATCGTAGATCAGAATACAATTGGTCAACAAATAAACTTACTAGATAAGGTGTTTTCTAGGCATCATGCAACAATGGACTTTATTGTTTACGCAAAAATTATCTGCCATATGATAATTCTCATGATTCGTCACCAACAAGGAAATGTTATCGCCATAGATAAAGTAGATCAAAAAATTGTTAATTATTCTGAATATCAACTCGCCGTCACAGTTTTAACAAGTCAAAATCCTAAAATTTCGGAACCCTCAGAAATTGCATTACTTACTAATTATCTTATTTCGTTACCTATGAATATACCAGGAATTTTTGTGCCTGAGATAGATATTAAGCAACGCAAAGTAATCGAGAATTCTTTACAAAGTGCCGAACTATACTATTCAATTCCACTTTATTCAGATAAACAGTACAGAAAACAGATTACCGCTCATATCTTGAGATTGTTAAAGCCTATAGAAGAGAGCATTCCAATATTTAACCCGTATTCTAAGAAAACAAAAAGGGAATATTTATTTGCCTACTCGATAGCTTGTTTTCTTTATGATGGTCTGCAAAATGCTTTTAATCTACGAATTCCGGAGTCTGAAATTGCGTATCTAGCTCTTCATATTCAACTAATTTTAGCTGAAGAAGCTAAAGATACAATTAAAACTTTATTGGTTTTCAAGGGAAAACAGTCTGAAGCTGAACTTTTCCGTTACAAGCTTCAAAATTTCTTTCCAACTATTAAAGTAACTGACGTTGTGACAAGCATTAATTTAAAAGAAACCAAAACTTATCAACTAATAATATTAATTGACTTTGATACCCCTAAAAAAGCTTTACAAAATGTTATGAATGTGAGCCGTGAACTAAACGCTCAAGATATTTCAAAAGTACAGTTATTTGTTGAATCTTTTGGCACTTTTTCACTAATCAGCGATCTTGATTATTATCATATGAATGAGTCAAGTAGTACAGATGCTATTGAATATCTTATTAAGAAATCTGGTTATGATAGTTTACTTTCTTATTTTATCAAACGAGAATCAATGTCACCTACAGATATTGGGAATATGGTTGCATTACCCCATCCATTTTTGAAGGGCTCTGAAACTTCAGCAAAAATCATTATTGGTATTAATAATAAAGATATTAAGTGGGGACATCAAAAAGTAAGATTAGTTATAATTTATATTCCTGCTGCTGATTTGAAAATCAATAAAGATTTTTTTAATGATGTATACCAATGCACAAGTAATCTTAGATTAATACAGAAGTTATTACAAACAAAAACAAAGCAAGAATTTGTCCAAATTTGGAATCAAAAAAGGAGATTATCATAATGCTTTATAACATGACTGATTTACTAAGTGTTGCGTACAAGAATCACTTTGCAGTTGGTTCTTATAATGTTGCTAACAGTGAGTTTGTAGAAGCTATTATTGCTGCTGCTGAAAAAAAGGATTCACCGGCTATTATTCAAATTCATCCAAATGAAATTGGTTTGGTTGGAGAAAACTTTATTGCATATGTACGTCAAGCTGTTGATCGTACACACATTCCGATGGCAATTCATGTAGATCATGGTGCAACTTTAGAAGATTGTGTTCGTGGAATTCATAATGGATATACATCAGTAATGATTGATGCCTCTGCAAAACCATGGAGGGAAAATATTTTATTAACAAAAAAAGTTGTTGAAGTTGCTCATGCAGTCAATGTATCTGTTGAAGCTGAGCTTGGTACAATTGGATCAAACGAACTTAGTTCTGAAGGAAATGGGGTTAATGAAATTTTATATACCAATCCTGAAGATGCAAAAAAATTTGTTAATGAAACTGGTGTAGATACCTTAGCGGTTGCTATTGGTACTCGCCATGGGCATTATAGCCATGTTGAAAAACCAGAACTTCGAATTGACCTTCTTAAAAAAATTCACGAAGCTGTTGATATACCTTTGGTTTTACATGGTGGTTCTGACAATAAAAATGAAGAAATACGTAAAACTTATAAATATGGTGTTGCAAAAATAAACTTATCTACTGATATGAAAACGGCATTTTTTAAACAGCTTCGTAAAAATCTGGCCGAAAATCCAGAGGCCTATGAACCAGATCAACTTATGCCAACTGCTAGAAGGGCAGCTCAAAAAATTGTGGAATACAAAATGGATTTGTTCGCTTCAACTGGCAAAGCTTCTCTATACGAAATTTGAATTTTAAATCATTAGTAATGTATATGTCATTCTACAGGAGGCGAATAATATGCAAATCAATGATTTGATAGATGAAAAAAATATTGAAACCAGCATCAAACCTATGACAAAAAAAGAGGCTATTGAAGCATTAATTGAAAAATTAAATGTGAATGGATATATCGATAATGCTAAGATATTCAAACAAGCAATTTACAAACGTGAAAATGAAGTTTCAACAGCTGTCGGTTACGGGATTGCAATCCCTCACGCAAAAACAGCTGCTGTCAGTAAAGCAACTATTGGTGTTTTAAGGAATCTTAGTGGAATTCAGTGGGGAGAAAAAAAAGTTAACTTAGTGTTTATGATTGCAGCAGAGGCTGATGCGACTGAGGAACATTTAAAAATGCTCTCAAAGATTTCGACATTTTTAATGGATGAAAAATTTCGCGCAAAACTTATTACTGCAGACGGTCCACGCAAAATATACGATGTATTAATAGAAGAAGATTCAAAAAAGAATAAAGAAGATGAAATGACCCAAGCGCGGAATTTAACTGGTAAGTATCTAATTGGAATTAGTGCATGCAATACAGGAATTGCACACACTTTTATGGCTGCCGAGGCTTTAACTAGTGAAGCAAAAAAACGCGGTATGCGAGTTAAAATTCAAACCAATGGTGCAACAGGAGCTGAAAATAAACTTAGTTCTAAGGATGTGACTGAGGCTGATGCAATTGTCATTGCACATGATGTTAAAGTTGATACAAGTCTATTTGGCAATAAATCCTATTTGGATGTTCCAGTAAGAAGAGCAATAGATAATCCAAGCCAAATTATTGATGAAGCTCTAAGCAAAACTGCTATGCATAACACTACAACTTCAAATTTTCAAAATTCTCCCAAAAATCTCGAAACTGCAATAGGTAAGAAAGAAAAGACAGATGAAGAATTAAGTAAGGGAGCTAAATTTGGCAGAGCTTTTTACACTCATATTATGAGTGGCGTTTCTTATATGATTCCGTTTGTTGTTGTTGGTGGAATTTTTATTGCTATATCTTTCATGTTTGGAATTTACGCTTCAGATCCAAAAAGTGATCAGTATAACATTTGGGCGGCTTTTTTTAATGAAATTGGTGGTAATGCGGCATTTAAGTTATATGTCCCAATTTTAGCTGGATTTATATCATGGAGCATTGCTGACAAACCGGGACTAGCACCAGGTATGATTGGTGGTATGATGGCAGTTAATGGTGGATCTGGGTTCCTTGGTGGTATGGTAGCAGGCTTTTTAGCCGGTTATGTTACTAAGTTCATCGTAACCAAAACTCGCAAAATTCCTCATTCTTATCAAGGGTTAATGGGTGTTTTGGTTATTCCTTTGCTTGCTACTTTTATAGTCGGGTTCGTCATGTATTTTGTTATTAATACACCATTTTCTAAATTGATTGAAGTCTTGACTGCATGGCTAGAGTCTATGAATGGAACTAGTGCGGCTTTGATGGGTGCAATTCTTGCGGGTATGATGGCATCTGATATGGGTGGTCCAATCAATAAAACGGCTTCTGCATTTGGTCTTGCAATGTTTGCTTCAAAAATTTATGCTCCTTCCGCTGCTTTAATGGTTGGTGGAATGGTGCCCCCACTCGGCATTGCGCTTGCAACTCTTTTATTTAAAAATAAATTTTCAATTGCAGAGCAAGAAGCGGGGAAAGCTAACTGGGTTTTAGGTGCAAGCTTTATAACTGAGGGTGCAATTCCATTTGCCGCAGGAGACCCACTTCGAACGATTCCAGCAAATATAATTGGAGGAGCAGTTGGGGGAGCAATATGTATGGCTTCTGGTATCACTCTTCAAGCTCCCCATGGTGGTATTTTTGTTATTCCAATTGCGTGCAATAAACCCATTCTTTATATTGGGTGTATCTTAATTGGAACAATTATCACAGCGGTTATTTTAGGATTAACAAAGAAGACACTTTCTGTTGACCAAATGAACCGCCAAATGACTGGTGGGATAATCTAACCATTCAATTGTTAGCTGTTAGTTAAAAATCTATATAAAAACAAGTATTGAGTCTTCTAAATTTTGAAGATTTAATACTTATTTTTTAGTTCACAACACTCATTTTCCTTTATTAAGAAAAAAAGTAATTTCTAAGTATAATAAAGGAGAAATTCAGGTTTTTATCAAATTGCAAAAAGAGTTTTCAACCTTTAGCATACAGTTTGATTAAAGGCAATCAAACTTGTACTGTAGCAAATAATCAGTATAGCATATTGGATTTGATAACTAGGAAATGATAATATATAGGTAAGGTAATTGTGAAAATAAGAGGTTTTACCCCTTAAAGTGGACTTAATCAATCTATCACTCATGGACTCCAACTTAATTGCTTGGGGTCTATTTATTTATTTAAAAATACCTCTTTGTGGAATTATGTATCAAAAATTAAATTCAATCAAATAAAATATATTCGAGAACAATAAACAGAAAACCAGCTCAATTATAGCATTAGTAAACGAGAATATGTAGATTTATTTAAAAAGTCAAAACAGAATTAAGATAATGCAGTAGCGGTTGATGGTGTTTTGTCGGGCTCCTCAAAGGTGTTTTTTGTGTTTGGACAATCCCTTCTAGGGCTAAAAAGCCACCAGCTATGCTGGTGGACGCTTACTTTTGTTATTTTAGGAATGTTATTCTATGCGAACTTTTTAGCAAGTTAAACATATAGGAAAACTAACCTGAAGATACTTCAAATTAATTCATAGTCAAAATACATACTTGTTCTAATCTTCTGTTTCATTGAAACTAGGTGCTATCAACTGCCAAATAGCTTCAAATTGTTGTCGTGATTCTGGTCCCCATGTAGATGAAAAAGCAGGAGTTGTAAAACATGCGAAAGCTTGAATTAATGCCCTAATACGTGCCATATCTCTTATTTTAAGTGCTTTCGCTAAACTTTGATATAGGTCATTAAGATGCCTTTCCAAAACAACTGGGTCATTCTCAATGTAATCAGTGTAGAGCTTAAACATTTGAGGATTATGCCAATATGCTTGCATTTTCCCATTTGCAAATTTCCATAACCAATCATGGGCGATCTCTTTTTTACTAGCGTAATGGTCAGTATTAAATGGAAGAATATCAATTAAAACCTGATCAAGCCAGTATAAAGATAGAGATGTCCATAAATCGCGTTTATTTTTGAAGTGCTTATAAATAGCTGCATGGCTTGTGCCTAAAGCTATTCCAACATCAGATAAAGTGACATCAGTTGCACCCTTTTGTTCTACTAATTCGGCCGCTGTTTTTAAAATTAAATCATTTGTTAGTTTTGTCATACATTAATTATAACACAAAGTTACTTTTATTGACTTTTGTTACTTTAATGATATGCTATATTCATAAGTTACAAAATTATAATAATGTAACTTTTATGAATTTTATATTGGAGGTAAACAAATGAAATTAACAAATAATACTATTTTAATTACTGGTGGTACATCTGGTATTGGGTTAGAATTGGCCCGTCAGTTAAAAAAAGCAGGAAATACTGTTATCGTTACGGGGCGGTCTACAAAAAAAATAACCCAAGTTAATGAAAGTGATCCTGGGTTAATTACACATGTTGTTGATGTTAGTAACGAATCATCTGTAAAAGAACTAGCTATCTGGGCAAAAAAAAATTACCCTGATTTAAATATCGTGATTAATTCCGCTGGAATTATGCGTTCATATAATTTACTCGATGAAGAATTAAGTGTAACTGATATGATCGCTGAAATTAGTACTAATTTAATTGGAACGATCACTGTTGATAAAATTTTTCTACCTCAATTACTTTCCAAATCAGAAGTATTAATTGTAAATATTAGTTCTGGCTTAGCTAACCTCAGTGCTGCTTCTCACCCCGTCTATTCAGCCACTAAAGCAGGTGTTCATATGTTTACTAGTGCCTTACGAGAACAATTAGATTATGCCCAGGTTAACAATATTCACGTTATGGAACTCGTTCCACCATTAGTTGCGGAGACTAACTTAGAATCAATAGTTTCAACTGATATGCCTAACAATATGTCATTAAAAGATTTAGTGGCTGTTGCAATTTCTGGTATGGAAAATAATAAAATTCGCGTTAACGCAGGTTTTGCAGCCCAAATGCGACAAGCAGGTCAAACAAGCCCCGATGAAACAGAGCATCAAATGGGTCAGCAGATGCTTAAAAAATATTTTCCAAAAGGATTACTATAGAAAAAATTTGAAGCAGTTTTAGATTTTATAAACCTTATAATAATCAAGAAAATTATTAATTATTTACTGTTGGTAATTTTGGGATTATTTTTATGGTATTCAATTTTATAATCTAAAAATTGTAGCGTGCGGTTTAATTGTGTTATTTTGTTTTCTAAGCGTTGGCGGCTGGCTTGTAGCAGTTCAACTTCGTAGTCATGATCCGCTAAATGGCTAATATAATCTTTCATCTCACTTAATGACAGACCTGCCTGATGAAGATAAGAGAGTGCTCGAATGCGTTCCTCACTCTTGCTATCAAACAAGCGGTTGCCAATTCGATTACGTTGAATAGTAATCAGGCCCTCGCTTTCATAATAGCGGATAGCTGATGCTGTTAAATGATGCTGTGCAGCAATCTCTGAAATTGATTTCATTATTTTTACCTCAAATCTAAAGTTGACTTCAAGTAACTTTAACATGCTAGTATCAGGATATCAATTAATGAAAGGTGGTATTAGAATGAGCAAAAAAAATCAGGTTTGGTTTGTAACAGGTTCTTCGTCAGGTTTTGGTAAAGCACTTGTTGAAGAGTTAATTCATGAAAGTTATCCAGTTGTTGCAACAGCAAGAAAATTATCCAGTCTTTCAGATTTACCGACAGGAGAGGCTGATGTTTTAAAGTTATCTCTTGATGTGACTAAACCAGAACAAATTCATGAGGCTGTTTCACAAGCGGAAGAACACTTTGGTTTCATTGATGTTTTGGTGAACAATGCTGGTTATGGCTATTTCGGAGCGGTTGAAGAATCAGATCAGTCAGAAGTACGACGTATGATGGAAACTAATTTTTGGGGTGCCAATGATATGACATTGGCCCTTCTGCCAAAAATGCGGGAGCATCGCTCTGGTCGTATTATAAATGTTACTTCGATTGGTGGTTTGGCTACTTTCCCAACATTTGCCTACTATCATGCGACAAAGTTTGCGATGGAAGGCTTATTTCAATCTTTACGCAAACAAGTTGCACCCTTTGGCATTCAAATAACCAATGTTGAGCCTGGTGCCTTTCGAACTAAGTGGGCTGGCGCGAGTCACAAAGGAGCTACGAATTTAATTGATGATTATAACCTTGTTCATAAAGCAAGAATAGCTTCAGAAACACGTTCTGGTTCGCAAGATGGTAATCCAAAACTAGCAGCTAAGGCTTTTATCAAGTTGGCGAACATGGAAAAGCAACCCATGCATTACTTATTTGGCAAAGATGCTTACCAAACAGCTGTAAGTACTTATAAGCAAGCGCTTGATGAGTTTGAAGCATACAGGCATGATGCAACACATCTGAGTTTTGGCGATGATGATTACTGGGAAAAGTAATCTAACTTAATTAAACCCAATTCCTTTTACACAATTATTGAAAGAGAATTTTTATAGACCTACTAGCATGGTATTACTAAAAAGTACGTAAAGTATCACGAAAAATTAGACAAAACGTAGGTTATCAAACTTTTTTTTAATATCATTAAAATGATGATGAAAAAAGCATTATTTATACGCTAAGTAAAAATGTTAATTCAGTTGATTATTTTCAAATATTTAGCTATTTGGTGTAGTTGTAAGCGGCAACATAAAGTAATGCATATTAACTACGTATGCAAAAACTCTATGTTAAACTGAACGCGTAAGTTGTGTTGGAATGGATTAAAAATATTGGAGGGATCTATATATGACTGTTAAAATTGGTATTAATGGATTTGGACGCATTGGACGTTTGGCCTTCCGTCGTATTCTCGGATTATCGGACAAAGCATCAGATATCGAAGTGGTTGCTATTAACGATTTAACAAGCCCTGACATGTTGGCGTACTTACTGAAGTATGACTCAATTCATGGTACTTTTAATGCTGATGTTTCATCTGATGAAAGTGGTATTATCGTCAATGGTAAACATTATAACGTTTATTCAGAACGCAATGCTGCTGACTTGAAGTGGGTTGCTAATGATGGTGTTGACTATGTATTGGAAGCTACTGGTTTTTATACTTCAGCTGAAAAAGCACAAGCACATCTAGATGCAGGAGTCAAAAAGGTATTGATTTCAGCACCTGCTGGTTCAATGCCTACTGTTGTTTATGGTATTAATCAAGATATTTTGAATAAAGATGACAAAATTGTTTCGGCTGGTTCATGCACGACACAATCACTGGCACTGATGGCGAATGTATTAGAAAAAGAGTTCGGTGTCAAAACTGGATTAATGCTAACAATACACGCGTACACGGCTTCACAAAGTTTGCAAGATGGGCCTAAGGAAACCAACTTTGCAAAACGTCAAGCAAATCGTGATGCGGCCGCAAATTCATTGCCACATTCATCCGGAGCTGCTAACGCTATTGGGTTAGTTATACCTTCACTGGACGGTAAGTTAACTGGTTCAGCCATTCGTGTCCCTGTTCAGGATGGTTCAATTACCGAATTAACTGCGGCCTTGAAAAAAGATGTTACAGTTGAAGAAGTTAATGCAGCTATGAAAAAGTATGAGTCTGATTCATTTGGCTACAATGGTGATGGCTTGGTATCAACTGATATTATCAACGATACGCATGGTACAGTCTTTGATCCAACTCAAACAGAAATTATTGAGGGCGATGGACAACAATTGGTTAAGGTTGCTGCATGGTATGATAATGAATATGGATTCACCTCAAATATGATTCGTACATTGTTGTACTTTGCAACATTGTAAACATTTAGTCGCTTTTGTTTATGTTATATTGGATTGGGTAAACGAGATAAAAGGGACAATTCTTCATTGAGAGGATTGCCTCTTTTATTTTTGGATAATAAATTAGTTTTTGATAAAATTCTGGAATATTTAACTCTCCCAAAAAAATTTTTTAAAGGAAAAGGTATTTTTGGAAATTGGACGATATATTAGTAACAGATCGCCCAATAAACTAAGCTTATAGAACAATTGAACAAAAGGTATTTTTTTACCAGCGCTAGTAATAGCTTT
>NZ_BACP01000037.1 GCF_000260415.1 Liquorilactobacillus mali KCTC 3596 = DSM 20444
AGATAGAGGTAGTAAGTAATCGCCATAATGAACCTGAACCTAACAACATTGAAAAGTAGTTTTATCAGGTTAAAACCAATTGAGAGAAAAAAGGGCGTGATGCTAAGTATGCTTATTACTATGCATTAAACCTGTTCAGTAGCTTACCATAATGTTGAACATATGTTTTTTAGGTTGACATTTACTATACCTTTCTCAGTTCACATAACCTACCTTATATTGCGTATAAAACAACACCAATAGTGCACTTAAATAAAGGTTACAAATATCGCACCCTGTGTTGGTGAATTAAGTTTCTGAATATTATTTTATTGACTAACTCACGAATAGACGCTGAATAAGCAGTATCATTTAGATTCATTGAAAAACTTACTAATTTAAAATAAAATTGATAGTCTTAATTTCAAAGGTAATAATGACCTATAGCAAAAAAATCTGATGGAATTTTTTGTAAAAATATAGAAATCAAAGTAATTTATTAATAATATTGCAACGCAGTCATTCGTTCTTAATCTAAGCAAAAAGAGCATGCAAAATTATAATTATGTCATATCCTGCAAAAATTAAAAATGCAATTCCTATAATACTTAATATATATCCTATAACCGTTTGTCTTTGTTTTATTTTACTTATTCCAGAGCCTAATAAAATAACTCCTAAAACTATGGCGAACATTAATATGTATAATCCCATAATTGTCTCCTCCTACTGTACTTTCTAAGATCACTCGTAAATATATTTCTTCTCTTTTTTGTCCAAATAAATGTGGGGAATAAAAAACCAAATCAATTTCAAGAATATTTTTATCAATATTCCTAAATACATGATAGCAGGAATTATTATGTTTATTCCAGTACTCAAAATAAATACCTCTGTAAAAATCAATATATTATCTCTTTTCTTAGAAGTGTTATTAGGAATAATTCTCTATTTTGTCAGTCTTTTAGTCTTAAAACCAACAAATTTAAAAGAAATTAAAAAATTCCTTAATGAGTTTACAAAAAATTTGCTAAATAGCACAAAGAAAATCATCTTATTTTGAAGATTAGCACCAACTACAATTGCTACAGTTTTAATTATTTTTTTTGAATGAATCAATGTATTCTCTTCCACGGTTTGTGTCTCTCACTCAATATTCTGATTCTTGTCCCCAAATATATCTTTCTATTGTGTAGTACTTTTACTCACAAAAGTAATTATCAGCGTAAAATATCTATTAGATTACGCTTAGACGCTTGTGTTGCTGGTAATAAACCAAAAATTATACCAACCGTTGAAGAAACTCCAAAAGCAAGCAAGAAGTTACCAAATGTGACGATTGCATGAATATGGTAAGGGATAAAGAAGGATATCAAAGATGAAAGCCCCCAACCAATTAAAAAGCCAATAATCCCACCACTGACAGTAAGGATAATTGATTCAAGTAACATTACTGCCAACAATCTGAAATAATGCTCTTACGTTGACTGGTTGAATGATACTTGAGTTAGAAAAATGTTATTATTTAGATCTTTTGTTTTTTATCCTTCCTTGATAAATATTGTATATCTTAAAAAATGTCCAGTATCTACGTTTTTTCCCCTGTGAAGCTTCCATAGCAAATAATTTAACTTTCGCCATTATACTTATTATTGCTTTTCATAATATTATTAGTTAACATTATGTTTATATTAAATTGGGAAAGAGATGTCCTATGGAAGTTTTATAAGTACTACCTGAACAAGTTTCATAACAATTGCTATTTACTTCGCAATAAAATCTATAGCTAACAATCACTTGTAAAAGAGGAAAACATTGATAATTGAAACTGATAGATTAAATTTAATACCATTGACAGTAGGACAGTACCATCATTGGATAAACAATATCTCAATTTTAGAAAAAGAACTAAGTTGTAGTTATCAAGCTGAGCCACTCGAAGGTATATTTTTAAATATTTTAAAAAAACAACTTATAGTTACCGAAAAAGATGCAAGAAATTATTTATATCACACATTTTGGTTTCTTATTAGAAAAACTGATCGAATTGTCGTTGGCTCCGCCGATTTTAAAGATCTGCCTAACAAACAAGGTGAGGTTGAAATAGGTTACGGATTAGGAAAAAATTTCGAACATAAAGGATATATGACTGAGGCTGCAAAAGCTATGTGCAGTTGGGCATTAACACAAGACAATACTTCTTATGTAATCGCTGAAACAGAGATTGAAAACCTAGCTTCACAAAATGTATTGAAAAGATGTGGCTTCAAACTTTACAAACAGGATAATACGTGCTGGTGGAAATTACAGATGAGGAAATAAGCTTTAATCTGAATGGCTGTTTTCTTTCATTCAACACCCAGAACGGCATGTTACTGAAAAAAATTTTACAAAATCATGAGAACACTCGGTGAATTATTAAATATTGGCTATCTTTGAACACACACTATAGGGCTGGATCATAAGTACCTAAGCAAAAAAATAACCGCCTTAGCTCTGGTCAGCTGGCGGTTATTTTTGTGATAGTCAGTGTATATTTAAGAGAATCTATTCGCACTATAACAAGATAGTTTAAAATTTACTAACGTTTTATTTTTATTGTAGATGCTTAGAACATTTTTATCTTTATTTATCATGTTTAAGGATGTCAGTCAGTCCCTTATTTTAGGCATATCTACTTGATCAACACTAACAATTTGATCATTATCTAAAATGATAATCTGAGTGGCGTAAACAAATAGTTTCCAATTATAATTGGGTGTAATTGCCGTCCAAAATTTTACAAAAGGTGTATCCTTTGTGATCTAAATCTTTGCTATCTTGCCCTGTTCAATATAAATCGCTAAGATCGAAATATCTGCTGGGTTAACTCCACTGATTCGACTAGCTTGTGCCAGTGTTTCAGGACGAATTTTTTCGAATTTTTGCCGAGCTTCTGTAGCAATTCCTTCAATCGCACTATAATCAATTCGATCTGGAATCTTTTTAGCCTCCATCTTTTTGAGTTTCTCAACTTTTTGATTAGCTTTTTTGATGTAACCCTCGTATTTAATTTGAATCTCAACTTGTTCAATTACCCGATTATCAATTTTCTCTGTCGCCTCTGGGATAAACCTAGTTAATTTGGCATAGGTTACTTCTGGGCGGCGCAAGAAATCACTTGCTAATACACCATCCTTCAATGGTGCAGCTCCTTTTTCAGCAAGAAATTCATTAACTTGGTCATTTGGCTTAATTCGATAACTTTCAAGACGTTTTTTTTCAGCTTCGATTGCCGCTTTTTTTGCCTCAAACTTGGTGTAACGCTCATCAGAAATCAACCCAATTTCATGGCCTAATTCAGTCAAACGCATATCTGCATTATCATGACGCAAGATCAAGCGGTACTCTGCACGCGATGTTAATAAGCGATACGGCTCGTTTGTTCCCTTGGTTACCAAATCATCGACCATCACCCCAATGTATGCGTCACTACGTTTAAGAACGACCTCTTCTTTCCCAAGAGCGTGCCGACCTGCATTGATACCTGCTAACATTCCTTGACCAGCAGCTTCTTCATATCCTGAAGTTCCGTTTGTTTGACCAGCCGTGTACAGTCCGCTAACTAGCTTGGTTTCTAGCGTAGGCCTTAACTGATAGGGTGAAACAATATCATATTCAATTGCATAGCCCGGACGCATCATTTCTGCATGCTCAAGTCCTTTAATAGAATGAACCATCTGCTGTTGAATTTCTTCAGGCATCGATGTTGAAAGTCCTTGAACATAAAATTCATCTGTGTTGCGGCCCTCTGGTTCAATAAACAATTGATGACGCGGCTTGTCAGCAAATCTGACAATCTTATCTTCAATCGATGGACAATATCTTGGCCCAACACCTTCAATCACACCCGAAAACATTGGTGCACGATCAAGATTTGCTCGAATCAATTCATGTGTCTTTTCATTAGTGTATGTCAGCCAACAAGATAGCTGATCCTTAGCATCCAAGTAATCATCATCAGAGGTCTCAAAACTAAAATGATTTGGCTCCTTATCACCTGGCTGTTCTTCAGTTGCATTGTATTCGATCGTATTCCCATCAACTCTTGGTGGAGTCCCTGTCTTAAAGCGTTTCAGTTCAAAACCTAATTTCTCCAAATTACCTGATAATTTCATAGAGGGCTGTGTATTATTAGGTCCAGAAGAATACATTAATTCACCAATAATGATCTTCCCACGTGCCGCTGTACCGGTTGTCAAAACGACACTTTTGGCACCGTACCGCGCGCCCGTATTGGTAATCACACCTTTAACAACACCATCTTCAACAATTAAGTCATCGACAATTCCTTGACGCAATGTTAGATTTGGTTCTTTTTCAAGAGTATGTTTCATTTCAATCGAATAAGCACGCTTATCAGCCTGTGCCCTCAAAGCCCTTACGGCCGGACCCTTACCGGTATTCAGCATTCTCATTTGTACATATGTCTTATCAATATTACGACCCATTTCACCGCCAAGTGCATCAAGTTCTCGTACAACAATTCCTTTGGCAGGCCCACCTATAGAAGGATTACATGGCATAAATGCCACCATTTCAAGATTAATTGTCACTAAGAGAGTTTCATTCCCCATCCGAGCTGCAGCTAACGCAGCTTCACAACCTGCATGACCTGCTCCAACCACGATTACATCATAGTCTTTGCCAGCATATTGCTTTACGTCCATTATGATCTCCTATCTTCCATCTAAATTATTTATTTTCCTAAACAAAATTGGCTAAACAATTGTGTCAGCAGTTCGTCTTGATAACTATCTCCTGTAATCTCACCTAACAAGTCCCAGCAATTAGTCATATCAATTTGGATTAAGTCTACTGGCATGTTAGCTTCAATCCCACTTAAAACCGCATCTAATGAATCTTTTGCCTGATTTAAAAGGCCAATATGTCTTGCATTTGTAACCATAATCGTTGTTTGACTATTCTCAATTCCGCCAAAGAACAATTTTGCGATTTTTTCTTCCAACTTATCGATTCCTTCATTCTTTAAAACGGAAACGCTCAATAATTCATCTTTACCAATTTTTTCGGTAAGCTGTGTAAAATCTATTTTTGAAGGCAAATCTACCTTATTCAACAATACAATTCTTTTCTTATTCTCTGTCAGTTTTATCAACTGCTGATCCTCGGCAGTTAAAGGCTCGCTTTGATTCAACACAAGCATCACTAAGTCTGCTTGCTCAATGGCTTTTTTAGAACGCTCGACCCCAATTTTTTCCACCTTATCTGATGTCTCACGGATTCCAGCAGTATCAACTAATTTAAGAGGAACCCCCCTAACATTTACATATTCTTCAATCACATCGCGTGTTGTTCCCGCTACGTCTGTCACAATTGCTTTGTCTTCATGCAGTAAATGATTTAATAGACTAGATTTACCGACATTGGGTTTACCAATAATTGCTGTTGCCAATCCCTCACGCAGAACTTTTCCCTGCTTGGCAGTCTGTAACAGTTGCTTTATCCTTTTTTTTGTATCCTGTGCCTTTTCTTTCAACAATTTTGTTGTCATTTCTTCAACATCATCATATTCTGGATAATCTATATTAACTTCAACTTGTGCTAAAACGTCTAGTATATCTTGGCGCAAATTTCTGATTAAATGTGAGAGATTCCCATCCAGTTGGTTCAATGCAACTTTCATTGACTTGTCTGTCTTAGCTCTAATAAGATCCATAACAGCTTCTGCTTGTGAAAGATCAATCCTACCATGCAAAAAGGCACGTTTAGTAAATTCACCTGGTTCAGCCAATCGAGCACCATTGCTTAATAACAACTGTAGAATTTCGTTAGTTGCAACAATCCCACCATGACAGTTGATTTCGACAACATCTTCGCGTGTAAATGTTTTAGGTGCTTTCATTACCGAAACCATAACCTCATCAATTTCCTGTTTAGTTCTCGGATTAATAATATGTCCATAATTTATAGTATGACTCTTAACTTTAGTTAAGTCTTTGCCAGAAAATACATTTTTTGCAATCTGTAATGCTTCATCTCCACTTAAACGAACGATGGAAATTGCACCTTCACCAGGTGGAGTTGAGATTGCTGCAATCGTGTCGTATTCTGTGATTGTACTTGCTGCCAACTGTCTGTTCCCTCCTTTTAGACAATAAAAAAAGCGCCACTCCACGCCTTGAAAACGTGGATAAAGCACTTTGACTACTTTATCAATTAAGATAAGAATGATTGCCTATAATATACTTTCAATTGTTGAAAAAGTCAATAAGACAATCTTTTTCTCATCTCATGATTACCCCAAACCTCAGTTTTCCAGCGTAATTTGTATGTTTTATTAAACATTTCTGTCATTAAAAATAATAAAATTACATTTTTATTAAAAAAGAGGTTGATTTTTTAATGTCAGCAGTTATAATAAGAAATATCAATTATGAAGTCACGTTATATCAATCAATTATCGAGAGGAGTTAAGCAATATGTCACGCACATTCACTATTTGTAGTAATACCGCCCAGTACCTAGTGAGCCTAGTCATTATTAGCACGCGCGATGTGTTGCTTAATGTCTCGGCTGATTAGATTGTTCAGACATTAGGTCCATCGCGCTAGGATAACTAGGCGATGGATTTTTTTTAAGCACCCACCGCCGAAGTGTATTCTTGGCGGTGAGTGCTTTTTTGTTTTTTAACTTCAAACGACTTTCATGATTCAAAAATTAAGGAGGAATTAAAATGTCACTTTCAACAGCACCAAAAGCAAAGAACCCAGCTGAATTAGATTGGAGCAACCTTGGTTTTACTTACATGAACTTACCTTATCGCTATCGTGCCTACTGGCGTGATGGTGAATGGCGTGATACTGGTCTTACAGAAGAAGCTACAATTACCATCAACGAAGGATCAACATGTCTACACTATGGTCAAGAAGTTTTTGAAGGACTTAAAGCATATCGTTGTAAGGATGGCAGCATCAATCTTTTCCGCCCAGATCAAAACGCACAAAGAATGCAAAACAGTTGTGAAAGACTAATGATGCCTAAGGTTCCTACTGAAATGTTTATAAATGCGCTAAAGGAAGTTGTAAAAGCCAATGAAGAATATATTCCTCCATATGGTACAGGCGCTACACTCTACCTTCGCCCATACATTGTTGGTGTTGGTGGAAACATTGGTGTTCATCCCGCTGAAGAATATATTTTCTCAATCTTTGCCATGCCAGTCGGAAATTACTTCAAGGGTGGCTTGACACCTACAAACTTTGTTGCTTCTGAATATGACCGTGCTGCTCATAAGGGTACTGGAGCAAGCAAGGTCGGTGGTAACTATGCAGCAAGTCTCTTCCCAGGTCAGCTTGCACACGATGCTGGTTTCTCAGATTGTATCTACCTTGATCCAATTAACCATAAGAAGATTGAAGAAGTTGGTTCTGCTAACTTCTTTGGAATCACTAAAGATGGAAAGTTTGTAACACCAAAATCACCATCTATTTTACCAAGTGTAACTAAGTTCTCACTACTGTATCTTGCTGAACATAATTTCGGTATGGAAACAGAACAAGGTGATATCTACATCGATCAACTGGATCATTTTGCTGAAGCTGGCGCTTGTGGTACTGCCGCTGTCATTTCACCCATCGGTGGTTTCCAATATGGGGATAATTTCCACGTATTTTATAGTAAAACAGAAGTTGGTCCTGTTACTCGCAAGCTATATGATGAATTAATCGGTATCCAATTTGGGGATATTGAAGCACCTAAAAACTGGATTCAAAAAGTTTAGAACAGAGTAGGATAAAAAAAGGAATAGGAGTTGTTCAACAATGGAGAATACAAGTACTACAAAATCAACGACAACAGTTAAGGAGTATGTATATCGAATTTCGGCCGCCGTTTCCAATGCCATCTTAGTTACATTAGGTATTGGACTGTTGCTACAGACAATTGCCTCATTTGTTCACTGGAATGCCTTATACCAAGTTGGTGTCATTGCTAATGATTTATTGGCTCCTGCACTTGGTGTTGCAATCGCATCTCAATTAGAGACAACCTCGCTCGTCATTTTTAGTGCTATGATTTCTTCAACGATTGGTGCAAATGCAGTACACTTTACTTCAGCTGCTGTCAATGGAACGACCGCAACTGGTTCATCCTTGATGCAAGCTGCAGGTAGTGCAACTTTCGCAACTGGTCAGCCAGTCAGTGCTGTCTTAGCTGGTTTGATTGCTGCCTTGATTGGTAAATATTTATCCGGTAAGACACCTTTAGATATGATGCTTGTACCTTTCACTGCAACCTTAGTAGGGGGAGTTTGTGGTTTAGGCCTTGCTGCTGTCACTACTCCATTGTTGTTAAACGTTAGTGCATTCATCGCTAAGACGATGCAAGTAAATCCATTAGTTGGTTCAATTTCAATTTCTGTGGTTTGGGCACTCTTCTTGATGACTCCAGCATCATCTGCAGCTTTGGCGATTGCTTTAACGCTTGACCCGATCTCGTCAGCTGCTGCTTTAATCGGAACAACTTCACAGTTTGTCGCTTTCACAGCAATGTCATTCCGTCAAAATAACCTTGGAGCTAATATTGCTCAGGGAGTTATGACACCAAAAGTACAGTTCCCAAATCTTTTGATTAACCCATATTTATTGGTTCCTTCACTGCTTTCAGCGGTTGTCTGTGCTCCGATTGCAACGATTATGTTTGGCTTCCGTTCAACTTATAAATTAGCTGGTTTAGGACTAAACTCTTTTATCGCACCATTAGCTTATGCTGCACAGGGATGGGGACAATTTGCAATCTACATGTTTACGGGGGTTGCATTACCTATGGTCATTTCATTGGTAGCGTACGGTATGATGAAAAAAGCTGGTTTCATTAAAGAAAATCAATTACACTTGGAAATCGTTTAATCAATACTAATTAACAAAGGATGTAGAAAATGAGTAGAAAATATGCAATCATCGGTGTAGGACATGTTGGGGCTGCAATAGCATTCTCACTTGTAGTTCAAGGTTTTGCCGATGAATTAATTCTGATAGATAAAAATGAAAAAAAGGCAAGAGCGGAGCAGCTTGATCTTCAAGATGCAACAGCTCGGCTAGATAGTAGACCCAAAATAAAAATTCAGGATTATGCAGAACTAGCGGATACAGATATTCTTTTTGTTACTGCAGGAAATATTCATGCATTAGATAATGCAAGTGGTAACAGGTGGGCAGAATTTGAATATACTCGTGAAATCGTAAAAGATATCGCACCTAAAATTAAAGCAAGTGGTTTTAACGGTGTTTTGATTGATACAATGAACCCTTGTGATGCAATTACCCAGTATCTGCAAAAGGAAATCGGATTACCTGGATCACAAGTACTCGGAACAGGAACCTTTCTAGATACTGCTCGTATGCAGCGTGTTGTATCAGAGAAATTTAATGTTGATCCTAAAAACGTATCTGGCTTTGTATACGGCGAACATGGTGAGTCTCAATTTGTTGCATGGTCAACAGTTAGTGTCAATGGGCTTCCAATTAAGACTCTTGCTCCAAAAATGAACCTAGATTTAGACGCGCTTGAGGATACCGCACGATCAGGCGGATGGGCTGTCCATTCAGGTAAAGGCTATACTAGTTTCGCAATTGCAACGTGTGCAATTAAACTTAGCCGTGCAGTTCTTGATGATGCACAGTTAATGTGCCCTTGTTCATCTTACAATGTCAAATATAATTCATACGTAGGCCAGCCAGGAATAATTGGTAAAAATGGGGTCGAGGAACTCATTGATATTCCTCTCCCACCTGAAGAAGAACAAAAGCTAGCAACTTCCGCAGCTACCATTAAAGAAAAATTTGCTACAATGTGATTTGTATTTAATTCAGTAATATCGTATCCGAGTTATACAAAAAAGGAGTTTCACAAAACATTTGTGAAACTCCTTTTTGAGTTATATGCAATTTAGTTACTCAAAAAAACATTATCTTTTTTAAAGCTAACTTTCAAAGCTTTTTATCTCTAAACTAAACTATTCTTGTTTTAAAAATCAATTACGAGCCATGAGCACATCGCAAGATGCATTTCTGATAACATAAGATGCAACTGACCCTATCACCAGCCGCTCAAAGAAATTCTTCCCCGTTGAGCCAACTAAAATCAAATCATTGCCATACTCAGGCTGGAAATCATGCACAATGACAAGTTTTGGATTTCCAAAACGTAAATGTACATGTACATTTTCTTCACTAAGCCCATTTTCTTTAACCAGCTTTTGTTTCAAATTAAACATGTATTCCTCATTAGCTTGTTCAATTCTGTAAATCTCGCTACCGTCTAGAGCAATTCCAGCTCCGCCATACTCTAGGGAATTTAAATCCAGAACACGCAAAACATCTAACGAAGAACCTTCATTATTCTTTACTGTTTCTATTGCCTTAGCCAAAGCAATGTCGGAACCCTTAGAACCATCTATTGCTACCAAAACTCGTTTATACTTTTGTACCATTTCAGCCACCTGCCTTTGGTAAAAATACTTCTACCATTATGATAGCCCTTGGATTTATAAACTTCAAGTAATCACACAGAAGTTGTGATTAAATTAACACCTTTATATTTTATCTAATCCTGTGCAAGAAATAATGAAAATTATAATGGTGATTAAAATTAAGATTTTCCTCGTAAATGCGAGTTTCAATTCAGTTCCAGTTGGTTTATTGTTTCTGTACCAGTTGCGTATCTTTCTTCTGAAAAACCATAAAATTGTAATTCCAATAACTCCGCCTATCCAAACCAAAACATTACTGATAATATCAGCTTGCTTGTTGCTGAAGTTCTGTAGAATATAACTAAACATGTCTCCCAACACAAGATTATTAAAAATATGCAGCAATATTGACCATTTGATACCATACGTTAATGCTACATATCCTAAAATCAATCCTACGACAAATGCAAATGGAGTTTGAATAAAGTTACTATGGTACAGTCCAAACATGTAAGCAGAAAGTATAATAGCAAAACCTTGCCCATATTTTTCCAAACTACGTAATAAAAATCCTCTAAAAACAATCTCCTCAGTAACAGGACCAAAAATTCCAGCATATAGCAGCATAGAAATTGTTTGACTGGTGTCTGTAGCTTCTTTTAATTGTTCTGTTGAGCTGTAGCCTATCAGGTTAACAACGTGTTCAAACAGAGAACTATAGACACCTAAAACAATTTGGCTTGTCATTATTATTGTAACCAACGAAAAAAAGACACCTGCCGTCAGTTTTCTTTTGCTTGAAGCAAAAGTTTGTTTCCTCATTTTAGGAGTCATGTTTACAAAAATCACAAAAAGGCCTGCTCCGACTGCAATCAAGTATGGAAGTCCACTATTATTGAAAAAATTATTTACAGCGGCTTCACTTTCTTTTTTTGTAAAGAGGATCGCAAACGATGAAATAAGTGCTGAAAGTTGAAAAACTATGAAATAGATAGAAGTTATCGCAATAGAGCGGCTTACATCTTTTTTTAATACCTTATCTGTGATGTCATTCTTTTTATATTTCAAGTTTTTCACCTTGCCATTCTTATAGTTTTGGATTTTTGCGCAAATTAAAAGATTGTATCTGCATTATCGGCCATCATAATCTATTTTCGTTATTGTCTAACATACTGAATATTGAAAAAGCTGTGTCTCAGAAATAAGTTCTATTTATGCATTATTTTTAAAGAAGCTGTTTCTGATGCATTTCTTTAAAACTATTTAACTGCGCGTCCGTAAGTTTGCCCAACTTATATAGTTTGTTTTCAATTAATTCTAACATCGTAATCCTATCGTTAATATTGTCGACAAAATCAAATTGGTCCCCATCTATTACTAGTAATGGTGAAACAGAGTATGACTCAATCCATTCATCATAATACTTTAAAAGTCGTTTGTAATAATCAACTAAAGAAGGATCATTTTCTACTAATTCATAATCACGGCCTCTTTTATTAATTCTTTTTATCATTGTTTCATATGAAACATGGATCGTGATCATCAAATCTGGTGATTTCTTTTTAGCAGCAAAAGGTAGCTCTTCCATCATATTAGCCAGTAGGCTCTGATATATTTGATATTCCACTTCTGTTGCATTACCCATCTCTGTATTCATCTTCATAAATAACTCATCTTCATAGATTGAGCGGTCTAAAATATTATTATCATCTTTCATAGCTTCCTTAATCATTTTAAATCTTTTATTAAGAAAATATGTCTGCAAGAGATACGCATAAGGGTTAGTTGCTTCTTTGTCCCCTTCTGCCCTTTTTTGAGCTGCAATTTCATTTCCCTTGTAGAATAATGGCAAGACGGGATTGTCCTCAACTGGCTCAAAAAAGGCTTTCGTTCCGAGCTCATTTGCCAATATTTCAGTCATACTTGACTTACCCGATCCAATAATACCTGATAATGTAATCAAAATGATTTATACACCCTTTCTTTGTTAACTTCATTCTATTTCCAAAAAACGACCAATTAATATCATACTAGTCTTTCAAGAAAAAATAAAGAAATGCTTTTAAGCTGCTATCCACAGAGAGTCAGACACTATCAGCACAAAATATTTTAAAAAAATTTCTCTTCTTTCTTTAGAAAGTAGTAAAATCCGGGATTCTTTTTAGGATAGATACTACGGCAATACACAACAAACCTCTGATAAACTTTGTCTTTTTCTCTTACTGAATTCCAAGCATAATAATCCCTGTAACCTTTTTTTACAATATCTGCATACTGGCCTGTATATTGACCACTGCCATCTTTTTTATAATAAGATTTTTCAAATTTCCAATAATAGGAAGTACTTTGCTTTTGGGTCAATCTTCTGCGGACCAACGGATCATGTGGGTGGCTGATATCTAAGTTATTGTGGCTGTCCCTATCAACAAAAAAAGCAAACTTTCTACCGCCCAGTGGTATTCCATAATTAAAGGACTCTGTATTGACGATATTGAATTCTTTAAACGGAGTTTTATTTTGCTCGGTTCCATTGGGCAAAGAGCCATAACCTATCCACTCGCTAACAAAGTTACCTGATTCTAGGTTAATTATAAATTCAGACATTCTTGTTCTACTAGTAACTTGCACCTTCATGTTTTGTGGATACTTGAAATGATCATCACTGCGAAATCTATTGTGGAAATTAGCTGCTGATTTATAATCTAATTTGACAAAACAAAATTTTTTCTCATATTTAAGTAATCTTTCATAATCTGTCTTTCCCTTAAAAAAAGAACGAATGTACTGAATATTGTTGAAATCCAAATAGCTTCGAAAAAGATGAATTTTATTTGCAAGTTCACCCAAATCATCAGTCCTACTATATTTCTTCAAGGCTTTCCCGGGAAATACTTTTTGAACAAGGTTGCGGAAATAACGTAAAAAGCCGCTATGCGGGGGCATGAGTGGATCTAAATGAAAATTATCTCCCAGTTGCAAAAAGCCTGTGTGATCAATACTTGCGCCTAATTGCCACAAGATCAATTCAAGCTTTTGCTGTGCTGTTAACTTTGATTTTCTGAGCATTTTAGTATATAAATTTGAGCCAACAGCATGCAAATTACGGTATATTGTTCCAAAATCATTGCTGGAACTATTCAGCATTACTTGCCACTGCAGTTTCTTATTTATATATTTAATTGCCGACTTATCCCACCTGGCGTGTATCAAATCACTTGAAAGTCTATTGATGTCCACATGATTCACTATCTTTTGCCCCCATTCACATTACCTGAAATTACAACACAAAAGATTTACACGGATTACCACTTGCAATCGTATTGGCAGATATATTATGAGTCACTACACTTCCTGCTTTGATAATCGCTCCTTCGCCAATCTCAACGCCCGGTGTTACAACCACATTGTCCTCAATAATAACATCATCTGCAATTACTATTGGTTGTTCACTGCACCAATGTGCTGCGCGTAATTCAGGATTTTCAGCATGATTAGATGTATATATTCCTACTTGGGCACCAAGTGAAACATTATTGCCTATTTCTACTCTGTTACAATCAATAACTTTTAAATCTCTCCCTGCACTGAAGTAACTTCCTACAGTTAGATTGAATCCAAACTCACACGTAAATCCTAAGTTAAACTCTGCATGGCATCCCAAATGAGCTAGAAGATTCTTCATTATTTCTATCTTTCTCCGTCCATTCCTAAGTTCATTATCATATTTCCTACATTCAAAATATGCATGATTCCTTGCTTTCGAAATTAAAGGATCATAGTCGTAATAGAGTTTCCCAGAATTTGTAATTTGTTTGACGTACTCTATTTCAAAATTGGTTAATGCACTATGTTCACTTAGATCCATCTGGTTATCCTCCTTATTTAGGATATAATTGCATTATATAATAATATACTTGAGGTGAGAAAATGGACGTTGGAAAGATTAAAAGACTAACAACCAATGAAAAAATATTTACTGCATCTAATCCAAAGATTGTTGTGGCTTCCAGATATGCCTTTGAACAATGTTGTTTCTTCAATCAACTAGTTCTTACCAAAAATAGCTATGACTTTTCAATACTAAGACAACTATTCAATGATGTTGGTGTTGATACCTACATTGAACCTAACTTTATGTGTACGTTTGGTTTCAATATCTCTGTAGGTAACAATTTTTTTGCAAACCATGATGTAACAATGTTTGATTTTGCACCGATTACAATTGGTTCTAATGTTAATGTTGCTCCAAAAGTTGGCTTTTATACTGCTAACTATCTTGAAGAACCTTTAGCAAGGAAAGCTAAGAAAATGGTCGCAAAACCAATTACACTTGAAGATGGTGTTTGGGTTGGAGGCTCTGCAATTATTCTTGGTGGAGTGACAGTCGGGGCAAATTCAATTATTGGTGCCGGAAGTGTTGTAACTCATGACATTCCTGCAAATGTTGTCGCAGTAGGGAATCCTGCCAAAATTCTGCGCCCAATCAAACTGGACGACTAGTCATTGTTCTTAAGCCACTCTGTAAGAATCTTCATATACTTTTTATTTTCTTCTACAAACGGCATATGACGAGAATTTGCAAAAAGATGCCATTCCGAATTCGGCAAAGCATCTGCCATTGTTTTTGCGACTAATGGGGTGCTCAAATCATTTATACCACTCACTACTAACGCAGGTATTTTTATCTTTGATAATTTCGCGGTATATTCATAATCACTCAAATTACCCTGTGGTGTATACTCGTTTGGTCCCCATGCGGTTATGTAGGATTCAGTACCGCTTTTTTTAGGGCGCTTCAGTACTTCTTCATGACTTTCTTTTGGATCATCGCTAGCGTATAACTTCATAAAATGTGTATTTGCTTTAAGATATGCAGGATTCTTAAAATCTTGAGTCTCTTCCGCTTTCTTGATAGCTTCTTGTTCATCAGTTGGCAAATACTTTATAAGCCGATGAAGTTCCTTGGCCCATAACTTGGCTGAAGAAAGTGTACTAGAAAGTACGACACTTTTAGCTGCGCTTGCATCCCTGTCACAAAGATACATTACTGCTAACATTCCACCCCACGATTGACCCAAAAGATGGAATTCCTTCAATCCTAAAAAGGTAATTAGATTCTCTAATTCATCCAACCACGTGCCAGCTTTATAACAGTTTCGCTCATCATCTGGAATCGAAGAATATCCACAGCCTAACTGATCATACATTATTAATTGTCTTTGACTCATCTCTGCAATATCATCAAGCATTTCAAAATAATTATGTGTTGAACCTGGTCCACCATGCAGCAAAATTAATGGTGGATTTTTTGTTTTCTTTCCTACTACCCTGTAATAGGTTTGATAATGGCCAAAAGGAACGAATCCTTCACATATATATTTATTCACTATTCTAATCACTTCCTGATTTATTATTTTTTCTTACACATATTACACTTTTTTCGATTCTTTTACACAAAAAATAATTCATCAAAACAAATGAAATGTTTCTAAAATATTAATTCTGACCCGCAACTTTCAATTAACATTTCACAAACAAGTTATACATATTTATTTAACATCCTCCTTTTATAGTTATCAGCAACAACAGCTTTTAAATTCAAACTATAACTATACTAAAAGGAGTCTTAACTATGACAACATCAATCAAACGAAATGCTTATCAGGAATTATTCAATACCCCAAATGGCAAAACCTATCTCGCAGAACTTCCAAAGGTTTCTAAAATCTTCTCTGGCCAATCATTTCTCTATCGTCAGCATGGTACACGTAGTATGGTTATCGATATCCGATTAACCGACGTAATTGACCAGGAGCTCCTTCAGATTGCCGTCAACCGTTCCTTACAACGTTATCCTTATCTAAGCAGTATGTTAGTAAGGGAAGATGCTCATTACAACTTAACACACGATCCATTGCCTCTCATCGTAGCACAACAACATAGCCTACGTGTCCTGGGAAGCAAAGATGTTAATTATCATTTAATCGATATTACTTTTGAACAAAAGCGTCTGTTCGTTTCTTACCATCATGCCCTAGTTGATGGAAGAGGCATAATGCCATTTGTAAGAACTCTACTCTATTACTATATTTCATCTAAAGTTGGCCTCTTATACGGAGTCCCAAAGGTTAACCTAGCCAATGACCCGCTGTCACTTGATGAGATGCAGGAACCCTTCTCTAATCTACCTGAGTTGAAGATCCCCCAAAATTCAATACAGGATCATGGGGAAAATTCCTATAGTTTGCCAGAAAGTCGCGCATTTGATCCTCAAGCAGATAGTTATCGCTTTGAGACAGTGATTGATCAAACTAGTTTCATGACTTTTGCTAAAGCACACAATGCTACCCCTGCAATTGCAATTGGCATCATGCTTGAACAGGCTATACACCGTGCGCATCCCAAAACAACGGATCCTGTAATGGTCAACTTGGCCAGTGATCTACGTTCGGGGATCACCTATCAAAAAACTGCCAGAAACTGCGTTAATAGCATTTCCTTACCCATTAACACGCCGATAACAACCGATTCAGATTTTACCGAAACAGCAACCGCATTTAGAAAACAGATTCAACTGCAAAAAAAGCCCGAATATATTCTTCAGACTATTAACAAAATGCAACAACTTTTTGACACCTTAGACGCACTTGATAGTTTTCAAGAGAAACAAAAGATGATGAGTGCCTTTGATACCAATTTGATTAACACTTTTGTACTCAGTTATAGTGGCCAACTAAGACTGGGTTCATTAGAAAAATACATTGATGAAGTTCACACTTACATGAGCGGAACCAATGGTTTGTCAGTTCAAATGCTTGCTGCTAATCAAAAACTTTTCATTGATATACTTCAGAGTTTCTCTAGCGATATTTACGTGAAAGAGTTCAGAAATATCTTGCAAGAGAATCATATTAAATACAACAGTCTAAATAAAAAGACATTCCAAACTCCGTATTCCTTATTCTGATAAAAAAGAGTTAGAAAATGTGCTCTCCTAATTTGTGGGACTGGATCAAAGAGTCAATTTTTGATCTGGTCCTCTATTGATTTCGGATGAAAGTGTTCCACGAGTCAAAACTCTATTGTGTCGTATTTACTTTGCCCTCACTAGTGATGATCATTTTCTTTGACTCACTTAGACCTATAGTTTCCAGAACTTAATGCATTTCCTCCAATTTTAAAGTACATTTATCAACTAAATTGACTATTGTACAGTCTAGCGTATGCACCATTCTTTTGTAGTAGTTCATCATGTGTTCCACATTCGACAACACGTCCTGCATCAATAACACAAATCTGATCAGCATTGCGAATTGTCGAAAGACGATGTGCAATAACAAAACTAGTCTTATCCTGCATCAAATCGGTCATTGCTTTTTGAACATCAGACTCTGTATTGGAGTCTATTGAGGCTGTTGCTTCATCCAATACCAAAACAGGTGCTTCAGCAATAAATGCACGTGCAATACTGAGCAGTTGGCGCTGACCTTGTGAAATATTATGTGCATTTTCACTTAGAATCGTGTCATAGCCATCTCTCAGCTGCATAATGAAATTATCAGCATTAGCGCGCTTTGCAGCTAAACGTACATCCTCATCAGTCGCATTCATACGACCAAGCCGGATATTCTCTTTAATGGAGAGTGAAAACATAAAAGGTTCTTGCTGAACTACAGTAACTAACCTTCTTAAATTGGACCGTTTAATGCTAGTTACATCATGTTTATCCAACAGTACCCTTCCCTTACTAAGTGGGTATAAATTGGTTAACAGGTTCATAATGGTTGTTTTACCCGCGCCAGTTGGCCCCACTAGTGCAATCACTTGTCCCTGCTTGGCAGAAATGTTAACATCATGCAATATTTGTTGTAAGCCATAGGCAAAATCTACATGTTCAAAAGCAACATTGCCTTTAGTATGTGTCATTGCGAGTGCATGTTTAATATCTTTTTCAGGCTTTTCATCAATTACTTCAAAAACTCGCTCCGCAGACGCTAAGGATAACTGCAGTGTATTGAGTAAATCAAGAATATTATTGATGGGACCAGTGAAATTACGTAAATAGATCAAGAAAGTAAAGATCGTACCGACCGTAATCGTACTACTATGAGTAAGAATAGAAAACGCTCCTGCAGCAGTAATAACAAGGTAAGCCACATTGTTAGTACCATTATTGATGGGACCGATCATACTACTGAAAGCCTGTGCACGAAAGGCCGCTTTTGTATAACGTTCATTAGTTTTGTTAAAGGTTCCCATCGTCTGTGCTTCATGATCAAATAACTGAATTACTTGTTTGCCAGATACTGATTCTTCGATCTGCGTATTAAGTGCTCCAAGTGCATCTTGTTGAGTTACAAAGGCTTTTTGGGTGATTTTCGCCACAATTCGAGTGAAAATATAGGTCATTATCGAACTAAGCAGAACAATTAGTGTTAAGAGTGGTGACAAAAGCAGCATTGCAACCCCCATTCCAACTACGCTAATAATTCCCGTAAACAGTTGTACGAAAGTCTGCATCATTGCAGTATTGATATTATCGACGTCATTTGTCAATCGACTCATAACATCCCCCTTATCATGGGTATCAAAATAACGTAATGGTAACCTTTGTAACTGGGCAAAGATATCGTGACGAATCGCTGCAGATGCTCGTTGAGCTACTTTAATAATAATTGCGTTTTGAAAATAAGTACAAATACTGGCAACAATGTACATTACCGCCATTAAACCACAGATGACAAATAGTGTATGCATCTTGTTAGCGCTGAGAAACTGATCAACAACTATTCCATTTACACGATTTCCTACAATGGTCGCCATCGTAGTAAAAATCGTTAAGAAAAAAACGAGGATTAACTTACCACGTGCAAAAGCAAGGTAATTCAAAATTCTTTTAACAGTCTGTTTCCAATTATTCAGGCTAACTTTCTCTGGGTGCAAATTACGTCCGGGACGATGATGATTCATCTGCATAATATCTTCCTCCTCCCAGTTGTGTTTCAACTAGTTGCGCATAAAATGGTGAGGTTTTGAGCAATTGTGTGTGCGTACCTTGATCGGTCAGTTGCCCATCAGTCATAACCAAGATTTCATCACAGTGCATGATATTTGTTACCCTTTGCGAAATAATGATAGTTGTCCGCCCACTTCGGGTTTCAAGCAGTCGCTTTTGGATTAAAGCATTGGTGGTTTGATCAACCGCACTAGTCGCATCATCCAACACCAATATATCTGGGTCTGGTACAACCGCACGTGCAATATTCAAACGCTGTCGCTGCCCACCAGAAAAATTCTTTCCATTTTGTTCAACTATCGCATCATATTTTCGTGGCAGCTTCTTAATAAATTCGGTTGCATCAGCCACGTTAGCCGCTGAATCAAGTTGTGTTTCACTTGCTTGTACTGCACCAAACGTCAAATTATGCCTGATTGTCCCAGAAAATAGCATAGCATCCTGCATGGCAACTGTAACTTTATGGTGAACAGCTACCAAATCCATGTCTTTAATATCGACTCCACCGATGCGAATTGTTCCTTGATAATTATCGAAACTACGCGTTAGCAAATTGATCAGTGCAGATTTACCACTGCCCGTTGCACCAATAATTCCCAACCATTTACCTTCTGCTATTTTGAAACTGACATCATTCAGGATTGGTCTGCTTTGCTGATAACCGAAAGTAACGTGTGAGAACTCGATACTACTGCCCGATGGTGCATTTGCAATTGTACCAACAGCAACTTCACCTTTCGTTTCATTCAAAACTGCTTGGACACGGGTTGCCGAGGTAATCGCACGTGAAAAAGCAGTAATGATGTTAACTGTCATGACCATTGCATTCGTGATTTGAATCATATAATTGACAAAAGCAATAATCTGTCCGTCGAGAATCGTTCCATTTACTTTCAACTGGCCACCATATGCCAACGCAATTACAACTCCAAGATTCAACATGACCTGAATAATAGGACTTAACGTCACTGTTGCCATCGAAGCACGAATACTACTGTTAAGCAGTTTATCATTAGCCTGCTTGAATTGAGTTAGCTGATGTTTTTCTAAAACAAAAGCTTTGATTGTCTTAATTCCTTGCAAGTTCTCTCTCATAACCCTGTTCATCCCGTCGACCCGCTGCTGCATCTTAGTGTAAAGTGGGATACTGCGACGCATAATAAATAAAAGAAAGATAATTAAAGAAGATATGATCACCAATAAGATCGGAGCTAAATTTGGGCAAACAATCAGTGACATAACGATTCCGCCAAACATAAGCATTGGAGAGCGTACCATTCCACGTGTCAGGATCATCACAAGGTTCTGCATCTGTGTTACGTCATTAGTGATCCGCGTAATTAATGTTGCTGGTGCTAAATTACTTGCTTCCCGCTTATTTAATGCAATCGTTAACATATGAGAACGCAAATGTGCTCCCATTCGGAGTGAAGCATAGTTCCCTAACACACCCGATCCAGCACCTACAAGTACTCCTAGCAAGGCAAATAACAGCATGAGCAATGCTGTATGGACAACATACTGCATGTCTCCTTTTGCCAGTCCATGATCAACAATATCAGACATTAAGGTTGGTTGTTGCAAATCACAAAATACCTCAATTAACATGACCAGTGGTGCTAGGAAAAAGCACCATCGTGACAAACCATGTGTGTGCTGCATTACAATTTTAAACAAAACAACACCTCCGTAAAGTTCACTATATTTCTGTGCTTAAAAATTAAAAAAATTGAAGCAAATCCCCTACCATTTTTCCCTTAACTAAAAAAGAAGTAAACGTCTAGTTATCATTATATCCAATTATTTTTAATTAACCTCGCACAAATCTAATAATATTTGATAATAAAAGCTGTTATTTTTCATTTTTCCTAAACAGTAAAATTTATTATAACTAATTCCTACTAAAACTTTTTAGCGACTATTCTCATTAAAATAGTCAACAAAGCATTTATGGTAATTATTCATTTTAGCATTCTTTAAATAACATAGATTAATATCTGCAATTACGACTGGTTCAATCGGTAAAACTACTAATCCATCGTCTTTATCCACTAGTTTTCCCATCAATAAAGAAATTCCCAACCCTCTTTTGACAAAATTTAAAATATTTTCCACAATCTGATCTGCATAAACAACATTCGGAGTGAACCCATTTTCCTGACAAATATGCATGCAAAGCTCATATGGTCGAGAATCGACTGGTTGAAAAATAAAATTCTCATGAACTAGTTGCCTAATCCTAACACTTTCTTGTCTTGTCAATGGATGATCAAGTGGCAAAACTACTACTAAGCGATCCTCCATATATGATAATTGCGTAAATATTTTGGTATTTTTAACGTCTTTAATAAATGCAAAATCAATCTCTTGCTTTGCTAACATTTGTTCTAAATCTTCTGAAGGTCCCGTCCTTACTTTACACCTAATATGAGTTTTTTTAATAAAGCCTGTAATTAGATCCAAAATATTGTATTCGTTAATTGAAGGAATTCCTCCAATCACAAGGCCCTCATTCTCTGAGTGTAATCTACTGATCTCATCATTTGCTTTCTGAGACAGTTCTTTTATTTTTAGTGCATATTTCAAATAAACTTCACCATATTCAGTTAGTCCAACCTGTCGCGTAGTACGTTCAAATAATTTAACTCCTAAATCAGCCTCTAAAGTCATAATGTGTTTGGAGAACGAAGATTGCGAAATATAACATGTATCTGCTGCTTCTGAAAAGTTTTTGTATTTAGCTAGCGCTAAAAAATTATCAAGGTATTTCAAGTCCAATTAAGGCACCTCCCCGTAAAACTTATAATCAAACAACTATTACAATAGATTTATTCTTTCTGAGAATAAGTATAGTCAGACTTAGAATTGCGTGTCAATAATAAAAAGAACATAATAATATCCAAGGAAGCGCTTTCTTAATTAATATCAGAAGGGACTGATTCTCTTGCCCACTATGCTCAAGGCTGGCTTTGGCAAAAAAGTAATTGACTTCAAAAAAAGTGATTTACCACTTCGTGAATTTTCAAAGAAATTAGATGACTTGTACACCCGTGTAATGTTGGTTGATGGCACTCAGCAACATTTTGCTCTAGTCTCACTAGATTTAACCTCCTTACCGGCAAAAGCGATTAATACCTTTAAAAATATTGTTGCTGAATTAACAAATATTGATGTTACTAATATTTGGATTACTGTGTCGCATACTTTTGCTGCCCCACATCTGCCAAATGCACCTAAATCTGAAACAGATCACAAAAACTATCAATTTATTTTTGATAGGCTAAAGTCAAGCTTGACTGCAAGCTGCGAAGCCGCGCAACTTGATCTACAATCAGTTCAAATTGCCAGTACAATGGTTAACTGCCCTTTAAATGTTAATCGTAATCAGTTAACAGCAGCCGGGTGGTGGTTAGGACGTGACCTTAACGCCTATTCAGACCATCATTTACGTGTATTAGCTTTTAAAAAAGATGATGGAACAGTGAATTTGATCGTTAATTATGACATTCAGCAAAGTGTCTTAGATCATATTACCGACGATGAAGGAAATCGTGTAATTTCTAGTGATTTGATGGGAGTAGGTATTAAAAAATATGAAGATCTGCAGCAAATTGCAATTTTTTTACCTGGGGCTGCCGGAGATCAACGACCATTATTTGTTGGTAACAATAAAAAACCATTTGCTTTTGCTAAAGCTCTACTGAGCGAGCAAAGTGTACTTGTTTATGAAAGCCTGCAAAATGCTGTTCATTCAATTTCAAACTGGCAATTATTTAAAAAATTGCGCTTGCAGACTCAAATAATCTCGGCTCCAACTCAAGTTCAAAAATTATCAACCTTTGAAATTAAACCGACTCATCACTACGATTTTAAATCAACTGGGATGACTATACCCCTAGATGTAACAGCTTTACAACTCAATCAGTATTTAATTATAGGAACACAACCAGAAATGAACAGTAGTTTTGGTGCTGAATGTAGACAGACCTTGGGTTTAGGTGAGGACGTCATGTTAGCCACCCTTGTTAATGGGGGGGCTAAGTATTTGCCAGAAAAACTTGACTACCAACGAACTACCTATCAAGCAATGAATACTAAACTAGCTCAAGGAACAGATGAATTATTTTTAGCAGCTTTTGCTCATTTAGGTAAAAAAATAAATAAGGAGGAAGAATTATAATGCTAGTCGGACATGCAAGGAAAGATATTACTCCTACTCCACCTTTTTATCTGCTTGGTTATAAAACAGAACTTAGAAACCAGCCCGCCAAAGGAATACATGATCACATCTTTATCAACGCTTTATTATTCTGCGATGAAAAAGGTGAGCAAAGTTTTTTAGCCACAGGCGATTTACTTGAAATCGAAGATATTGTAGCAGCAGATATTCGTCAAAAAATTAGTCGACGATTTGGAATTGCATTTGATCACATCATTATTGGTGTTACTCATGATCACCATTCTGTCCGAGATTATCATCGCACTTGGGAATTCGGAAAGTTTAGTCAGAGCTATTATGATTTCTTTGTTAACAGCTTTATTAAAGCTTTTGAAGAATGTCGAGAAACCTTAACTGAAGTCACTGCTCACTATGGGCAACGCGAAATTCTTGGTTATTATAGCAACCGTAATCATCCCAATAAATCAGCTGATAATGTTGTAAGTGTCATTAAATTTACTCAGGAAGATAAACCAGTTGCTGGAATTGTCAATATTGCTGTCCATTCAACTGTTTTAAGTTCCAATAACCAATACTTAACCGCTGACTTAGCTGGCAATCTTTGTACAAAATTAGCCGAAAAATGGGGATTCTTCCCCCTGATGCTCATCGGGTGTGCTGCCGATTCCAGCAATCGCTTTGAACGTCAAGGTCAAGACTTTAATGAACTTGAACGTACCACAAGTGGCTTAGCTTCAGCTATTACACAAATTAAAATTTCTAAAAAATTAAATTAGGTAAAATCAAGTCAGTTACGTTAAGTCATGAAGTTGTAAATGATAAACAACTCTATGATGAAGAATTGGAAAACAAAATCACACAATTGAAAAATGGGACTATCAAGTCTGTTGGTTCACAACCAATTGATGCTGTCATAAAAAAATGTAATGCACAGCTTAAACAACCACAGTTTCACGATTTATTGAGTTTAGGAATCTTAGATATCGGTGATCTTCGTCTATTCATCTTTCCAGGTGAATTAGCAGCTGCAGGTGCAAAACCTTTGCGAGCTTCAACTGATAAAACTGTGTTAACGGCTGGATACTGTAATGGATTCCATTACTATTTCCTGCAAGCTCAAGATTATGGATTATCATTTGAAACTATTGGTAATCCAGTCCCAGCAGGCACTTTTGAAGAAATTATCGCTCAATTTGTGAATGGTAGCCAGATCTTAGACACTTACGAAAAATATAAATAAAAAAATCCTAACGAGTCATGATCGGGACTCCTTTGCCAAAAGTCGATTATTGAAATTAATTTTTAACCGATGAATACAACAATTGAGGGAGTTGTTAAAAATGAATTATAAATCGCTTGCCGAAGATATTCTTAAAAATGTCGGCTCTAAAGGTAATGTTAAAAGTATTACTCACTGTGTAACCAGAATCCGGTTCGTTTTAGGTGATGAATCTAAAGCCAATGATGATGAAATTAAAAATTTAGATGGAGTCTTAGACGTCGTTAAACAAGGTGGCCAATATCAAGTTGTAATTGGTCCAAGTGTTGCTAAAGTTTATGATGAAATATTATCCATTGCTAATTTCTCGGATAGTATCGTTAATGGTGGCGACATGGCAACAAATAATCCCACTGATAACGATAACGAGACCGAGAAAGGTTTATTGGGTAAGGCATTAGGACTAATCAGTTCCATCTTTATTCCAATTCTTGGATTATTGTCCGGCGCCGGTATGATTAAGGCTGTTGTTTCATTATGTACTGTTACTGGTATTATGTCTGAAAAAAGTGGCACTTATTTAATTTTAAATGCCTTAGGCGACACTCTATTCTACTTTTTCCCAGTTGTTATTGGCTGGAGTGCTGCACGCAAATTCGGTTTAAAAGAAATTTATGGTATCACTTTAGGTGCATTTCTAGTTTATCCAACACTTATTTCTGCTGCAAGCAGTCAAACTGTCACAACTATATTTAAAGGTACAATTTTTGCTTTGAAATACAAAATGACCTTCTTAGGTATCCCAGTAGCTCTGCAAACCTATTCTAGTACCGTCATTCCAATCATCATTATAGTGTGGTTTGCTAGCTATGTTTATAAGTATTGCGACAAGGTCATCCCAGATGTTTTAAAAATGGTATTTGTTCCTTTCTTTACTTTATTAATCGCTGGAATTTTGAGTCTCATTATCATCGGCCCAGTTGCCATGATTTTACAAAATATTTTAAGTGATACTGTCCTTTGGTTAGTTGGTTTGAATAAAGCTGTTGCCGGTTTCTTTTTAGGAGCCTTCTGGAGTATCTTAGTAATGTTTGGGCTGCATTGGGCCGTCATTCCATTTTTTGCAATCGATATCGCTCACTATGGTTATGACGTTATCAATCCTCTAATTTTCTCAGGTGCTTTAGCTGTCTTAGGATCATCAATCGGAGTTGCTGTCCGTACAAAAAGTGAGAGTGTCCGTGGGATGTCAGTTGCCGCTGCAATTTCATCATTCTTCGGAATTAACGAACCTGCTTTGTATGGGGTCTTGATTCCACGAAAATGGATCATGATTACATCTTTCACTGGTGCTGGAATTGGTGGAGCAATTGCTGGATTTTCAGGATCTAAACTTTATGCATTTGGAGCAAATGGGCTTTTAGGCTTACCATGCTTCATTAATCCTAAAGGAATTGATAGCGGATTCATTGGACTATGTATTAGTGGCGTCGTTGCTTTTGCCTTTGCACTGGGATCTGCTTTGTTAATTGGTGCTAAAAAAGATGCTGGTAATCGCCCACTCATCAAGAAAAAGTCAGTCAACCACAGCGCTGTTTATGCGCCAGTCAATGGAGAAAGTTTTGATTTAACGACCGTTCATGATGATGTTTTCTCCAAATTAACCTTAGGGGATGGAATTGCAATCAAACCAAATGAAGGCAAGGTCTATGCTCCAATTGATGGAATCATTCGGGTTGCTTATCCCACTGGGCATGCTATTGGCTTGGCTAGCAATGATGGTGAAGAAATCTTAATTCATATTGGAATAGACACCGTCAACCTAGAGGGAAAACATTTCACACTGCACGTTAATCAAGGGCTTCGTGTCATAAAAGGCGATTTGCTTGTTGAATTTGATAAAAAGGCGATTAATGATGCTGGTTACGACTCAACTGTCATGATGGTGGTTACTAAATCCGAGCGTTTAAAGAGCGTCATGCCTACCAAATTTGGACCAGTTACTAAAGATACGAAAGTTTTGGATGTTGAGCTAAACAACAGTTCCAATACTGATCAAGAAGCAGTTATTGCTAAATAATTAATTAAAAAGCGAGGAGAGAATTAGATGATTATTGATGCCAATGTATACTGGTTGCCAGAAAAATTATTTACCAATGAACAATTGCAACAAAGATTTATCCAAGCAGTTAATAGTAGCCATGATTCAAGGGCAATGATTAGCACACTTCCCGATGGTTCTAAAAAAATTGTGATTGAAGAACCTATTGGTCAAAGTAGTCTGGATTATTTTCAAAATGATTATCAACTTGATAAACAGTTGAGTGATATGGACAGCGCTCATGTTGATAAAGCTATTTTAAAGCTCCCTGGCTGTCAAGAATGGCTGACTTTAGATTTATGCAAAATTTTCAATCGAGCCGTTGCTGAACACATTAAGGCCAGTCATGGTCGTATGACTGCTTTAGCAACTGTGCCCCCGTATGGAACCCCAGAAAATTTAGCTGAGTTAGACTACTGTATTACTAAATTAGGTTTAAAAGGGCTCCAATTATCAACACATTATCAAGATGGTTATTTAGACAATCCTGCCTACCGTAGCTTTTTCCAATATGTGGCAGCACACAAAATTCCTGTCTATGTTCATCATTCACCAGTCCCAATTGAATATGAATCAATTAAAGATTACGAAAATTTGCGTCGTTCATATGGTCGCTGTTCTGACCAAGTTATCGCCATCAGCCGGGAAGTTTTCAGCGATCTGTTTGTAGAATTACCAAATTTGAAACTAGCACATTCTATGCTTGGTGGTGGCTATTTTACCTACAAAGAAATGTTATTACCACACGATTCTGGACATGGTCGCTTTAGTACAACCAACACTAACGATATTAAAGCACATTTAGAAAACAATATTTTCTATGAGATTTCCCACGCACAACCATGGGGAAAAGACAATCTTGAAATTGCTTTAAAAGTACTAGGAGAACAAAATGTTATCTATGGTTCTTCATATCCTGTTAAACAAGCTTGGCTGACTCAAGGGCCAGAGTTTATTGAACAATTAAATATTAATTCAGCAATCTGCAACCAGGTTCTCAATACAAACGCAAAAAATTTTTACAATTTATAACGAACTATTTTCGACTAAGAGCACAGTAACACGGAAACTAAAAAGACAGCTAAATAAAATGGAGTGTGACATAAGTCGGTAAAATTTGAGTACTAACAAGAAATTACGAACATAGCGAGTAATTTGCTATGAGTAATTCGAGGTTAGACGGAAAATTTTGACTTATGGAACACGTTTATCTGTAATAAATAGAAGAGCTCGGCTAAAATTTCACTTTTGGCCCAGCTCTTTTCATATTACTAACAACTATCGACTACTTGCACATTATTTATTATTTTTGGCCTGTAAGTCCTGTGCCTTTTTAAACATTTGAGTCAATTCTCCACTCTTTTGTAACTTAGCAATTTCTTTGTTCACTCTCTTCAACAATGCTTTATCAGATTTTCTGATAGCAATATTGAAATAACGTGCCTGCTTAGGAGTTGATAATTTGACTTTTGCAATTGCATACTTTTCTGGATATTGCTTAACATAATTATCGGCAACTTCCCTTTCAACAACAACTCCACTTAATTTTCCCTGCGACAATTCAGTAGTCAGACCTGTTAAAACTCCTTCAGTAACAATATTGCTTCCTTTTAACTGTGATTTAGCAATCGCTGCTTGGGTAGAAGACTGTTGGACTCCTATTGATTTTCCTTTCACATCTGCTACTTTATTAAAGCTGTCAGCATCCTTCTTTTGAACCAGAAGAACATTTCCAACGGTATAATAAGGATTTGAAAAAGCAACAACCTTTTTACGTTGGTTAGTTGCAGCCATTCCTGCTAGAACCATGTCCACTTTATTATTTTTCAATTCTGAAATCAAAGATGGAAACTCTATGTTTTCAATTTTTAACTTGACTCCCAAATTATCAGCAATCTTCTGTGCAACCATCATATCGTAGCCAACAATTTTTTTGTTACCATTTTGCATAACTGGAAACTCAAAGGGTGCATAGTCTGCCGAAGTACCAACGACTAATGTCTTTTTGTCCTGAATACTTTTAACACTATTATCTGTATTTTTATTGCCACAGCCTGCAAGAATAAGCCCCAGTGCCATTACTGCCCCAATTATTCCTAAAATTTTTCTCGTTTTCATTTTTCTAATCGCTCCTTTGAGGTTGGAACCATTTTTGCAGATCAACTTTTTCACTGAAGTTATTTCAATTCTAAGTTTTTTCAACAATTATGACCCCGTTACTTGTTAATATTTATGAAATTTAAAAATTTCGGATTTGCTAACCTCTTAACTAATCTCTCTGTCTTTTAAAGATCCAAGAATTCCAATTCTTTGCCCACATTTTTTTTGAGTGCTTTTTTATAAATATAATCAGCTGTCATGACGTCTTGAATACCCATTCCAATAGAAGAAGCAACAATGATATCATCATCAGACTTCCTAAATTTCTTTTTTCCAGCAATAACATCTCCAATTTCTCCCGAAATAGATTCAGCTGTAACAAGCTCAACTTCTTCACCATAGGCATCATGACGATGATTAAGAGAAATATTACTTCTCTCCACAAAACAATCAATAAAATCAACAACAAAAGCATCAAATGTCTTTTTGACATAACTAGGCTTTAAGTCTTCTTCAAGAACCAATACGGTTGTCCCTTTATTAAACTTGATTTTAGGTAACAGCAACACGCTAGAATTTGCCGCGTTAACTACAATATCAGAATTGGTACAAGCACTTTGTAAATCATCAAATTCTACAAAATCAACATGAGGATATATTTTAGATGCTTCATCAATAAAGTGTTTTCTTGCAGCAGGATTGATATCAACGGCTCTTACTTCTTTAATTTTGGGAAGAACTTTTAAAATCATTATGACACTAGACAATCCTTGTGCACCTGTACCGATGACCGTCACAACTTCGGATGCTTTCTTAGCTAGATACTTTGAAAAGATGGCCATTGTTGCCCCTGTTCTCGCCGAGGTTACGTAAGTACCATCCATAATCGCAAGCGGGCATCCAGAATCTGGATCATTCAAAACTATTGTTCCTATTGTTGCTGGTAAATCGTGCTTCTTAATGTTGTTTTTGTAGACACTAATTACCTTTACACCGGCAACATCTTGCGTAGCCGAAAATGCAGGCATGCAATTAGTATAGCCATCATGGTAAGGATAAAGAGGTGTATGTAACTTAACTGGATTGATTACTTTTTTGTCTGAAAAATCTGCAAAGGCTTGTTCCGATAATTTAATAGCTTCTTCCGCTGTTATTAATGTTTTAGCTTCCTTTTCATTTATAAATAGAATTGAACCTTTTTTCATAGCTTCCTAAACTCCTTTAATATCAAGTTACTTATTTGATAAAAACTAATTCGCTATCGCTTTTAGCTGGCTGCTCTACTTCAAAAATAAAGACAAGCACTTCAAGTTCCAGTTGAGCTAGCTTATCTGAAAGTTTCCCTCTTTCATCGTTGTTGCGGGTGTTTCGTATATGAACAATATGAATTCTCATTTAACCATAATTTAACCACAAACTTTAAATTGTATTTCAAGAACAACCGTCTCAATTCACAGCAGTATACGACTAACAACCATCATCTGTTTACGCAAATCTAACATCTAGTCACCTCATTATTTTTATTTGATATATAATATTAAAAACAAAAGAGAACAAAACGCCTCCGTATAATAAAAAACAAATTAAATCTTAATAAAATGTTAATCAATTTTGGAATGTCATGTCAACGAATATAACATTGTATATATACAAAAAATAATTGCTTTCAAAAGTTTTTGAGATTCTCAATTCCTACAGTAGTGCATAAAAACAAAATGGTATTGTTTACATACTAATAGATATTCTTTATTGACTCAGTAATATTCATTGTTATTTTTTGATGTTTATTTTCTCAAGCTATTTTCGTGCATCTAATTGGTTAAAATCTCCTTTTAGATGAGACATTTTATAACATAAGCTTTTAATTTATATAATTTTATTCTTAACCTTCACCCAATAACTGTTCATGTTACTGCAATTACTATCATTTCAATATGTATTAAGGAGCACATTTATACAGAATAAACATAGGGAGCAGGGTCAAAAGTGAAATTTAAACCTAACTCCGCTACTTATTCCGGATAAACGTGTTCCATAAGTCAAAATTTTCCGTCTAACCTCGAATCACTCATAGCAAATTACTCGCTATGTTCGTAATTTCTTGTTAGTACTCAAATTTTACCGATTTATGTCACACTCCCTATGATATTATGATGTCTTTCATTAAAAGCACTCTCTGAATGTTGCAACCGTTTCTTCTTGAGCACCTGTATATTCTTCTTTAACCATACGGCTGCAATACTTGCTTTAAAGATTTGATAGGCAATTTAATACACGAAACTAACTCTTATCAATTTAGTAATTGTAGTGGTCTAACGAACTAATGCCACGCTAGTCTTTCTTTTCTCAACCAATATCTACCTTTTTACAAAATATGGATCACTTGTGATAAGGACTCCCAATATTAATCATAAATGCACGATAAATCTGTTCCGTCAAAACCAATCTCATCAACTGATGGGGCAATGTAAACCGGCCAAAAGAAATTTCTGCATTTGCCCTACTCATAACATCTTTGCTTACTCCTAGAGAACCACCTATCACAAAAGTAATATCACTCTTCCCATAAGTAGCTAACTTGCTTAATTCTGTTGAAAATTCCTCTGAACTCCTCTCCTTGCCCTCAATAGCTAAAACAAACATGTATTCCTTATCCCTAATCTTATCTAATATTCGACTACCTTCGACTATCTTTACTTGTTCCATTTCTGCCGCACTCAATTTTTCTGGCGCTTTCTCATCATTGACTTCAACAATTTCAAATTTACAAAATTTGCTTAAGCGTTTGGCATATTCTGCAATTCCCTGTTTCAAATACTTCTCTTTCAACTTACCAACAACAACAACTTTTATGTTCATAACTCTCCACCTTTTCACACTTTATCCACATAGTTATCCACTTATCCACAGTTACACAATCAATATACTGGGCCGAACATATTTTCGTCACAATATTTATTTAAATTGAATTTGTCAACCATTAGTGTATTATCCACAAGAAAATTTTATTTACACACTGTTAACTATATGCTATAAATACCATTAAATCAACGTTTATAGAACACATATGATGAACTATAAAAAGATATCAACAGCTTAATGCACAGCTTGTGGATAACTATAAAGAGGCTAAAAATCCTTATTCTATACTATTTTTTTTAGTTCTTAACAACCTCCCCTGAAGTTTCGCACAATCTTATTCACATTACATAATTAATACTTATTTTTTACACAAAAAAAGTATTTCCTCCCTGCGTCTCAAGGATAAATACTTTTTTGAGTAAACTATGAATTATATTTATTAATTTCCAGAATTTGAAGACGTTGTTGTATTTGAATCATTCGCCTCAAGCGTTAATTTAATATTAGCAGTCTTTAATGTACCGTCGTGGTAGTACTGGATCTGCACTGTATCACCTAATTTATGAGAGTAAAGCGCAGTCCGTAAACTAGCCAATCCCTTAACTTTCTTACCACCAAGTGATGTAATAACATCATATTTTTGGATGCCTGCAGCCTTTGCTGGTGAACTGTTGGAAACCTTGATCACAACTACACCGCTAGTTACACTACTTGGTAACTTGAGGGTTGATTTCTGGTCACTGTCAGAAACATAACTTAGATTAATCAATGATATTCCAAGAGCTGGTCGTTTGATCTTACCATCTTTGACAAGCAGATTGATTATTTTTACAACTTCATTACTTGGGATTGCAAAACCCATTCCTTCTACAGTAGTTGAAGAACTCGAAGAACTTGTGCTAGTACCTGTACTTGTCAACTTCATCGAGTTTATTCCCACAACTTGACCAGCTAGGTTCACTAATGGTCCCCCTGAATTACCAGGATTAATAGCTGCGTCCGTCTGAATTACAGTCGTCTGCCCAGTACTCGTTCCATTACTGTCAGTTGTCTCAATAGTTCTCTTCTTAGCAGAAATAATTCCCTGTGTAAGCGATGTTGCATATGTTGATCCTAGTGGTGAACCAATTGCAAGTGCCGTTTGTCCAACACTAATATTATTTGAATTACCAAATGTTGCCACCTGAGTAACATCTGCTGCGTTTATCTTTAGAACTGCCAAATCAGTAACCGAATCATGTCCAACTACTGTAGCTGATAATTTTTTCCCACTATTAAGGAGAACCTTAACTTTATTAGCACCAGATATAACATGATTATTAGTCACAATAAACGCTGTATTACCCGTTTTCTTGTAAATTACACCAGAACCTTCACTCTCTGAGGTAGTTTCACCTGATGAGCTATCACCAAACAAATCATCCAGAGAATTGGAAGAACTACTCGTTGTATATGCCTCTACAGAGACAACCGCATTTTTTATCTTATTGAAAGCTTTCGTAGATTGCGTACTTACGTTTACCTTAATGTTACTGACCTTTGCAGTTCCCTTTGAATTTTCAGCAGTTACTGCTGTATTTTCGTAAGCCTGATATGCAGCATACCCACCAAATGCTATTCCGCCGCCTAAAAGGCCACCAATTAGTGCAACTAAAAAAATTTTCCCAATACGAGGCTGCTTAGGCGGTTGCTTTTTCTGAGAAGATTCATCCTTGATCAATTTGGCATCAATCGTTTCTCTCTCTTCATTTTTATCCATACAAGCAATGTGCTGTCTTACAAAAAACAGCACCCTCCTCCCTTCTCCATGTAGAATACTAGTATCTTATTTACATTCTATCGATAAATTTTGAAAAAATCATGAAATAAGTACTATATTTATTTAAAGCAGCCTGTTTTTGGAATCAAATTTCTACTAATTTCGTTGCTTTTTCCGGATCTGTGTCATAGATTCCAAAATCTTCATTAACACCCAAGTCCTGTTGCTTCATCGCGGTTTCTACAGTCAAGTGTGCTAATTCCTTTACATTATTGTCCTTACTTAAATGCCCCAAGTATATTTGCTTAGTTCGATTGCCAAGCACATCTATCAAAGCTGATGCACCATCATCATTTGATAAATGCCCACGATCACTCAAAATTCGTTGTTTCAAAGACCACGGATAGGCTCCCATTCGCAGCATCTCTGTATCATGATTGCATTCAATCAAATAACCATCGGCATTCTTGATAACTCCCTCAGTACGTTCAGAAACATACCCTGTATCAGTTAGAATTACAAATGAATGTCCATTATGATGAAATTGATAGAATTGAGGCTCTGCAGCGTCATGAGACACACCAAAACTCTCAACATCAAGATCAACGAAAGACTTTGTTTCACCCATCCCGAATAAATGCTTTTGTTCACCGGGGATATTACCTATTTTGTTGGACATTGCATCCCATGTGCCTTTGTTGGCATATACATCCAAATTATACTTTCTTGCTAAAACACCAACACCCTTACAATGATCAGTATGTTCATGCGTAACAAGTAAACTGTCAACATCAGCAATATTTCTTCCAATTGAGGTCATCAGATTCGCAATCTTTTTCCCACTTAACCCCGCATCAACCAAAATTTTTCGCTTTGGAGTTTCGATATAAGTGACATTGCCACTACTTCCGCTAGCCAAAACACTTATCTTCATATCATCTTTTTCTTGGCTCACCAAATCCATACTCCTATCCCTCTATCTTCTAAACACTTTTTAATTTATACTATCTGATTCGTCCATTATTGCACCTGAAAAGGCGTTTATTCTCCTATATTGTACATTACCAGTTGAGTTGCTCTTAACCGCTATTACCCATGTTGGGATATATACAATATTGTTATTCACAGAAAGTAGTCTTGTGTATCCCAAGTTTACCCACTCAACTGAACTATTGCTCATTAATTTATTATACTGGTACAACCAGATAACAGCTCTTTCTTGACTTATTATTGGATGCTCTTGCAAAATATCTACATCATCAAGTATTCCTTGCGAATATCCTATCACATAACCGTTTCTTATATTAAATCTTATTTGGCCATTTGTCATATAAACGGGTGTCCCATGAACAAGCTGAGTATAAACTACAGTACTTTTGGTAGAAAGGCTTTTGTTATATTTATACTTTCTTCCCTCTACAATCTTCGTTTTATCACTAACAATTGCATCAAGCGTATTTTGCGGCTTACTGGTTTTTTTGATCTTTATCGGATTTTCAAATGAGCCCACTATTTTGTGATTCTGATAAGATACAGTTTGGTTTTGTAGTGAACTAATATTTCCTTGAAGGTCATTTCTAGTAGAACTCGAAATATAAAAACCTTCTCCTTTCTTATTAGAGAGCTCCCCGTAAGTAATCTGATCTCCTTTAATACTCCTTAATACTGAGGAAAGTGAATTTTCATTTGTTGATTTTGTTGTTGAAATAACAGCATCGTCTTTTTGTGAATAGGACATGAACAAAAAGATATCCAGTGCTATGAAAGCTATAAAGAAGATCAATTCTATTCTCTTGAAGTTCATATCCTAACTTCCTTTCTAGTTAATTTGTAGATAAAAGATCATCTAACTCACTCCATCGTCCATCTGTGTAGACATAATAAGTAGGTATCATATCAATAACAAGGCTAGAAGATTGATTTTTTTGCCACTTATAAGCAACTCGGATATCCTTTATCTTACTTAGTGCATATCCTTTATTTTCTAGTTCTCGCAAAACCGTGTAGGTTGAAGGCAAATCTTCCTTATACTGACTAGATGGCACCGATACTTGTAAACTATTCAATGAAAAATTATATTCTTTGCCACCAGTACTCATTAGTTTAATCTTGTACGTACCATAATTATCATCACCAATAATTGGAAAACCAGCAATATAGCTTCGATACGTGACTGTCCCATCTTCAGAATTGACCTCATCAAAACGTAAGTTATCTGGAGCTACACCGATTTTATTCAGTTGATTCAGACTCTCCGTTAGGTGTGTATAATAATTCAGCCTTTGTGTCCTTATTTTCCCACTACTTGCCTCATCATAATAGTCTAGGGCAGAATAATTCTCATATTGCACAGCGCCTGTAGTATCATTCAATGTCAATCTGTTATCTGATCCATCTAGATAAATTGTCTTATTCTTTTGTAGCTTGGTTGAAATCGAAGTTTGTCCACTTGGATTCAATAATTCACTCACATACGAGCTTATGTTTGTTTTATTATAAAGGTAGCTGTACTTGGAAAGTTGCACCGAATTAACATAGAAATTAACTATCTTGTTGTTGAGTAAATAATAATCAATTTCTACCTTATTGTTTTCAACGCTATTACTTTTCAAGTAGGTTTGTATCTTTTTTATAGATTTCGCATTATTGACAACGACCTTGCAGACTTTTCTCGATTGGTCATTCATCAAATAAATATAATTACTACCTTCTGTGGGAATCATAATTCTATTGAACTTAAAACTCTGAATACCCTTTATCTTTTGTGAAAAAACCTTATTAAAAATTTTTACAGTTATTGGGCTATTATAGTTTAGCAATAATACATTATTTTGATTTAAAAATGTCAAATAATCAGTCTCATTTTTATAGGACTTCATCGAGGTCGAGACACTATTCCATTTCTTCATGACTTTCCAAACTTTACCAATCAAGTAATCTTCAGAACTTGGAAGCTGATACTGCGCGTCATTCACATTATAAGTAGCCTGCAGCGGCAAGAAAATGTCACTCAAAGTTCTTTTACTAACACTTGTCGTGCTTTCTCCTGTATTAGTGGTTTCCTTAGAATCATGCTGTAACATTGCCGGATTAAACCAGATAAGCGCAGAAAATATGATACTAATCAGAATTGTAATTATCAGACCTGTATGCAATAAAAACTTCCTAACCTTCATCCCACAATTCCCCCTCATATTCTTCATACGGCAGCGAAATATAGAAGGTTGAACCCTTACCTTCAATACTATCAACCCAAATTCTTCCACCATGCATTTCAATAACTTCTTTTGAAATTGCAAGTCCTAACCCGGTTCCACCTTGAGCACGTGATCGAGCCTTATCAACACGGAAAAAGCGATCAAAAATATGAACTACATCCTTCTTAGGAATACCAAGCCCCTGATCTGAAATACTCAAAATAACATGATCATGGGTCTCTAGAAGACGGCAGGTAATTATCCCCCCATCAGGTGAGTACTTAATAGCATTATTTATAATATTATCAACAACTTGCATAAACTTATCAGTGTCAATTTCAACCCATAATTCTCTTTTTGTAAAATCTCGCTTGATTGAATATCTTTTCTTCCCCTCTTCATGTGCATCATCAGATTTCAACATCATATCGAATCTATCCAAAATATAGTTATATAATTCATTTAAATTAACAAGTTCCAATTCAAGTTTAGATGTTCCTGAATCCATTCTAGAAAGGCTTAACAGATCATTAATCATTCTAATCATACGTTGTGTTTCATCTTGTGCAACTTTCAAAAATGACGGTGCAACTTCTGGATCTTTCCATGCTCCATCATTTAGCGCCTCAACGTAGCTTCTCACACTTGTCAGTGGCGTCCGCAACTCATGTGAAACATTAGAAACAAATTCCTTTCTTTCGCGATCAATTCGCTGCTGCTCCGTAATATCATGCAACACACAGACAAGCCCACTAATAAAACCAGATTCTCGCTGAATTAAAGAAAAATAAGCATTTAAAATTTCATCATGATCCTCATCCGATAAGTCAATGATAATTTCGTCTTGATTCTCGAGTAAATCACGTAACGTATACTTATCTCTGATTCCTAAGATATCCAACACTGACTGTCCATCAGCTATATTAGGATCAATATCTAGTGCCTGTGAAGCAGTCTCATTCATGATAATGACATTACCTCGCCGGTCAGTCGCCAAAACCCCATCAGACATGTGAGATAAAACACTATCTAATCTACGGCGTTCTGCTTCAGACGATTCCTGAGCTTCCTCAACCCTGACTGACAGGTTGTTAACAGCTTGCGCCAACTGTCCCAATTCATCAGACCCATAAATTTTGACTTGTCCTGAATAGTCTCCCCGCGCAATTCTTGACGTTTGCTTTTTCATCTCGTCAATTGGGCGCGTTATTGCACTGGAAATAAAAATCGCCAAAATTAATCCTAATCCTGTCGCTATCAATGCCGCAGTAGCAAAGATTATCGTAACTTTGTTGATTGAACTGTACACAGGCTCCAAACTTGCACGTAAATAAACTGCACCTACTAAAGTATTAGTATTTCCAGTTGTACTAAAAAGCGGTGTAATCGAGACATAGTATCTTTTATTATCTGTTCGATCATACGCTGATTTTGCGTACGATCGTTCATTATATAAAACCTGTTTAATATCATTATCTGTCGTTTTTTGTCCCATTGAGTCTTGACTGTTTACATCACTATCGCCACGAATTGTTCCTTTTGTATCAACTACCTGAACTTTTGTAATATTTGAGTTATCTACATCTTCCAATATATCTTTAATACTCGAATTAGCCTTAGTCAGATTACTACGAGAAAGATTGCTGACTAAGGAACTATCAATATAACTTGATAATTCTACCTGCTGCTTGAATGATTTCAAGTCATCCTTTTTTAATTGTTGCACAAAATAAGCACCTACTATTTGAAATGTTATCAACAATAACAGAGCAAAAACTAGTGCTATTTTAAAATGGATAGATTGGAAAAAATGTAGTTTTTTATTCATTATTACTATTACTCCACTGAAAATCTTATTTATTCTGCTTCTGGATTACGTAAATAATAACCCACTCCACGTCGCGTTACTAACCAAATTGGTCGGCTAGGATTGTCTTCGATTTTTTCTCTTAATCTTCGGACAGTTACATCAACGGTTCGAACATCGCCAAAATAATCGTATCCCCAAACAGTTTGCAACAGATGTTCTCTTGTCATGACTTGACCGATATGTTTCGCCAAATAGTAAAGTAATTCAAACTCCCTATGGGTCAGTTCAATCTTTTCATCTCTCTTTGAAACCATATATGCTTCTGGGTGAATTGTTAAATCACCAATAGTAATTTCATTATTCTTTTCTTCTTCATTTTGCGCTGAAGCCGAAGCTGCTGTCTGTCTTCTCAAATTGGCCTTAACACGCGCAACTAACTCACGATTAGAGAATGGTTTCGTAACATAGTCATCGGCCCCCAGTTCTAGTCCTAAAACTTTATCTATTTCTGCATCTTTAGCTGTGACCATTATAATTGGCATATCATATTTTTTCCGAACTTCCCGTGCAACTTCAAGCCCATCCATCTTGGGTAACATAATATCTAACAAAATCAAGTCTGGTACTATCTCTTCAACTTGTTCAACAGCTTCCTGTCCATCAAATGCTGTATAAACGTCAAAGCCTTCCTTTGTCAAATTAAATTTAACTATATCGGAAATTGGTTTCTCATCATCAACTACTAAAATCTTCTTCACTTTGAAGCTCCTTTCCTAAAGCCACTTTCTTTTACGTGGTTTAGAATTTCTAGTTGTTCCAATGTGGATTGCTTTCATTATCAAAAAGGGTACAACCGCTTATATTATAACCTATCGGTTGATTGATGCCAAACACGCATCAGAAATGTTATCACAATTTTAGTTCGTGCTATAATATCGTTAATTTATATATACGTAGATAAGGAGTTAAAATGAAAAAATCAATATTAATTTCACAGGACCTTTCTTGTGCTGGGCAAGTATCCATGGCGATTGCACTGCCGATTCTTGGGGCACTCGGTTTTAACCCTACAGTTTTGCCAACGGCTATCCTCTCAACACATACAGGGGGGTTCGGTAAAAATACCTACTTAGACCTCAGTTCAGAAATGGAAAAAATTATTGCACACTGGGAAACTGTTCCACTCTCTTTCTCTGCAGTATATCTAGGTTATTTAGGCAAAAAGCCGTTAGATGTTCTCCTCAGCAGCATCGATGAACTGGCTGCTGATTCCTTTTTGCTCTTAGATCCCGTGATGGGTGATCATGGAAAATTATACCGTGGATTCGACTTAGACTATGTTCATCAAATGCAGCACCTGGTACAAAAGGCAGATCTCATTACTCCAAACGTAACAGAAGCACAATTATTATTAGGCAAAGAATGCACAACAGGAGCACTTCCCACTACTGCTGCTCTTAACCTAGTCACTGAGCTCAATGAAAAGTACAAAAATAAGCAAATTCTTCTAACAGGAATTCCTAAAACAAATGGAAAAATCGGAATTGTAGGTATCGACACCATTTCCCAGGAAATATGGCAGCTTGAAACAGCAAAAATCGGCTCAAGTTTCTTTGGAACAGGCGATATTTTCGCAAGTGTATTACTTGGAGCACTGCTGCATGGCGATACACTGAAAGCAGCGGCAAGAATGGCTATGCAATTCATCAGTAATACAATTGAAAAAAATATGCAATTTAATCGCTATGATTCCCGTTTTGGTCTTGATTATTCACTCGAATTACCTGTATTATTAAAACAATTAAATTAGGGGGTCAAATGATGCAAAAAAACAAAAATTCTCTTAGAATGATCATTTTGACAGGGTTGTTTGCTGCAATTATATATCTAGGTATTTTTATCTTAAGAATACCTATTCCTGCAATGGTTGGACGACCATTCATTCATTTTGGAAATACACTTACTGTCTTGGCTATTTTATTTTTGGGCCCAAGAAATGGAATTATCGCGGGAATTATCGGTCTCGGCGGTTTTGATGTACTCAATGGGTATGCATTAACATCTTGGTTGACTGTTCTCGAAGTCATTATAGTTGGTTTAACCATAGAAACTGTTTTCAAGTATTTTCACCATAATGACAGTAAACGTAATATTATTATTGTCGCGATTATTGCTGGCGCTATGAAAATAGTTACTTCTTACTGTACGTCAATCGTTGAGGCTTTGATGGTTGGGACGGTATTTAAAACCGCTATTGTTGCATCTTTCTTGAGTCTTCCTGCAACTGTCATCAATTCTATTTCGACTGCAGTCTGTGTGCCTCTACTGTATTTCCTACTACGCAAGGCTTTTTCAGCTGTTAATAAGGATTAAGCAAAAGTGCTTTTATATGTTTTTTTATTTTTCTATTGCATATTCTTTTCACCCATGGTAATATATTTCTTGTTGATGAAGAATATATTGGGTGGCTAGCTCAGCTGGCAGAGCAACGGACTCTTAATCCGTGGGTCCAGGGTTCGATCCCCTGGCCACCCATCGATGAAATATCACCAGTAATCATTGGGTATCAAAAATACCGTGGTTACTGGTTTTTTTGTACCTTGATTATGGATAATTATGCAAGAAATGTCATTTGAATTTAGAAAAAACAATTAATTCTTTTTCACAAGAAAGATATATCAAAATCAATAAGTCTCTTTAAAAACAAACTTAAATCAAAAAAACGAAATAGCTTTTTATGTTTTTTTGACTTCCCTACAAAATAAAAAATGGACACACCGATCAAACCTGCACTGGTCAATACAACTGCTAATGGATTTGTAAGTATACTTAACTTGGCTAAAATAATTGAAACTGTGGAAATCGTTATACATATCCAACCTCCTAGCGATCTTCCCCAAAACTTTCGTGTCATACACTTGCCTCCTCCCTCGAAAAGGGAGTGTGACATAAGTCGGTAAAATTTGAGTACTAACAAGGAATTACGAACATAGCGAGTAATTTGCTATGAGTGATTCGAGGTTAGATGGAAAATTTTGACTTATGGAACACGTTTATCCGGAATAAGTAGCGGAATTAGGTTTAAATTTCACTTTTGACCCAGCCCCTTTCCCACTCAATTTAAGTAAACATGTCCACAAGTCACGCTCTCCTCAAAAATAATGCTTTTCAACTTGAATCATTTAAAAACGCACACTGTTATTCGAAAATTTTATTCCAAAAACCAAACTTTTTTGAAATTCCATAATAAAGCAAACCGGCACATATTCCAAACACTACACTGTACATTAATGCTATTAATTTGGTTTGTGGCATATAAATGCTAGAAATGGCTGCTTGCGCTATCACAATAATGATAAGAAAAATTACATTTAACAGAATACTTGGTACAAAATCTCTAAAATTAATGGAAAACTCTATTCTTATTTTCCTATAGGCCAATATACAAATAACTGCAAAAGCAATATTTGTTGCCATTATAGCCCCGGTGCCCTGCAGCATAAAAACCAACGGAAATTGAAGAACCAGTTTAATTATCAAACCTACCAATAGATATGACATAGCTTTCTTACTGTAATGAAGTGCTTGAAGTACCGTCAGCCCATTGATTGCAACTGCCATAATCAAACTTTGCCAAATATTATAGGTTAGAAACTCAGCTCCGGCTTTACTGAAGAAGAAGAAAATTCCATTAGCCTCGAATGATAGTGCACTAAAAATTGTAGACACAGGAAAGACAATAAAAATCAGATAATTAATGTTATCTGCCAGATAATGTCTTACATCTTTCTTTTGCCCTCCTGCATTAACCGATGCAAGCAAAGGTAGGCTGCTCCCAGCAATTGCTGCGGCTAACGCTGTAATTACCGAAGTTAATTTTGATGGGTTAGCTGAAAAAGCTGTGTATACTTGCTGAGTATACTCTGCTGATAAACCCAGAACACCTTGCATTATCTGTTTGAAAAACAGCTGATCAATTATTTGGCATAAATTTATTCCTGCCCCGACAATTACAAAGGGAATTGATTCATATGCTATCGCCATAAATATTTTTCTTACGTTGGATACCGTAGGAGTTTTGCTATTTTTTAGCTTTACCCTGTATTCTGGTAACTTAACCTTGTAATGAGCAATCAAGTATATATAACTAGCCAGGGCCCCCGCAAAAGCAGCAAATACACTTGCATAAACTGCAATCACATAACCTGTATGAAATATGTATATTAAAATATAACTGGATGTCAAAATAAAAATAACTCTAAAAATTTGTTCCCACAATTGCGAAATACCAAAAGGTTTAAGGTCTTGGTTGCCTTGAAACCATCCGCGAATCACACTCATAGCTGGTAAAATTGCAATTGCTGGAACCATACTTCTAATAGCAATCACCGAATCCCTTTGTGAAACAACCGGACTATTTTTAGCAAAAATTGGAGCAGTTACATATAAAATCAATGCACACAACAAGCCTGAGATACACATTAATCCTAAACCTAATTTGAAAATTTTTTTACTATTTGTAAACTCATTCTTACCGTTATACATTGCAACTTTACGTGCAATTGCCGAAGGAAATCCCGCCATTCCCAATGATAAAAAAATTGCATATATATTATATGTCGAATTAAATAGCGCTTGTGCAGCGTTAATATTTTCTTTTGATCCCATCATGGCTAACCATGGTATTAAGTACAACACACCCAATGCCCTAGAGAACACACTCCCAAAGGATAGCCAAAAAGAGCCTGACAATAATTTTTTATTCATAATTACACCTTAAGGTTTTTTTCGTTACTATCACTAGTTAACGCTCTTCATTTTAATTTCACAAGCTTCTTTTACTCTTTTTATAAATAATTAAAAAATATTGGGTTGGTCAAAAGTTATATTTTGGTCCAACCTTCTGTTTATTCCGGATAAATATGTAGCATAAGTCCAAATTCTCCATCCAACTTCAAATTACTCATAGTAAGGCACATGTTATATTTGTAATTTCATGTTAATGCTCAAATTTTAACGACCTATATCACACTCTCATTTGCTGTGGTGTTTCACATGAAACATCTATTTTTCTTAAAATCCCAATCCAGCCTTTTCAGTCACCCTCAACATATTCTTTTCACTTTCAAATCCGCCCTTTCGCTTACTTCTACTCATAAAAACTGAATCTAAATCAACATATTTAACGTTTCGATGTGCTGTGGCAAATGCAACTGCAGCCGCTATACTTTCTCTTGACTCGATCATGCAACCAATCATGCATTGAATTCCCGCCATCTCGCATAATTGATTGATTCTTTCAGCTTGGCTGATTCCGCCAGTCTTCATTAGCTTAATATTGACCAAATCACAGGCATGATTGGCAATTAATTCTCTTGCATCTTCAAACGTATGAACACTCTCATCTGCCATGACTGGCAATTTGGAACATTGCGTAATTTGCCGCATTCCCGAATAATTATCAGCCTTTACTGGTTGCTCAATAAAGTCAATATTAACACTGTGTTTAGTCCACGTATCAACTGCACTTAATGTTTCACTAACCGTCCATGCCTGATTAATATCAATTCTCAATGAAACTGCGTTTGGAATAACCTTTGCAATATCTAAAATCAACTGAACATCTTCCTCAAAATCATGGTCACCTAATTTAATTTTCAAAGCATTAAACCCCCGTTTCACCAGTTCACATGATTCCTCTACCATTTCACTAAGCGGCGCAAGACTAACCGTATAATCTGTATACAAATTTCGGGGGATTCCTCCCAATAACCGTGAAAGAGACATTTGAAACAGTTGTGCTCTTAAATCATATAAAGCTATTTCAAAAGCTGCCTTTGCGGGAGAATTATCTGCGATAGACTCTCTAATAATTTGTAAAACATAATCCCAATTAGTTATATTCAAACCAATTATTTTCGATTTAATTACATTTTTCATCACATAGGACATGCTTTCCAACGTATCCCCTGTTACCTTATCATTTGGCGTGGCAGAACCCAAACCAACTAATCCATTTTTTAAGATTATCCTAACTCGAACGGCAATCACATATCTCACTTCATGAAGTGCAGTCACAAAGGGGTGCTGCAAATCTTCTTTAATCGTCTCAAACTCTATTCGTTCAATAACACCAGTTTCATCCATAATTCCACCGCATTCTCTATTATTCACCATAAAAAAGCCTAATGACTTCTTTACGAATTTTAATCCATTCTTTTTTTCTTCTAGTCGGATAGATTCTATTAGTTAGGCAAACAAATGATTGCTTGTTTTTTAAATCAAGTGCGATTGAAGTTCCAGTGAATCCTGTATGCCATAATTTTGTAGAATCATTATTCCATGTTTGCCAGCCTAACGTCCTCCCTCCGCCAGAATACTGTCTTAATAAATTAATACTTTGACTGCTTAAAATCTGTTTTCCTTTGAAAGCACCTTCATTTATATACATTGAAGTAAAATTATTCAAATCGCCTAATGTCGAGAAAATTCCCGCATGACCACTTACACCATCCAACAAATAAGCCTTATAGTCATGGACAACACCCTGAATAATCCCGCCTCTTTGTGGCTCATCTTCAGTTGGTATAAAACTCGCCAATGGTCTTTCAGATAAATTATATCCCGTATTTTTCATCAATAGTGGTTCAAAAATATGTTCATTCAAGCTTGTACTCAGTTCTCCATCAACTTGTGCAATTATCCAGCCTAAAATAATAAAGCCTAAATCTGAATAAACAACTTTTTCTCCTGGCGAACTAATTAAGTTTGTTTCTTTTATCCTTTTTATAAGTTCTTCTTTTGTCATTGACCTAGCATCCGTGATGTCAGCCGGTAATCCACTGTTATGCATTAATAAATTAGCTATCGTCACTTGTGGATATTTGAATCCAAATAATATCTCCCCTATTTCTGTATTCAGATCAAGCGTACCACTTTCAATCAATTGCAGAATCCTAGTAGTCGTCCCAACAACCTTAGTTAATGATGCTAAATCATAGATCATCGTACTAGTTAAAGCAATGTCATACTTACCATTTCCTTGCGTACCCAAGTAAAATTCTGAGCTATTCTTTTTATCAGTAATTGCATAAGAAACCCCGTAAATATCTTTGCTCTCTATAGCTTCTTTAATACGTTCTGTGATTAATTCTACACTTTCTTCTACCATCTTTTTCCTCTTTATCTCAGTGCTTCAATTACTTTATTGTCATTCTTAACCAGTAGTTTTTGCGCATCTTCATAATTTAATTCTTTTTTCTGCATGACAATTGCTATCGGGACACTCTGCTTGGCCTCTTTTAACTTTTTCCGTGCTTCTTCATCACTGCATCCGGTTGTTTCTGCAATAATCCTAACAGCCCGCTCAACCAATTTCTCATTAGTTGGCAAAACATTTATCATCAGGTTCTGATACACTTTACCATTTTTAACCATCACACCTGTTGATATCGTATTTAGTACCATTTTCTGTGCACTTCCTGCTTTCATCCTTGTAGAACCTGTCACAACTTCTGGGCCAACCACTGGAGCAATCGTATATTTCGCATGCGCTTCCATCTCGCTATGTGAAACACAAACTAAAGCTACACTCAATGCACCAATCTCATTGGCATAGTCTAATGCACCGATTGCGTAAGGTGTGCGTCCGCTCGCTGCAATTGCAATTACACTATCATATGAATTCAGATTTATTCTTTTCAAATCTTGCCTTGCTAGTTCAATTGAGTCTTCTGCACCTTCTACTGCTTTGTATACAGCTTGCGCACCGCCAGCAATCAATCCGATTGCTTGGTCGGGCTTTAGTCCGTAGGTCGGTACCAACTCTACAGCATCTAATATTCCTAATCGTCCTGAGGTTCCTGCTCCACAGTAGATTAGTCTGCCGCCCATATTAAATTTTTTGCTGATTTCCTCAACTACCTGTGCAATTACTTGATCTTGCGACTTTACAGCTTCTGCAACTTTTTGATTCTCTGCATTAATGAGTTTAACCATCTCTAATACAGGTAAATTATCAAGCTCCATTGTTCTAGGATTACGTAACTCTGTCTCTAGCTCATTTATCTTCATAAGATCACCATTTCTCACTGATTAATTTTATATTATTTACTTCTTATTATAGCGGCAAAAGTTAGTACATTTAAAAAAGACCGGATCAAAAGTTATGTTTTGACCTGGCCCTTAATTGATTAAGTATAAATCTGTCCCCTAAGACAAGCCCTTCGGTTTAGCGGTTTAGCGACTTATATACACACTTTTTCTATACATAAATCATTGACTTAATCTTCGTCATCTTGATCTTCTGCTAATTTTTCTTTAACATTATTGATACCTGAGGTTCCCATCGAAATCAAGTGTGCAACATCAAGTTGCCCAAGCATTTTTTGATTACCATATTCAATAATCATTGGTAAATTTATCCCCGTAAGCACTTCTAAGTTTGGGTACTTTGCCAACAATGCAACTGACACATTCGAAGGAGTTCCGCCTAAAAGATCTAAGCCCAAGATGATATCAGTATCATCTGTTTTTTCAATTTCTTCACTCAGTTCTTTTTCTAAGTCTTTAGGACCCATCTCTTTGGTCAGACTAAAAGTTGCAACATCATCAATCTTCCCAATAATTAGTTCTGCACTAGCTAGGATTGCCTTTGCAAGTGGTCCATGACTGGCTAAAATCAGTTTCACAAAATTCCCTCCTTTGATAAATTAGTGAGTACTTATCCCTTACCTAAAATTCCCAAGGCTGAACAAACAACTGCAACAATGATAACTATAAAGATTGCCTTAGTTGATGTCATTTTCTTTCGTCCAAGTAACCAATAAATCAGTCCGACAAGTAGGCCTGGAACAAGCTTAGGAAGAATCATATCTATTTCATTTTGCAACGTTACAGTTACCTTACCAATATGAGCAACAAATGGTACCTGTATATTAATCAACGTCGCAACTAGCGCACCGACCACATATACACCCAATAAGGTTGCTGCATCTGTCAAAGCATTCAATTGTCCCTGCATTTTGGTTACAAGCGTTGTACCTTCACGATAAGCAAGTGGTAACTGGATCCAGCGAATATACATAATAATAAGGTTTGCTATCAACCATATCACTACTCCAAAAGGATTCCCTTGAACAGCCATGTTTGCAGCAATCGCACCAAGTATCGCAGGAAGCAATGAGGCAAAGATTGAATCACCAATGGCAGCTAATGGTCCCATCAAGCCTGTCTTTAAACCAGAGACTGTTTCTAAGGACTCTGCCCCTTCCTTTGACTCAATTGCCAAATCTATTCCTTGGATAATCGTATTTACCCATGGATTCGTATTGAAAAATTGGTTATGAGTCTTCATTGCCTTTTTCAATTCAGGCGTGTGATCACCGTATAACTTGCGCAGCTGTGGAAGCATTAAAAACAGATACCCTGAACCTTGCATTTTCTCATAGTTCCAACCCAACTGGTTGAAGAATAAATTACGTCTATTTATTTGATTAAAATCCTTTTTAGTTAATTTATAATTAGTCTTCGTCGCCATAGATTTCACCATCCTCACTATCATTCGATTTTTCTTGAGATGAATCTTTATACGAACTTACCAATTCTGTTAACTTTTGCTTCTCAGTATTCCTTTTGTATTCATTTATAGCGAATCCTAGCCCAATCAAGGCAATTGCGACCATTGATACAGAATTAAATGATCCTGCAAATCCCTTTGATACTGTAGACATCGTTGTTCCCAAGGATTGAACATTTGTATACAGTGTGCTGAACAATGCAGTTAATGTAAAACCAAGGATTAAGTATGCAATATGTTTTTTGACTGGTAAGTAGCGCAGTAAAATAGCAAATCCAACAGCAGGTAGTAATGCTCCTGCTGTAGCCAGTCCATTGCTGAGCCACTTCAGATGTGTATCCAAAACTTTAACTGCAGTCGATACGAAGTTACCACCAAACTGTAGGGCTAAGAAGACTGGAATACCACGTGATAAAATCCATGGAAAGACCCCGTATAGATAATTCCGCTCAATTGCTGAGTAATTTTCTTCATCAATCAATCGATCAATCCGATGCTGGAAAAAGGTATTGGTAAAACGACCAAGAATATCAGTTTCGATCATTAATGATGCAACCGGAACCCCAATCGCCGCCACTGCCGTTGAGGCATTCATGCCTGTACTAATTGAAAATGCAGTAGCCAAAATTGTTCCTGAATTAGCATCAATTTTTGATGAACCACCGAATGTCCCTACACCTAAAACCGTTAATTGCAAACTCCCACCAATAATTAATCCCTTGGTAACATCGCCCATAATAGCACCAGTAATCAATCCAGCCCATACTGGCTGAGAAAGGGAGGAAACAATCGTTAATTCATCCCATATTTGATACATTGAGTAAAGTGTTAATAGTAAAACTTGCCAAACCATAATATTTCCATGCATACTTGATTACCTCCTCCCGGTTTGTTTACTTAGAATTTCTTTAATAAATCTATGAAGTTTAAAACAGGATCACTTGGTACCATTTGTGCGGTTACACTTACTCCTAACTTATGTAATTCATTAAAAGCGTCAACATCTGCTTGTACAACATTAATAGAGTTTGTTATTGCCTTTGTTTCATCAGTTTGTGACATATTTCCTACGTTAACGCTTGTGATGGGAACACCTTTTTGTATCATATTAACTAGTACGCGCGGATGCCTTACAAGAATAAACACCTTTTGCGAGTCGTATCTACCTTCATTAATGTTATTAACTGCCTTTTGTTCACTTAGAATACTCAAGTTTACTCCTGTTGGTTTCGCTAATTTAATACCAGCCTTAGCGACATCTGAGCTTGCAACTTCATCATCAATAACCATGATTCTTGTTGCACCTACAACATTAGTCCACATATTCGCAACTTGCCCATGTAATAATCGTCCGTCAATTCTTACTGCAGTAATTGCCATTAGATTCTCACCCCTTCAAAATATTATTCCCTTGCTGCCATGTCTATAATTACAAAACAAAAAACCCGACTTCTGAAAACGAATGAGGCAACAAATCACTTTGGATAATTATTAATTAAAAATCAATAATTATTAGGGACGATTATATCACTTAAAACATCTTTTGAAATAAGGTTTCATAAATGGTGTGTTAATCAATTGTTTTTTGAAATTTTATTTTACTAAATCTAGCGAAAACGTTTTTTTATTTTCGATAATTAAGCTCTTTCTTATACTTCGCAACAATATCGTATGATTTACTAAGTAATTTAACGTTGAAGCTAAAGTTCTGACTTACAAAATAATAAAAAACAATATCTACAGCGGTAAACTGTGCAAGCAATGAACTTGTGGCAGCGATGCGATACTTGCTCTCTCTTGGAAAAGCTGTGTGAATACCTGTTTTTACATAATTATCTAATAAACTATCTCCTCTTCTTGTTAAAGAAACAAGTGGAAAGTTTCTTTCACTTGCATGTATTGCCGCATTTACCACTTCTGGTGATTCACCTGAATTGGATACTAACCAAACCAGAGTATCCGCTTGGTTGCCAACCAACTTTGGCAGTAGTGAATTCAAATTATTTTCGGCAATTGTCAAATATCCTAACCTGCTCCATTTTTGTGCAATATTTTCAGCAACAAGACCTGATGCCCCCACGCCAAAAATAATCATTTGCTTACACTTATTTAACAATTTAACAGCTTCTTTTATCTCTTTTTCATCAATTTGTTCTACCGTTTCACTAATTGATCTTTGAGCATTTGCCAATAGTTTTTGTTTTATTGAATCTAATGCCTCATTCGCCGAAATATCACCATAACTTTTATTCCCCAGACTTCTTTTGGATAAACTAGCAGATAATTCGATTTTTAATGCAGTGAAACTCTCCAACTCTAAATCTTTCACAAGTCTAACGACTGTCGCAGAGCTTGAATCTGCAGCTTGTGCTAATTGTGCAATTTTCATTTTTATTACTTTATTTGGATTTTGTAAAATATACTCTGCAACTTTCCTTTTTGATTTTGAAAGTCGCGGTAAGGAATTTAATATCTCATTTTCAATACCCATGTTCCATCTCTCCTTAATGTATTCTCTAATTTCCGTTTTTTATTACACAACACAAGCACATTTCAGCTTGCCTTATCTTACAATCATTTTAATTTTTTATCAATTGTTTTTAAATATATTAAAAATACCACATCTATATTAATAAAAGTCGAACAAGTTGCCATCGACTATCGTCCACTTGTCAAACATTGAAGACTCAAACCAAATTCTGGTGTTAGAAAAAGACAGAATAATAGAATGCGGTTCATATACATCATTAATATAAAGAAACGGTATATATCATCAGATATATCAAATGTAAGCAGAACAATTATAGATTTGTACTTAGGCAAATTATTTAACCAACCTACCTTCTTTGTAATAAAGTAAAGGTGTACTTAAAATAAATTCGCAGGAGGCAAAATTTTATGAAAATTCCCAATAGATTATTGAATGACGGACATTTAATTCCTAAAATTGGATTTGGTACTTATCAAATTCGTGGTGGTCAAGGAATTGATCAAATACTTTCTGCCATTCAAGATGGTTATCGTCTGTTAGACACCTCAACAAACTATGACAGCGAAGGAATTGTTGGTGAAGCTATTCGCCGCTCTGGAATTCCACGATCCGAATTTTTTGTTACCAGTAAATTGCCCGGGAAATATCATCATTACGAAGATGCTTTGATGATGATTCAAGAGTCTCTTTGCCGCATGGGTTTAGACTATTTTGACCTTTACTTGATTCATTGGCCGCTTCCAAAAAGAAAACTCTATACTGAAGCTTGGCGTGCATTGGTTACAGCTCAAAAAATTGGCCTTTGCCGTTCAATTGGTGTTTCTAATTTTGAACCGGAACATTTAGACAAAATTATTGCTGATACAGGAGTTACACCAGCCATTAACCAAATTGAGGTTCACCCTTATTGGGTCCAAGACAAGATGCTATCAGAGAATACTAAACGCAAAATTGTCACTGAGGCATGGAGTCCACTTGGACGAGGTAATCGTACACTTAAAGAAAAAATAATTACGGATTTGGCTGAAAAATACCAAAAAAATGTTGGCCAAATTGTTTTAAGATGGCATGTACAACGTGGTATTATTCCAATTCCCAAATCAAGCAACCTTCTCCATCAACGAGAAAATGCAGATATTTTTGATTTTGAACTAACATCAGAAGAAATTACTGCAATTAATAGTTTGTCTCATGTTGATGGAAGGATAGATAATCAAGATCCAAATGAATATGAGGAATTTGATTAAGTTTATCAAGAACTAACCTAGAGAGAATGGTATGCGTGCTTTACAATTAATACGTAGAGCTGTGTGTATTGTTCTCTTTTTCATTCATATTTAACTTTTTTTTGCTTCGCAATGCCATTAAAATCAAGCCATTATTCATTTTCAAAAGATAGTTGCCTCAAAATCTAACGAAAATGTAATTTTTTGTCAAAAGTATATTTACTTATTAATCATAATATGATATAAATATATACATGCTAATAATATTGCTCAGTAGTTCAGTGGTAGAATAATTGACTGTTAATCAAGAGGTCGTAGGTTCGAACCCTACCTGAGCAGCTAACCTAAAGTATCTTGCTGATTTGGCAAGGTGCTTTTTTTCTACGCTGAATCAGTAATTATTAATTAAATTGCGATTATAAAAAGTACAGCATCGGGTATTAAACTCTACACCTAATGCTGTACTTTTTCGTCTCTTGATACTAACCGATGATTTCTTTCATTTACAATAAAACGTTATAGTCATTCTTTGGTAAGTTTTTTGGTGATATTTTTTTATTCTGCGTCAATACTTGCACTATCACCTCTGATACCTCAAACTCACTTTCACTGATTATTTTACTAGCATCAAACATCTGGTAATCTCCACCGCCCATTGCTCGATACTTACTCAAACCAATCTTTAAAGTATCTTCTGGAACAATTTTATGACCTTGGTAACAAAGATTTGTAATTCTCTTTCCTTGAGGTTGGCTCACATTTATTGTATAGTCAATTCCCCCGTAAACATCATAATTAAAGTCAGGAATGCGTTGTCTGCCATTTTTTGTTGCTACAACTATTCTTCCCTCCTCTTCATCCCAATACATTGCTGTTTGTTCAAGCGCCGCTAGTAAATCTTTTCCTGTTACTTCAAGAACTGCAAAAGTATTAGAAAATGGATAATTAGCTTTTATATCTCGCATGGTAACCATCTGTGCAAAACCTGGTTGTTGATTATTAAATATCGAACTGGCTACAATCTCGACCCCAGTAGCCTCTCTCACAAAATAGTTCATTAGATCAATAAATGGATGTCCATGCAGTCTGGCCGACGCAACATCAGTCAATTTGAAGCCCTTGTCAAGAACACCAACACTTTTGTCTAACCACTCTTCTGTGTCCTTATTATCAGACTCCAATAAATTTATAACGGTGTTATTTGGGTCAATGCCTCTCGTTGAAAGTAATTTTGCTGTTTTCTTAGTAATTACACTATCTTTATACTCTAGTTCAATTGCACCAACAACTTCACCAGCATAACCTGGCTGAATCACAGGTATCTCATTATAGAAAGTTGCAATTTTACGATGTTGATGTCCAGTGATCAAAGCATCAATTCCCGCAATTTTACTTAATTCGTAGGCCTCGTTTTCACCTGTTAATTCTTCTGTTGCAACACCATTTTCATTGGCTTCAAAACCTCCATGATAGGCAACTATTACTATATCAGCAATTTTTCTCAATCTTGGGATATACTCTTTAGCTGTCTGAACTGCTGATTTAAAATAGAGTCCATGAATATTTTCCTGAGTTTCCCAATGAGGAATATACTGGGTTGTCAATCCAAGAATTGCAACCCGAACTCCTTTTTCTTCAAAAATCTCATATGCTTTTCCCATATAAGGTTTACTATCATCATCCAAAATATTCGCACATAAAATTGGGTGCTTGCGATAACTATTAATTTTCTCTTGATACTTTCGACCATAATTAAATTCATGATTACCAAGAATTGCTGCATCATATTTAATTATGTTCTCAGCTTGTACCAATTCCTTTACTTGATAGTTACCTTTGCGAAAAAGAAAATCAACTAATGCCGAACCTTGAATAAAATCACCATTGTCGATTACCAATACCAAATCTTCACTCGCACTGTTTTTTCGTACATTTTCGATCACACTTGCACACTTCGCAAAACCAATATCTTGGTTTTCATGACGTTTTAAATATGTTGTTGGATACATATATCCATGGATATCACTTGTTACTAAAATTTTAATTTGCATATACTACATTACACCTACTTAAAACGATAAATTTCTGTATAACTTGGCCTTAAAAACTGTAATCCACTATTTTTCAGTGCATTTACGGCAGCATCCGGATCAAACGAATGCCAAAAAGCCGTTTTCTTTGCAGCAACAGTTCTAGCTACCTCACAAATTTCTGCTTTTGTAGCATGCCCTGATACTCCAATATCAATAAGCTCGATTCTTTTATTTTCTAAAAAGCTCTTTAGCGTCTGATAATGTGGATCATAATCTCCAAGTGGCGCTCCATTGCAATGCAAATAAATAAATTTATTGAAATTCATAAGAATGTCTAAGTTTTCAAAGCTATTTTGTAAACAAAAATGATTAAGATTATTCATAATTGTTAGCAATGATACTGGTATTAACCCAGCAATACCTTTCAATCCTAAATTACCATCATCTAACACAAAAATTGGTTCTTCTAATGAAAATTCACTTATCACATGTGCGTATTGCGGCTCCCAGACAATTGGTCTATTCAAATGATTAGCTACTTTATTCATCTGTAACAATCGCTCGATATCTCTGGAATATGGATTGATAACAGTTAGATTCTTGTGCTTATTTAAAATCCTCTTGAAGTCTTCTAGACACTTTGATTCCACGTTAACTTCATTATCTCCCTGTCCATTCAAGCTGTTATCATCCTCAAAACTAAAGCTTGTTGCCTCCAACATTAGCAAATCCAAATTACGCTGCTTAAACAAATTCATCCATTTATCAACTGCTGATCTATGCGAACCACTCAACCTCACATCCCCAGATTGACCAAACGCATGTTTTCCATCTTCGATTAAAAATGCAGCTGCTCCCAAAATATCATGATCACTTTGATAAGCCGTAACTGTTAAGTCACCAATTTTTACAGGAACTTCAAAATCAAAAATCTTAAAATTTACATTAAGCGCCAATCCTAATCCTTGTTTTACAAGACTTCGATATAATTTATATGAAGGCCGTGATAGATAAACAGGAATATCACTTTTGAGATATGCCAATGCCGAAGTATGATCCAAATGCAGATGTGTAATAAAAATTGCCTCATCTTTATACTCTTTGATCTGTTCTTGCTTATCACCAAAAAGCTCAGGTACATCAGGAAGTACGTGTTTTTCAATCAACGACTGTGAAGTCCCTATCTTAAAATCTACTGCCATTCCAAAGTCTGTAATTACTCTTGAACTTTGAGTACTTATTTCTGCAATATTTGCTCCAATTGTATTTAGTCCATTTAGGAACCTAATATTCGTCATTTCTTATTTTTCACTTCCCTTGTTGCAACGCTTCATCAGTTATTCTTATTATCTGATATTATTTTTTTAGCTTGTTTAGCCAAATTTGTGAGCGCATCTTTTGCAGGCGTTTGCTTTGTCAGCATACTATCAAAAGCATTTAATTCATCTGTATAGTATTCGTTATAACCTACAAAACTCTTTGTTGAAAATGAGTCTGGAAGTGATTCCACAGCAGCTTTTGCCCTTTTATTGCTCTTTAAAAATGCTTGATATTCTTTTGACTTAACCGCCGATTTTGTTAATGGAACATAACCCGTTAACATGGCCCATTTAGTCGTAGCCTTAGAAGTTAATAGGTACTTCATAAATGCATAAGCACCCTGTTTTTGTTCTTGACTTGCACCTTTAAATAACACAATGTCATTGCCGGCTACTTCTGTACCTGATTTACCTTCATATGATGGAACTACCGCTGTTGTCCAGTTTAGAGATGAAGGAGCAACTTGTTTAATTGCTGTCATCCCAGCAGAGGAACCGATATAAAACGCTGATTTACCATTTACAAAACTATTCGTCCAATAAATGTCTGATCCCGCCGATTTAGCAGTGCCATCTTTAATCATATCAAGTACAAAGTTTGCAGCAGTAATAGCTTTTGAACTTGAAAGCTTAACTTTACCTGCGCTTGTGATTGGAGTTACTCCAGCCGCATGTAATAGTCCTTCCCACTCCATTTGGAAACTTTGATCAAAACCATAAGCATAGATTCCGTGTTCCTTTAGTACTTCTCCATCTTTACGCATTTGTTCCCATGTTTTAGGAATTTCTAAATTATATTTTTTTAAAATATCTTCGTTAACATACATTACCCTTGTCGATTTAGAAAACGGAATTGAATAATAACTGTTCCCTATCTTTGAACCACTAAGGAATGCAGAGTAAATATCCTTTTTTTGGCTTGCGGACATGCCTTTATACATTGCATTCAAATTTTCAATGAATCCGTTGTTTTTATAGTCTGGCAAACTAGTATATGATGCCATACCTAAAACTGGCAAACTGTTAGATTTAGCCGCTGCCATAACTTTTTGATTTAATTTGTCATATGTTTCTTGTGAAGTTGCAACAACCTTATATTTTTTTTGCGAATTATTGAAATCAGTGATAACTTTATTCAGATTCTTTTCATATGGCCCCGCTAATCCTGTCCAAAAACTGATTTTTACTGGTGTTTTCGTAGTTCCCTGATCGCTTGTACTAGCTTTTTTTGAACCACATGCTGTTAAAAAAACACATAAGGTACTTATCATTGCTAAAATTGCAATTATCCTACTTTTTTTCATTTTTTCTCCACCTTTCCTTTCATAGTAAAACACCCCCACTAACTACTTTGCTAAAAATTACTATAAGCATTCCCCCTTTCAGGGTTCTCTGTTTATTAACTAATATTTAACCTTTTAAGCCCGACCGAGTAACTCCAGCTATAATATATTTTTGCAAAAAAACATATATGACAATCATTGGTATCACAATAATTGTTGATGCTGCCATCAATAGCTGATATTGAGTTCCTGCATCAGTGGTAAATGCACTAAGACCAACAGGGAGTGTTCTCATTTTATCTGAATTGGTGGCAATCATTGGCCACATAAAAGAGTTCCAGCTTCCAATCATCTCCAAGGTTGCCAATGCTACAATTGTTGATTTTGATAGTGGCACAATTATTCGCCATAGAAAATACCAATCACTAGTTCCATCAATTTTTGCGGCATAATATAGCTCATCTGGGATAGTCATAAAAGTTTGTCGTAGCGTAAAAACCGCGAAGAAACTAGCTAACCAAGGAACAATTAAAGCCGCATATGTGTTGATCATCCCTAATTTTGAAAGAGTTACAAAATTAGGGATGATTAACATCTCACTGGGTACCATCATTGTCGCCATGCAAAGAATAAAAATTGTTTTTTTGCCATAAAATTCCAGCCTAGCAAACGCAAAGGCTCCTAGAATCGTGGTAATTATTTGACCGATAGTAGTTACAATCATCACGAAAGTACTATTCAGAAAATATCTTAGAAAAGGAGCCGCATTCCACGCCTTAATAAAATTACCCCATTGTGGATTTTGTGGAATTAAAGTTGGCGGAATCTTAGCAGTTTCGGATCCAGTTTTTAAAGCCGTTACTATCATCCATAAGAAAGGAACAATCATTATTATTCCACCTAAGGTTAAAATGAAATATAACAATATTTTACTGATACTCTTTTTTGTCATTTGCCCTCTCCCCTACACGTAATGGACATGCCGCTTGCTATACCAAACCTGAATTACTGTGATGATCAGCGTCAACGTAAAAAGAACCACTCCTGCGGCTGCAGCTATCCCGTATTTCCATTCTGTATAGAATTTTTCGTACAGATAAAAAACAAGTGTCAGTGTTGACTTACCCGGCCCTGGATTTCCTCCAAATAATACAAAGATTTGATCAAATACTTTAAACCCACTTATTATGCTGGTAACAGAAACAAGAAATGTCATTGGTGACAAAAGTGGAATTGTGATATATCTGAATCTCTGCCAGGTATTTGCTCCATCAATTTGCGCTACTTGCTCATATCTTTTGTCAATATTGCTTAATCCTGCTAAAAATAAAATTATGTTAAATCCTAATCCTTGCCAGATTGTCATAATTATCAAAGCTGTCATTGCCCAGTGTGGATCATTGAGCCAATCAATCGGTTTTATTCCGAATATTCCCAAAAAAGCGTCTAGTAATCCATACTGCGAGTTATAGATCCATTGCCAAATCAACGAAATAGCTACCGTACTAGTTACAAACGGTAAGAAATATACGGTCTTAAAGAAACCTGCAGCAAAATTTATTTTATTCAACAAAATAGCTATGACAAGAGCGATTATCACTGACAAGGGAACAACACCGACAACAAAAATAATTGTATTTTTTAAAGCTTCAATAAAATCAGGATCTGTCCATATGGTTACAAAGTTAGAAAGACCAACTTCACTAACCTTATTTGTATAAAAGTTATATTTCGTATAAAAACTCATTGCGAAAGACATTACAATCGGATAAAGATAGAATGTACCAATAATTATCAACATTGGGGATAAATACAAAAAGGCAATTAGCGTCGTTTTTGCTGATGGTTTTTGTTTGATCACAAGTTGTACCTCCTAAACTGATGTAGCGTTCCAAATGACCTCTTTATCACTGTTAGCAATAAACACTCCATTTGTCCTCAACGTAAATTCAAGTATTTGTTGTTTTTCTAACAAATCACGTTCTTTAAAACCCGTTACCATTAACTCTTGCCCTTGAACATCTAGCCTAACAAACATTTCATGTCCATATCTTTGAACTGATACTACTTTTCCTTGTAGCTTTACACCAAGATGTTCTTGATGATCTCTAATGGGCACAATACTTTCTGCTCGTATTAACAGTGTCTCCGCTTTTTCATTAATAGTCATAGGTATAATTGGGGAGAAGTCCTGCCTTAATATGCTAAATGGTATTTTATTAATAACTGGATTTCCTATGAAACTCGCCACAAACAAATTATCTGGATAATCATAAATGGTGTTCGGATCAGCAAATTGTTGTATTTGTCCATTATCTAAAACCATAATGTAATCTGAAATATGCATCGCTTCATCTTGATCGTGAGTTACAAAGACAGTTGTTACTCCAGTTTGCTTTTGTATTCTTCTAATTTCTTCACGCATCTCTACACGTAAACGAGCATCTAAATTAGATAAGGGTTCATCTAACAATAAAATACTTGGTTCCTTAGCCAGTGCTCTTGCAATTGCTACACGCTGCTGTTGTCCTCCTGAAAGTTCTCCGGGATATTTAGTAAGCTCATTCTCAACATGTACTAACCGTGCAAGATTCTCACCGCGTTCGTTTCGCTTCTTTTTGTCTATTTTCTTCATTTTTAGAGGAAAGCAAATATTTTCTAAAACTGTCATGTGTGGGTATAAGGCATAATTCTGGAAAACCATCCCTACTTTTCGTGCTAGCGCATCTTTTTTAGTAACATCTTGCTCACCAAAAAATATTTTTCCAGCTGTTGGCTGTAGCAACCCGCTTATTAAATTCAATGTTGTTGATTTGCCACATCCACTCGGACCTAGCAGACAAGTCAACTTACCTTTGGGAATAACAAAGCGCAAATCATGTAATACTTCATTTTTATGTTCATATGCTAATGAGACATTTTCAAATTTAACATCCATTGTGTCGCTCCTTTCAGGTTTCTGGGTTATCACCTAAATTACCCCAGGAGATGAAGTATACACTTTCTACTTTTGGCTATCTCTCATTATTTTGTAAATTTTTCGTATAGCATAGGTAAAATTAAAGAAAACAATATGTTTACATAATAAAAAGAACTACTTCTACCTTCTAAGAAATACATTCAAAGTTAAAATTTTCACTCTAGCTTTGGAGTGCATCTCATTTCACGAAGTAATTCTTTTTATTCAACGTTCCACATGAAACATTTTGACGTTCGTGGTTGTTTTAATATCTTTACCTGGTAAAACTTTACTTTATTTATACAGTATGTATAGAAATTATGCTCTTTTCGTTCTCTGATAAGCAGTTCGAAACCTATAAAAAACAAGGTGGAAAGTTCTTGAAATTCAAGAATTTTTCACCTTGTTTTTTATTCCCTTAAATTGGTAAATAACAAAATTTTCATATTATAGACTACCGCCCTATATAAAACTGGGTTGAATTATTTTCTAAATTGAGTGAAGATATTACTATATTAAATTTAAAAGAGGTTATTTCATTGACTAACAAATCTTCCATATATTGCTCTCAAACTATTACAACAACTGAACATCGCGTCTTAACAAACGATTTAAACGAACACAAGACCGTCTTTGGAGGACGCCTTCTCGAGCTTCTTGACGGAACAGCGTCAATATCAGCAGCAAGAACTGCTCACAACAGCACGGTCACTGCTGCCATCAATCAATTTAACTTCATTGCTCCATTAAAACTAGATGATGCATTAATCATCAAGAGTTATGTAAGCGGCATTGGTAATAGTTCAATTGAAGTTTTCGCAAAAATCATTGGTGAACATCTAAATTCTGGAGAACGCTTCTTGGTAGCAACTTCTTTTTTAACGTTTGTCGTTACTAATAAAAAAATCAAACTCCCAACTCTTATACCACAATCTCCAGAAGAAATCACAGTTTGTAACTCATATTCTCAACGACGCGCTGAACACAAGAAGGAGACATTCGCTTTTAAAACGATCACTGACTCCCTTTCACTAGATTAACCAAAATAAGTAATTAAATATCTGATTCCTGTTTCTTAACAACCTGAATTAGAAAAGCAACAGCTTCTTCATATGTACAAGCTCGTTGTTTCATTACTTCTTTAATTGTCGACTCTGTATCAACTTTATAAACCATTTTTATAACCCCTCAATCAAACTGATATTCATTATTTCACTCTTAATATTCTATACCGTTTAAAACAAAAAAACGAGAACAAAGTATTTCCAGGTAAAATAATTTTAACTGCTTTTTAAGCAGTATAAGCAGCTGATAATTAATCTTTGAACCTTAACTTATGAGCTTTAATAACAAAATAAAAAGCAAAAGCCTATGACAGGGTTTTAACTGTGTACAAGGCTTTTGCTTTTTTATTGTTCTATCTATTTACTTTAAATTATATTTTTGCCCAAATATTATCCAATACATTTGTCTGTTTACGATCTGGCCCAACTGAAAAAGTTGAGATTTTTACTCCAACCAACTCTTCAATGCGGTGGATATATTTTCTTACATTCTCAGGTAGATCCTCGAGTCTCTTACATTGCGTAATGTCCTCACTCCAACCCGGTAATGTTTCATATACTGGTTTGCACTGAGCTAATTGTTTCAAACTAGCTGGATAATGATAAATCCGTTTTCCATCTAACTCATACGCTGTACAAATCTTTATCTCATCTAACCCCGTCAACACATCCACACAGTTCAAGCATAAATTAGTCAATCCTGAAACTCGTTTTGCATGACGCATTACAACACTGTCAAACCATCCAATTCTACGTGGTCTCTTTGTAACAGTTCCATATTCGTGGCCTGCTTCACGGATAAAGTCACCAGTATCATTAGCTAGCTCTGTAGGAAATGGACCATCACCAACACGAGAAGTATATGCTTTGCACACACCAACGACCTTATCAATCTTTGAAGGACCCACGCCACTACCAATTGTTACACCACCAGCAACAGGATTTGAAGATGTTACAAAAGGATACGTACCTTGATCAATATCTAGCATTACCCCTTGTGCACCTTCAAACAACACGCGTTTCCCACTATCTAAAGCATCGTTCAAAACAACAGATGTATCAGTAACATTATCTTTAAATTGTTGACCATATTCGTAGTATTGTTCAAATATATCTTCAAACTTCAAAGGTTCAACTTCATAAAATTTAACAAATTCTCGATTTTTTTCTTCAAGATTATGACGTAACTTTTCCTCAAAGATTTCTTTATCCAAGAGATCAGCAACACGAATACCTACACGTGCTGCTTTATCCATATAAGCTGGTCCGATTCCTTTATTTGTTGTCCCAATCTTTTGATCTTTCTTTGCCTTTTCTTGCAAACCATCCAAAAGAATATGATAAGGTAAAATAACATGTGCACGATCAGAAATACGCAAATTAGAAGTTGAAATCCCTCGTTCTTTTAAATATGCTAACTCTTCAACTAATGACTTAGGATTTAATACAACACCATTACCTATCACACTAATCTTTGATTCATAGAATATGCCTGATGGAATCAAGCGTAACTTGTACGTTTCTCCATTAAAAACAATCGTATGACCTGCATTATCTCCACCTTGGTATCTTGCTATAACTTCTGCATTACGACTCAGAAAATCTGTAATCTTTCCTTTTCCTTCATCGCCCCATTGACTACCCACAACAACTACTGATGACATTTTTTTCACCTCATAAAATGATTTGAATATCTTACTTTTGTACCATCAACCTCGATAATTGTATCAGTAGCAGTCCTATATTTCAAGTAAATTCCGAATATTATTATCACTAAACATTGTTGATTACATTAATAACGAACTTTAACTCCATAAAAACATAAATTTTTAAGTGCTAATTCATAATTACAAATGGAATCCTTTCCTAATTTATGGATAATTCAGACCAATATTATACACAAAAAAGAAGATAACCTCAAATTAATTGGCAATCTTCCTATCGATACATACACTCCATAATCATTTTCTTATAATTACTACCCTTGCGTTGGAATATAAGATACCGATGAAAATTTATTATATGATTTCACAAATAACAATTTAACTGTTCCACGGGCTCCAGAACGGTTTTTTTCGATAATAACCTCAACTTCACCAACATCTTGTGCAGCTTCATCTCGTTTTTCATCTTCATCACCGTCTGATTCTGATCGCTCATAATAATCATCACGATATAAAAAGGCAACAATATCTGCATCCTGTTCAATTGAACCTGATTCTCTTATATCAGATAAGACTGGTCTTTTATCCTGCCTTTGTTCAACACCACGTGATAACTGCGATAAAGCAATAATGGGTACAGATAGTTCCTTAGCTAACTTCTTTAACTGTCGCGAAATCTCTGAGACTTCTTGTTGTCGGCTTTCTTTATTAGAACCCTCAATTAACTGCAAATAATCTACTACAATTAACCCTAGATCTCCTTTTTCTTTCGCCAACCTTCGACATTTCGCTCGAATTTCTGCCATTTTAATACCAGGAGTATCATCAATATAAATAGAAGCCTGTGACAAGGAACCCATAGCCACAACTAACTTTTGCCACTCATCATCTTCGAGCTGCCCCGTTCTTAAATGGTTAGCATTGATACTACCCTCAGCACACAGCATTCTATTAACCAATGATTCAGCACTCATTTCTAATGAAAAAATGGCTACTGTACTATCCGTTTTTGTTCCGATATTTTGTGCAATATTTAAAGCAAAAGCAGTCTTACCAACAGCTGGTCGCGCAGCCAAAATAATTAGGTTATCCGGTTGCAATCCAGCAGTCATCTTATCAAGATCAGGATATCCAGTTGGTAAACCCGTTACTTCCTCATCTTGCTGATAAAGTCTATCAATTTCCTCCATAGTGCTATTTAGCACATCATTGATTGGCTTAAAGCCAGTTCGGTTTCTGCGTTCAGAAACTTCCATAATTTGACGTTCAGCATCATCTAATAATGATGGGACGTCATCATCTTGCGAATAAGTTTGCGTAACAATATTGGTAGCAGTTGCTATCAGTCTTCTCAACAATGCTTTTTCTTCGACGATTTTTGCGTAATATGCAACATTTGCCGCCGTTGGAACAGCTGCAGCAAGCTCAGCAATATATGCAACCCCGCCAACGTCGTCAACTTGTTGGTTCGAAGTTAAATAGTTATTAATTGTAATAACATCAATGACCTCATCTTGGTTATTCAAATCAATCATTGCTTGAAAGATGATTTGATGCGCTCTTTTGTAGAAGTCTTCTGGTTGTAAATATTCCATTGCTTCTATAAGAGCCTCTGAACGCAAAAAGACTGCACCCAAAACGGCTTGTTCAGCCCCTACATTCTGAGGAGGCAAATGATCAATCAACTCTTCATTGCTCATAATCCATTCACCTTTCACCTGTTAAAATTAATTTATTGTTCTGTAATGTGTACTCTAATTTTTGCCGTAACCTTGTTGTGCAGCTTAACTGGAATATTGGTGTACCCAAGTGTCTTGATTGGTTCATTAAGCTCCATCTTTCTCTTATCAATCTTCAAGGAATACTGTTGGACGAGTGCTTGAGCCACTTGCTTGCTTGTAATTGAACCAAATAAACGTCCATCCTCACCTGCTTTAGCCTTCATTTCGACAACCATTTCACCAGACTCTAGTTTTTGCTTCAAATCTTTTGCTTCCGCAAAAACTTCGGCTTCTCGCTTTTCTTCCGCTTTTTGTTGCCCTTTAAGCTGACTCATTGCTTGAGCAGTTGCCACCTTGGCCTTGTTTCCCTTAATCAAGAAATTTGCATAACCATCTGGAATTTCTTTAATTTCCCCGCGTCTGCCTTTACCTCTTACATCCTGTAAAAAAATAACTTTCATAACTTAAACCTCCAAAAATTAATACTAGCTGTTTTCTTCAATTGCTCTTAATAATTCTTCTTTTGCGACATCAATCGAGACATCCTTTAATTGCGTTGCGGCATTCGAAAGGTGTCCGCCGCCACCAAGCTCTTCCATCACAACTTGGACGTTTGCCTTACCATTACTCCGTGCAGATATCCCTATCTTCTCATCAGAACGTCTAGTGACGACATATGATGCTTCTACACCACTTACATTCAGTAACGCATCAGCAGCCTGTGCAGCAATAACTGAATCATATATCTTATCTTTTTCACCAACACAAAGTGCGACCCTATTACCGATAAATTCTACACGATCGATTAAATGATTTCTTTGCAAGAAATTGTCAACTTTTTCTTTCATAAAGTGCTGTGCCATCGCCGAATCAGCACCAACTGAACGTAAATAACTTGCTGCATCAAACGTTCTTGTTCCCGTACGCAAAGTAAATGACTTTGTATCAATTATTATTCCGGTCAACATTGCAGTGGCCTCTATCTTATTAATAGGCTCGCTGTCACGCGACTGGTATTCAAACATTTCTGTGATTAACTCACACGTCGAAGATGCGTATGGTTCAATATAAACTAAAATAGGATTTTCTGGAAATTCCTCACCACGCCTATGATGATCAATCACCATCATTCGATTAGCCAACTTTTTATATAACTCTGGACTAGTCGAGATTGAAGGTTTGGAATGATCAACCATTATTAATAAACTCTGCTTCGTTGCTTTTTCAAGAGCCTCCTCAACTGAAATAACTGTTCCCTTTATTTCAGGATACTGTGAGAGTTCATCCATTAATCTAGTTACATCTGAATGTAATTTTTCGTTATCAAGGACAATCCAACATTTTTTTTGGTTCATAGCGGCTATTCTACGTAATCCTAAACATGCACCGATTGAGTCCATGTCAGGATATTTATGTCCCATAACAAAAACCTGATCTGTTTGACTCATGAGTTCTTGCAAGGCTTGAGCTATCATTCTAGCTCTAACTCTAGTCCTTTTCTCCATTGGATTTGTTTTTCCGCCATAAAAACGTGCCTGACCTTCAGGAGCTTTGACCACAACTTGGTCTCCACCCCTTCCTAAAGCAAGGTCCAAGTTATTCTGTGCAGCTTTCGAGAGAAGTGCCAAATCATCTTCACCGTAAGAAATTCCCATACTCAGAGTTAGAGGAAGATTTTGTTTGGATGTCCTCTCACGAATCCTATCCAAAATTTTAAATCTGTCCTTTTCTAATTTTTCTAAGACACTTGTATAGGCTAAGATAAAGAAATGATCATCATCTATTCTCTTTAAATACATCTGATACTTTTTTGCCCAATTTGAAAGTTCATTTGTTACATAATTACTGATATTTGAAACATTCTTGTCATTCATCGTCTGGGTCACTTCATCATAGTTATCAATAAAGATCTGCCCAATTACCACATCAGTATCTTTGTCATGCTGCTCAATTTTTGCATAACGCGTAATATCCATTAAGTATACTGCATGAATATCATTTTCGATTAACATTTGGAATCGATAATCACCCCACGAAACTTCGACGGGTTTTTTCTCTGCAACATATTTCTTTACCACTGTTGCCAATTCCTTATCCACAGCGGATAAAGCTTTACCTAGTATTTCTTCCTGACCAAAATACTTCTGCAGATAAGGATTGACCCATTCAATCTCATTTTCTCCATTCAAAAACATAATCCCAACTGGCATCTTTATTAAGGACTCTTGTTCTCCTCTTTTTATCCGATATGACAAGTCCGAAATATATTCAGTGGTATCCTCAGTAATTGCTTTCAAAACAAAAAAAGAAACAATACTAGTTATTAAAACGAGTATAACTATTATGATCCCTAGAACCCAACTGACTACAAATGATATTGCCACACAAAACAGAGATATCATTAATATGAATATCGCAATAATCCGCAATTTTTCATTTTTCATGAATGAAGGGAAATGCAAAAAATCCCTTGAAAAAAGCTGTTTCAAAATGTTCCCCCCATTCCTAGAAGTATTTTCAAAATTAAATTAAATCTCATAAAAAATCTTACTGCTTGAAAACACACACTGCTCTGTACACTTTGTTCCCTATTTTATCACAAACACAACTGAGATACACATTCCAAGAGAAATGAACTTGTTATACTGATCAATTATTGATTTCAAATAAAAAAAAGAAAATGACAATAACTTTACTTTGCCATAATCCCTTTTTTTCATTATAAAAATGTTTTATTTAATTTGTGCTGTAGTTTTGAACCAGCCACGTTTACTAAAGAATGCGTACATATCATTTAAGAAAAATATTCCATAACTGAAAATAAGTGCAAAGTTACCATCACCCTGCATCATCGTTTGCATCCACAATGCGATTGTGAAAACAGAGCTTATGGTCCAAACAAAGTACTGTTCACGTTTGCGATTTAACTCTAATAAAGATCCAGTAATAGCCATAGCCAAGTTCAAACTATCTAAAAAGACACGCGGATCATTAGTCATGCTAAAGATATAATAGATAACACCCCACGCCACAATAAAGAATAAAATATAATAAATCCAATCTTTGATGTTCTCAAATTTTTCGGCTTGAATATCATCATTCCATTTTGGATCAAGAATACAAAAAATATCAAGAAAAATTAAATATCCAATCTGTTCCCAAGCTGTTGCATAATTTCCAGCCATGAAACCGACGCTTGCTATACAGACAGCACTTAATGCTCCGGCCCAACCTTGAATCCCTGATCGGTTAGAAATACCTATGACGCAGGCAACCGACAAATTCCCTCCGATAAATGATAGAATCGATTGCGTAGGAGCACTACTAAATGATTGCAATAATGAAAATACTTGTAATACAAAATTAAATAAAAGAAGGCCATAACTCAACTTACCCCAGCCTTTGCACTGATTTAATAACCAGCTAAAATAATTACTCCTAAAAACATTCTTCGAATACTTCGGTAAATTTGATAAAACATCCACATAACGATTAAACATATTTCCATCCCTTTTTAGTAGTTTTAACATCTTTTTGTTGAAAAAAAGATCTGAGAATATTTTACCACACTCTCAGATCCATTCATACTATATATTGAATTAATTTTAACGCAACACACTATATATTGTTTTATTTTTGAATATAGTGCCTTTTCTTCACAAAAAAAAGATGCGGACCAGCCACATCTTTAATTTTTAATCTTCAGTTACGAATGGTAAAAGACCCATAATACGTGCACGCTTGATTGCAATTGTCAAACGACGTTGGTTCTTTGCGCTAGTTCCAGTTACTCGACGAGGTAAAATCTTACCACGCTCAGAAACAAAGCGTTTCAAAAGATCAGTATCTTTATAATCAATATAATCAATATGGTTTGCTGCAATAAAGTCTACCTTACGGCGACGACGGCCACCTCTACGTTGTTGTGCCATTGTTTTCCCTCCTTGCTATCCTAAAATGGCAAGTCATCATCTGAGATATCAATCTGTTGCCCGTTGCCGGCAAACGGATCAGCATCATTTGTGTTACTAGATGAATTATTATTGTTCATCATATTACCAAATGGGTTATCTCCTGAATTTGACTTTGCTCCTTGCGAAGGACTAGAACTTTGTGAGTTATTATTACTTTGCTGACGTTCAGATTGTGAACGTGATTCAAGTAATGAGAAGCTATCAACAATAACTTCTGTAACATAGACCCTATTTCCCTGTTGGTTCTCATAAGACCTAGTTTGAATACGTCCCTCTACACCTATTAAAGATCCCTTATGTGTAAAATTCGCAAAATTTTCCGCAGCCTTGCGCCAAATGACACAATTAATAAAATCTGCCTCACGTTCACCTTGCTGGTTCGTGAATTGGCGATTTACAGCGACGGTAAATGTTGCAACAGCGGCACCGCTAGAGGTATAACGCAAATCAGGATCTCTTGTTAATCGACCTACAAGTATAGCTCTATTAATCAAAGTTCTACTCCCCCTCTATAAATATTTATTTTCTTAATTAAGCTTCACGTTTAACGATCATATGACGTAAGATTGCATCATTGATCTTTGCAAGACGATCAAATTCATCGATTGCTACGGCACCATCAGCTTTAACATTTACAATATGGTATGTTCCTTCTGTAAAACCACCGATTTCGTATGCAAAACGACGCTTAGACCAGTCTTTTGAATTTACGATTTCAGCACCATTATCCTTTAAGATACTGTCGAAACGATCAACCAATGTAGCCTTAGCAGCTTCATCAATTGCTGGGCTGATAATATAAGTAATTTCGTATGTCATGACTGTTTACACCTCCTTATGGACTTTTGGTTCTTAATTCTGTTAAGAACAAGGAAAGTAATCTAATGCTATTTCTAGTTAGATACTAACGAACAAACATTATATCATTTATAAAATAATATTACAAGGTACTTAAATCCCTATCACTGCCCATATTATTAAATACGCAAAATTTTTGATTCTGTCAAATATTATTTTTGTTCTTCTTGTTCCTCTTGTTCCTCTTCGTCAAGTTCTTCTGGTGCAACTTTGGCCATTGTTGAAACAAAGGCACCTTCCTCAACTCTGATAAGATGGACACCTAATGTTGCCCTTCCAGTTTCAGAAACACTGTCAATATTAAATCTGATCATAACACCCTTATTTGTGATTAGCATAATGTCTTCAGTACCATTAACCGTTGTTAGGCCGGCAACTGGTCCATTCTTTTCAGTTACATTAGAGGTTTTTATTCCCTTACCTCCTCGACCTTTTATTGGGTATTCTGAAGCTAATGTTTGTTTACCGAAACCATTCTCACTAATTACAAAAACATGACTGTCTGGGTATAGAATATCTGCACCAACTACATAATCATTTTCTCTTAAGCGAATTCCTCTGACACCTGCCGCCAATCTTCCCATTGATCTGACATCTTTTTCAGAGAAACTAACAGCATATCCCAAATGCGTTCCGATTATAATATTTTTGTTCCCGTCAGTAATCAGGACACTAATTAATTCATCGTTTTCTTTTAGCGTAATTGCCCTTAAGCCATTACTTCTAATATTTGAAAATTCACTAACTGCTGTACGCTTCGAAATTCCTAATCGTGTAGTAAAGAATAAGTATAGTTCCTTTGTCTTCATATCGCGGGAAATATTTATGACTGCCTGTACTTTTTCACCTGAATCTATACCAAGCAAATTGATAACCGGTATTCCCTTTGCAGTACGTCCATACTCAGGAATTTCGTAACCCTTCATCCGATAGACTTTCCCCATATTCGTAAAGAACAAAAGCTCATCGTGTGTAGAAGTATTAACCAAGTGTTCAATGAAGTCATCATCATGGACTCCCATTCCTTGGACACCTCTACCTCCTCGGCGTTGTGCCTTAAATTCACTCGTTGCTACTCGCTTGATATAGCCATTATGGGTGAGTGCTATCACAACATCCTCTTCTTCAATTAGATCTTCATCTTCAATGCTGAGTACTTCTCCAACTAATAATTCGGTCCTGCGCTTATCGCCATATTTTTCTTGGATTTCTAGCAGCTCCTGATAGATAATCTCATCAATTCTTTCAGTGTGTGTAAGAATATCTTTATAGTCCGCGATAGCTTCAAGAAGTTTGTTATACTCGTCTTCTATCTTCTCGCGTTCCAAGCCTGTTAAACGAACTAAACGCATATCCAAAATAGCTTGCGCTTGCTTGTCAGATAACTGATAGCCTTCAATCAGCTTAGCCTTAGCAACTTCTCCACTCTTAGAACTACGAATAATGTGAATAATCTCATCAATGTGATCAAGCGCTATTCTTAAACCTTCCAAAATATGCGCTCTTGCTTGGGCTTTCTTTAACTCAAATTCAGTTCTGCGCCTGATAACTATCTCCTGGTGTTCAAGATAATACTTTAAGATTTGTTTTAGGCTAAGAATTTTAGGCGTTCCCTTAACAATTGCAAGCATATTAAAGCCAAAAGTAGTTTGCATCAATGTCAATTTATATAAATTATTCAAAACAACAGACGCACTCATGTCTCGTCTAACATCTATCGAAATTCGCATTCCTTCTCGATCAGATTCATCACGAATATCCGTAATTCCTTCAATCTTTTTATCGCGCGCCAACTCCGCAATTCTTTCAATCAGCTTTGCCTTGTTGACCATGTATGGCAACTCATTAATAATTATTTGTTCACGGCCGTTCGCTGACTCTTCAATTTCAACCTTGGCTCTAATTGTAACAGTTCCCCTACCCGTTTCGTAAGCTTTGCGAATTCCAGATTTACCTAGAACAATCCCACCTGTAGGAAAATCAGGACCTTTTATTGCTTCCATCAAATCAGCCGTTGTTGCTTCAGGATTCTTCATTAAAATATGTAATCCAGAAATTACTTCTGCCAAGTTATGCGGTGGGATATTAGTAGTCATCCCTACCGCAATTCCTGTAGCACCGTTGACCAATAGGTTTGGAAATCTTGCTGGGAGCACCACAGGTTCTCTTTCTGATCCATCATAATTTTCTGTAAAATCAATGGTGTTTTTATTAATATCACGCAACATTTCTGTAGCTATTTTACTCATGCGTGCTTCTGTGTAACGCATTGCAGCGGCACCATCACCATCGACGGACCCAAAATTACCGTGTCCATCAACAAGCATATATCTATAACTGAAGTCTTGCGCCATTCTGACCATTGACTCGTAGATTGCAGAATCACCATGAGGATGGTACTTCCCCATGACATCCCCTACAATTCTTGCAGACTTTTTATACGGCTTATCAGGAGTTACCCCTAACTCATTCATACCGTATAAGATTCTGCGATGGACTGGTTTTAATCCATCACGCACATCTGGCAATGCACGAGCAACAATAACACTCATCGCATACTCCATAAAAGATTTTCGCATAATTCCAGACAAATCAGAATCTTTAATTCTATTTGGAAGATCTACCAACGTCTATCCCTCCTAATTTCTCAAATATTTCCGAGGAAATATCTATACATCCAAGTTATCGACAAAGGTTGCGTTTGCTTCAATAAATTCACGTCTCGGCTCAACCTTGTCCCCCATCAACATTTCAAATACTCCGTTTGCTTCTTCGGCATCCTCAAGTTTAACTCTTAACAAACGTCTATTTTCTGGATTCATAGTTGTTTCCCATAGCTGCTCGGCATCCATTTCACCCAAACCTTTGTATCGCTGAATAACTGGTTTTGGTGATGGTGGCAACTGTCCTAAGACTTCATCAAGTTCAGCATCTGTATCAATATACCTAATTAATTTTCCTTGCCGTACTTGATACAACGGCGGCTGAGCAATATAAACGAATCCCTTGTCGATCATAGGCCGCATAAATCTGTAGAAAAGCGTTAATAACAAGGTACGAATATGTGCACCATCGACATCGGCATCTGTCATTATTATCAACTTATGATAATTAGCTTTTTCAACATTAAATTCTTGACCGAAGCCTGTCCCCAAAGCTGTGAATAGCGACCTAATCTCTTCATTAGCTAGAATTCTATCCAAAGTTGCTTTTTCAACATTCAAAATCTTACCTCGAATAGGTAAAATTGCTTGTGTTAATCTTGAACGGCCTTGTTTTGCTGAACCGCCAGCAGAATCACCCTCGACTATAAATAATTCTGAAATTTCAGGATCCTTGCTTGTATTATCGGCCAACTTCCCAGGTAAATTACTGATTTCCAAACCATTCTTTTTTCTAGTAACTTCTCGCGCACGTTTTGCAGCAATTCTTGCCTTGGAAGCCAATAATCCCTTATCTACGACCCTTCTAGCAATTGCTGGGTTTTCCATCATAAATTTAGAAAAATGTTCAGCAAACATCCTATCCGTAACTGTTCTTGCATCAGAATTGCCTAATTTGGTTTTTGTCTGTCCCTCAAACTGTGGATCTGGGTGTTTAATGCTGACAACAGCTGTTAACCCTTCACGCACATCTTCACCAGAAAGGTTGTCTTCATTTTCCTTCATCCTACCGCTCTTGCGTGCGTAGTCGTTAATCACCCTAGTTAATGCCGTCTTAAATCCAGCTTCATGAGTTCCACCTTCATATGTGTGAATATTATTGGCAAACGTCATCAAATTAGAATGGAAGTCATCGGTATATTGCAAAGCTACTTCAACTGTAATCCCCTTCTGCTCGCCTTCCACATAGATGGGTTCTTCAAATAAGACGTTTTTTCCTTTGTTTAAAAATTCAACATAATGCTTAATTCCACCAACATAATGAAATTCTTTTGTTTTAGGACTTTCAACACGCTTATCTGTGATCGTAATTTTTAATCCCTTGTTTAAGAATGCAAGTTCTCTAATTCTTGTAGTTAATATCTTGCTATCATAAACAGTTGTTTCCACAAAAATATCTGGATCTGGTAAGAAATGAACTTTCGTACCATGTTCATGCTCACCACATTCACCAATGATCCTCATCTCATGATTTACTTTTCCACGTTTAAAATCAATTGCATAGATTTTACCGTTTTTCTTAACTTCAACGTTAAGGGTAGTAGACAAAGCATTTACTACAGAGGCCCCAACTCCATGAAGACCACCTGAGACTTTATATCCACCACCGCCAAACTTTCCGCCGGCATGCAAAATAGTATAAACTGTCTCAAGTGCTGGTCTGCCTGTTTTTGCCTGTATATCTACAGGTATCCCTCTACCATTATCAACAACAGTTATACTATTATCACTCTCAATAGTTACATTAATTTCATCAGCAAAGCCTGCCAATGCTTCATCAATACCATTATCAATGATTTCCCATACCAAATGGTGTAGTCCTTGTGAACTTGTTGAACCAATGTACATTCCCGGACGTTTTCTTACAGCTTCGAGTCCTTCCAGCACTTGGATTTGACTAGCATCATATTTTTTGGCCTGCTCTTCTTTGACCTCTTCCATTTCCTTATCTGTCAACTTTAATCCCCTCCAGCTATTCATCTACAAAGATGTCATTATCTAAATTCTTCCGCTGTTATCTTTCCCGCGTTAATCCTGAATATCTTAGGATCTTTTATTAACTTTCTTGTTATTTCACTCATACTAGGTGTTGTTAAGAAAGTTTGAACTCTATCCTGGATTGCCCGCAATAATTGCGTTTGTCGAGCTCCATCAAGTTCCGATAAGACATCATCCAACAATAAAATCGGATATTCATCCGTTTCATTTTTCATTACATCAATCTCTGCTAACTTTACGGCCAGTGCGGTCGTCCTCTGCTGTCCCTGCGAACCAAAAACTTGAACATTTTTCTTGTTAATCAAAAATTGAACATCATCTCTATGCGGCCCATACAAGGTTGAACCTTGAAATATTTCTTTTTTTTGATTACTTTGATACAACTTCTTTAAGTCGGCATACAATTGTTTAACATCTTTTTTATAAACATTTTCTATACTAGTTTCATATTTGAAATTGAGTTCCTCTTTTTGTTCCGTTATTTGCGCTTGAACAATTTGGGCATACTCCTCAAGTTCACTTAAAAAAATAATGCGCTTTGCAATAATTTCTGCTCCAAATGCTGCAAGCTGATCAGAAAGAACTTCTAACAAAACTAAATCTTTTGCTTGTTTCAGCTGAAGTTGCTTCAAATAATGATTTCTTTGTTTTAAAAGTACGCGATACTGACTCAAATTATATAAATAATGCGCATCAATTTGCCCAAACTCCATATCAATAAATTTTCGCCTCACCGCTGGTGATCCTTTGACAATTGCTAAGTCCTCTGGAGCAAATAAAATAACATTCATTTGGCCGATATATTGCGATAACTTCGCTTGTTCCAGGTGATTTACTTTTGCCTTTTTCCCTTTTTTCCCCAAAAAAAGTTCGAGTTTCAGCTTGCTTAGTTTTCGTTCCAATGTTCCTTGAATTAAAGCTTCATCTTCTGCAAAATTCACCAGTTCTCGCTCATTATTTGTTCGGTGACTTCTTGCCATTGCTAAAACATAGATTGCTTCAAGGAGATTCGTCTTTCCTTGTGCGTTCTCACCAATCAATACATTAATTTGCGGTGAAAACTCTAAATCCACATCACAATAGTTGCGAAAATTTTTCAGTAACAATTCTTTTAAGTACATAGGCTCACTTGGCCTGTTTAGAACGCATTGAAAATTTACCTACTGAAGGGATGTTAACTTGATCACCCGCATAAAGTTTTCGGCCTCTTCGATTATCCTGCTCTCCGTTGACCCAAACTTCATTTTCTTGCAAAAACCATTTAGCCTGTCCACCGGAATCGATTATTGAGGCTATTTTGAGCATTTGCCCCAAAGTAATATACTCAGTTTTTAGAAGAATCTCATTATCCAACAGATTTCACCAACTTCCTCATTTAACCTTAATTATAAACTTTTTTATAACAAATAACAATCATATAAGGGCCTATTATGCAGTATAAGCTATTTTAAGGCCTGTTAATATAAAGAGACTATATCTGGCTTAAAACCCACAGATTTGTATTTTTCGGCTTTTTAGGACTATTTCGAGCGAAACAAAAAAGAGTTAGGTCAAAAATTAAATTTTGACCCAGCTCCTAATTGATTCTGTATAAACGTACCCCATAAGCCAAAATTCTCCACCTAATGTCGAAATACGTACTATTTTTGTAATTCTGTGTTAGTATTCAAATTTTCATCGGCTTATATTTTCTTTTTTAGTATTCAGGAGCCCACTTCATATCAGCAACAGCCTTTTTTGCGTCGGTAATTTCTTCACGGTTTAATCCTTGCGAAACCACACTTTCAGCAGTTGCTTCAGCTATGATTTGTGAGAATTCTGTAAGTTGTGAAACTGGTGGCAATACTGCTGCACCAGCTGCATCTGCATCAACTAATCCACCAAGTGCATGAATTGCTGCTGAAATTGTTTCTTGTGTTAAACGCTTTGCTGTAGAAGCAACCAAACCGAAACCTAATCCTGGATAAATCAAGGCATTGTTTCCTTGTCCAATATGATAAGTGACACCATTATATTCAACATCTGCTGCAGGAATTCCAGTTGAGATAAGTGCTCTCCCATCAGTCCATTTAATCAAATCTGCTGCCTTAGCTTCTGCTAACTTGGTAGGATTTGAAAGTGGGAAGATAAGCGGGCGTTCTGTATGTGCAGCCATTTCTTTGACGATTTCTTCTGTAAATGTTCCCGGTTGAGTAGATGTACCAACCATAACAGAAGGATGTACTGCTTTAACAACTGCTGCTAGATTTGTTAATTCATCTGCATTTGCAAATTCCGAACGATCACGTGTAAATGCTTTTTGAGCAGGCGTCAAATCAGGAGTGTCGTTGAATAAAAGACCCTGCTTATCAACTAAGTAGAAGTGTCTGCGTGCTTCTTCTTCCGTTAGTCCTTCTTGAACAAGTTCAGTAAAGATTTGGTTGGCGATACCCATCCCAGCTGTGCCTGCACCGAATGTTAAAAATTTTTGATCCTTTAGTTCTTGTTTCGAGATTTTCATGGCACCAATCGCTGCCGCTAAGACAATCATCCCAGTTCCTTGAATATCATCATTGAAAGTTGCAATTTTGTCCTTGTAACTATCTAAAATAACCTGTGCATTTGCACGGCCAAAATCTTCAAAATGAAGAAGTGATTCAGGGAACACTTTTTGTTGTGCTTCTACAAATTTATCGATGAAATCTAAGAAAGGTTTACCAGCGACACGTTCGTGACGGTTTCCTAGATACATAGGATCATCAATTAATTTTTGGTTGTTTGTACCTGAATCAATACTTACTGGCAATACTTGAGCTGGATTGATTCCTGCTGCAGCTGTATAAACCATCAATTTACCTACCGCGATGTCAACACCGTTGACCCCCCAGTCACCCATACCCAAAATACCTTCAGCATCTGTAACGACGATTAAACGAATATCACGGCCGTCAGAAGCATTCTTTAATGTATCTTCAACATCCTCAGGATGGTCAATCGACAAAAATGCTGCTTGTTGCGGATTCGTGTAGATTTCGTTGTATTGTTCAATTGAATCAGCAACAACTGGATCATAGACAACAGGCATAAATTCAACAACATGCTGGTCCATCAGATGATAAAATAATGTAACATTTTCATTAAAAAGATTCATCAGGAAAATTCTTTTTTCAAGAAGACTTGGTTTACTTTGGAATTGAGCGTAAGCTTGCGCTGTTTGCTCTTCAATTGTTTGAACTTTGCTTGGCAGAATTCCCACCAAGCCTAATTTTTCACGTTCTTCTCTTGTAAAAGCCGTTCCCTTATTTAAAAAGGGATTACGCAATATTTCATAACTTTTTAACATAGATCAACTCTCCTTATTTTGACTATTTTTTATTGTTCACATATGCACATATTTAATATACGTGTGCACTTCAAATATAGTCAAAATCTAAATCAATTATAAATAAATATTATATGTAGTGACGCAGACTATTAATTTTTATCATATTTGCAGCAAAAATAGGATAATTTTAACTTATGAAACACATTTATACAGAATAAGGGGCTAGGTCAAAAAATAACTCTTGGCCTAGCCCCTTATTCTTCATGAAATTTTTGTTTATTTCATTTTAGTATGTTCTAACCGGCGTAATCAGCTGGATAAAATGTTCTTGATCTTCACTAGGCACCAATGTAAATGGTCGCAAAGGAGCATTAAATGAAATTGTAATCGTACTTTGTCCAAAAGATCTTAGTGCATCTTTCATGTAGTCAGGATTGAATGAAATTTCGATATCATTACCTGACAGCCTTTGAAATTTCAATTCTTCTTCAACATTACCTATTTCAGGTGAATTACTGTAAATTGTTGCCTTTTGATTTTCAGTATCCAGTGCTAATTTTACCACATTGTTTTGACCAGCATGGGATAATAGCGAAGCTCTTTCGATTGAAGCAAGAAATTCACTTGCATTAAAGTCAATCTCAGTATCAGAATTTTTTGGAATCAAACGATCTGTGTCCGGATAATTTCCTTCAAGCAGGCGTGAATAAAAGGTCGTGTTGTTGAACTTAAACAACACTTGATTTTCAGATATCCTTACTTCAACTTGAGCTGCGTCTTCTCCGATCATCTTCGATAACTCACTGAGTGATTTACCAGGGACGATGATGTCGTAAGAAACATTGTCTGCTGCTATTGCAATTTTACGTTGGCTTAGACGATGACTATCTGTTGCAACTGCAGATAACTGACCATTTTTAATAGTTAAATGAATACCTGTAAGAATTGGGCGACTTTCCTGCGTTGAAACAGCAATAACAGTTTGTCCTATTATCTGTTTTAAAACATCACTTTCAAGATTTAAAGTATCTTCTGTTGTGATTTCTGGTAAATGAGGATAGTTTTCTGCATTTAGCCCCTTAATTGAAAATGATGCATTTCCTGATAGAATTTCTGTTTGGTAATTTTCAGTTACTTCTAAGGTAAGAACATCTTCAGGTAGTTTCTTTATAATTTCGCTAAATATTCTTGCAGTTAGAACAACTTGTCCAGGTTCTTCAACTTGTAATTGTGCTTTATCGTCATCAGCAGGAATAAATGTTTCAATTGAGATATCGGCATCACTACCTGTAAGAGTCAGACCCTTTGCTTCTAGTTTCAATTTTAATCCTGTCAATATAGGTATCGTTGTCTTTGTCGAAATAGCTCTTTGGACATCTGTCAGACTTTTAATAAATTCAAGTCGATTTACTGTAAATTTCATGAAGTGCCTCCTAAGTGTATATATATTAATTATAAAAGAAAATAGTAATAGTAGTAGGGCCTGTTGATTCTGTGGAAAACTAAAGAATGGCTAGAAATCTAAAAGATATACACATGTGCATATCTTGTGTATAAGTACGCTTTTTGTTCACAGTAATTCACAATTACGCTTATTTTTTTAATTTGCCTTTTAAGTCATTAACTTCACGTTGTAATTCTGTATCGGTACTCAATGCGCCTGAAATCTTCTCGTGAGCATGGATTACGGTTGTATGATCTTTCCCTCCAAATTCATGACCAATCTTAGGTAGAGAAGCATCTGTAAGTTCACGCGCAAGATACATAGCTATTTGGCGAGGAATTACAATGTTTTTAACTCTTTTCTTTCCCTTTAGATCACTGATGGATATGTGGTAGTACTTTGCCACTTTGTCTTGGATAACTGAGATAGAAATTTCATTTGACTTTCCATTAAGTTTTAAGTTCTTCAAGGCATCAGCCGCCAAACTAGTTGAGATTGGGAGATGGGTCATTGAAGAATAGGCTTGTACGCGAACTAATGCGCCTTCCAATTCACGAATATTTGAATCAATTTGGCCAGCAATATAGCTTAACGTATCATCAGGAATAGCCAAATCATCAGCATCAGCTTTGTTGCGAAGAATTGCAATTCTGGTTTCAAGGTCAGGGGGTGTTATATCAACGGATAACCCCCACTTAAAGCGTGATACAAGTCTTTTTTGCAGCTTAGGAATTTCATTTGGTAAGCGATCTGACGAAAGAACAATTTGTTTTTTGTCATCATATAATGCATTGAAGGTATGAAAGAACTCTTCTTGCGTTCCTTCTTTATCGGCAAAAAATTGAATATCATCTACTAAAAGTAAGTCAACACTGCGGTATTCTTTTCGAAATTCCTCCTGACGTTTCGTTTGAATTGAATTAATGAAGTCATTGGCGAAAGCCTCGCTGGTGACGTATTTGACTGTTGCTTGCGGATTATTAGCCAACATTTGGTGACCAATCGCGTGCATTAAATGGGTTTTGCCTAAGCCAACACCACCGAAAAAGAAAAGTGGGTTGTAAAGAGCACCAGGTTCTTCTGCGACTACAAGTGCTGCGGCATGTGCCATTTGGTTACCCTTTCCAATAACGAAAGTATCAAAAGTATACTTTTCATTTAGTTTAGTCTCACGCATAAAAGTTGGGCGTGAATCAACCTTAGTATTGTTTTGAGCTCTATTAGTGGAAAAATTTGAAGAAAGTGGATTGGGTTCCTCAGGTAACTTGGCGATCACCGTGATTGTCTGACCAATCGAGTCAGCAACGAGAGTGACAACTTGTTTGCTTAAGTTTGCTTTCCAATAATCTTTATGTAAGGCAGTCGGGACTTCGATAACAAGCGTTTGAGATGAAAAAGCTATCGGCTTGACGGCTTTTAGCCAAGTGTTATAGCTGATCGTAGATAATTTTGTTTTGAATTCATCACAAATGTATTGCCATAAGGTTTCAAGATCAGGCACATAGATACCTCCTTTGTTGTAACGTTCATTATAATAGTCTAGCATTTTTTTAAAAAGTTTTCCACAGGTATGTACAAAAGAAAGGAACAAAAGACACAGACTGTAAATTGTTTATCCACAAGGTGAAAAATGAAAATAACTATTTATTATTTTCATGACTTATCCACAGTAGACTTGCGAGTAACTTTTGTTGCTACGGCAGTGTTTTAAATAGTTTTCAACAGTTTGAAGTTTACCTGTGGATAATCTGTAAACAGAATGTGTATTGGTGTAAAACTTTGTTAAACGCTCTGTGGAAATAAAATAGGGCAAAAAAAGAAATCCACAGGAAATAAGCTTTTCCTATTGTTTTTGTGGATAACTTTGAAGAGTACTTTTTCAAAATAACTTTAACCCGTGAATAATCTATGATAAGATGTCTTGAGTAGATAGGTCTTGACAAAAACTGTTTTTTTTAGTAGTATTTTTGGTATCATTGTTAAGTGTCTATCAAGGAGGTGGAAAATCTAATGAAGAGAACATACCAACCTAAGAAACGTCATCGTCAAAGAGTTCATGGCTTCCGTAAACGTATGAGTACAAGTAACGGTCGCGCTGTTTTAGCACGTAGACGTCGTAAAGGTAGAAAAGTATTGTCTGCATAGGCCACTGACCGTCAGTGGTCTTTTATTTTGATGTAGATTTTTAGACGACACATGGAGATGGATTATGCGAAAATCATACCGTGTCAAAAAAGAAGCAGATTTTCAAAAGGTATTCATGCAAGGGAAATCTGTTGCAAATAGACAATTTGTTGTTTATGTAATTGATAAACCGGATCAGTTGCATTTTAGGGTAGGGATATCTGTAGGAAAGAGAATTGGGAATTCAGTAGCACGTAATTGGGTTAAGCGAAGAATTAGGCAGAGCTTAACAGAACTAAAACCTAATTTACGGCAAGATTGTGATTTTATAATCATTGCTCGTCCGCCAATTTCTGGCGTGTCGATGGCTGATACCAAGAAGAATTTAATGCATGTCCTACGTCTAGCTCATGTTTTGCTGAAATAGCTTGTGAAGTGAGGGGAATGTAGTGAAGAGAACAAAACGTATTCTCACGTTATTATGTGTCGTGGGACTGGTTTTTATTTTAAGTGGTTGTAGTACGTCGACAGTAACTCAGAATAGCTCTGGTATATGGGATCATTACATAATTTGGAGCTTTGTCCAAGCAATCATGTTTTTAAGTAAGGTTTTTGGTAATAGTTACGGGCTAGGTATAATTTTGTTTACAATCATTATTCGTGTCATTCTTTTGCCGCTTATGTTTTATCAAATGAAAAGCATGAGAAAAACTACAGAATTACAACCGCAGTTGAAAGCACTGCAAAGTAAATATTCTACAAAAGATATGGAAACGCAGAATAAATTACGTGCAGAACAGCAGAAATTATACGCTGAAGCTGGCGTCAATCCAGTTGCTGGTTGTCTGCCAATGGTAATACAGATGCCAATCTTAATTGCGTTATATCAGGCTATTTTGAGATCCGAAGTTTTGAAAAGTGGAACATTTTTATGGATGAAGCTTGGAGATAAGGATCCATATTTTGTTTTACCTATCTTAGCTGCAATATTTACATTCTTAACTTCTAAGCTGAGCATGATGTCACAGCCAGAACAAAATGGGATGACAACTGCGATGACGTATGGAATGCCAATATTTATCTTAATAACTGCAATCTCCTTACCATCAGCGTTATCACTATATTGGGTGATAGGAAATGCCTTTTCAGCGGGACAGACACTGTTAATAAGTAATCCATTTAAAATTAATCGTGAACGTGAAGAAAAGAAAAAAGTTGAAAAAGAAAAAAAGAGAGCTATAGAAAAAGCAAAACGAAGAGCTTATAAGAGTAAAAGAAAATAAGCTTCGATTTTAAGGTGTTAAGCTAAAAATAGTTTTCCAAATTTATGAGATGACTAAAAAAACACTCACATATTTACGGGTGTTTTTTTTGTTTTTCTGAGAAAATTAGCAATGAGCTCGATATAAAGTTTATAACATCATTTCTATTAGATTAGATACAACTAACCCTTTAAGAAAAACTACTTTATAAGGTTATAAGTGTTTTTATGATTTTCAAAATAAATTCTTTTAACTTCAGGATCTACTTTTTGAACCTAAAGTTTTAATTGTGCGATTAAACTGTTACGAACGAATATTAGTTTTATGCATTTTAAGAAAAAATGTAGGAATAAACATCAATATAATTCCTAGCAAACTTACCAAAAAGCCTATTTGAAATGCTTTCATCATATGACTAGCGTGGTTATTAATTACTACTGAAACAACAGTAGCAATTAAGGCTGTTCCAAATCCAGAACCAAATTGTTCTAACATATTTCCTGCAACACCAGCCTCAGCCAAGTATTTCTCTGGTAACCCATTGTACATTTCGGCACTAAAGGGAACTTTAATTGAACCAAAGGTTAAACCACGTAAGAATAAAATGGTTTCTACAATCCACATACTGGTTGAGGAGCCAATAAAGATTAATGGTATTGTTGTCACAGTTAGTCCAAGAATGCTGATTTGTAACAGATTTTTTGCTCCCAATAAATGCAACCATTTACCAAGTACTGGACGAGTAATGAGCATTGCAATTCCTTGCGGTAATAGTGCTAAACTTGCTTCAATGGCGGTAAAACTTCGACCTTCTTGGAAGTATAGTGGCAATATAAACATTGGTCCTAGTACAGTAGCATTGTATAAAAAAGAACCAATATTGGACGCAGTAAACTGTTTATATTTAAATAAATTTAGCGGTAAAACGGATTGATGTTTGCGTATAGTATCGTAAATGAAATATGCAATTGTTACAGCGACACCAATTAGTGCCCATACTGTGCTTTGTTCTGAAAGTCCGTATAATAGGCTGGCCGTTAAACCTGCCAATAGCAATGACCCTAATAAATCAAATTTATTATTTTCATTGAAGGGTGAGAATGACGGTACATACTTAGCCATCAAGACTGTAGCAACTACGGTAATAAAAATGTTAATATCAAATAACCATTTCCATGACCAATTTTGTACGATAAAGCCACCTATAATTGGTCCGAATATTGGACCTAACATCATTGGGGTAGTAACAATTCCAATAACACGTCCCACATTTTCACGACCTGCAATTTTTACAAGTAAAGTTTTCATAAGTGCTGTAATAATACCAGCCGCTATTCCTTGTATCACACGTAAACCAATAAATGCTTGTACATTATTTGACAGTGTGATTAGAAATGAAACTACCCCAAAAGATAGTGTAGCGATAATCATAATCTTTTTACCATCAAAGTGATTTAATAAAAAACTCGAAAATGGAATTGTCACCGCGAGCGCAAGAGTATAACCGGTCACTCCCCACTGCAACACATTTAAAGTTGTATTAAAAACTTGAGTCATAGTTTGTACAGCCATATTCATCATGTTCATATCTAACATTGGTGCAATGGCACCCAAAGAAATTGCCCAAGCAGCAGCTAATAAAGATTTTGGTAATTTTTTCAAAATTAAGCCCCCCTATTTTGTTTCCTTGTAAACAAAATAAGTGTACGCTGTTTTTGTTTCCTTGTAAACAAAAAATGCAATCTGTTCTAAGATTGCATTTTTAGATCTTCCATATAAGCATTGTAAGTAGCTAAGAATTCTAGCATATCATCAAGTGTAGATTCTGAAACATGGTCAAAAACTTGCTTGTCACGTCGGTAAAAATCCTCATGTAATTTTCGATGTTTAGCATCAACAGCAACACCTTTTTTTGTTAGCTCAAAGTAAATTTCTTTTTTATTATTAGGGTGCTGATAAATCCTAATTAGCTCTTTTGCTTGCATTTTTTTGGTGATTTTACTGATCGCTCCACGTGTCATATGATATTTTTTAGCAATTTTAGTAACATTTGCATCTTTCATGTTTGCCATTAATTCAATGATCTCTATTTCTGAAAGAGTCAATCCTGCTAATTTTTGTTTTACGATAGGCATATTATAGGCGCTAATTTTATTGAATAAATCCGCCATATCGGTTATAAGTTGTCTTTGTTTATCTTCTTTTGTCATGAATACATTGTATTGAATTTTTGTTTCCTATGCAAGTATTAGATATTTAAAATCAATTGGATTTGCGGAATAATCTGAATTTTGCAATCAAAACATAAAAGTTAAAAAGAGATTACGTAAATTATGGGATTTGTATAGAAAATTTTATTAGGCGAATCAAAAAAAGAAATCAAATCAACTTTAGATTTGACTTCTTTTTTAGAGGTATCAGTAGTTCTACCAGATTAAGACCCGTTTTTCTTCTGGAAGATACATCCCATCTCCTGGGGAGATATTGAATGTTGAATAAAAATCAGCCAAGTTTTGAGGTTGGATGTTTGCTCGCAATTCATGAGGTGCATGTACATCAATATTAAGCAATAATTTCTGTCTTTCTAATGATGACTTAAGACACCATACTCTAGCCCAGTTGAAGAAGAATTCTTTGAGGTTCACATCCTTTTCTTTTTTTGCAGCCTCAAGAGCACAACTCAGACCACCAACATCGGCAATGTTTTCTGAGACAACTAACTTACCATTTACTTTGCCAGCAGGGGTCTCAAGACCGTCAAATTCAGCAATCATCTCATCAGCTAGTTTTTGGAAATGCTCTAGGTCAGAGTCGCTCCACCAATTATTTAAATTACCGAATTCATCGAAATGAGAACCATTATTATCGAAAGCATGCGAGATTTCATGGGCGATAACCGCACCAATTCCACCGAAGTTCTCACTTGATGATTGACTTAAGCTGTAAAAGGGTGCCTGTAAAATCGCAGCAGGAAAGACAATGATGTTGTAAGAAGGATGATAATAGGCATTGACAGTAGATGCGCTCATTTCCCATTCAGTGCGATCTACGGGTTTCTTCCACTTGTTGTAGTGGTCAATGATTGATAAACGAGTGAACTTAAGAGTATTGCTGAATAATTCGTTTCCCTCAACAATAAATTTCTTGTAAATTTCTTTCAATTTGTCGGGATATCCTACTTGAATGCCAAGCTTTTCTAATTTTAGGATAGCCTTCTTACGTGTTTTTTCTCCCAGCCAATCATTGTCTTGTAGACGTTCTTTGTAGACATTAATCATTTTTTTAACCATGTTGGTCACATCCGCCTTTGCTTCTGGTCCGAAATACTTATGGGCATAATATAGACCAACGACCTGGCTGTAGACATTAACAGACTTATAAAAAGCACTCTTTTGTGGTGACATAGGCTCTTTGCTTCCAGAGATAGCTCTAGAGTATTCACCAGAGATAACTCTTGCTTCATCAGAAACTGAAGAACTCACGGATAACAGGGTCCGAGAAAGGAGCCAGCTGCGCATATTATCGAAGGTTTCAGGCTTAATGATTTTGTCAAAAGCTTCGTAAAACTTTGGCTCAGCAACAATAACTTGATCAGGATCATCATGAATCAGTGCTTCTATATATTTTTTCAAATTAACATTATCACTAAATTTCAGGAAATCAACAAAATCATACTTGTTGTAACTCTTTACGTAGTCTGCTAACTCGGTACTGTCTTTTACATAAGGTACAATTGACCTATCAAAAGCAAGTGTTCCCGCAATTATCTTATTAGTAGCATCTTCAGTGTAGCCAGCAAGTTTAAAAAGTTTCGCCAGCATTTTAGTATAGATGTCAAGGAGTGCCTTTGAAGACTCATTACCATCTTCATAATAAGTTTTATCCGGCAAAATCAAACTGGGAACATCCGCAGTGAGCGCATAAGCAGTCGTGTTTTTCATATCAGGTTCAAGATAAATTGAAAAGGGCATCGGATAATCTGCTAGAGTTAATGAGCCCAATTGTTTTTCCCAAGATTCAAAAGAGTCAAGCTTCTCAATCACTGATAAGTAATCTTTGACTGGCTTAAAACCATCAGCATCTCTTTTTTTAAAGTCAGAAGTTAAAGCATAGAACTTTATAAATTCCTTTAAATAAGGATCTGTTACTTGATCAGGATCTGCCAACATCTTTCCAAAATCAGACATTAATATTTTTTCAATGTTATCTGCTAAATCTGCAAAACCGCCAGTAGATGATTTATCTGAAGGAATTTTGGCAGTTTTCAGCCATTCACCGTTCACTGCTTGGTAAAGATTGTCTTTAATTAAGTCTTTATTTACTGTTTTTGTCATAAATACGCTTCCTTTTTTCAAACTGAATAAAAAATCCGAACCCAAAGATAATTTAATCTAGAATTCAGCTGTATCGGGATCTGAGACATAGCCAACAATACCTTTCAAACTGTCAATTGTAGATATATCAGATGCAGACAAGTCAAAATCAAATAAATGAGAATTTTCTTCGATTCGATCTTCATGAATTGATTTAGGCAGAGGTAAGAAACCATGCTGTAAAGACCAACGAAGACAGATCTGTGCAACTGTCCTGTTATTTTTTTCAGCAAGTTCTTTTATTGTCTCATCTGTAAAAATCTTTCCTGTACCCAAGGGACTGTAAGCTTCTAGCAAAATGTCCTCACTCTTACAATACTCGATGAGTTGTGCATTGTAATCCCCAGGACAGATCCTAATCTGATTGACCATTGGCTTAACTGTCTGTGTCTCTTTCAAAATATCAAAATGATGTTTTTTAAAATTGGAAACACCAATAGCTTTTAATTTTCCTGCCTTATATGAGTCTTCTAAGGCGCGCCAAGTATCTTGTAGATGTTTTTCCCAATCGGTATCACGAAACATCTTGGGATTTGGCCAATGAATCAAAAAAAGATCTAGGCTTGAAACTTGAAGATCTTTCAACGATTTTTCAATAGCTGCAGTCGCTTTTTCATAACTGTGAGCAGAATTAGATAGCTTACTTGTTATGAAAAGACTATTGCGGGAAACGCCGCTTTCTTTAATAGCTGCTCCAATACTTTTTTCATTTCCATACATTTCAGCAGTATCAATATGGCGATACCCTGAGGATAGTGCAGATTTCACGGCTACTTTTGCAATTGCTCCATCAGGTGTTTGCCATGTGCCAAAGCCAACAATTGGTATCTTTATACCGTTATTTAAAGTATAGGTATCTATCAAACTTTTCATCGAAAAACCTCGCTTCCAAGTATTTATAAACTACTAGTACCATTTTACTACATTACCGGATAATATGGTAAGTTGTGAAACAACTTCGAAATAAAGCAAGAAAGTTAAACGCTTTATTTTACAACTATCATGAAATAAAATGCTATAATAAAAAAGGTAGTGGCAGACACAGTTTTTTGGAAAATTTGGGTAAACAGTTTATAAAAGTCTGCTAATAGGATTTTATTTTTTTACTAAAAAAAACATCGGAATTGTGAGTGTTTAATTGTATAATGAATAACGATATCTTGCGGAAGAAGGAGAATGATGATGGGATTAGATCATAAGCCAGCTAAATTAGACGACGAGCTTTGTTTTGCTATTTATACAGCACAAAAGATCTATAATAAGTTTTATGCTAGTGCACTGAAGGAATACAAGTTAACATATCCACAGTATATTACCCTTTTAACATTGTGGGAGAATGGTGAGCCTATGATGATTAAGGAGATTGGGGCAAAGTTGAGCCTTGACAATGGGACCTTAACACCCTTATTAAAGAGAATGGAAAAAGATGGCTGGATAGAACGCAAACACAGCGAAGAAGATGGGCGTCGAGTTTATATTACTTTGTCAAAAAAAGGTAAGAATAAGAAGTATGAGATTAAAGGTAAGTTAACTTCGTGTTTTGCGAATGTTGACATGACATCACAAGAATATAAAAACGATGTATCTTTGATAAAGAGCATTGGTAGGAGAATTGATCCTGAAAATTAATGATTTTTGAACTTTCAGATGTAATCACTGAACACTTTGAGGACATTGGTTAAGTTTTTAAAGCAGAAGGAACATATTCGATAATCTGATTAAGAAAAATTATGCGTGAAAAAGGCGTGCCGTGTGCACAAGTAATACCCCCAAAGTTTTTACTTTAACTTTGGGGGTATTACTTGATAAGTTGCTTTGTGGAAAGTCACTTTCTAATACTTTAAATTGAGGCTTTCTAATTAAAAAATCACAAAAAAATATGTGAAACTATAGGTACTAATAAATCAACAACTGCACCAATCACAACGACTGCAATGGCTGCCATTGAGCCTTCTACAGAGCCCAATTCAAGTGCAAAAGCAGCACCAATTGTGTGGCCGGAAGTACCTAGTCCAAGTCCAGCGCCAATCGGCTCAGAGCCTAAGTGAAAGATTTTAAAGAGGTACTTCCCAAGAGCATAGATAATGACGGCATTTAAAATGCAAGCCATTGCAGTGATTGATGCATTGCCGCCAATTGCAGTAGAGATAGGCAATGCAATTGCGGTAGTTGCTGCTTGAGGAAGCATTGATGCAATGCTGGTATGACTAAGTCCAATAAGTTTTGAAAAAACGATAATCAATACTAAGGAAAGTGTCGTTCCAATCAATAAACCAGCTAAAATATCTTTCCAATATTTTTTTACAATATCGTTTCTTTTGTATAAGGGAATTGCAAATGCAATAGTTGCGGGGCTTAAAAACCAGAAAAGGATATCTCCTCCAGGCTTGTAAGCTTTTTGATAAAAGGTGGCAATATTTATATTTAGAAATTTCGAGAGTGCGAATAGTATAAAAATACCCAATACCATTGCAACAAATAATGGCTGAAATAAGAAGAAACCTTTAAATTTCTTGAATAGTTGCTGACCTATCAGATATACGAATAGTGAAAGAAAGATTCCAAAAAAGAGGTTAGTAAACATTGTCATGACGATCATCTCCATTCGTTAATTGGGCTTTTTCAGTGTATATTTTCTTTGTGAGTACTCTGCGTTGCTTAGTTCTTTCTTGTCGAGTGTGCAAGAAAATAAAGAAACGGGTCGTATATGCTGTGACAACTAACAAAATGATTGTTGAGAAAAAGACGACCAACACAAGTTGCACACCAGCAGTTTTCATTATGTCTAAGTTAGCTGCAAGGGAAATACCGGATGGTACAAAAAGAAAGCCAATGATGCTGATGAGAAATGCACCTAGAGATTCAACCCACTCAATTTTGATAATTTTAAAGGTTAAGAGGGAATATAAGATTATTAGACCAATAACTGGGGTGGGAACAGGCGTTGATGCCGGGAATAGGCTAGAGATAATGTTTGAGACAAAGAGAATTGCTGAGTATATGCCCATCTGTAATAGAATAGGAGCTCCATTCTTTTTTGAATTCATCATAAATCATCCTCCTTTAATTATTTTCAAAGCAAGGATAACGTAAGATGATACAAAAAAGTCTATTTATTGGGTTAAATGTAAAAAAAGGGAGTGAACTGCTTATTTGATGGGATGAACGAAGCGCTACATATTTAGGATAGATTTTAAGCTCTTTAAATAAGACCGACCTACTGGTATGCGCTGCTTGTTAGTTAATATTAGTATAAAGTTATGATTGAACCAAGGCTGAACTTCAACAATATTATTAATATTAACGATGGAACTGCGGTGAACCTGTACAAAGTTTCGTTGGTCCAAGTATTCACGAAGCCATGAGAGAGTTTCATGTGAAACGTAAGTGTTGTCCTTTGTGTAAATTGATAGAAGTCCATTTTCAGTGACTGCTGAAACGACTTCATTACTTTTTATTACAACCGTACGATCTTCTGTTGGAATCGAAATAAACCGATTCTTGTCGGAGATTGTAGTTTCTTTTTTTGGTTCAGCTCTACTTAAAATAGCCACTTGAGCTTTCTTAATTGCTTGGTTGATTCTGGTTTGTTCAAACGGTTTTAAAATATAGTCAATTGCATTGATGTCAAAAGCTTGAACAGCATAATTTGAATAAGCCGTAGCGAAAATTACAAGAGGAGAGACAGCTAATTGATTAAGTTCATTGGCTAACTTGAAGCCATTTTCGTTATTTAAAGAGATATCTAGAAACAGCAAATCAACTTTTTTATTTAAGATAATATCAAGTGCTTCTTGGATACTTTCCGCTTGATATGTAGTTGTTACAGCAATGTTTTGTTTTAAAAGAAATTCCAACTCGTTGCGAGCAAGAGGTTCGTCATCAATAATAAGCACGTTCATTTTATTTTCCTCCAGAAGACGGTAATGGTAAATACAGGTTAATTATACAGCAAAGTCGACTGGTGGCGAAAACTGGGTGACTTTATACATAGAAAAAAAGACACTGAAGTGTTAGAAATCAGTGAATATACTAGTTAGAAATTATAAACACATCGCTTAATTTTGGGAGTGATAATTATAAAGCAACACACTATACGAAATCTTTTAGAATAAGTTTTGTATTTGCATTTTTTTGAATAACTGCATAAACATGTTTGCCTGGTACACCATCTATTGAGCCTAGATCTAGCTCATAACCGTTCTGGACAACAGTAACATCTAATATTCTTTCTTTTAAAAATTGTTTTACAGCTTTGCTTAAAAGACTGTGTGCATCTGTTTTCTGTACGGCCGCATTCAAAGTATAGCCATCATTAATAAAAGATTGAATCATGGATACTTTTAAAAAGGTAAAATGACTATACTTTCGATGGCGATGATCACATTTTTTAGAATCATCTTTACTTTCTTCAGATTTTATATATCCTTTTTCTTCCCAATAGCGTAGTTGACGTTGTGAGACCCCCGTTGCTTTTGATATTTCACCAATCCCTAAAAGAAAATGTTCATGTTTCAGGATGTCCTTGAACCTATCAACATAAATATTATTTTGTGCACTATCCATAAATAGTCCCCTTTGTAAGTTTATATTCAATAATTGTAACTTTTATTACTTATTTGTCAATTAATTTGACAAAGAAAAAAGATGAGTATATGATTTAAAAAAGTAAGGTCTGTATTTTTTTCATATAAAGAAAATTAATACTTGAAATTGTTAAATATTTGGCAAAAGGGAGAGAACTTAAATTGGATAAAGCAATTGATCAAAACGGAAATCCATATAGTCGAGTACTTTTCGTGACTCTATTATTGGTTGGTTCGTTTTGTACAGTACTAAATCAAACTATCTTAACGACAGCGTTTCCGACTCTTATGAAGAGTTTTGATATCAACACATCCACCGTTCAATGGTTGTCATCAGGTTTCATGATGGTCAGTGGTGTAATGATACCAATTAGCGCTTGGCTTACAACGAGAATAAATTCTAAAATATTGTATCAAAGTGCAATGTTTGTTTTTTTGTTAGGAACAATAATTTGTTATACAGCACCTAATTTTGGATTCTTATTAACTGGTAGACTGGTACAGGCTCTGGGGGTTGGTGTGACAATGCCGCTATTACAGACTTTGATGTTAACGATTTTTCCCGCTAATAAACGTGGGGCGGCGATGGGAATGGCTGGACTGGTTATCGGTGTGGCACCTGCTATCGGTCCAACGCTTTCAGGTTGGGTTATTGACAATTATAATTGGAGAGCATTATTTGGAATTTTAATTCCAATTTCTGCAATTGTATTTATTGCTGGTTTCTGGCTGATGAAGAGTGTTTTACCAACACACAAAATTAAACTAGATTGGTTTTCGGCTATGCTCTCAACAATCGGATTTGGTAGCTTACTTTATGGTTTCTCTGAAGTGGGTGTAAAAGGTTGGGGAAGCGCAGTGGTTATAATTGGAATCGTTGTTGGTGTACTTTTTGTTGTAACCTTTGGTATCCGCCAAATACGTCTTGAAAAACCATTTTTAGATTTAAGAGTGCTGAAAAATCCTGAATTTTCAATCGCTGCACTCCTATGTTCTGTTTTGATGATGGCAATGATTGGTGTTGAAATGGTGTTACCATTATACTTGCAGACTGTTAGAGGTGAAAGTGCTTTTCACTCTGGGCTTACATTATTACCAGGCGCCTTGATGATGGGAATTTTGAGTCCAATCGCAGGCCGTGCCTTTGATAGGATTGGAGCAAAACGTTTAGCGATTACAGGTCTATTCTTATTAACGGCAGGGACAATTCCATTTATGTTTGTTACGAAGGCTACACCGTTAATCTATATAATTTCATTTTACGCAATCCGAATGGCAGGGATAGCGATGTCAATGATGACAGTGACAACTTCTGGGATGAACGCATTACCTGTTAAGATGATGAGTAATGGGACAGCTGTGAATAATACGATTAGACAGGTGGCTGCTTCAGTGGGTACAGCTATTTTAATTAGCATTTTATCAAATGTTACAAGTAACGATATGCCAGCCAAAGCAATGCTTAAATCTGATCCGTTGGCCTACAAAAACGCTGCTTTTTCAGCAACCTTAGGCGGATACCATGCTGCATTTATCGTGGCTTTAGGTTTCAGCGCAATTGGACTACTAGTTGCTTTCTTTGTAAGCAGTAGTACCCCAAATGAAATGTTGCGTAAAAAGCAAACCGTTGGGGGTGACAAACAATGATAGTTTTTAGTTTAATCATTTGTGCCATTCTATTATTTGTTTCAATGATCAGCATTGATAAAGCTTTCTTAAGGAGTACTCTAAGTATTATTTTTGCTTTAGGTTTGATAGTTTCGATGATTTTTATGATTGAAAATGATAGACATCATCTTGGAATGCGTAAAGTGGAGTCTGTCAAGACCAGCAAATTAGTTTCTGCAGCCTCTTCAAAACAAATTAATTTGTTGTTGTATCAAACTGTTGGTACTTCGGGCAAAGAAAAGGTCTATATTTATAAAACTAAGACAAACCAGAAAAAAGTAACTACAACTAATCCAGATCCCGCGAAGACACAAAATAAAGTTAAGAACACAACTGGAACTGCAAAGCTTGTAACAAAAACGCTTAGATGGGAATATAAAAATAGTTTCTACAAATTTTGGTTTGGAATCTCAGGTAATGGGCACAAATTTATTCGAAGTTATAATACTTTTAAAATAAATGATAATTGGGCAGTTCTCAGTACGCAACAGGCTAAGAAATTACAAAAATTAGCTAAGAGCGAGAATCAAACCAAACTCCAAGCTAAAGCCAAGGCATATGTTGAGGAACAAGTTAAAGAGAAATTAACTTCAGCCATGACTAAAAATCCAACAATGTCAACACAAGAGCAAGGAGCATTGACTGCTAAAGTTAGTCTACAGGCTCAAAAAGATTTTAAGAAACAAATGATGCAAGAGCTAATTAACGAAGCAAAAAAGTAAATATATTTTATTAGATTTTTGACAAAGTAAAACGCCCGAGAATTGTGAGATATAACTAACAATTTTTGGGCGTTTTTTACTATAACAAAGAATATTAGTGAATTTAGAATCTAAATAACATCTGATCTTTATAATAATGCACAAATTCTGGTTTTTATGAAAGAATGTATCTCATTTTGTCGATGGTGATGCTATTTTGGACAACCAAGTTATATAGCAGCAGTACCATAATTTGGAATATTAATTTGAATTATTGTGCCCTTCTCTGAACTTGTAATCTGTAAATGACTCTCATTTCCATACAAACCAATTAGCCGTCTATTCAAATTAACTAGTGCTGTTCCGGTTCCTGTACTTGATTCGATTGTTTCTTGCCCTAAACGCGAAAGCAATTCTGGGTCAATTCCAACTCCATTATCTTCAACAATGATAACTACATTTTGTTTTGTTTCACGAACGATTATTGTAATCTTGTTACCACTTTTTCTAATCGGAAATGCATGTCTAATTGAATTTTCGACTAGAACTTGAATACAAAATGGTGGAACTTTAGTTTGCAGACTTGCGGAAATTTTGTAATCAATTATATATTTTTCAGGAAACCTAGTTTGTTCAAGTGAAAGATATGAATTTACATGTTTTTTTTCTTGTTCTAAGGGAATTTCCGTTTCTGAGATGCCTTGCAAACTTGAACGAAAAAAGGTACTTAACTGCATTAAGGAGCTTCGAGCTTGTTCAACATTTGTCCGCATGAGTGCACTGACAGTATTGATAGCATTGAAAAAAAAGTGTGGATTTATTTGAGCTTGTAAGGCTTTTATTTCAGCATCACTAATTAATTTTGACTGCTCTTCAGCCATTCCTAAAGCTAGTTGTCCGGAAAAGATTGATGCGAGACCGGTAGCCAGATTCTCTTCAACTGGTGTTAGGCTTTCAGCTTTATTGAAGTACATTTTAAGTGCGCCAATGGTTTTATTATTAACCTTTAGAGGAAGTACTATCGCAGATGCTAAGGGACAGTTTTCGTGTGGACAACCTATCTCATTGCGGTGATAGGCATACATGGTTTCGCCACTAGAAATTACGTGTTTTGATAAATCTGTTAAGACTGCTTGGCCTGCAAGATGATGGTCTTCCCCAGAACCAATGTGTGCAAGGACATTCACTCTATCTGTAATACCAACAGCATCAAAATTTGTGAATTTTTTAATGATTTTGCAAACTTGTTGAGCAGAATTGATATTAAGACCTTGTCTGAAATATGGAAGGGTTTCATTTGTCAGATTTAATACGTTATGAGTTTGTACGGCCATTAATTGTTGTTCATTTGAAAGATAAGCGTTCAATATTGAGATGAATACTGAGACACCAATGCTGTTGAGCAAACACATGGGAATTATAATTAGTTTAACAAGATCTAAGCCACTGAAAACAGCAACGAAAGCCATTTGGATAAGTTCGGCAAATAGTCCAAGAAGTGCCGCACTGAAAAATGACGGATAAAAGTTATTTTGACGGAATTTTTTCGACAAAATTCCAATACAAAGTCCAACTAGAGTGGAGCTGATAATGTAAAAGAAGTCAGAGAAATTTCCCTGAATTACACGGTGTATCCCACCTAAGAAACCTACAATACCTCCAACAAAGGGACCACCAATTATTCCTGCAACTGTAATTACAAGTGTACGGGTATTTGCGATAGAATCAGATTGGGGCAAACCGGTTAGAAAGGGAGCCTGAATCAAGGTATTGTCCTTTGTTATCTCTACACCAGTTAGGTTAGATATTATAGCAAAAATTGTAAAAATTATAATTAGCGAAATTTTGGCTTTACGTGTTCTTTTATCGATAAGTTTACGAAAGAAAGGAACATTAACTAATAAAAATGCTAAAACAAGTATTATTCCAAGCCGTTGGAGTAACAGGATAAATAATGTGAACATTAAGTAAACTCCCTTCATATGAATGACGAAATCACAAAGCAATTTTAACATACAGAAATATTTTAATCTATTAGTTGTCAAAAATGCATAGTTGTATAATTGATTGACAATTTAAGTAATTTAGTTAGAATTAATCTAAACTATAACGGTATGATTTACGAAGGATGAAGTAGAAATGATGAAGGAAAAATTTTCACTAAAAGCAGAGTTGGTGATAGGTATAGGTGATTTGAGTAAACTGACAGGGGTTTCAACACGCCAACTACGTTACTGGGAAGAACGGGGATACATAGAAGCATCTGCTATAGAAAAAAATATTACTCGAAAATATAATTTTGAAGTTTTCTACAAGGTACAAGCCATCAAGAAGTACCTAGATGAAGGATTTACACTTGCTAAAGCTGCAGAACAAGCTGACTGGCGAAAAAAACAAGTTATAATTTGTAAGAAATTTGTTAATGCTACTTTTGTAGATGTTTCAATAGCAGATGATAAAAAGTTATTTGGTAAGATCGATATGGGGTATGTTGATAAGGAAAAAACACAGCATCTATATGGAATCGTGGATGAAAAAGGCAGCTATTTTGAAATAAATAAAGAATAATTTGGAAGGTGAACTTGAATGAATTTCGAAAGTATTCATCATGTTGCAATAATCTGTCATGATAGGGAGAAAGCACTTAGTTTTTACGTTGAAAAGCTGGGTTTTAAGATTATTTCAGATTATAAAAGAATTGAAAAAAACGATGAAAAGATTGATGTTGAAAAGGAAAACCTACGGCTAGAATTATTTATTAAACCAGATGCTCCTAAGCGTCTATCGTATCCAGTTGGCGAAGGAACAGGTTTAAGACACTTAGCTTTTAAAGTTAAGAATATTGAATCAATTGTCGAAGAGCTGGAGACACAGAAAATCAGAGTTGAGAAAATAAGAAGAGATGACTTTACAGGTGAGAAAATGACATTTTTCTTTGATCCGGATGGATTACCTTTGGAGCTCCATGAATGATATTTCCCTGGAAATGAAAGGAGAAAAAAGTGGCAGGAACGAAGAATAATCAGAGGGTAATCCAAACCAAATTAATAATTAGACAGACTTTTCTTAAACTGCTAAAGCAGAGAAGATTTGAGGAAGTTACTGTAACTGACATTTGTAAGGATGCAAAAATTACTAGAGGAACATTTTATCGCTACTATCAAAGTACATTCGTGTTGATGGATCAGCTTAAGGGTAACTTAGCCAAAGAGATAATAGCCCTGATCAAAGAACGATTCGATGAATCTGATTGGGACATTTTACCAATAATATTTGAAGTACTGAAAAAAAGTGATCCTGAAGTTGTTAAGGTAGCGCTAAACAAGAAAAATGGCAGTCAATGTATAAGTAGAATATTTGCAAGTCTCAAAGAGGCAATTAGACCAACCGTGATGCAGGAAATAGAAATGTTAACCAATGATGACTTTGACTATCTTTATGCTTATGTTACCGCTGGGATTTCCGGGATTCTGATACTTTGGGTGGAAAAAGGCATGAATCCAGATACAAGTGTAATCGAAAGAAGTGTACTTTCAATAATTAATAGAAGTCGGTTTGAAATGGCAAAAGAAATGCCAAACATTCGGGGAATAAGATGATGGTAAGCTCGGGTAAATAGTGATTCCGTAAGACTTAATTTTAACTTTCAGCATAGATTTATGCTAAAATTATGAACGTACAAAATATTATTTTTTAAGGAATGTTGTTGTGACAGTGCTGTAACTGGTCTTGATTTTTTCAGGATAGCTGATAGTCGTAACAGCTAAAACTTGTATTTTTGTTCCAATTTTTATGGGTTCAGCAATAGCTTCAATTCTTCCCTCTTTTACAGCTGAGAGATGATTTGTATTGATATTAACACCAACAGCTACAAATCCTGCTGGGGCGTTTAAATTTGCTAGCATACTAGCTGCTGTTTCGGCAAGAACCGCATTGATGCCACCATGCAGCAAACCATACGGTTGCTTATGTATTTTATCAACCTCGAGAGAGAGGACAACTTGTTGTTTGGATGTTTTAACAGTTTTAATGTGTAAGTATTCAAGAAGATTCATTTGAAGTGCCTCCAATATTAATTTATTCTATTGTAACAGAAAGGACTACAAAGATGACAACTAGGGAATGGACTAATGTTAAGAATTATCAGGAAATAATTTTTGAAAGAACTGGCAAGATTGCTAAATTAACAATGAATAGGCCAGAAAAGCACAATGCATTCACACCACTGACTATTGAGGAGTTAATTGATGCTTTCACAATTTGTCGTGATGACAGTACAATTGGTGTAATTATTTTAACAGGTGCTGGAGACAAAGCTTTCAGTTCAGGTGGGGACCAGAGTATTCGTGGGAATGGTGGATATGTTGGTTCTGATAAAATTGCTAGATTAAACGTACTTGATTTACAACATCTGATTAGAATAATTCCTAAACCAGTTATTGCGATGGTCAAGGGATGGTCAGTTGGTGGCGGTAATATTTTACAACTAGTCTGCGATTTGACGATTGCTGCTGACAATGCAATGTTTGGACAAACTGGACCAAAGGTGGGCAGCTTTGATGCTGGCTATGGATCAGGATATCTAGCGCGGGTAATTGGGCATAAGCGTGCAAAGGAAGTTTGGTTTATGAACCACTGGTATACGGCTGATGAAGCATATGCAATGAACTGGATTAACAAGGTCGTGCCCTTGGATCAGGTAGAAGAAGTAACCCTTGAATGGTGCGATGAAATACTTACCAAGTCACCCACTGCTTTGCGTTTTATAAAAGCAGCAATGAATGCGGATACGGATGGTTTAGCTGGTATTCAACAGTTGGCAGGGGATGCTACAATGCTCTTCTACACCACGGATGAAGGAAAAGAAGGACGAGATGCTTTCAATGAGAAGAGAAAACCTGATTTTGATCAATTTCCAAAATTCCCTTAACATTTGAAAGGGGAGTCTTTAGTTTGGAAAATTGGTTAAATAAACAAGCAGCACTTGTTCCTGATAAAACGGCGCTAATTTTTAAGGATCAAAGCTGGTCTTTTCAGCAATTGAGAGAAGAAACTTGGGTACTTAATGGTAAATTACAAAATGTAGTTGGCGATTTACATGGTAGGATTGGACTTTTGGCTGCCAATACTTTTGATAGCTACCTTACCATCTTAGCATTACAAGATTTAGGGGTAGAGATAGTCTTACTTAACTTTAGATTAAGCTTGTTTGAACTATCTAAGCAGATTAATATTGCTAAAATCAACCAGGTTTTGGTGGATGATTCTTTGCAAGACAGAAATAAAGAGCTGGGAAAGTTAGCAAAGGTTGCTGATGTCAAGTGTTGGAAGCTGTCACAAATTAAACGGCTTGCCGAGCATGAACCTAATGTGGCAAAAGAATATGAAGACAAGCGGGTAACAACAATCATGTTTACCTCGGGGACAACTGGCAATCCGCATGGGGTGTTGCAAACATTCAAAAATCATTTCTTTTCAGCAGTAGGTTCTGCTATTAATCTAGGTTTGCAGGCTAATGATATGTGGCTATGTGCAGTTCCACTCTTTCATATTAGCGGTCTCTCAATAATGATGCGTAGCTTAATTTATGGGATGCCAGTGTTATTAATCGAACATTTTGAAGAGAAGCAAGTAACACGGCTGCTGCAAGAAAAGCAAGTTACTTTGATGTCCGTGGTACCACAGATGTTAAAACGGTTATTGGCATTGTTTCCTGTCGAAGGTTACAATCAGAATTTTAGATGTTTTCTTTTGGGCGGTGCGGCAATTGATGAGAAGACGCTAAGACAATGTATTGCTTTGAATTTGCCTGTTATTCAATCTTATGGCATGACGGAAACTTGTTCGCAGGTTGTTGCGCTGAGCTTTAGTGATGCGTTGAGCGCAGTAGGCTCGGTTGGAAAACCGCTTTTTCCTGTACAACTTAGAATCAATGAGAGAACAAAGGAAATTGAAATCAAAGCACCTAGCGTAGTACCCGGATATTTGGGTAATACAGTTGCCTATGAGAAAAAAATAACAAAAGATGGCTGGTTTAAGACCGGTGATATTGGACACTATGATAAAGCAAAATTTTTATTTGTTGAAGGAAGAAAGGGCGAGATGTTAATCTCTGGAGGAGAGAATATTTTCCCAGATGAGATTGAAAATGCATACGCTGGTTTTCCAGCAATTACCGAATTTGCAGTTTGCGGCGTCCCCGACGATAAGTGGGGAGAAGTTCCAGTTGGATTTTATGTCAGTCGTCAAATTATTTCAGAAAATGAACTGATTGAATATGGTAAGAAAAAATTGGCTCATTTTAAAATTCCTAAGTATTTTGTGAGAGTAGAGAGCTTGCCACGAACAGCTAGTGGTAAGGTAAAACGTTATGAATTAGCAAAAAAATTAAGGTAATTAATATATTAAGGTTCCACCATAATTCTAGGTATTGATACTAGGATAAAGGGGAACCTTTTTAATTGGGGAAAAATAACTGGAATTTGAGCAGTAGAAAAATGAAAAATTGAAATCTTCACCCGCGAATAAAGGAACGATTTTTTTTTGCATAAATGTAATAGAAACACCAAGATTTCACATTTTTATCCCATATATATTGTGTTACAATATAATTCATATACTATATATGGAGGAGAAAGGTATTCATGAATAAACAAATAAATATTATTTATATCAGTCTTAGCGGGAATACTAAAGCTTTTATTGGAAAATTAATGCAGTATTTTGCAGCACAAGGAGTTACAGTGAATGCACTTAATGTAAAAGAGTTTCCGGAATTTACTAAATTGAAAAAACCCTTTGTTACCTTTTTACCTACCTTTTTAAAAGGTGGCAATGGAGTCGATAATGGATATACTGAGATTTTAACAACAATTCTGGGTGATTACTTGGCTTATGAGAATAATTACCGGCATTGTTACGGAATTATTGGTAGCGGTAACCGTAATTTTAATAAACAGTTTGCATTAACAGCAAAGCAGTATGCAAGCCGTTTTGGATTCCCTATGATTGCTGAATTTGAATTACGCGGTACAAAGAATGATGTATCACGGATAGCGCAAAAAATTACAGCACAGCAAGAAATATTTGAAAAACAGAAACAAGAGTAAAAGTTTGAATACACTAATATTCTTTTTAATTAGAGCTTCGATACGTAACGCAAAGCCTTGCCCAAAATACGAATGGGATTTTCGCCACTTGAAACAATTGGTTGATATTCAGGGTTATCTGGTATCAAAAGAATTATGTTTTTTGAGTGCTTAATTCTTTTCAAGGTTGCTTCATTCTCATTTGTTAGTAAAACAGCCGCAATTTCACCATCTTCAACGTCAGGCTGTTGCCGAATTAATACATTAGCTCCGTCCGGAATTGTTGGGGTCATTGAACGACCCTTCGCTCGTAAGTAAAAGAGTTTACCATTGGGCAGAGTTTCCTTAGGTTCCTCTATATAACTATCAATATTTTCTTCGGCCATAATTGGATCCCCGCAGGCAATCACCCCTAAAACAGGAATTTTAACCGTTCTAGTGATTGGATGAAGATTACTGGGCACGCCTAATAATTCCTCAGGTGTTACTCCAAGGGCTTTGGCAAATTGACCTATCCGGTTTAAAGGAAATGACCGTGTTTTATTGAAATATTTAGAAACGGCTGATTTGGCCATTTTAGTTCGACGAGCAACCTCGCTAATGGATAGGCTTTGCTCATGGCTTAACCTGATAATCGTTTCGATCACCTCAGTATTGTTTTTCATCTGGACACCTCCTGAAAATAATTATTTTGTAGATACATTATATCATTGTTCTTTAATGGGGACAATGATATTTTTTTGCTCTCGTGTTTGACAATAAAGAACGAAAGGGTTAATCTGACTGTGTTCTTTATTGAGAACGAAAAATGCAACTAATTTTTAAGGTGGTGGTCTACATGAACAGGAAAACATACTGGTATGCATTATATCGTGGTGACGAGTTTGTTGATGTTGGGACACTTAGAGAGTTGGCGGTACGGCACCATACTTCGGTTAAAACACTACGTTTTAAAGCAACTCCGACATATGCAGCTAGGACAGATTATGCGGATACAGTCAGGGTCTACAAACTGGGTAATTTTTTGGGGGGTGAAGAAAATGATTAAGAGAACATTTTCGCGTTTATGTACATTATGGGAGACAAATCGGCATCAACTTAATTTTTGGATTTCTTTAATTGCTTTTGGCGGAATAATCATGCTGATGGTTGCTAAATGGATATGGCATATAACTATTTCTGCGGCTGATATCTCGGTAATAATTAGTGCAATTGGCTCATTAATTATTTTAATCGGCAATATTTTGAATAATCAGATCTTAATTTCAACTGGAAGCAAGTTACAGGATCCTCAATTTAAACAAGCTTTGGAAGATGCTAACCAGACCATTGAATTGTTAACCAAAGAACTTACAGCTGTAAAGCAGCGACAAGCTGGAGGAACAAAACAAATAAAAAGAAAATAGATTTTTTTTGAAATTAGATCGAACATATGTTTGATTATACGAAAATCCGGGCTTAAGATAATGACAACCTAAAGGAAAGGAAGTTTTTTAGATGGATCAAATAACAGTAGAAAGGCCAAAACATATTTATGATGGTGAAGGCCCGAAAGTTAAAAAGGCTGCTCGATTAGGCTCTTTTGAGAGAATTTTTGGCAGTTTGGGAATTCCAGTAGTTTTAGGAGGTGAATATGTAAACGTTAATGATACGTGGTTTTTTGTTGATGATCAGGGAAATAAGATTAAAGGATTAAATTTGATTGATGGTAATTTACAGTATTTCGATCAAACCTCAGGCGCACAAATCAAAGGCGAGTATGTAAAAAGCAGTGCAACGACTTTTTATTTTGATAAAAGTTCAGGAAACGCCATTCCGTATATTTTAGAAGAAAATGGTAAAAAAACTGCTTATCAGGCAAATGGTCAACCAGCGGGCTCAGGCTTTTTCACCGATCAAAATAAGATGATTTATTACTTTGATAAGAATGGTTCTTTTGTAACAGGAATGCAAAATATTGATGAAAAAGTTTATTACTTTGACGAGGATGGTTATCTGATTAAAGATCAGATAGAAACAGTCAAAGGTAAAGCATATTATTCTGAAGCTGGAACTGGAAAAGTTAAACGGCTAGTTTCACAGCATATACCAAAGCAGGTTAATTCAAGCAAAGCTGTTAACAGTTTTGCAACTCACAATAATGTAAAAACAAGGAGTATCGAAAGTTTTGAGACGCTAGATGGTTATTTAACTGCCGATTCTTGGTACCGTCCTAAAGAAATATTACTTGGTGGTAAAACTTGGAGAAAATCTAAATCTGAGGATTTCCGGCCACTCCTGATGGCTTGGTGGCCAAGTAAGAGTATTCAGTCAGATTATGTAAACTATATGATTGAACGTGGAATTGTGGAAAGTAATCATGTATTTTCAACAACTGATAGCTGGTTGATACTCAATGGTGCGGTGCAGACTATTCAAATTGCTTTAGAAAAAGACATAACTTTGACAAAGTCTACCAATTGGCTACGACAGTTAATGCATAGTTTTATTAAAACAGAATCAATTTGGAATAAATCAACAGAAGATGTCAGTTCAGATGGATTACAGTCTTTACAAGGTGGATTTTTAGCATACCAGAATAGCCAAAGGACTCCTAAAGCAAACTCTGATTATCGCATTTTAGGCTACGTTCCGTCATATATTAAAGATCATGAAAATAAAGGTTCCGAATTCTTGTTAGCTAATGATATTGATAATTCTAATCCAATTGTTCAAGCAGAAGAGTTGAATTGGATTCATTATTTGATGAACTTTGGTTCAATTACTGCAAATGATTCATCTGCAAATTTTGATGGTATTCGTGTTGATGCTGTCGATAATGTTGATGCAGATCTACTAAGTATTGCAGCTGATTACTTCAAGGATGTTTATCATGTCAATGAAAATGAACAAACAGCGAATGCTCATTTATCAATTTTAGAAGATTGGGGCGGTGATGATCCACAGTATATATATGATCAAGGTGCTAATCAACTAACGATGGATGATTATTTTGTCGGGCAAATGAACTCTTCTCTAGAAAATATGCCAGGTTCGAATGATACAATGGAGCGTTTTTTACAATGGTATTTGATTGACCGTTCTGAAGATAGTACTGATAATACAGCAATTCCGAATTACACATTTGTTAGAGCCCATGATTCTAATTCACAAGATCAAATCCAAACGGCTGTTCAGGCTGCAACTGGTGGTGAATATGGTGATTTTACATGGGATCAACTTGATCAAGGTTTGAAGCTATATTATGAAGACCAAGCATCAACTTCTAAGCAATATAATCGTTATAATATGCCCAGTGCTTATGCACTGCTGCTAACGAATAAAGATACAGTTCCGCGCATCTACTATGGGGATATGTATCTTGAAGGTGGACAATATATGGCTGATAAGACGATTTACTATGATACAATCGCTAACTTATTGACAAGTCGTGTTAAATACGTTGCAGGTGGTCAGACGATGGCGGTTGATAGTAATGATATTTTAACCAGTGTTCGTTTCGGAAAAGGTGCAATGACGGTTGACGACAGGGGTACGGCAGAAACGCGGACGGAAGGTGTCGGAGTCATTGTTAGCAACAATACTAGCCTGAGTTTAAAAGACGACGAACAGGTAGTATTGCATATGGGAGCAGCCCATTGTAATCAAACCTACCGCGCAGCTGTTCTAACTACAACAGACGGAGTTGTTAATTATACTTCTGATGAGGGTGCACCAATTGCATATACTGATGATAATGGGGATTTGATTTTTACAAATCATGATTTACTAGTTAATGGTAAGGATGAGGATAATACAAGTGTTCAAGGTTATGCTAATCCTGAAGTTACAGGTTATTTAGCAGTTTGGGTACCTGTTGGTGCAACAGCTGAGCAAGATGTACGCACGGCGGCAACAACAACGGCGTCAACCGATGGTAAAGTATTTCACTCAAATGCGGCACTAGATTCAAATGTTATTTTTGAAGGATTCTCAAACTTTATTTTCTATCCTGATTCACATGATAATAATACAAATGTAATTATCGCCAAAAATACGTCTTTATTCAAAGCCTTAGGTTTTACAAGTTTTGAATTGGCACCACAATACCGATCAAGTGGTGACAAGACATTCTTGGACTCAAGAATTGATAATGGCTATGCTTTCACTGATCGTTATGATCTCGGTTTTGGAACACCAACAAAATATGGTACAGTAGACGATTTACGAAATGCTATTAAGGCGTTGCATGTGGCCGGTATTCAGGTGATTGCTGATTGGGTACCAGATCAGATTTACAACCTGCCTGTTGAAGAGTTAGTAACAGTTAATCGGACGGATGAAGAAGGAAATCAATTAGCAAACTCGGAGATACATGAGATGCTGTATGTTGCCAATACCATTGGTGGCGGAAAATATCAAAAGAAGTATGGTGGTGAATTCCTAGACTTATTGGAAGTTGAACATCCAGATTTATTTAATAGTGTTCAAGTATCGACAGGTAAAACAATTGATTCAAGTGTCAAAGTTGATCAATGGATGGCAAAATACTTCAATGGGACAAATATTTTAGATCGTGGAATCGGCTATGTTTTACGTAATGACGACAATGAATATTTCTTTGTGGGCGAATCTAATCCAGTCCAACAAAAATTATTGCCAGGTAAACTAGAGATTTAAAATTTAATTGAATAATATGGATTAGTCTTTAAAAAAATAGAAGGATTGGGTCAAAAGTTAATTTAGACCTGACTCTTCTATTGTTTTAATTTCATATAAACATATTCTGTAAATCAGTACAGATGACCTATAAGTTTTTATTAGGTGAGAATATTAAATTAAGAAAAAATCTACAAAAGGTCAAAAACTTTGAATCTTAGAATTGAAAAGGATAGTTTTTGATTCTTTTCAAATATTCTTCCCTTTTGTTGTAGGTTGAATTAGTTACATTACCAAAATTTATCCAGGTTCCTCGTTTAATTCCAAGTTGTTTTAGTGTTTTAGAAATAAAGATTTTCTTGATGCCATTACCCATAAACAGCCTAAAATAAAAAGTAGGAGAAGTAGAAGTCGTTAAGACATAAGCGTGAGATAGGTTGGTTAGACAACCATGTATGCCATATTTAGAAACAGTATGTGAAAGCCCTTCGCCTTCTTTCATAACTTTATCAATAAATCCTTTCAACATTCCAGGGATGCTGTTCCACCAAATTGGTGTTACAAAAATAATGCCTTGTGCATTTTTTAGGAGCTCAAGGTACTGTGCAACTAGGGGGTCATGCGTTCCTCCTGTGTGGAATAAACGAAGTTCTTCTAAATCGTAAAATGGCTGAAAGTTATCTTGGTAAAGATCGATAATTTTATATGGAATCTTTTTTTGCATTAGATTATGTTCAATAGACTCTAAAACAGCGTGATTTAGACTCTTTTGATACGGATGACAGTAGATAATTAGGATATTATTCATCTTTATTTAGCTCCTTTAATTAATTCGGTTAGAGTATGTTCAATTAATGAATCATCTTTGACGACCACATGATTTTTAATCAATATGGCATATCCTTGAATAAATGACCAAATTTGAATAAATAAAGTTTCACTAGTTTCTTGTAAGGCTTCTTGACTAACAAGATCATCAATTAATTTCAGTGTCAGCTTTAACAGTGAAAGAGAACTTTTGTTGCTTGAATAGACTGAATAAGCATTTAGAACCTCTGTATTAAAGAATAAAAAATCAGCCAATTTTGGTTCGCTTATAACAAAGTCGATGAGATTGCTTCCTAAAAGACATAGGGCTTTTTGAGGATGATCCTCTTGTTTAATAATTTGAGGATAGATTTGGCTGTAAACTTGTTGCGATATTCGTTGTGCTGCTTCTAAAAATAAAGAATCTTTATTTTTGAAATGTTTATAAAATGAACCAGTAGTCAGATTCAAAGCTTTTACTACGTTTCGTACCGAGAAATCTTGAATATATTCATAACGTAACTTGTGAATCGCAGTCTCAATAATTTTCTCTTTTGTGTCATTTTTATTCATAAATAAGCTCCTTCTCCCCTCAGGATAACACTGTTACCTTTTGAAGAAAAGACATATCGATAATTACCCTTATATCTTTCGAAAATTCCTTTTTACGTTGAAAGATATGATTATTTATATAGGTGAATGGGGTAGTGGGGATGAAAAAAGTACCTCACAATCATTAGACTCTTTGTCTAACAATTATGAAGCACTTCAGGGTGGGATGGCTTATTTCAATATAAATAAGTATATCTTGGTTGGGAGAATCCTGCCTGCCATTCCTGTTCAACTGCTTTTTGTGCAATGAGATTGAGATAATTAAACGGGCGGCTGTAGTTTGGCTGAAAAAACATATCGACAAATGAAAGATCATCGATAGTGTTCCTGTTTTGAATTGCAACTGAAACAACATTTACTGCCAATGTAATATCATGTTTACTGGCTAACTGCAGTCCTAGTATCTTGCGGTTATCGCGATCATAGACTAAGGTCAACATTACTGGTTCTTTATCAGGCATATATTTTGGACGCCAATTATCGGTATATGAGACACTGAACGCATTCAGTCCCTGTCGTTTGGCATTTGCTAGAGTCAAACCAGTGGTTGCAAAATTATGATCAAATAATTTTAATGCTGATGTAGCTTGTGTACCCATATAGGGTGATGAATGGCCATATATGTTGCGGGCAACTAAAAGCCCCTGTCGGACGGCATTTGTTCCTAAGGGAAAATAGATGTCCTTATTTGTAGGATTGAAATGAGTCACGGTACAATCTCCAGCAGCATAAACATCGGGATCTGAGGTTTGAAGATAACTATTGACTAGGAGGGCACCATGTCTCTCAACTGCTAATTGTCCTGTAAAGAGTCTTGTGTTAGGAACGAACCCTGTACAAACAATGGCCATATCTTCGGTAAAGTTACCATTAGAAGTTATTAGACGAACGGTTGAATCAGATTCATCCGTAAAATCAGAAACATCTGAATTCAAATGAACCGTGATACCATGTTCTTTAAGTAAGTCTGCAATCATATCTGAGGTTTGGATATCGAAGTAATTATTGAGTATTTGTCCCTGTGACTGAAAAATATCGACTTTGTGTCCGTGTCTCTTTGTAACTAGGCTTTCTGCTAGTTCTACTCCAACATAACCCGCACCGACAATTGCGATTTTTTGACTTTCTTGTGTTAATTCGTAGATTTTTTTAGATTGTAGGTAGCTTTTGCATACTAAAACTCTTCGATTATCGATTCCTGTTATTGCGGGTAGACGAACATTGGCACCGGTTGTTACTATCAACTTATCGTAAGTGTCATTAATGATATTTCCCGTATTCATATCTACTGCACGAAGTTGATGCTTTTTGGTATCTACACTCAAAACGTTATGCATTTCTCTGACTGTTGCACCCAGTTGGCGAATTTCTTTAGGAGAAGAGATGAAAATATCTGCTAAATCTTTGACTTGATTTTTTAAATATAAAAAAATACCGTCAGATGAAAATGAAAAATTGTTATTTCTTTCATAGATGGTTAGTGTAGTTTCTGGATGATTTTTTAATATTTCCCTTGCAGCTGCCAGACCGGCGTGGGTACAGCCAATGATTATTACTTTCATTACAATCCCCCCTCGTATTGTATACTATAATTAAGTATAATTTATTATCGTTTTACATTTTAACAATTATTTTTAAAAAATAATAGAAAGACAGCATTAAATAATTGTTTATAAAAATTATTCTTTGGGAAGATGAGGAGTGATCCAAATGTATCGATTTTATGTTCAACCTCAACAAAATGTATATACTCGTTCACTAATTGGTTATGAGATGTTGTTTCGTAAATATGACTGTAACGGATGGCATTTACCCCAAGACTTTGCCTCAATTCCGTTTGAAGAACAAATTAATTTATTAAAAAAAGTGGGAACAGATCTCAAATTGAAGGTCGAGTCTTTGTCTTTTAACCTTAACCGTGAACAATTTACTAGTCAAACGATGACAAACATATTGATTGAGACCCAAAAACAAATTTATCCTGCAACGTTAATCGTTGAATTAACGGAAGATCAAGGAAATCAAAATATTAGGACCGAAGAAATCAAGCAATATGCAAAGCAATATCTTAAGTATGGGATAGAGTTGAGTATAGATGATGTCAGCAGTGGAGACAATATTTACGAAAAAATCGCTCCACTTTTAGATATTACTTCAGAGATTAAGTTTCCAATGCAAAATCTGTGCAGTGAGCACCGAGAATCAGAGATTCCAGGACAGTTGTTGTTTTGGCGGAAAATAGCACGGAATTTTGGGTTAAGATTGATTGTTGAAGGGATTGAGAGTGCAGGGGATGATGAACTATTAAATGAACTAGATCTTCCCTTGCGTCAAGGATATTTTTATGAAAAACCGCATCTTTTCAGATTGATAGGTGATCCCAAATTATAAGTAGCTCTGATGTAAAAATAAAAGTTTCCTAGGAACAGTTTTAGGAGGCCATTATCTACAATAAATACTAAATTTAATATTACTGGTAATCCTTAATATTTCATCAATTTGGTATGTTGTCGTACAGCTTATTTTAATAGTTCTCATCTTTTTTGGATTTCTACTGAAAAAATTATTGCTAAGAACAGATACATAAGAGGACTGAAACATAAAAAAGCCGCAATTATGATAATCGCGACTTTTTTTTATTGAATGGTAATACATCACATGCTAAAAAAACTAGGAATTAAATCTATGGTTACTGCTGGATTAGGCTAAGCATAATAATCAATTATTTCTTTTAGCGTTTTAGCCGCTCCTTTTTTACCAGTACCCTCTTCGTAATATTTGGTAAAACGTTTATCAGAGATATACATGGCTGCCAAATTTCTATGTGCTTCAGGTGAATACTGTTCCTTTGACCAATGCACAAGTAAAAATTCTTTGTGTAAATCAAAAAGACGTTTTGCAGCTGGCAGTTTAAAATCATGTGTACCTACTAATGCCTTAAGTTTTGTTAAAATTTGATTGGTCAATTCCTCAAGATGTATCATATCGGTTTCCGATAGGGAATTAAACTTTCGGTTGCTGTCGTCAATGGTTGTTTCACCGTATTTATTTCGAATTTCTTTACCATATTGTATCTCATTGTCATCAATTGCTTTTGCCTTAAAGGCCGCAAATTTTTCTGTATCACTCATTACGGATGCTCCTTTCATTGTCGCAAGTGTTTCATCTAAATTGACAAGCAAATCTGACAATCGGTGTTGCTCAGCAATAATCTTCTTACGTTGGTCACATAAGGCCTGATATTGTATGGCTCCAGAATCTTCTAAAATTTTTTTAATTTGATTCAGTGGCAAATCGAACAATCTTAAAAACATAATCTTCTGGAGCTGGTTAACTTCAGCTTCATCATAATAACGATAATTGTTTTCTGGATCTCTTCGTGCTTCTAAAAGGCCTTTTTTATCATAGAAGCGCAATGTTCTCGTTGAAATGCCTGCTAGTTTTGCTAATTCTGTTATCGAATAAGTCATGATTGTGTCGCCTCACTTGCAAAATAAAGTATAAACTTTGACGTAGAGTAAAGGTCAAGTACTTACTGCAAAATAATAAAATAAAAATATATGACAATCAAATAACTCCTATGAATAGGTAAGCAATGATTCTCTCCCTGATTTTTTTCTATAGTCGGACATATAGATTTGTTTCCTGTTGTAACAATCCTCCGTCATTAGATTTTAATTATGAAACACAAGGGGTGGAGGTTATATTTCCATTTAAACTCTTTAAATATGACAGTTTAGCAATTTTAAAGGGGTTGGGCCAAAAATGAAATTTTAACCTAGCCCCTCTATTTATTCCGGATAAACGTGTTCCATAAATCAAAATTTTCCGTCTAACCTTGAATCACTCATAGCAAGTTACTCGCTATGTTTGTAATTTCTTGTTAGTACTCAAATTTTACTGACTTATGTCACACTCCCTTTAGTTAATCTTTAATTAATACTATTGTTAATTAAATCGACAACGTTTTCTGGATTATCAACACCTAAAATTAAACGGGTATACTTTTCATTTTTTAACTGAATGACTACTGGTTTATTTCCTCTTTTAATATTAAAAAAGCTTTCTTTTCCAATTTTTTTAAAACTTCCAGACCAATATCCCGGAAGAGTCGTTCCAGGAAATTTTATCCCCTTGCTTTCATTTAAAATCCCTGTATCAATAGAAGCTCCAACTACATTTTGTAAGGAAACTTCTATTCTTTCCTTCAATGAAGCCAATTTATTTATTCCTTGTGGTATTACCAATAATTTGTTATTTTTTATTTCTACTTTATTTTGCATACTAAGCTCCCTTATTCTATTAATCCACTATGTTTTAATAGCTCTAAGCCAATTTTTTCTGCTATTTTTTCGTTTTGATGTTCTACATACCACGCTTGGACAATATCATATACTTTTTTATTTCTAGATGTTACTTCTAGCATTGCTACTATAAGAAGTCCCCATTTTAATTGATTATTACTCCTTTCCAAACTTAATTTGAGCGCGGAAATAAACATACCTTGCTTACTTCCAAATGTTGCATACAAGCTACCTCTAAGTAGCCCCGTACATTCAACAATGTCATCTAGTGATGTTCCATTATAGCCTTTTTTTATAAATATTTGTCCAATCTGAGAAAGAACATCGTCTGTATTAAAGCTTTTTTTTCTTCCCATGAGTGAATTATATATTTATTTGACTAAACGGTCAAGTAAATATATAACCAGTGCATTTTAGGGTCCATAATTACCGAATACTCCTTCAACAACTACGATTAAGTTATTGAAGGGGTATTTATAAAAAGATCCTTTAATTTAATTTGCATAAATTTATTAGGATCAAATATTTCGTTTCATGAATTTAATTGTGATTATGAGACACCAAATTAAGCGAAAAGGCCACTTAAAATATCACCAGACTGTGCAAGTGTAACTTTTTTGTTGAAGCTTTTTAAACTGGATAAAAATTAATGCTAGTGGCTTTCAAAATGTCAATCAAGGAGGATTAGGTAAACAAAATGATTATTATTAAAAAATTTTTTCTACGGTTTCAAAGGAAATCAGTATTTTTTGAATAGATAAATATGATAAACTGTAGCTTATACTTTTATCAGATGTTTATTTTAACTCAAAAGGAGAACGCGATGATGAAAAACTTTCAAAAACCAATCTCAATTCGTATTGCAAAGCGTAATGACATTCCTCGACTAACAGAGATTTACAATCAAGCTATTATGGTAGGAGGAATTACTGCAGATTTGGACCCTGTAAGTATAGATCAGCGTACTAATTGGTTTAATGAGCATAGTGATGATTTACGACATCCAATAATGGTGGCAGTTGATAATAACAATGAAGTTATCGGTTATGGATATTTGAGCTATTATAGGCCAAGACGTGGCGTAAATGAGGTGGCTGAGGTTTCTTATTACTTTGATATTGACTATTTGGGTCGTGGATATGGTTCAGCAATGTTGTCCGAATTAATTTCTTATGCAAAGTCACATAAAATTCGGGTACTTCTGGCGATACTACACAAAAATAATGTTCGTTCTATTGCGCTTCTGAAAAAATTTGGTTTTGAAATATGGGGTGAATTACCACGTATGACACATGACGATCACGATAATTACTACGATCAAGCTATTTTTGGAACTAACCTAGAATAGAAACGGGGCTGGGTCAAAAGTGAAATTTAAACCTATCTCCGCTGCTTATTCCGGATAAATGTGTTCCATAAGTCAAAATTTTCCGTCTAACCTCGAATCACTCACAGCAAATTACTCAAATTTTACCGACTTATGTCACACTCCCTTTTTAGTTATCCATGGTAAACAAAACACAAGTTGGATTAATAGTCTTGTAGTCACCTGACTTACTGATTGGCTAGCTCGGAACACTCAAGTTAAAGTAGGCAATCTCTAGCCTTCCAAAAAAACCCCTAACGACTGTCGCTCCTATCCTAGTATTTGGTACACAAATATTTAGACATTTGTGCCATAATAAAATGACTAGGATAGGAGTTTTTATATGAAACGATATACTGATGATTTTAAAGCCAGCATTATTAAAATGCACACCGAGGAAAAGAGATCAGTTCGTTCTCTTTCAGAAGAATATGCAGTGTCTCCTGCATCAATTCATAACTGGATTAAAGATGCAAAATCTGTTGAACTTGATGATGGAACTGAAGTTACTTCTAAAGAATTTAAAAAATTACAAAAAGAGAACCAACGTCTCAAGGAGGAATTGGAGATTTTAAAAGCTGCGGCGGTGTTACTGGGAAAGCATTAGGGCGAGTTAAAACTCTTGTTTTCGTTAAGATTCAGTTATCCTATCACCGCCTATCCTTAATACTTTCAACTTTAAGATTAGCTCGCAGCACCTATTACCATTGGTTGAACTATCTACCTAGGGGCTGGGCCAAAAGTGAAATTTTAGCCTAGCTCTTCTATTTATTACGGATAAACGTGTTCCATAAGTCAAAATTTTCCGTCTAACCTCGAATTACTCATAGCAAATTACTCACTATGTTCGTAATTTTTTGTTAGTACTCAAATTTTACCGACTTATGTCACACTCCCCATTATTTAAAAGAAATCATTCGAAAAATTTGGGAAGAAAACTATCGCGCTTATGGTTATCCAAAAATCAAACTAGCATTAAATAGACTGGGAATTATAGTTGGTGTCAAACCGATTTTTCGGCTAATGCAAGAAATGAAGATTCACTCTCTCATGTATCGACGTTTTAAAAAGCCTGGTACTCATGTTGATTATTTACAACGTCCCAATCTGATTAAAAACAAGCCAAAAGCTAGTACTTGGCGAGCTGATATTACTTATCTTGATCTACGACCTGGAACTTGGGTATATCTTAGTTCAGTGTATGAGCCAAAGGTTCATAAAATACTAGCATATAAAATAGGACGACAGATGAATGCCAAACTAGTAGTAGATATAGTTGACCAAGCACTTGAACATCATAAAAGGCCAGCATATTTTCATTCAGATATGGGTTCAC